>CAZYXJ010000005.1:0-8510 GCA_964651115.1 uncultured Candidatus Saccharibacteria bacterium | reverse complement strand
CGGCCCCGGGGGGCGCCGGGGGGGGGGTCTGGGCCGCCGCCGCCCAAGGCCGACGCCAAGCGCGACACATCAAAGCGCTTGGCGTCTCGCGTCCGCGCCGAAAACTTTACCCGCCCTGGCTCCCACTCATAAAGCGCTAAACACAAATCCCAACCCCGTACCGACTTAAGAATCGTCGGCAACGCCAAGCCACCAGTATCCGCTTCGGTAACTTGCGCGGCCGCAAGCTGTTCATGAGAAAGAGCCACCAGCGCCACCCGACCGCCCGCCACCACTTCCACCGCTGAAAAGCCGAGCGCCTGGAAGCGAATGAACGTCGGAGAATTATTATTTTCTAGTTGGAAAATTAATTCGCTGTAATTAGCCGCCCGCTCTCGCAAAAAACCAGCCAAAGTAAAAGTTCTAGCAGTTGTCGATCCATATTTAAAACCCCCAGTATCCGTATACATCCCGACCAAAAAATTCACGGCACTCTCGGGGGAAATATCTTCCCCGCCAGCTCGCAAAAGATCAGTCAGCATTTCGGTAGTGGAGGCGTAAGTCGGATCAATCCAAGCCAGCTGGGCAAAATTTTGCGTCGTTTGGTGGTGATCAATAATCACCGTCAACCAATTATCCGGAAAAATCACTTGATCTCGCACGCTCACGCGATTGGGCGCGCCCGCATCGAGAATTACAAAGCCGTCATGGTCAGCCTGATTAACCTGCCCGAAAGACTTCGCTACCACCGTCTCGCCACCGGGTAAAAATTGGGCAAAATCCGCGAGCGGCGCATCGCCAGCAATTACCGTCGGCATCGCGCCGCGAGCCCGGAACCAAGCGGCGAGCCCCAACGCGCTACCATAACTATCGGGATCAGGATTGGGATGGCAATGGAGCAGTGGCCGTTTTAAAGATTTTAGCGCCGTTAAAATTTCTGTCGGCTGATTATTCATAACCGACAGCATATCACGAGACTAATATTTGCGTACCACCCCTCGCACCACCGCGGCGATCCGAAAACTTTCCGTTGGATAGATTGGGCGATACTTCGGATTAGCTGGTTCTAAATATGGCCGATTATTTTTGAGTCGATAATACTTCATCGTCCAGCCGTGATCGATCTCGGCGATCACAATATCGCCCTCGCGAGCGGTCTCGCGCCGCTCCACGATCACCATATCCCCCTCATGGATACCGGCGTCGATCATCGAGTCCCCCTTAACTTCTAAAATAAAAGTTGAGTCGCGATTGCCGATTAGATAATCATCAAGACTCAAAGTATCTAACTCGGCCTCCTCCGCCACCGTCGGGAATCCGGCCTCCACCAGACCCAAGACCGGCACGGCGCCAAACAATTTGGCCGGCAATAATTTGCCCTGACGATCCTGCTCCACCACCCCGCCTTCGACCAACTTGGCGACTAATTTAGCAACCGCGTTTTTAGATTTAAAACCACAGAGCTTGGCCACCTCAGCGTAAGAGGGCATCCGGCGATACTCTTGATAAAACTTCGCCACCAAGGCACGGGCCTGCTCCAGCTTCATACTCGAGATAGCTGACCCAATAATTCGCGATGACGGCGCGCCAGTTGACCATAAGACAAACCTCGAACGATTCGCTGATCAATCAAGCGATTGATCCACGCGAGCTCTACCCGCAAGACGCTGATCAATTGTTTTTTACTCATGACCCTAGTATAAGTGAACACTCGTTCACCAGTCAACGGGGATAACTTTTCGGCGATAAAAATTTTTCTCGCGCAAGCAAGCCCTACCACTGGCGCCTATAAATAGCGCGCACTTGGCGAGTCCCATCGTAAGTCCAATGATGCTTTTCTGGTGTGCGGCTGGTGCTACTGTTGCTCACGGCTTGCTCATTATTTAAATAAAAACCGATGTGGGCATGACTCTCTCCCCGCTCATCAATTTTTGTCTCCCAAACCAAAATATCGCCCGGCGCCGGTGAGTCAACGAGAGACCAACCATGATTAGGCAAAACTTTTTCCGTCCCGGCTACGGTCGCGTGGACGTGATCAAGCCAGCCGAAAGCGGCCGCCAGAGCCGACACAAAAAAAGCGCAAGATAATTCGCCGCCGCGCGTCACATCCGTCCGCGCTCCGTCTACCTCCGCCCACAAAGTTTGAAAGATGGGTGTACCCACCGACCGACTGACGACTTCTAAAAATGTTTCGCGCACCAGTGGCGCCACCTTAGACTGCATAAACGCCACTATAACACAGCCGCGACCCGAAAGCGGATCCGACCAATAATCTGACCCCGCGCCGTCTCCACGTCGACCCGCCAGCGTCCAGGCGCGAGTGAACCCTTTTCCGAATAACCCCGATAACCCTGGTCGCGACCACCGCTAATCGGAAAGGCGATCCGTCCAGCGCTAACCCACTCACCCGATGACTCATCATAACGTTGCCAATGATGGACGATGGTGGTGGAGAGTTTAGTGGGCGCAAAGACCGCGCTATAAGCAAAAAGTTTTTGCGCCGACTTAAGCTCAATTGGCGGATAAATTTTAATTTTTTCCCACCAACTTAATGGCGGTGCCTCGAGCACGTAGTCCGACCCGACACGCTCAACCGAATAATAAACATCCCCCGAAGACAGGGCCAACGGGATCGGCGGCAAAATATTGGTGAAGTAAAAAGTGTTCATAATCACCACCACCCCCGCAACCATTAACCAAATATCACGACGTGCTCTCGCCACATCACGGCTAAAGCGCGTCACCCACTGACCGTAAATAAGAATCAGAATGACACTCACCAAACCACTCAGCAAAAAGATGAGGGCGCCCATCCGACCTAAGACCACCGGCAAATGGAAAATCAAAAACGAATACAGCGCTAAAAAAAGCAGACCGACCCGAAAAACTAATCGTTCGTAATAAGACTTCAGCACTTCATTACCGATCATGACCAACGCCAAGAAACCTAAAAAGGGAAAGCTGTGCCACAGCGAACCACTGCGAGAATAAAAAACGAAGAATCCGCTCATCAAATTACCAAGAGAAAATTGAATGATGAGCGGTACCAAGGTACGCACCCGCTCGGCCAGTCGGCTCCGCGCGCCTCGGCTCTCGTAATACTCCACATACGCCGTCCCGATGGCAATAATCGCCAAGTAAATGGCAAAAACTAAATTTTCTAAAAATAAATCGACGCGTCGCAGAGTAAGATTGTCGAGCACGAAGCCGCCCAACAGGGCGGCGGACGTAGCATAACCAGGGTGAGCTCTTACCCACTTATAAACCTGGCTCACAAAATTCATAGCGATAGCTTATTCGGCGGCTGGCGCTTCGTCAACAGAGGCACCAAGCGGACTCTCCACCGGCAAGGCTCGTTGCTTGTGGAGTGGGCACCAGCTGGAACGCTCACTCCAACCAACACCACCAAAGGCCATCGACTTAAGCTCCCCAAACTTCATCCCCAAAGCAAAGATCAGAACAATCACAATGATCCCCAAAATCCAGCGACCCAAAACATGGCTGTGGCCACAACCGCACCCACCCGACGAACAGCTACCGCCCACCATCTCTTCTTTTGTTGTTTTCATGCGTGGCATATAAAAAATAATTTTCTAGACCTAACTCTAGTGTATCACGTGCATGCTATAATGTGCGCACAATGATATCCACCTTGATGGCTTACATCGAAACCACGCTCCTGCCCTGGGGCGCTTTTGGCGTCTTTGCCGCCTCCATCATCGAAGAGTTAATTGCCATCATCCCCTCCTCGCTGGTGCAACTTGGTAGCGGTTTTGTGTTACTGGGACGAGAAGTTTGGTCCAACACCCTAGCGATAAAATTAATTACGATGATCGCCCTGCCGGCGGCGCTGGGCGTCACCATCGGTTCGGTGCCAATCTACCTACTCATCCGCTGGGGCGGTTCCGCCGCCCTCGACCGTTGGGGCAAATGGTTTGGGATCAGCGAACGAGACGTGAGCGCGATCCACGACCGGGTCACCCGCGGCTGGAAAGACGAGCTAATTATTGGCCTCGGTCGCGCTCTGCCAATTATGCCCACCGTCGCCATCACAGCCTGGGCGGCCATCTTTCGAATCCCCTTCTTTACTTATTTATGGGCGACGGCACTGGGCACCTTCGCGCGAGCTCTGATCTTGGGAACAATCGGCTGGTACGCCGGCGCGGCGTACCACGAGTTCGCCGCGGTCATTGACCGCGGCGAAAATCTCATCTGGTTAGCGCTGGGCCTGGCGGCCATCGGCTTCGTGATCTGGCGAGAAAAAACTCGTCGACGTTAATTGCCGATCGCATCGACTGCCTCATCAGCAAGATCCTCAGCTTCCTGAGCTAACTCTTCCGCATCCTTATAGTCACCATCTTTGTAGGACTTCTTAGCGTCATCAAGCTTGTCGTCCGCGTCATCAAGCAAATCTTCAGCCTCATCAACATCCTTTCCATCATCGTCAGCGTCATCAATCTCCTCCTTGGCGTTATCAAATGCATCATCAGCATCACTGATTGCCTTTTTCGCATCATCTTTGTTTCCTCCAACATCCTCTCGCGCGTCTTCCGCATAGTCCGCGGCGCGATCTAACAAAGTCACCGCCTCCTCGTAATCCTGATCAATAAACGCGTAGAGCGCGTCGATCAATTTTTCCTCAGCCTTGTCTAAAATTTTTTCGAGGCCCGCCACATCCTCCCCGTCATCCTCCGCGTCTTCTACATCATCACGAACATCTTCGATCGTCTTTTTTAAACTTTTGATTAGAGAGCGGGCTTTGCGTTCGATCGCGGCCGTGCTCGGCTCAGGAGCCGGCCCGGGAATAACAACTGGATCGGGAACAATAATCGGAGCGGGAGCACTGACGCTCACGTCGTAAGCCGCGCGCGAAAGGGGGCCAAAGTAACCCGTCGAAGAAAGTCCCTTGGATGACTGCCAACGCTTAAGCGCCGACTGCGTCCCCTCGCGGAACAAATTAGTTTCTTGTCCTGGTGAGCCCACGCCGCTCTCAGCAATCTTAAAACCTTCGGTATTTAAAAATTGCTGAAGACAACGAACATCCTCACCCACCGCGCCGACCTCTAGATCGCGGGCAAAATCACATTTAGCTTGCGCGGGAGTCGCACCGACCGCGATCGCCGCCAAGACCAGACCAAAAAATATAATGTACTTTTTCATATGGATTAATAATATCATAAGCCCACAAAAAACTTGCAAAAATTTTACGATTAATTTAAGATAGTAAGCATCACTCTATTCATTTCTATTCAAGGAGGAAGCAGAGTGATCAGTAGGAAGTGGAGCCTCCCGGCTCCAGACAACTAGAACCCCCACACGGGCGAGAAATCGCTCAACCACATCTTGAGGGCCTTAGCCCTCGCCCCACTCCTTGTCCGCGACAAAGGAAGGGCACCAAAACACAGACGGTTAGGTAAAGCACTGCTCTCCGAGCACCGCACACCAACCGTCTTTTTTATTGTCCGCTGATTTTTAGGTTGACCCGCTCACCAATAAATTTAACCCCCTCGCGCTTAAGCAACCGCTTCTTGCTAGCCGCCCCGCGACCGAAAGCGTAACCAGATAAACTACCATCACTGGCCACCACGCGGTGACAAGGCGTCTTAGTCGGATCGGGATTATTTTTTAAAAAACTCCCCACCGCCCGCGCCGCCCCTGGGCGGCCGGCCAGCTTGGCAAGCTGGCCGTAGGTCGCAACGCGACCGTGTGGGATGGCCCGCGTCAATGCGTAAATCTTTTCCCGAAAAGTCATCATTTAGTCCATTAATCATAACAAATCCCCCGAGCCGCTCACGCCGCTCGGGGGACATTTTAAAAAACTCCTTTTGGTTTATCCCTTCTATCAAGCCAGAAAAGCCACTCCCGGACAGACTGAGCGTTGTTAACAGAATAACTCCCGGGACCCTTTCGATCATCCTCCCTCTCGTCGGCCACTCGATAGAGCAGGATAGACAACTCCTCCCACTGCTTAGCCGTCAGGAACCGGCCACATTTCCCACGATCGATGATCTGGGCCAGACCAACTCCGCGGGTTAAATCGGCTTCGTCCTCCGTCCGCACGATCACCCAACAGTGCACATGCGGCACCGTCTGCCCAGCCCCAGACCCCTGGTTGTAACTGAGATTAAAGTTGAGGTCGGACAGAGATTCCCCAAAATGCTCCTGAAGCAAAGCGCTGACCGACGACGGCCAGTCGGGCGGCAAATCACAGACGGACTGGAGGTGCGACTTGGGAATAATTAAAAACCGTCCAGGGGAAACGAAATCTTTTGACGATAAGAAATATATTACCCTCTCAGTTCTTCTCGATGAGGCAGGAAAAATGCTCGGCGGTTGGAACGGTCAGCTTACAAAACAAAACTCCCCCAAGAAATAGGGAGAGAAATGAAGTGAGTTGCGAACACCGGCGAACCACCAGTTGTCGTTCCAGTCGTTGTCGTTGCGGTTGACGTTCACCTTGCGCTTGTCGTTCCAACGGTTGAACGTGGCGTAGCATTGTATGGAGTCTCGTCTATTTCACCGCCCCTCGAATACTCTCAAGGCTGAATCGAATCCGGCATCGTAATGCCTTAAAACCCCATACCAAGTAGCTTCATTTTTTTGAAGTGTCTGCATGCACCACCCTATCCGAAGCCTTAACCGCAGATACTCTCGATGCATGGATACTGGGTTCGGTAGCGGGAAGCCGTAACCGCCGCGTAACGCATGATTTCGAGAGACAGTATATCAGAGGAAATTTTAATATAAAAAAATGACCCCCAATCCGCCGAAGCAGACCGAGGGTCAAATCCGCCGGCTGGCGGACCAAGGGACAGAGTGTCATTCGCCAGCTGGCGGATTGCGAGAGAACACCTGGTCGCAATCGCGCCACCTGCGCGGGCCCTCGACGGAGCCCGCAGCGACGTGCCAGCCGCTAGAATATTATATTTGTTAAAGTCGCCGATTAAAGAACTCTGGTTAACATAGTCCGGGGCCTCGGCCAGACGGAAGGACCGGGTATCGGCGACGCCGATGGCGGCAAAATGGGCCAGAATGGTCACAGCGAGGAGAGGCCTATTTCTAAGCCGCTTTTCGCTGTGACCAACTCGCAAGTATCTATCAAAGAACTACCCGTACAGTATACACCTAAATTGCCTCTATGTCAATAGATGGCTATTTACTGTGTTTTAACCCACCCTTGCTCGGTAATCATCATTTCACCCGCAGGGGAACATTACCGGCAGATATTGACATGTGCTGATATATATTATAATTTTCTTTCAGTCACTACTGCACATTCACAATCATCCCCTTTTAGGAGATACACGAATGGACAAAAATAACCTGCTCGTTTACTCGTCAGGAACGCCACGCATCGACAACACCGAATTCGAGGTCGTCGAACGCAAGGGCATTGGTCATCCAGATACCCTCTGCGATACGATCGCTGAAAAGGTGTCGCAGGCATACTCACAGTACTGCCTGAAACGCTACGGTATCATCTTGCGACACATGGTCGACAAGATCGCTCTGTCCGGCGGATCAGCCAAGGTCAGGTTCGGCAGCGGAGAGATGCAGAAGCCGATCAGGCTCTACCTCAACTGCCGATTCACTCGAACCTGGCAGCAAGAGACAATTCCCTATCTCGAGATCGTCAAAGAGACGGCCCACAAGCACCTGGGAGACGTTCTGCCTCTTCTCGACTTGGATCAATGGCTCAGGATCGTCGACAACACCCACTTCGCACCCGGCCCCGGCGTCGTATACGAAGCTGATGGATCGACGCAGAATGAACGCCAGTTCTTCTTCGAGATTCCTCAGAAGGAATTCGCGGTATTCCACGACAACAGTCTGCGCTCGAACGATACCTCGACGGCCGTAGCCTACAGTCCACTCAGTGCCACTGAGAAAATTGTGATGCTTGTCGAGACAACGCTGAACGGGAAGGAATTCAAAAAGCTCCATCCCTATGTCGGCACGGATATCAAGGTGATGGCCAGACGCATGAAAAAGCGGATGGATATCACCGTCTGCATTCCTTTCGTCGCTGCTCACACTCCGAGCAAGGAATTCTACTTCGAGAAACTGAGATTCCTTGAAGACGCTATCAAACGGTTGGTGGCGTCAAAGTTCGGGCAGTTCAATGTCAGTGTTTCGCTCAACACAAGGGATAATCCTAGCAAATCGGATTACTACCTTACGTTGACTGGAAGCGCGATCGAGAGCGGCGACGAAGGTGTCGTAGGACGAGGCAACAGATACAACGGCGTCATTCCGTTCACCCGGCACATGAGCATGGAAGCTTGCTGCGGCAAGAATCCTGTCTACCATGTAGGCAAGCTCTACACCGCGATCTGCTCCCTCATTTCTGACGAGATCCATCGTGTAGTGGAACTTGAGACATATGTGTACCTGACGTCCCAAATGGGCAGAAGCCTATCGGACCCGTGGTCCGCATGCGTTGAGATCTGTGGTGGAGACGCAACGTCTGCACAGCGCCAGATGATCGAAGCGATCGTCGAACGCAACCTCGCAAACGCCAACGAAACCAC
>CAZYXJ010000004.1:20879-24535 GCA_964651115.1 uncultured Candidatus Saccharibacteria bacterium | reverse complement strand
GGCCGCTCCCCAAGCGATAAATCTTTACTCTCCACCAATTGGTGAAGAGACCATCGGGAATTACCTAACCTTTCGGCTAGCTATGCCCGACTTGGGGGTACGTACCTACGTGTTACTACCTCGTCTGCCGCTCCCCTTGCGGGGCGCTCGACTTGCATGCCTTATCCACGTCGCCAGCGTTCATCCTGAGCCAAGATCAAACTCTAATTAAAGACTACTGCCTTGGCGGCAATAGCCCATCGAATGAAACGGAACAAAAGAAAACTCACAAACATACAACACTTTTCGATTGTCAAAGACCGCTTCGTCCCTTAAGCCGAAGCCCTCTTAGTATACTTATGGCCAAAGGCAAGTCAAGCCCCTATTTACAGCTCACCGGCGAGACCGAAACAGTGTTGGCGCCAGGGGCCACCGAAAGGTAAACCGGGTTACCGGCATGGTCAAATAGCTCTAAACAAGTACCCTTATTTTGGCCGCTACGACCCAAGGTAATGGTGGTCGTGGCATTGGCAGTCATCGCGGTCAACTGCAGGTTATTGGCCGCTGGCCGAGTGATCCGCGTATCAAGGTCAAAGAAGTTGGCCGAAGCGCCCAAGCGGATGTCGGAGCTAGAAGCACTGATCGCCACATGCGGATTCATCGTCTGGAGAGTAACGGCTGGAGCAGTAATGTTGTACTTCGCTTTGACGAACTTGATCACTCCGTCATTGTCGTTAATCACATTATTTCCCGAACCAAGGGCAATTGTATGAGACTCATCAGATGACCATAACACTGGCGTGATAAAGGAATGGCCGTTGTAAGGAGCGGCGCCACCCATCTGAATCATGTTGATATTATTGAGAGTCAACAAACGAGTACTACTGCCACCGGCGGAAGCCGTGCGCAAACCCAAGAGCGGCATGTTGTTGCGATTCAGGACCAAGCCAGTGGTCTGATTAAACATCGCCGTCGTACTACTCAAAGAAAAGTAAGAATTCTCCACGCCCGGCGTGTACTCATCGTAAACAGCGAACTGAGTAGCTTGAAGTCCGAGGTCAATGGCGTATTTATCAAGCCGAGCCTGCATGTTCCAGATCCGGCGCACAATGCCGTCGCGGCCAATAAAGCCCATGTGATGCTCGTAAGAAGGATAGGTGCCGTTCCAATAGTAAACCTCCGTCCGATCAAAAATACAGTGATTGTCCATCGCAGCACAAGCCTGACCGTTGGCGGTGGGCGAAAGATTGTAACCCCGGAAAAAGGCGCGGTCGCCGCGAACGGAACCGGTGCCCCCAATCAACGCGCCCATGCCCTCAACCCAAAGACCGGACTTACCAGCGGCCGGATCAGCCGTCGTTGGATAAGTCGTGCCATAGTCGGGAGGAGTAAGCGTGCGAACGTAGCTAGCGTCCGTTGGAGTCTGGCCCAAAACCGGAAGATTAATTAGGGAATTACCAGCGGCATCATTCGTGCCCGTCCAGATAGTCTGGGCCGTTACCAAACCAGTCATTGCTAACATTCCTGCCACCACCGCCATCAAGTATTTCATAACCATTAAGAATTAAGCGCCCAGAATAATTAAGCTTGAGCTTATCACTCCACCGGCCCTATTTGCAACTCGTTGACGAGAGCGTGAAAGCCGTTCCCCCGGCCGGCACATAAGCATAGACCACATTGCCAGCGGTATCATAGAGCTCCAGACATGAACCCTTGCTGTAATTAGCGCTACCAATCGTCAAAGTGCTAGTAGCCGCCGCTCCCGCTGTAAATTGAAAATTGTTAGCCGCCGCCCGACGCAAAACGGTATCTTGGGAATAAAATAATCCCGTGCCTAAACGAATTTCTGAACTTGAGGCCGAAATAGAAACATGAGGACTCGAAGTTCTCAAGGTTGATTGTGGGGAAGAAACATTGTATTGAGCCCGAACAAATTTAATGACATTGGTATCGTCATTAACTGTTTGGGTATCCGAACCAATCGCGATGGCCGTCTCATCGTCATCATTACCGCGGATAACTGGATCGTTGAGATACAAACCGTTAGTCGCCGCCGCGCCACCAATGGCAATCGTATTAATCGCCGACTGAACACCAATTAGATTAACTCCCGAGCCACCGGCCGAGGAGTTTCGTTGGCCAACCAAATAGGCGCCGTTCTTCATATTGATGGTCGCCTGACTAACGAAGCTGGCCGAAGTGCTACTGAGAGTAAAGTAACTAGTATTGTTACCGGTATCGTAAACGTCGAAAGCCGTCGCGCCCAAACTCAAAACTGTATTGGAGTTATTAAGCTCTGATTGCTGATTCCAAATCCGGTGAGTGACGCCGTTGCGGTCGATGTAACCCATGTGGTGCTCGTAAACCGGCTTAGTGCCGTCCCACCAATAAACCTCCGTCCGATCAAAAATACAGTGATTGTCAATCGTGTCACAAACCTGAGCATTGCCCGTCTCATTTAAGTTGTAGCCGGTCCAATAAGTCACATCGCCTCGCTTGGTGTCGCTCGCGCCCGTTGGGTCGGAAACACCGAAGCTCCAGTGGCTCATCTTGCCAGCGTTCGGATCAAGTCCGGTCGGCTGAGTTTGGCCAAAAGTGCTGGCATAAAAATAAGCATATTTACCCTCGTGCGGCAGATACTGATTAGTAATCCCGGTAATCGTCGTGGTGCCCAATGCCGTAAAGCCGCTGATTGTCGTCGTCGATCCGTTAACCGAAATTGACGAAACTCCGCCAGAACCACAACCAACGCACGACCCCTCAATCGTCAAATCACCCTCAACGACGAGATCTCCAGTGGTCGTAGCATTACCCGTCACCTCTAGATTACCGCCCGTCGAAATATTGTTACCAATCGTCGTCGCGCCAATCGCCACGGCCGAAAAACTGATCCCTAAACCCAAACTAAACGCCAGTCCTAATTTTAAATATTTCATAGATTATTGTTGTAACGCTTGCTGAAGACGCACGTACTCCTCCAAAAGACGCACGTAAGTTTGTAATAAATTCAATCTGGTCTCAGGCTCTTCGGTCGCGGCCGGAACGGAAAGCTCGGCAATTTTAGCACGAGTTAGTGGGCCAACTTCACCATACCCAGGCGTCGTTGGACCGGCCACGATGCCATATTGTTCCTGAAACCGAATCACCGCGGCGCGGGTCAATCCTCCGTACACGGTTGTCTCTTGCCCTGGTGATCCTGGGCCCGCCACCGCCACCCTCGTCCGCGGATCACGATTAAGAATCACCTGGAGCTGGCGCACATCATCACCGATCGAACCGACCACCAACCGCCTCGTTGGCGCTGAAACTCCTCCTGGCTGGCCACTAGGCGCCGTGGCAATTGAACGCCAAACCGGACTAATCACTCGCACTGGCAAGCCGGGCTTATCCCGTTCGGGAGTGGTAGTGGCCACAGATTCTTCTTCCTCCGACTCACACCCTAAGGACGAAGGAATAAGTTCGTAAAGACCGGCCGTTAACGGTAGAGTTAGGGCGGTAGTACCAGGGTCAACATTTTCTTCGCAAGCCACCACGCTCGCCTCTCGCTCCGCGCGCAAACTGGCAACCCCCGAACTGGCCGCCGAAAAAGAAAAAGTTCCCGGATTAGTAACAAAAAATTCTCCGGCCGAAAATTCGATCGACTCAGCCGTTGAGCCGGAACTAATCACCAAATCAAC
>CAZYXJ010000004.1:0-20869 GCA_964651115.1 uncultured Candidatus Saccharibacteria bacterium | reverse complement strand
GTGACGTCCCCGACGGCCTGAAAGTCAGTCACCGCCCCCACTACCAAAGCCGTCCAAGCAAAAAATAAAAATCCCGACCACCTAACGGCCAACTTCAACATGATCGATCAACAAAGCTAATAACTCCTTGACCTCCTGCTGAGCTTCGGCTTGAGTAGCACTCGAGGTAAAAGATTGCCAAGCGGCCAAAATTTCTGGATTTTGGAGCGCGCGCACCCGATTTTCTAATTCCAACCGTGTGTCAAAATCAATCGCCCCCTCAGCCTGCAAAATCTTCTGAATAAACAACTGGGTAAACTCAAGAGTTTGGGCACTCTGAGCCACCGCAGCCAATTGAGATTCTGCCCGCTGATAAAGGGACCGGTAACGCCAAGTCAAAAAAACTAAAATCACTACCAGCAAAATAAGGAGGGGGGTAGAATATTTTTTCATCTTTCAGGATTAATGCTTTCGATCTCGGTAGAAATTATACCCCAAAAGCACAAGTGTGACGATCAAAAGAATCAATTTCCAATCAAAGACTCGTGCCAGGTTAAATTCGGCCGTCAATTCAATATTGGCATGAACGCTATTGCCAGACCGAACTTCAAAAACGTCCCCCTGGAATGGTCGATAATCCTTAGCTTGAACCACCAAATAGTACGAGCCCTCTGGGACCAAGAAAGAGTAGGTCCCTCTTTCGGCGGTGACCTGAGGGTTGTCTTGCTGATACTTATCGGCCGGCCAAACTTCGAAACTGGCTGTGGCCGGATTGCGCCACCAGAGAGTCACCGTGGCACCGGGCACGCGCGCTTCCTTGCCATCAATCCGTTCAAATATATAACCCTCTGGGTCAATCACAGTCGTCAAACGCAATTCTTTGGTACCCAACTTAACGCTCTTATAAGCCAGAGTAGTCACCAACTCATACTTGCCAGCCACAATCGGCGTTCGCAAAGTTCCAGTATATAAGCCGTCACCGTCAGGATCCGTGTAATCAAATTCTTCGACAACCAAACGATTTTCGATCTCAGTCGTAGCCGAAGAAGTCGAATCCTTAGCGCTCAAGCCCACTGCGGCCACCAATTGAGAAGCCAGACGAGAAATGATGTTCGGCCGGGGACGCTCCGCTAACAACAAATAGCCCTTAATCGCGTTCACTTCCTGACTGGGTTTAATCACAAATTCGACACTTTTCCCGGCTAAAATATTTAAATTCTTTTGAAAGGTTCCCTGTTCGCTCACTAAAACTGAGACCTTTTTATCGATTGTGCCACCCGCCCCGCGAGCAAAAACCGTGTCCGTTGGCACTTCCTCACCAAGCTCGGCGAGCGAAGGCAGGTTAATGGCCGTACCGGAAAGCTTCTTAAGATCAGCAACTTGCGAGACCCCCAAATTGGCAAATAATTGTTCTAGGGTCGGGAACTTGGTTACTAAATCACCCACCGAACCCGGCAAAGGGTTAAGCAATAAATCTTTAATTGCCAAATCCGGAGCCAACTGCCACTCGCCAGTTAATGACGGAGGCGGAGTGACTGGTAAGTCAGCTGGACTAACGGGTGGCAGGGCGGGACCAACGGGCGTCGAAGCCCAAAATGAATCCGGAATAATTTCGTACAAAGTAGTGATCGCTTGGACTGGCGCCTCAACTACTCGACGGAGATAACGCCCACCACCACCAGAACGACCGCTGTCTTCCTCTTCGGGTTCAGGTTCTGGATCAGCCGCTCCATCGTCTGTCGTCGCGGATCCAGTCAGAGTTGAAGTTTCTACGCCAGCACTATTTCGCGCCTTAACCGAGAAAGAGTAACTGGTACTTGTTGCCAAACTAGTCGAAGTCCAAGTGGTCGTGGTGATCCAGCCAGAATTGGTCGCGGCCGTGGTGTTCTCCACATAATACTCAGTCCCGGCCGGATTACTATTCGCCCCCCAACTAACCACAATTTGATCGACCTCATCTTCATCAAAAGTCAGGCTGACTGGCGTCGCGGCCAAGGTGGTAGTGGCGGCCGAAGTTGTCGTCGCCCAATTTCCCGACTGATCGACTACTCCAACCGTAAAGCTATAACTGGTATTTGGCGTCAGACTACTAGAGGTCACCGCGCCCGCCGTTAAAGATGAATAGGTATTCGTGGTGACGTTTCGGTACTGATAAGGCAAAACAGCCAAGCCCGCAGTAGCATCACTTGCCCCCGTCGAGGAGGCGGTAATGGCGGTGGCCGTCACGCTAGTGAAGCTGAAGGAACCGGCCGTCGGCGCCGTATTGTCGACCGTTACGGCCACCGTCGAAGAGGTGGCGTAATTCCCGTCACCGTCGCGCGCGACCGCAAAGAAAGAATAAGATCCATCAGTTAAAGCGGTGGTATCTAATTGGATTGAATAGGGTGACGAGGTGTCTTCCGAACCAACTAATGTATTGGCGCCTCGTTTAAATTGAACACCACTGACGCCGACGTTGTCACTCGCATCAGCCGACAAAGTAATTGTCCCCAAAACATAAGATCCGGCTGTCGGTGCCGTCATTGAGACTGAGGGCTCCGAAGTATCGGCCGTAGTGAAAGTCTGATCAGTCGAAGACGCACTGTTGCCGGCCGCGTCGACGGAAGCCACGCGATAGTGATAAGTCGTCGCTGGAGTTAGTCCAGACAAGCCGACAGAGTGGGAAGTTACCACGTTCGAATCAAGAGAAGTAATCGAACCATAACTTGCCGTTAGTCCATACTCAACCTGAGAAGTCGAATTTTCGTTGGTCGTCCAAGTAATGGTCGCCGAACTGCCACCCGGCGTGCCAGCCGAAATCGAGGAGATGTTTGGTCCAGCCGTATCAACCCGGAAAGCCACCGACCCACTATTCGCGGTGGAGAAACTCGAGGTCGCGGTACCGTCTGAAACACGCACGCGCCAGTAATAAGAACCATCCGATAAGGTGCTTGGTGTGTACTGAGACGAACCAGCGGCGGCAAAGCTTGAATAAGCGTCAACCACCAAACTGGCAAAGTCACTACTATCGTCAATTTGCACATTGTAACGCACCGTATCGCCATCGCCATCAGCGGTGCTGAAGGTGAGGGTCGGAGTGGAATCCGTCGTCCACGAACCATCAACGTAACCAGCCGGCCCAAGCGTCGAGACGGTGGGAGTTTGGTTGGTAATAAATCCCCAGTTCAAGTTATTGCCACCATTGACGTTGTTAGCGGGGGTAGCCAAAGTAACCTGACTACCACCAGACGCGTCACTATCTGTAACGTCTACCCAATCAATGTCAAAAGTGCCATTGGCTACTAAGCTCCATTGCGCGGGAGGATTAGAAGAAACTAAATTGACTCGATCATCACTGTCGGTGCCCTTGAGCGTTAGCAACCCCCCAACAGTCTGAGTACCCGCTTCGTCAAAAGTTAAAGTTAAATCGGTGCTGTTATTATTAGAATCTTGCTTAGTCAAATTGTGAAAACCAGTACTACCAGAAATCGTCTGATTAGTGCCATTAAGAACGACGGTCGCCGAATTGTGCGTAAAGGTGCCGCCGGACTTAGTCCAGTTGCCCGCGACGTTTAAGGTCGTCGGGGCGGAAAAAGTTCCCGCTGCCAGCGTGAAATCTCCACCCAAAGAACGCGTGCCGGTGTCGCTAAAAGTGCCGCCTGAGCCATTGATCTTTAAGCTGTGGTAAGTCCAATTTTTAATGGCACGCGCCCCAGAGGTCGCGCTGTATTCCACAGTGGAACCAGAGTTCAGAGTGGGCGTACAAGAAATTGTTTCGTCACCAGTTAATTTAAGCGTGCCCGTGACCGAACAGGTCGTCACCGTCGAAACCGCTTGGCCATTAATGTCTAGCGTACCGCTAGAAACGGTAAGCGTCCCATCAACATCTAAACCATTAGTAGAAAGTTGCGCCACGCCGGAACCGGTTTTGGCGACAGTAAAATTGTTAAAGTCTTGAGTGGTACCAGTGCCGCCAGTGATGATCACGCTATTGCCCGAGCCATCAAAAGTAGTGGTGTTCGAACCAGAAGTATAAGTGCCGGCATTAGTCCAATTCCCTCCCACGTTAACATTGTTATTGCTGGTAGTCAGAGTGCGCGTTGAAGCAATGGTGAGCTCTCGATCGACATCCAAATTACCGCCAAGAGTCAGGGTACCACCACCCACAATCACATTATCAAATGACATCGTCGCGCTGGTTCCCTGCCCATCCACCGTCGTGTTTGCGGCAACATAAAGCGTGGAGCTAGAAGTGGTCGCGTCCACCGTACCCGTCGTATAAGTCCAAGTCGCACCAGCCAAACTGATCATACCCGAGAGCGTCAATTTGGAACCTCCGGACTCGCTTGCCCGGTTAATTACCACCTTCGGCAAACGGCCCTGATTGACCGTGCTGCCCGCTGACAAAGTCTGATTGCCCGTGCCGTTAAAAGTGATGACGCCCGTTCCGCCACCGTTCGTACCAGTATTAGTAATCGTTACATCCCCCTTGGCGTCAATGTTACTTAAACTAGTATCTGTATTGCCAGTGTTGATCGTCACGCCATTAGTACCTGTAATACGGAGCGTGCCGTTAACTGTCATCGTGGTGGCCACAGAAGCAGAGCCAATCGTCGCGGTCAAAGATCCCGAAATAAAAGCAAAATCCACATCGGCAAAGGTCATCGACCCCAAAATTGTCTGGTTACCAGTAAAGGCCACCCGGTTGGAATAACTGGTCACATCAACCGTGCCCGCCGTGTAAGTCCAGCCGCCATTGACGGTGATCGTGCTTGAGAGATACAGTTTTTTGCCACTGTTCTCACTGGAGCGATTAATTACCACCTTCGGCAAACGGCCCTGGCCCACAGTGCCATTGCCAGTTAACAATTGATCATCGGAACCATTAATCGTGATCGTGGCCGTACCGGCCGCGCCAGTACCCGTACTGCTGATATAAATATCGCCCTTAGCATTAAGGTTGCTAACGGTGGTGTCGGTGTTGCCGGTATTTAAAGTAATGTTGTTGGCCCCGCTGATCGTGGTCGTGGCGTTGACCGTGAAGGTGGTGGTCGTCGCCGAAGAACCAATCACGTAAGTCGGCGCACCGCCACTCGACCAACTAAATTCGATCTGATTAAAAGTAGTATTGCCAACCAAAGTTGACGAAGTGTTGGTCAAAAAACGAATCTTGCTGGTATTGGCCGTAAAGGTACCGGCATTATTCCAACCACTCGCTCCGACCGTCAGCATCCGACTATTACCGTCTTCCGTCAACGTACCGCCGCTATCGATAGTAACCCCCGCCACCGTGGCCGTGGTGTCGAGTGTAATCGTGTGGCCATTGGCAATTTTAACGGTGTCGGCCGACTGAGGAGTGGTGCCACCACAACTGGTCCACGATCCAGCCGTATTCCAGTTGCCGCTCGCCGTATTAGAGACGCAGGCCGCGGCCCAAACTTGGCCAATCCCAGCCAGCCCAAAAACCGCCACCGCCACGCCAACAAACAAGGAGAACCGTTTAAAGTTCATTAGCTTAAGTTTAGCAAATTTTTATTGAAGCGACCTTTAGTTTTCCCCACCCCCCTCTTGCTGAAGACGAGTAACTAATTCTTTAAGTAAGGTCACCAGGCGACTTTGGAGATCGCGGACCAGAGCCGTCCTCACCTCTGGCGTTAAATCATTGATTGCTGACTGGTCAATAACGGGATTAGCATACAAAGCATTGAGCTTGGCGCGAGTAGCCGGGCCCGACAAACCAAAGCCGTTACTATCTGGCGAGCCAAAATTTAAAATGCCATATTTGATCTGGAAACGCTTAACCGCCTCGACGGTCGCCGCGTCGTAAGAATCAGTAATCTCTCCCGTATAAACCCCGTCACGCACCAACATCTGCTTAAGTTGAACAATGTGGTTGCCCTTCTGACCGACGCCAAAGGGTGTCCGAAGTGGACTAAATAACCGCCCCGAAGAACTATCGCCAGCCGCGCCGGTCGTACCCGAGACGCTGGCACTTGTTTCCCCTTCACCCGGCTTAGCCGCCGGTTTAACCGTTCGCCCACCTCCGCCACCACCGCCACCCGCTCGGCCAAAGACCGCTCGAACCGTCATGTCACCAATGATCGTCAGATTAAGAGGATTTTGCCGACCAGAAGCGTCGCCCTCCCAACCCACAAAATCATAACCACGCTCTGGCGTAGCCGTTAGCTCTACCGCCGCGCCGTAATCATAAAAGTTTTGCGATGGCGTACGCGAAACTGAACCGTTAGTGCCACTCACCCGCAAAGGATATCGCGGGGTCACACCGAAAGCTACGAAAACGGCGTCGATCGTATGGCCAGCATTAATATTCGAAAAAGTGTAGCTTAAAGGATCACCAGTTAAAGTTGAAGTCGCCACTGGCTCACCATCAACCGTCAAAGCATAGAGATAGTAGCCACTCTCCGGCGTAAAGGTAAAGGTTTGATCAGAGCCTGGCACGACGAAGACATCTCCCCAAGGATCAATCGTGCCACCACTACCCGTCCGCGTCGACTCAATGCGATAACTCGTTGGCGTTACGCCCGTGAAGCTGGCAGTAACCGTCTTGTTGCCGTCCATCACAATCGTCGTGGGAGTGGTCGTGCCCGACAAAGCGCCACCCCAACCGGCAAACTCTCGACTCCCAGCCGGCGTGGCGGTTAGAGTCACGGTGGTCCCCGATTCGTAAGACGTCTGGTTGGGCGAGCGGGTAATTGAACCGGTATCGGACCCCCCGGAAACTGAAGTCGTCAGGGTATATCGCGGAGAAGCCACCTCACCACCGCCACCTTGGATGGCACCAAGATCCAGACGAACGTTTGTCGCCACTGGATTACCGGCAAAATCTTTGAGCGAAGCCAACTCACCGATCATTGGATGGCTGTTATTGGTCAAATAAGATTTAATTCTCCCTGCTAAAATATTAGCGTGGACGTTTTTAACATCGCTGAAGCGGGAGTGATCCGCGATTCGTCGGTCAGCCCCCTCCTCTAATTCTTCCTGGGCATCCTCCAACAAAGCCTCAATCGTCTCGAGGGTTGTTCCCGCCCCCAAAACTTGACTGGAGTTAGACGGGGCGTAGCGAGCAGCAATATCGGCCCGCGCTTCCGCAATCGTCACCACTCCATCATCATTAGCGTCATCAAACATCTGCTCAGGATGAACAATCTGAGTCGCCGAAGCGCGGCTAAAACTAAACATCGGTCCCACCAAACTCGGACTACCCGTTAGCAAATGATTTTTTAAGTTAAGGGCGGCATTCAAAATATAATTAAGATGGCCCTGACTCTCAAAACCAATCAAGTTATAATCACTCGTCGTCATAATCTGATCCGACGATCCGCTAATACCCGTCTCCCGTTGGCCGCCAGTGTTGGTGGGATAGTTATTACTGAAAATGTTGTTAAACACCGCCATGTCATAACCCACTGGCATACCCAAATAATCGTTATGGACGATAGTGTTATTCATCACCAAGTCACCCAAACCCCAGTCGCCTTCGTAAGCATAGCCCGCGTTGTAAGACACAATATTGAAAGCGCCTAAGTTTAGTCCACCGCCGCGGACTGTGTACTTAATACCGGCATTGTTGCCACCGGGCTGCCAAGCGTTAAAGGTGGCGTTGCGTAAAATTTTGATTCCCACATTGCCCAAACCGTTAATTCCAGCGTCGGCGTTATCCCAAATAATATTGCCTTCGATCGTCGCTCCGTCACCATAACGAATACTGATCCCCGAAGAGTTGCCGGGGTTGGACGCGTTGATGCCCGAAGCGTAAACAAAGTTGTCTTTAATAATCACATCCTCCTGCGCGCCTCGCGCCGCGTTTAACGAACCGCCACCGTCAGTCGAAGGATATTCGCGTAACAAAATACCCGTACCATTGGCGTAGAGGCGATTATTTTCGACCAACAAATCATCGCCCCCCGCCACCGTAATCCCCGCACCGTTACCCACGCCGCCGTTATCGTAAATAGTGTTGTTGCGAATAATTACTCCGTTTGGTTGCTGAACATAAATACCACTAGAATAGCCATTACGGACCACTAATCCATCAATAATAATATGCTCGGCAGGAATGATCGCTGGGTAAGCACTGCCCAACCAGATCGCATAGCTAAGACTGGTGTCTCGGACATTTACCACTTCATTCTCATATTTAGTAAAAGTTATCGGCTTAGAGGCCGTGCCCGCGCGGGTGACAGAAAACACTCCACTGTAAGCATTGCGCAAGCCACCCGGATGAGTGTAGGTTCCACCCCGAATGTAGACGGTATCGCCAGGTGCCACCACATTAGCCGCGCGCTGAATACTACAAAACGGGGTCGAAATAGTATTTTGCTCTCGAGTGTAAGTGTCGCTACAGCCACTCGACAAACCATCGCCACCATTATTGTCGACATACAAACTTTTTTCGGCCCCCTGATCCGCTAAGCTAAAATTAGCCGTAATCGCTTTCGAACCAGTCAGCGAAATCGTTAGCGGATTTGTGCTGCTCGAAACGTCTCCCGACCAAGAAGTAAAGACGTAGCCGGAATTGGCGTTAGCGGTGAGGGTAACAGAGGCATTGTCATCATAAGTCGTTTTATTGGGCGACTTAGAAACTGAACCGTTAATCGCCGAAGTCGTGAGAACAAAACCAGTCGCCAGGGCCGCGTCATCAATATAAAAAGTACCGCTAGTGTTGGTGAATCTAACTTTGACTTTAGACGTCCCCACCGGCGGCGTCACCTGAGCTGGCGATTCGTAATAAGTCCACGCCACCGTACCGCTCGTCGTAAATAATTCGTCCGTTCGCAAAACTTCGTCGGAACTATTTAACCAGACCAAATTAGCGACGGCCCCGGACGCGCCGGCGGCTTTATAGTAACCCCGAAAAATGTACTTAGAAGCGGCGCTAAGACTCACCGTTTGTTCGGCTGAGCCACTTGCGGCCACCGCCAACAAACGCGAACCTCCATGAGCCCCGGCATCAATCGGCGCCGTCGCGTTGGTTAGCGTCCAACCAGTCGTGTTTTGCTCAAAGTTAGAGTTGGTCAATAAGTTAGCGCTGGGCGGTTGAGTTAAGTCTTGCGTCCAAGAAAACTCGATCTCATCCAGCGCGGTATTGGCCGGTAAGGTCGCTCGATAAGTAAAACTGGTGGCCGTCGCTAGTCCGCACGACGAGACCGAAGTAAAGGCCACGCCATTGGTTAATTCGCACCAAGTACTACCGGTACCCTTAATTTCGATACCAATCTGTTCCGTGCTCGTGCCCGTCCAAGTGGCAGTAATGTCACTAATGCGCGCGCCCAAATCAATCGAGTTAGAAGTAAACGTCCCCGGATCCGGCGAGCTCGGCACCGTCCCCGAAAGCACCAGCACTTCATCCGTCGACAGCGCTCTCGTCCAGATACCGACGTCATCAAGCAAACCACTCCAGTTAAGACCAACCTTAAGCGGCTTAGTTGAAGCCACGGTGGTAGTGGCCTCATCGTAGGAACCAGAAGCCTCGAGGGTGCCATCGACGTACAATTTAATATTTTGACCATCAAAGGTCGCGGCCACGTGATGCCAATTTTGATCAGGGATTAAATTGTTCTGACGAGCAGATTTAGTGACGTTGCCACTACTAACAAAAGTGGGGCCAAAGGCCTGAGCCTCGCCCGCCGTCCAACGCATGTGGAAAGAAGGTGGGATTCCCGCGCCGTCAGTTTTATCAACAATACTTCTCTGCGCGGAGTTAGTTGTCACGTTAGGCTTGATCCAAGCCGCGAACGACAGAGCGCTCGCTTCATCAACGGCGTTAAGATCACCCAAAGAAATATAAGAACCGGTTGTGCCGTTAAAGCTCGCCGCTCCACCAAACTTACCCGAAGCCGAAGTGGTCACGTTCGAAGGAGTTCCCGCGGTCCCCACGTCAGCCGACAAACCGCTGTCGAAAGTAAATAAGGAAAGCAGGCCGTCATCCCCAGAATCAATCGGCTGGGCATCGCTTTCTCCGGGAATCGGGCCAATTGCTTTGCCACCAGTCACTTCCACGTCAGTCTTGGAAGCGATGCCCGTTTCGTCACCGAAATCGTCGACATAGCTAGTACCTGAAAGAGTGACCGTCGCCAGTTGGCGCCACAAACCCACCGCTAAGGGACGCGTAGCGATTAAATAAATTACCGCCGCTAAGGCCACTAGCCCAATCAACGACAAAAGACCCCATCGACGCATATGGTTTGATTTTAACACAAGAGCCAAAAAACAAGCGAGCGAACTCGAGTTTTGCCGCTAACGCTCGCGTCGATTCCAAACAACCAACAAAGGCGACGCCAAGAAAATTGACGAATAAGTTCCCACCACCATACCAATGGTTAACGCCAGAGCAAACAAGCGCGTCGTCTCGCTGCCAAAAACGAGCAAGGCCAACAAAACGATGATGACGGTAAACGAAGTATTAAAGGAGCGAGCAAAAGTCTGGCGCAAACTTCGCCCAACGACTTCGGCAAAAGTTTCGCTCCCGCGATGACGTAAGTTTTCTCGAATGCGATCAAAGACGACAATCGTATCGTTAACCGACAAACCAAGAATGGTGAGCAAGGCCGTTAAAAATAACGCGTCAACCTCGACACCATACCACTCACCCAGCAGGGCAAAAACTCCCATGGGGATAATCACGTCGTGAACCAAAGCCAAGATTGCGATCAGGCCGTACTTCCAAGAGCTAACCGGGCGAGAAACTTTGCGGAACGCTAAAGCGATATACAACACAATCAGAATAACCACCAAAACAATGGCGACCACTCCCTTGCGCGCCAGCTCCGTTCCCAAAGCCGGTCCAACGCTCGTGAATCTCTTTTCCGTAAACTTACCCGTCTGACTAATTAGAGCGCCAACAACCTTCTGTCGCGTTGGCTCATCAATGGTCTGCAACCTGAGCGTCAAGCCGCGCTCGCCGGTGGGCTGAACCGACACATTCCCAAGAGCCAATGGCTTAAGTGCCTGCTCCACGACCGTCGTCGTGGGACGAGTGCTTGAAGCATATTCAATCTCAAATAGCGTGCCACCAGTAAAATCTGTCCCCAACTTTAGGCCATAAGTCCCCAGCGCCCACAATGACGCCACCACCATAATGGCGGAGAGACTAAAGAATAAAGCTTTATATTTAATGACGAACATAAATAATTAGTGAGAAAAACCAACTCCGAATAAAATTTTTCGCCAACCGAGCTTACGATTGGGTGCGATCGCCAAGAGCAAAGTGCGCGTGGCCACAATGGCGGTAAACATACTCGCCAACACACCAATAATCAGCGTCAGCGCAAAACCCTTGATCACACTGGTACCAAACCAAAACAAGACTACCGCCGAAATAATGGTCGAGAAATTTGAGTCACGGATCGAAGTCCACGCTCGACCAAACCCGTCGCGAATCGCTTGATGGATACTATCTCCCGCCAAGAGCTCCTCTCGCAATCGTTCGAAAATTAGAATGTTAGCGTCGACCGCCATGCCGAGAGAAAGGATCAAGCCCGCGATACCCGCGGCCGTCAAAGTAATGCCAAACAATTTAAAGAGGGCCAGGACTAAGGCCAGATATACCGCCAACGCCAGCACCGCGACCAGACCGGGGACGCGATACCACAAGATCATAAACACCGCGAGCGCCGCAAAACCAATCAAGCCCGCCATCAAACCCTGCTCCACCGCTCGCGCCCCAAGCGTCGCTCCCACCGTCTCAGTCGAAACCAGAGTAATGGGGACAGGCAAAGCTCCCAAGTTAAGATTGCGCGCCAACTCGCGAGCCTCCTCGAGGGTGAACTGCCCACTAATTTCGGCTCGGCCATCACGAATCTCTTCGCGCACCACTGGGGCCGAAATGCCAACGCCATCAAGATAAATCCCGAGCGGCTTGCCCACATTGGCCTTAGTTAGATCAGCAAACAACTTCGTCCCCTCATCATTAAACTCGATCGAAATCGAGGGGGTAACTGCTTGCGCGCCAAAGACTACTTGCGCGCGCTTGAGAAAACGTCCCGTCAAGGGGCTAGGAATAAAGTAAGGGTCCTGCAAGAGCAATGGATTATTAGGCAAGGGCTTGCCTTCGGCCAACAATTTTTGCGCCGCCTCATGAGCGGCAATAATCTGATCCTTCTCTGGGCCGGCTGGACGCTCAATCCGGAAATCCAAAGTCGGCGTCACGTTGATCCGCGCAATCGCCTCTTTAATATCCGTCACTCCGGGCAATTGAATTAGCAAACGATGATCTTGACTGCCGCCCACCAAACTACTCTCCTCGACTTGCACCACGGGCTCGGCGACACCGAAGGCGTTGATGCGTCGCTCGATCACTTCGCGCAGAGACGACATCGCCTCACCCACGTCACCACTGCCAAGAGCCGAAACATCAGCTTGATAAATCAACTGGCTGCCACCACGCAAATCTAAGCCCAAATTGAAGCGCTTAGCGCCCCAAAAATCCAGTCCTCGTTCTGGACCATACACATAAAAACCCAAGGCCACGCCGAGCACGAGAATAATGACGGCGGATATTCTGATTCGTTGCATATGGGCGCTATTATATGCCAGCTAGCGCTTTTCGCAACTAGCTCAAGCGACGAGGGGTTGGGCCCAGACGAGGAATCAACCAGCCCAAAAAGGATCCGAACAACAGCCCAGCAAAAACATCCAGGGGCCAATGAACACCGGCGATCACCCGAGCCAAGCCAATCATTAGCGCTAAAATTAAAATCAAATTTCCAAAGCGAGGATAAAATTGGCGCACGGCCACCGCCGTCGCAAAAGCTACAATGGTGTGGCCCGAAGGAAAAGAGTCCCACTCACCATAACGAAAAAGGGGTGATAACTCCTGATAAAAAGCAAACGGCCGAGGCGCCAGATACCAAAACTTAACCACGGCACTAAAAATCCAAGCCGCCAGCGCGGCCCCCAAGGTGCTGGCGGCGGCCACGGTGGCTACTTGGTCCCGACGATAAAAACGCCAACCAAAAAATCCGAGCAATAAGATACCTACCCCATAACCCAACCACACCGCGCTAAAAATTACCACCTGATCAACTAGTGGCCAGCGGCCGCCCAGACCAAATAAGAACTGAAAAATTAATTGATTAAGAACCATTTATTATTTTCCTTTGCGCGAAACAATCGTATTGATCGTCTTCAAACCAATCGCCACATCCAGCCAGGGACTGCGGTGTTTAACGTAATATAAATCATAAGACAATTTCTCGCGCGTCGCATCCTCAGCCACCGCGAAATGAGGATGGTTGTCGTGGTAAATCTGCGCCCAACCCGAGAGGCCCGGAGCGATTAAGTGGCGAGCGTCATAAAACGGAATCCGTTCACGATACAGCTCGACGTACTCCAAACGTTCCGGCCGCGGACCAATCAACGACTGATCGCCCCGAAGTACGCTCCCCAATTGAGGCAGCTCGTCGAGTCTGGTCTTGCGCAACCACTTACCCACGCGGGTGACTCGCCGCCGAGCCAAATCGGCTTCGGTCGACATGGTGCGAAACTTGGTGATCCTAATGGGGCGACCAAAACGCCCCACCCGCTCTTCGACAAAAAAGATGGGACCACCGTCCGTCGCCTTGATTAAAAAGATGATCATTGGATACGCCAGAAACGATAAGCCGCCCAAAACCACGGCCACGATGACGTCGATAAATCTTTTGAAAGCATCGTAAACCAGCATTGGTCGATTAGAAATTTGCTCAAGAAACCAACGCTCATTAACCAGCGACAAGGGAACGCGACCAAAAAATTCTTCGTACAAATCTTGCACGCCCACAAACTGCACTCCTTTAAATAAAAGTCGGTAAGAATCCAAAAAGTGCGCTGGAGCTGACAGATCGTAACGGTTAAAAACAATTAGTTGCGGATTGTGAGTCGTCAGATGCAAACGATATTTAGGATTGGCTTGGATAAAAGACTTGAGCTCTTCGACCTCTGCCCCCTCACAATCAAAACGAATCGTCATCGGTCGCGGACGATAAAAACGCGGCGCCAAAGCTCGCCGCCACCATAAAATCAAAACGAAGGTAAACACCAGATCCAAAAACAAATTAGTTTTGGGTGCCAAAGAAAGTTCGCCCCAATCCGGCATGACGTAGAAAAAAATGAGGGCAATCAAGCTGTTAACAATTTGGGCTCTCAGCAACCTCGTCGGCAACTCATTGCCGAACAATAAAGTTTGCGTGCGGTATAAATCCAAAATTAAAAACACTGCCGCCCACACCAAGAAGAGAAAGCTAAACGGGGCAAAATGATCAAAGAATAATTCCTCGCTCGGCCAGCCGCGATAACGCACCAGCAGGGTCAGCCAGAGCGCCACCACAAAGAAAACTAGGTCTCCAATAAACAGGATTAGGGCCTCGCGGCGGCCACCAAGTCGCATAGTTATTGCTTTATACCACAAAGCGAGGGCCTGTGCTATAGTGCGAACGTCATGAGCCGGAAACGAATTTTATACGCCGTTACTAAGTCAAACTGGGGCGGAGCTCAGCGCTATGTTTACGACCTGGCCACTAGTCTGCCTCCGGCTGAGTATGAGGTAGCCGTCGTCGCCGGCGGCAACGGTGCCCTGCTTGATCGCTTGCACGGACGCGGCCTGGCCACCTACTCGCTCGGGGCTCTGGGTCGAGACATCAATCCCCTCCAAGACTTGCGCTCGCTACTAGCTCTCGCGCGGGTGATCAAACTTTTTCGGCCCGACATTATCCATCTCAATAGTCCCAAGATCGCCGGCCTAGGCGCGATTGTTGCGCGCTGGTATCGAGTGCCAAAAATAATTTTTACTAATCATGGTTGGGCCTTTCATGAAAATCGTCCCGGTTGGCAAAAACTAATCATCAAATTTTTCCACTGGCTCACCGCGCTCTTGGTCGATGAAGTAATCTGCCTCCACCAGGCCGACGCCGACGACACGCGCCAGTGGCGAGGAATAAGCGCTAAGGTCTCACTCATTCACAATGGCGTCTCGCCGCTTACGTTTTTGTATCGGGATGACGCGCGCGCCGAACTGATTCGGCGCGCGCCGGAGCTCCGACCCAAAAGTCGCGAGCTCTGGATTGGTATGATCGGTGAGCTCCACCCCAACAAAGGATACGACCAGGCGCTTAATCTCGCCGCCGCCATCCATCAAGAATATCCGCACCTGGCCCTGGTCATTATTGGCGACGGAGAACTGACTGATTGGCTCGCTCAAGAAATCAATCAACGTCACTTAACCAATATCGTTGTGCCAGTCGGGCGCATCGCTGATGCCGCCACGCTCCTGAAGGCCTTTGACCTCTTTCTGCTTACATCTCGCAAAGAAGGCTTGCCCTACGTGGCGCTGGAAGCGGGACTAGCTGAACTAGCCCTCGCCGCCCCTGCCGTTGGCGGACTCCCGGACCTCATCTCTCAACCCCGCGAAGGCCTCCTCTTTGACCCCGCCGAAACCCAGGACGCCGCCGCCAAATTGATCACCCTGCTAGGCAACAGCTTGGAACGGGAGATCCGGGGCCGAAACTTAGGCAATCGGGTCCGAGATGTCTTCTCCACAGAGCAGATGGTCAAGCAAACGACGGCACTATATAATAGATAGGTCAGTCTTAATCTTAACTTTTTATGAAAAAACACGGTTTTACATTGATCGAACTTTTAGTCGTTATCGCCATTATCGCCCTGCTCTCGAGCGTTGTTTTGGGATCGTTGGGCAATAGCCGAAAACGGAGCGTTGTGGCTGCCTCGGTTCGCGACCTGCAAGAAGTCCAGAAAGCAATCGAGCTTTACTACGCTAAATATAATATGTATCCAGCTGACCCCAACCCCAGTCCTTCTAACGACACGGGGGTCAGTTGCTGGAACGCCAATTCTTTCCAGTGCAGCAACCAGCAGGACTTAAACAAACTGGCGGCCATCTCTGAGTTCCTACCCACGCGACCAACACCTCGAGTATTACCCGTAGGAAGTGGGGCCAAAGGCTATGTTTATAAGGTTAGCCCCTCTCGAAAGAATTATAAATTATTCCTAATTGGTGCAGTTGATACCGAAACCCTCAACTACGCACCAGAAAAATTTAGAGATACGGATGTCAGTAACCTAAAAACCCTTTCCGTTGCTTCTTCAGATACCATCAAGTCTTCGTGGTCACTAACCCTGGTTTTAAACGGACAGTAGGCTTCACGCTGATTGAGCTCTTGGTCGTTATTGCGATCATTGCGCTTCTTTCCAGCATTGTGATGGCCTCCGTTTCGCGCGCCCGCTTGCGCGCGATTAACGCCTCCATCATCCAGAACATCACCCAATACCGAACGGCGGTCGAGCTCTATCGTCTCCAAAATAATCGCCTCCCTCCCCTAACCTCCAATCAAGTTAGTTGCGTAGGTGATTACCCCGACGCCACCCGCTGCGGCTACGCCGGCTCCGTCTCTGACGAAACCCTCTGTGGCGCCAACCAGCTCGGTGGACTGATTCGTAGTTGTCCACCCGTTAGCACTCAGCGCATCGGCTATCAATCCGGCGGTATTGGTTTTTATTACGGTGCCACCTATCAAGTGATCTACCGCTGTTCCGCCCCGGTACCCAACAGTGGCTGTGCCCCCGTTAGCGGTCAACCCAACTCCTATATTTGCGACCAAAACGCCGCCGGGCAACCCGGCTGCGCTCCCCAAGAATCTTTCCGCTGGTGGCTGGATGGTCAAAATCGTTCCTGTGGCGCCGGCATCCAAGCCGACGTTCCCGCCGATGGTATTGCTTGTGCCCCGGGCGACACTAATTGCTTCGCCATCCGTTCGATCATCAACAACGTCATCACGCAGTGCTTCTTGCCTCTACCCTAAACGCCACTTAAGCCACGCCCAAAAATTCGTTTTTCATATCGTCGCGGTGGAAGCCGCGAGCATAACGTCGCATCCCCAACAACATCCCTAAGCCCAAAAATTCGGCGACCAAGTGGGAACCGCCATAGCTTACAAAAGGCAACGTCAAACCCGTCACCGGCAGGAGTCCAATATTCATCCCCACGTTGATGACAAAATGGCCCACCAGCATAATCGCCAAACCGATCCCAAACAAAGCTTCAAAATTTGTTTCAGCAATCATTGAGGCCTTAATAATTCGCCAAACCACCAACCCAAACAACGCGAAGAACAAAACCACCCCGATTAAACCCCACTCCTCAGCAAAGGCGGCAAAAATAAAATCCGTTTCGTATTCCGGCAAAAAGCGCAACCGCGACTGCGTCCCATACCCGACACCCTTGCCGACTAATTGACCAGACCCGACGGCAACCGTTGATTGGAAGGCGTTGTAACCACTGCCGCGAATATCGGCCAGTGGATGGATAAAGCTTACAATGCGCGCCTTTTGGTAGGGAGCAAACACAAACAACCATGCCACCAAAAAAGCCGCGGCCCCCACCCCAATGACCACAAAGAGGTGACGTTTAGAAATTCCAGAAAAAATAATCATCCCGAACCAAATCAGAAAGATGATGACGGCCGAGCCAAAGTCGGGCTGGAACAAAATGAGCAAAAAAGGGATGACGGCGTAAAAACCAGAAATGATAATGTGTCGAATGTGGGCAATCTCCACGTGCCGACGAGAAAAATATTTAGCCAAGACCAAAATTAAAATCAATTTTACAAAGTCGGCTGGCTGGAGCGCGATCGCCCCCAAGTTAAACCAACTCTGGGCTCCCTTGATCGTTGGGGCCACCACGCCCAAAAGCAAAAGAACGGCACAGCCAAAGCCGTAGAGCCCTAGCACGATTCCACTACGCCGCAAAAAACGCCAATCAATCAGACTGGCGACCGTCAGGACCAAAGCCCCCAGCGCCAGCCAAATCAATTGTCGTTCGAAAAAATAGCTCTCCGAAGTGAACGAGTTCATCGTCACCAAACCCGCCGCTCCGAGGGGGATCAGAGCGCCAACCAACAACCAATCAAAACGTCGCCACCACCGGATCATTACTGAATTGTACGCAGATCGTACTGACTATACAAATCAAAGAAGACGGGGGGCTCAGACAAGGGAGCCGGCCAAGTAAAAACCAGTTCACGACTCTCGTCTGGCGCCAAGCTCTCCACCAAGGTTGAGCTGACGGCCAGAGCATTCTCGTCGGCGCCAGAAAGTACCGCCACAACAGTAATGTTGTCGACAAGCGACAAAGAACGATTAGTGATCTTGGCCACTAAGCGAGGAGTGGGATTATTAGCAAAAGTCCCCCGCTCTAATTCTAATTGAGGCTTATCCTTTTCAACTCTCTGCCAAACGGGAGGTTCGGTTAGCTCAAAAATTACTCGATCCGGCTCGCGCTCACCAACGTCAATCCGACTTTCAAAAATCACAAACTGTTCGAGAGGATTAAGAATGGCCTCACCGCGCCGGGTATTGATCAACAAATTATTCTTATCCCAAACCTTAACGATGTATTTTATTTTCGCCGCCAGATGAGCAGAATTGGGATTTTCTAGCAGGGCGGCGGCGTCATACTTGTCTTGATCCACCGACAACAACCGCGTCCACAAAGTTTTGATCGGCTGGATTTCGGTCGGGCAAACTTGAGCACAACTCCCACCACAATCCACTCCCCGCTCATCTTGGTTTTGCTTGCCATCAAAACAAGAAGCCAACGGACGATAATTAGACACCACCACAAACCCGACCAAAAGAATCAGGATTACAGTCCCCAAAAAGTAGAGCAACCGACGTTTGGCGCTCCAAGTAAGCATATTAATATTTTACCAGAACCGTCGTGGTAGCCAACGCCGTCTGCCCATTTGGCACCTGAGCGCGGAAGGAAATTTCATAAACGCCCGGCTTAGAATATTCGTGCCGGTAATGAATATTCTTTTTGCTATCCACTTTAAGTGGCAGGCGCATGATCATAATCTCGGGACTCTCGCCCCAGCGACTCTGCATGGCGAGTTCACCAAAGGGTGACAGCCGCAACGCTCGCACTTTCCAAACCCCAGTCTCACCCACCTTGAGCGTGGTCGGCGCCTCCGTAATCACCAACCTAATCGGCTTGTTAGCTCTTAGGGCGGCTAGCTGCTCTCGCAATTGCGCCACCTGTGCCTCAAGACCCGTCGGCACAATTGTCTCACTCACCTTTTTAACACCAATCGCCTGTGCTCCCGCCACCGCAGGCAAAACAAATAAACCTAAAATTAAAATTAGTTTCAAATACTTTTTCATACTTGATATTATATCAGACTCCCAACGAGCGCCATTCATTGAGTTGGTGCGGTAATCTTAAAGTAATTATCACTCGAATCACAATCCTGCTCGCCACGGCCGCGATCAACCCCGGCTTTACAAATTACAATCTTATAGCGGGTTCCGGGTTGTATAACTTGGTTATCAATATCGGTCCCCACGATCCAATCATAAGTACTCCGCGCTGAAATATTTTTATCTAAAACCTGAACCATGGGCATCACCGGCAAACAAGCCCCCTGAGTCGGAGCGCCACACCACCCAGAACGATTTTCTTCCAAATAAATATCCACCTTATCTGTTCGTTTAACATTAAGATAGTCCCAAGTGATTGGTTTTACTTCATAAGTCCGCCATTCCTCGCCGCCATTAGGTGAGGTGACAGCAATGAGATCGTTGCCCGTTACCGTTAAAACATAATCCTGGGCAACGGTCTGACTCCCCATGGACGCCTGGACAGTAAAGCTAAACGTCCCGGGAGTTGTCGGTTTGCCAGAAATAATGGCGCCGATCCGATACATACCGGTATCACATATTTGGCTAGCCCGACAACTAGGATTATTCCCCATGAGCGTCGTTAAAGTTAATCCTGGCGGTAACTGACCTTTAGAAATGCTCCAACTTGGGTAATAACTGAAGCTATGGGGAGTCAAAGTCTGATCGTATTCCCCTCCAACTTTAGCCGGCCCAAGAGCAGCGGGCGTGATAAAGAGTTTGTTGGCACACTTGTATAACTCGTTTAACTTAGTTCTAGTCATCGGTCCAACATAACCCGTTACCGGAATGCCGTACTGAGTTTGAAATTCTTTAACCCAAGCTAAAACATTGTCATTAAATTGAGTATATTCCGCCGAAATCTCCGGCTTTAACAGCCGGACCAAATTGCGTACGTCATCACCAGAAGAGCCAGTGGTTAAATTTTTATCAAATTGATAGCAAAAACCATTTTGATTTTTCTGCACCAATAGCTGGTTAAGCTGCTTTGTTAATTCAGCAATTTGCCCCCTAATAAGAGAAATTTGCTGATCAATAGTCAATAGGATACCAGTTCCAGATTGCGCCGAAACATTTCCAACCAAAACCACAGCCAAAAATAACACCAGGATGATATATTTTTTCATACCCTAAAACTCTACCATTTTAGGGGTAGTTTTAAAAGTTAGATACTTTAGTCTGGCGGCTACCTACTCTCCCCTTGCGAGTACCATCGGTACTACCGGGCTTAACTTCTCTGTTCGGAATGGTAAGAGGTGTGACCCCGGCGTTAAGCCACCAAGCTAAAAAATCCAACTAGTCAATTCTAAGCAGGTTATCAAGTAGAAATAATCGTAATGATTTCCAGATTTCCCAATGGGATGGACTAATTAGTACGCCTCGGCTGAATCCGTTACCGGACTTACACCTAGCGCCTATCAACGTAATCATCTCTTACGGGTCTCATAACGATACGTAATCTTGGGGGCGGCTTCCCGCTTAGATGCTTTCAGCGGTTATCCGTTCCCGACATAGCTACCCTGCGTTCCACCTGGCGGCAGAGCAGGTACACCAGAGGTCAGTTCACTCCGGTCCTCTCGTACTAAGAGCAACTCCCCTCACGTATCAACGCCTGCAGTAGATAGGAGACCAACCTGTCTCACGACGGTTTGAACCCAGCTCACGTACCTTTTTAATTGGCGAACAGCCAAACCCTTGGGACCTTCTCCAGCCCCAGGATAAG
>CAZYXJ010000003.1:0-42332 GCA_964651115.1 uncultured Candidatus Saccharibacteria bacterium | reverse complement strand
TGGGGGGCGGCGGCCATGCCGCCGCCGCGGGCGCGCACGTGGCCGGGACGGCCGCGGAGGTGCGCGCCCAAGTTCTTAAATTAATTCCCGAAATTTATCCTGAGCTTGGTTGACAGTGCGGCCCGCTTTGATAGAGTAAAAACTGGCGTGTTCAATCTCAATGGCTCTTTTCATGGAGGAAGTTGGCGAGTCGGAAGTTGTTGGTCCAAGTCTCTTTTCATCTCTTTTTAATTGGCGGTCGTGATGGTTGACTAGGTCGGGCGCTGGCGAGGGATATCGAGCGCCTGATCATTTTGGGTCACCACGCGTTAGGTGCGCAAAGCGCTGGTTGCCGGCTGATGCGGGCGACGTGGAAGAACGTATAGGAACCAAGGACAAAGGAAGTCCAAATGGCTCTTGCTGTGGCGTCTAAGGTCGGTCGTAAGGAATTTCGTCTGAAGGTTGGATCGTGCAAAGTCCTGGCGAGGATTTCTTTTCGATCCTCGCTAGATGAGGTTCGTGTTCGCTTGGTCGGATGCGCGGGCCTTAAGGTTTCGGTTAACCGACACGTCCAGTCTTCCGAGAAGTTCTCTTGCTTGGTGGGGGATGTGATCGAGATCTCCTGTCCGGACGACGATACTTCTCTTTCCCTGACGGTGACTCGTACCGATGAGGGGGTGAAGCTCCGGCGTTAATACTCGGCGCCTTCATTCATCTCGGGCCCACTTCGGTGGGCCCTTTTGCTGGGCAAAATTCATAAAAAAGTATTTAATTAAGGGTATGCGAGGCATTTTAATTTTTTTAATCATCTTGTTGGTGGCTTTGGCGGGCGGCGTGGCTCTCTCGGAGTGGCAGTGGTCTCAGCCGGCACCAGTCGTTTCGACCTCAACAACTAGCGCGAAGCCCTTGTTGCTTAAGGTCTATTTTGGTAACGAGCTAGAAAATCCTGGCGCTCTGGATTGTCGGCGGGTTTTTGCGGTGACTCGAACCGTGGACCCGACGCCGCGCGTTGCTCAAGCGGCACTTGAGGCCTTGTTGGCCGGCCCAACGGAGCTGGAGCGTGGTCGGGGCTATTTCTCTTCGCTTAACTCCGGCGTTCGCCTTAATCAAGTCACGGTGGAGGAGGGTGTGGCGCGAGCCGACTTCTCATCCCGTTTGGGCGAGGGGGTGGGTGGCGCTTGTTTGACCACCGCGATCCGGGCGCAGATTACCGAGACGCTTAAACAGTTTCCGACTGTTAAGGAGGTCGAAATTTCGATTGATGGCCAGAGCCAAGATATTTTGCAACCCTAATGACTAACTTAATTCACGCGGATATTTTCTTTTTTGTGGCCACGGTCGCCTTAATTGTGTTGGCCCTGGCTTTATTGGCGGCGCTAATTTATTTGGTTTTAATTTTACGCGAGATCCGTACCTGGTTTAAATCTTGGCGGCGCGGAGCGGCGGCTGGTAAGGCCAAACTTAAGCGGTGGTTAAAAAACTTTTTCTTGCGCTAATGACTGGGCTGGGGTTAATTGATTGGTGGGCGGCGGTTGATATCACGGTGGTGGCAGTGGTCGCTTACGTCGTTTTTTTGTTTATCCGTCAGACACGTTCTTTTATCGTCTTTAGTGCCATCGTCGCGCTGGTTGGGGTCAATTATTTGGCGACGACTTTTAATCTGGCGCTGACTCGTCAATTGTTCCAACCCCTCCTCACTTTTATTTTGGTGATTTTTGTGGTGGTTTTTCAAAAAGAGATTAGGCGCTTTTTCGAGTGGTTGTGGTGGCCGGGGCATCGGCCGGTGTGGTTGCGTTATGGTCACGTGCCCGATAGTAATTTGCCTCGCTTGCTCGCTACCACGACGTGGCAATTGGCCGAGCAGAAGATTGGAGCGCTGTTGGTTTTGGCGGGGCGCGAAGCTTGGGAGCCAGTGGTCCAGGGCGGCTTTCCACTTGAGGGCCGGCTGTCTGGACCTTTGCTTTTGAGTTTGTTTGATCCCACTTCGCCGGGGCACGATGGCGCGAGCGTGATCGAAGACGGTCGGCTCAAAGCTTTCGGTGTTCATTTGCCGTTGGGCGAGAACTTTAATTACCAAACCAATCTCGGAACCCGTCATCGCGCGGCGGTAGGGATGAGTGAGCGGACCGACGCCTTGATTTTGGTGGTGTCGGAAGAGCGGGGAGTGATCTCGTTGGCGCGCGGTGGCCAGTTGACCCCAGTGGCCACCGTGGAGGCGCTGGAGCAGGAGCTAGCTAAATTTATGTCGCATGATCAAAATCCGACCGTGAGTCCAGGCCGTTACTTTTTGACGCACAATTGGGGTCTTAAAATGGCGGCGGTTGTGGTGGCGGTAGGCTTGTGGTGGGTAGCTAGTTCTCAGGCGGGGGTGGTTAATCGGGAGATTGAGGTCCCGCTTGAGTTCCAGGGTATCCGTTCTGGCCTGACGATTGCCGAGACTGGGCCGACGGATGTGCGAGTAGCGCTCTCGGGTAGCAGTCGGGATCTTCGTTTGCTCGATCCGCAAATGATTAACTTGCGAGTTGACGTGTCGGCTTTGGGGACCGGGTACCACGTGTTAGTTTTGACGCCCGAGGCGGTGGGCCGTCCGCCTTATGCCAGCGTCCGCGAGGTTTCGCCCCGCCAAACCTGGGTGCGGATCGCCCCCGTGGCCGGGCGCTAGAGTTGACAAAAACCACTCATCCGGTAGGATGATGGTTATCGGCCCACGGGGGCGTTTTTTTGAATAATCTAAGTTTATTGATTATGAGCATCATCACCTATCTACAAGATACTAAGTCGGAACTTAAGCACGTTAGTTGGCCCACGCGCCAACAGATCGTCGTCTATACTTCGCTCGTCATTATTTTTTCGTTAGTGATCGGCGCTTTACTCGGCGTGTTTGATGTGATCTTTAATTACTTACTAACTTTTATTTTTTAACGTATGGCCAAGCAAGAGTTAAGCCAGGAACGCAATTGGTACGCCATCCATACCTATGCTGGTTACGAGAACGCGGTCTTGCGTAATCTCAAACAGCGCATCGAGTCGCTCGATATGGGTAATAAGATTTTTAGCGTCATCGTTCCGACGGAGAAAAAGGTTAAGGTTAAGGGTGGCAAGCGAGTGACGGTGGAAGAAAAAATCTATCCCGGCTATGTGTTGGTCGATATGATTGTTAACGACGAATCTTGGTACGTGGTGCGCAACACGCCTCGCGTTACTGGTTTCGTTGGTTCGGGCGTGGTGCCCGTCCCTCTCGATAAGGCGGAAGTCGATATGCTCTTTAAGCGCATGGGCGCTGGTGACGTGAAGCACAAAATTGACCTGGTGGTTGATGAGGCAGTTCAGATCGTCGATGGTCCGTTTAAAGATATGGAGGGCAAGGTGGCCGAGATTGATGACGACCGCGGCAAGGTTAAGGTCTTGGTCTCGATGTTCGGCCGCGAAACGCCGGTGGAGATCGATTTCTTGCAAGTTAAGAAGATTTAAGCTAGGATTTCCCCTACACTATGGCTAAGAAAGTAGAACGAAAAGTAAAGCTAGTTATCCCGGCGGGTAAGGCAACGCCGGCGCCGCCGATTGGTACCAACTTGGGGCCAACGGGTATTAATATTGGCGAGTTTGTGACGAAGTTTAACGCCGCTACGGCTCAGATGGCCGGGGATATTATCCCGGTAGAGATCTCGATTTACGGCGATCGAAGCTTTGACTTTGTACTCAAGACGCCGCCAGCTTCCAGCTTGCTCCTCAAGGCGGTTAAGAAAGATAAGGGTTCTGGTAAGCCCAACACTTCTAAAATTGGCAAAATCTCGATGGCCGACGTTCGCGCGATTGCCGAAAAGAAAATGCCCGATCTTAATACGACCGATCTAGATCAGGCTACTCGGACGATTGCTGGTACCGCGCGCTCGATGGGCATTGAGGTGACGAAGTAGTTATAAGATTTTTGTTTGACAAACACGCTCTATTATGGTAGCGTGTTTTTAGTTTGGTGTGGCGCTTCAAGGTCCTTACATTAGGAGATTGTCATGAGAATGATCGTTGATGTGTTGCTGTTTATCTTTTGCGGCGGCGACGTGTTGGGAAGGATGCTTCTGAAGAACCAAGTTTCGCCGGCCATGGTCGATCTGTGGCTTGAGGATCGGGACGGCGGCCCATCGGTGGGGAGGGATGCGGCCTTCGAGCATTACTTGTCTGCTCTCAGTGCGTGCGCTGGTTTGAGAGCGATTCTTCTCTCCTCTCTGCTGATTGGGTTCCTTGTTTGGTGGTTGTTGCCTAGTTTTTTTGTTGGGTGGGTTTGGGCGACTGTTTGCGCGTTACTGGGCTTTGCTTATGCACTACTTCGATTTTGCTTTGGAAGTTTTCCTTATTTTTACCCCGGGGTCGGCAGAGACTTTCGCCGGCGATGGCTAGAGCTTGCCCGAAAAACTGGTCGTACATTAAAAACAATCAGTGTTCTCAGCAAGGACGAGCTGCGAAAGTGGGGCGTGTCGGAGTTAGAAAAGGTGATCCAAGATTGTCGCGAATCGCCGGAGAAGGTTTGGAAATATGAGGAGATGACCGATCTTTTCATCTCGCTTGGTCTGATGGACGGTGACCGAGCTCGTCAACTCTGGAGAGACGCCATGGTCCCCGGACCCGATCTCCGCGCGGCCTGCTAACCGTTAGCGCCGCAAAATTGTTCCTTCTTGCCCCAGACAGCAATGCTGTCTGGGGCGTTTTGTTTTTAGGGCACGTTTCGGTATCATGGAGGTGCTATGAAAGCTGTCGATTCGCGTCTTGGCGCCCTGCCCTCTCAGATGTTGCTTGAACTAATCGCCGCGGGAAATATTCTTGGCGCCGAATCTGCTCGTGTTCGCCCGTCATCGATTGATTTAACTCTGTCCGACGAGGTTTATCGGGTGGAAGGAATTTTCCAACCCCGGCCAGGTGAGCCCATTCGCGAAGTTCTAAAGCAGGTTAAGCACGATCGATATTCTTGGAGCCAGCCCTTGGTTCGGGGTCAAATGTATTTAGCGCGACTAAACGAAAAACTTTCTTTACCGGCTGATGTTTATGGTTATTGCAATCCCAAGTCAACTAGTGGGCGGCTTGATTTGCACGTTCGTTTGCTGGCTGATGGCGTGCCTCGTTATGACTCGTTAACTCCGGTTGGCTGGGGAGGGGAAATGTGGGTTTCCATTGTTCCTAAAACTTTCTCTCTTATTTTACATGCCGGACTTTCTTTAAATCAGATTAGATTATTTAATGCCGATACTCGCTTGGACGAAAATAAAATTCAGGAGGCGGTGAGTCAGTATCAATTGCTGTGGCGCCTAGACGATCAGGTGCCCTTGAGTTACGAAGAATTAAAGATTCGCGATAATGACGGTTCGCTGATTCTGACTTTGGATCTTAAGCATCAACCGCTGGGCTATCGGGCCAAGGTGGACGTGGAGACGGCGCTAGACTTAAAGCGGCTGGCTCACTATGAGGCAAGAGATTTTTTTGAGCCAATCGAACTGGCTGGGTCGCTACTTACTCTTAAGCGGGGAGAATTTTATATTTTATCGACGCGCGAGGCCGTGCGAGTGCCGCCCCAGTTGGCCTGCGAGATGGTGCCAATGGACGAGAAGAGTGGCGAGTTCCGGTCTCATTACGCTGGCTTTATCGATCCGGGCTGGGGCTGGGGTCGGTCGGGAGAGGGCCAGGGTCGGCCGCTTACTTTGGAGGTCCGGCCGTTTGAAGATATTATTGTTCGTCACGGTCAACCTATCGCCAAAATTAAGTTTGAAGTAATGGCTGAGTTGCCGGCGCTGGTGTATGATTCGCTAGACTCCAATTATGTTAAACAGACTGGTCCGCGGTTGGCAAAACATTTTAAGTAAAAATAAATAAATTTTATGGCACGAAAGATTATTGGCTTTGCGGGGGAGATCGCTTCGGGGAAGACTCATAGTTCGCGTTATTTGATCGAAAAGTATGGAGCACAGTCTTACCGATTTTCTACCCCCTTGCGGGACATTCTCGCGCGCGTTCACCAGACCGAAACGAGAGAAAATATTACCGCCTTGTCCGTGGCGTTGCGCCAAGCTTTTGGCCAAGATATTTTAGCCAAGATTGTGGCGGCTGATGCCAAGGCCTCCACCTCAGAGCTGGTGGTGATCGATGGCATCCGCCGTTTAGACGATATTTCGGAATTATCTAAACTGCCAGAATTTATTTTTGTTTATATCGAAACCGATCAGAAGTTGCGTTACGAGCGCATCACTCGTCGGGGCGAAAACTCTGACGACAACGCTAAAACTTGGGAACAATTTTTGGCCGATCATTTGCTTGAGACAGAGGTGGGCATCCCTTCGCTTAAAGCCCACGCTTCGCAAGTGATCGAAAATAATGGCACGGTGGCGGAGCTTGAGGCGAAGCTTGATGAGTTGGCGGCGGCTTAGTAGCCGGTAAATTGTTCGACTAAAACTTTTTCGCGCGGAAAGCCGCCACTCGTGGCGGCTTGGATGGCGAGGGCGGTAAACTTGACCGGCCCAGCGATGTAGATCAGCGCGGGCGGAGATTGGGTTAAATAATTTTGGACTACTTCTGAGGTGAGTACTCCCCAATGCTCCCAGAGGGTGCAGACTCCTGCCTGGGCGCTAGTTTGTAGTTCCTCGAGAAAGGCCGCTCGCTCGGGCGAGCTGTTGGCGTAGAGTAGGTTAAAGGTTTGAGTCGGCCGTGAGCGGATCATGCTTAAAAAAGGGGTCACGCCAATGCCACCGGCAATCGCTAGGACGGTTTCGGTAGATTGAGGGAGAGTAAAGTTGCCGTAAGGTCCTTGGACTTTGATTATCGCCCCGAGGGGTAGAGCGGCCAGACTGCGCTTCCAGCCGCTTGGGGATTCGCGATAGGCAAAACGGAGAATTGGTTCGCTGGGAGCTGAGGCGATCGAGAAGGTGCGTCGCGAACCCAGGTCATCTTCGTAGATGGGGTCGGGGATGGTTAGCTCGACGTTTTGCCCGGCGATAAATTTAAGATTTGACCCCGTGCTCGGAGCGAGAGATATTTCGGTGGTTTCTTGAGCCGCACTGCGGCGATTGGCTAGGGTGAACTCGTATTCCATGACTAGAGGATAAATGGTTGATCTTGGCGGTAAGTTTTGCCTGTGCTTAAAGCTAACTCGGCTTTTTGGAGTTCGAGGGCGATGTCAAAAATGTGATCACTGCGACTCAGCAATTCCAGCTGGGCAATTTTTTTAGCCAGGGCCTTGGCCGAGTCAGCCGACAGGCGCGTTAGTTCTTCGCCACGGGGGCCTTGCAGGAGGGCGTGGAGTTGGCCATTTTCTAGCGAGATAATGAGGTTGCCGCGCGGATCGGCTTGAGTCTCGGGGTTAAAGCCGAGCGAAGGTTCTCGTTCCCAAAATTGGCAGCGGGCCAGCCGGAAGGCATCCTCCCAGTCCTGTTCGTAAATGTGAGCCGATTGCGAAGTGATCTGGAGCGCGCCGACGCTAAAGCCCAAGTCGCGAGCAATATTTTGCTGGAGTTTGCGCAAGCCAAAAGCGTTAGGGATCGCGGCTTTAAAAATGTCGTGACTGCGAGCGGTTACCAGGAAGTGGAGAGCGCCGTCGGTTTGGAGCGCTTGGACTTGAGTGATGCAGGGCGGGGAGGTGTGATCTTTGTCGACGGCAGGAACCATCGTGGTAGCGACGGCACGGCGAGAATCGGGTGAGTCGCGCAACTGTTTTTTGAGCACCTCCTCAATCTGATCAATGGGCGCGGCGTCGCTCGGGTAGCGCATCAGGCGATTGCCGTAGGTGTAGGCGAGACCGGCTGGGGCTTCGGGGGAGAGGAAGACGTTAAAGTATTTGGTGAGGGCATCGGCGGTGGCGCCAGTGGTTTGACGCAGAGTTTCTGGCCAGTCGGCCGCTAGCTTTAAGTTGGGAGCATCAGCGTCTTCGGCCGTCACGACCCAGGTGACGCCAATTAATTCGCGTTGCTGGTAGCCGTACTGCGTGCCCTTGATGACGCCGTAGCGCATAATGCGATCGACGACACGAGACCAGGCCTCCATGATGGTGCGGCCGCGAGTGAGCCAGCCGACAATTTCGGACGGGAAGGTTTCGACGGCCTCGGTCTCGTGGTCGGGGAAAGAGACGGCTTCCATGTAAGCCGGTCCAGAATCGATTTTCGCCAGCGCCGCCTCAACGGCCTCAAAGGGTTCGGTGCTTAAGTCACGCCAAGTGACGTTGGTCCTAATTTTTTCGACCACGGCGGGGTCAATTTCTTTTTCGATTTTAAATTGCGTGCCATTAATCGTGCCGTCGGCGTCCAGGCCGTTCTGCCAGAGGGCTTCCAATACCGCTTTGCCCGCGACGCCGAATTGGGTATTGGAGAGCGTACCGTTGCCCCAGACGATCAGGGTGGTGATCTGTGGATTAAGCGCGAGATTGCGCAGGATGATGTTGATGCCTTGGCGGCTATAGAGCGTGCCGACGATTGCCGCTTTCTCTTGCACCACTGCTGAGCGATTAAAAATGAGTTCTGGCTCGTTCCAAACGGTGCAGAGTCCGGCTGATCCTCGACCTAAAAAGACGTTATACTTCTCGGGCTGATAGAGCGTGACCGCCATTTGCCCCAGTATAGCGGTTGGCGTATGCTACTAGCAATATGACTGGAAAATTTATTGTAATCGACGGCATTGACGGATCAGGCAAGGCGACGCAGACAAAATTATTGGCTAAGCGTTTAACCAAGGCGGGGATCAAGACCAAGACGATTGCCTTCCCCCGCTATGGGCAGAACTTTTTTGGTAGTTTGATTGGCGAGTATTTGGCGGGAGCTTATGGTGACTTTAGCGAGATTGATCCGCGGGTGGCCTCGGTGCTCTACGCGGCCGATCGTTATGAGTCGAGCGCGCAGATTCGCGCTTGGCTCGAGGCCGGCTACGTTGTTTTGGCCGATCGTTACGTTAGCGCCAACCAGATCCATCAGGGCGGGAAAATTAAGGATTTGAAAGAGCGGGAAAAGTTCATGGCCTGGCTCGCGAAGATGGAATTTTCCGTCTTTAAAATTCCCAAGCCCGATCTGGTGATTTATCTTGATGTGCCGTTTGAGGTTAGTCGCGAGTGGTTGACTCAAAAGATTGCCCAGCGCTCGAAAAAGAAATATCTCAAGGGCCGCAAAGATGTGGCGGAGGAAAATCTGACGTATTTAAAAAATTCTCGCGCCAGCGCCTTGGCGCTGGCCGCCAAACAGCGGGACTGGGAGCGGATCGAGTGCTGCCAGAAAATGGTTTGCCTGCCGCCGGAGGCAGTGAGCGATCGGGTAGCCGAGATCGTCGCCAAGCGACTCAAGCTCCATTTCTAATTGATTTTTAGTTAATAGCTGGTAAGGTCTAAGTTAGAGAAAGGAGGCGTCATTTGCCTGATAAAAAAATTGTGGCTTGTGGGGTGGCTTGCTTAAAAACTACTCCCCAAGGGATCGAGATCCTTTTCTTGCGTAAGCAATCAGCTGGGCAAGAATGGCTTCTCCTGCCGGGAGGCAAAAGAAAGGCCGGAGAAGCGTTGAGTAACTGCGCTCGACGAGAGCTTCGGGAAGAGACGGGAATCCTAGTGGATCGAGTTGTCCGCTTGGGGTCCTTTGTGGGACCTGGTCTGCCCAAGGATGGTGAGGTTGATTTCCATTTTTATTTATTGCGCCCGGAGCCGGATTGGAGCAGGACGTCGGTCGTCTTGAGTCAAGAACATGTGGGCTATCTTTGGCTTACGGCAGACCAGGCCCTTGAGCGAACTGACCTTCTCCCGCTTACGAAACAGGCGATTAAGTTTTTGCGGGCTAAGGAGGTGGTCTAATGGCCGAGTGGGGAAATATTCCCCGCTCGGTCGTTTTTTTGTTAAACTCTGGTCATGCTAAATATTCCCATCAAGATCAAACGCTTGCGACCCGAGGCTAAATTGCCGACCTATGCTCATCCGGGGGATGTGGGGATGGATTTATATTCGCTCGAAGATTATGAGTTAAAACCAGGGGAGCGGAAAATTTTTCCGGTGGGCTTTGCTTTGGAGTTTGAGGTGGGCTATGCGGCGATTGTTAAAGATAAAAGTAGTTTGCCAAAGAATGCGGGCATCCACACGATGGGCGGGGTTTATGATGCTGGCTTCCGCGGTGAGTATAACGTGCAGTTAGTTAATCTTGGATCAGGGTCGTACCAAATCCAAACAGGCGACAAGATCGCCCAGCTCATAATTTACCCGGTGGCGATTGCTCGGCTTGAAGAAGTTTCGGAGCTCTCCGATTCCTTTCGTGGCACCGGCGCCTTTGGCAGCACGGGGAGGAAGTAGAGCTAACTAGAGGATTGTTTTCCTGTGACCATTTACGATTGACAACTTGCCGTTTTCTCTGGTACAATATAAGACAGAAAGTTCCTTGATTTAGATTGGCGCGTGCCAAGCTACGGGAACACTAACAGCCGCATTTTGCGGCCCCTCGTCCAGAGGACGAGGGAAAAATGCCGACCAGAGGTCGGAGGAGTTAGTGATGTCTCAGAATAAGTACGGCCACCGTCCCCTTAACTGGTTTGTGTCGCTGGTCGATAAGATGGGTGGCGAAGAGCGAGCGGCAGCTTTTTTGCGCAATGAGCTCGTTCTTTACCGGCCTACCCGTTGGCGTGAACAAGATGGCGTCATCTACACGAGCGTCACGTCGGACGGCACGACCGGTCCCCGGTGGATCGAACGGCTCGAGGGCAAAGGCTTCCGTCTGAGAGACGACGCCAAAAGCGTGCTCCGTTCGCCGGACTTCAAGCCGACCTCCGGTGTCACCACCGAGATCGCCATCCTCAAGGGCATGCTCTTCGAGGACAACGATCGGATCACGAAGAAGATTCGTGCCGAGGCCGACAAGCGCAAGCTGACGAAGACCAACGCTGAGGTTACCTGCCTCATCCGCGAGAACTTCTCGGACGAGGAGATCGAAGCGATGGGTCTCTGGTGGATCGTTGCTATGCACGAACCCATCAAGGATTCCGACGGCGATCCTAGCTTGCTCAGCGCGTACCGGAGCGGCGATGGTCGCTGGTTGAGCGCGTACTGCGCCCATCCTGACGTCAGGTGGTCTCGTGCTTACGGGTTCGCGTTCGTCGTTTCGCAAGTTGGTCCTCCGGTCTTGGAATCCTAGACCTTTTGGATCCTTGACCTTAGTCCTTGGGCCCCGCATTTTTCTGTTTCACCACAGATAAGATGCGGGGCTTTTTTCTTGTCCCAAAAATGCTAGGATGAAGGGCAATGAAGGAGCAGATCGAGGCACTGATTCGCGGGGCGCTGGAACAGCCAGTGGACTTTGCCGTGGAGTATCCGGCCGATTTGGCGCATGGTGATTTTGCTTCTAATGTCGCCTTGATTGCTGGAAAACTATGGGGGCAAAACCCTAAAGAAGTGGCGGAAAAGCTGGCCGCCAAAATTTTGGCGAGCAAGCCCGATTGGCTGGCGCAAGTAGAGGTGGCCGGGCCAGGTTTTATTAATTTAAAATTGGTGGATAGATTTTTTGTTGATAAGGTTGGCGAAATACTACAAAAAGGTGATTCTTACGGAGCCAGCACCTTAGGAAGCGGTAAAAAGGTTGTTGTCGAATACTCCTCGCCGAATATTGCCAAGCCTTTCACTGTTGGGCATTTACGCTCAACAGTGATTGGCGATGCAATTGCTAGAATTTTGCAGTTCTCTGGCTATCGAGTCATTAAGGATAATCATATCGGTGATTGGGGGACACAGTTTGGTAAACAACTAGCTGCGCTTAAAAAATGGGGCAACGATCAGGAAATCGAATCTAACTCAAATAGAGTAAAAGCTCTCGTCGCGTTGTATGTTAAGTTTCATGAAGAAGCCGAGAAAAATCCTGAATTAGAACAAGAGGCCAGGGAGTGGTTTAGGCGATTGGAGGAAGGTGATAACGAGGCAAACGAAATGCATCGAAAGTGTGTTTTTTGGTCATTTAATGATTTTAAAAAAATATACAACAAGTTGGGCGTCGAATTCGACAATTATTCTGGCGAGCATGCTTCCCTTAAAAAGGTCCCAGAAGTTTATTCTCAGTTAGCGGAAAAGGAGTTAATGAAAAAAAGTGAGGGGGCAGAAGTCGTCTTTTTGGATGAGTACAATCTGCCCCCGTTAATCGTGAGAAAAAGCGATGGAACGAGCATTTATGCCGTTAGAGACTTGGCCACCGATCTAATGCGGTTAGAAGAGTACGGCAAAGACGTAATCATAATAAACGAAGTAGGTGTAGAGCAGTCTTTGTATTTTAAACAGATTTTTGCCACTGAGAAGAAGTTGGGATGGTTTGATTTCGATCAACGTATCCATGTGGCGCACGGACTGTATCGCTTTAAGGACGGAAAGATGAGTACCCGAAAAGGTAATGTTATTTGGTTGGAGGATATAATTTCTGAGTTAGAAAAAAGGGCACAGCGGAAAATAGTCGAGGGGGATTTTGGCTCTGATTACGTGTCAGACGCAGGAATCGTGCACCGGAATTTTTCTTCTTCGCTCCAGGGCACGATCTCGGAAAATGAAAAAGTGGAACTTTTGAGTTCTCAAATCGCCATTGGTGCATTGAAGTACAATGATTTAAAGAGGGACAGTTCTCAGGATATCGTGTTTGATTACGATGATATTTTAAATCTTCGTGGAAACTCTGGTCCATACTTGCAATATACTTATGTTCGAGCTTTTTCTGTGCTAAGCAAGTCAAGGTCTAAGGCTGGTGAGTCTGTTTGCGTTAATTCAGTCACAAAGCTTTTGGAGAGATTCCCTTCAGTCGTTAATCGAGCCGCAATAGAATATGCTCCTCATTATGTTGCTTCCTACCTTTATGAACTCGCTTCGGCGTTCAATTCTTATTACGCGCAGAACAAGATTATTGGCAGCGCGGATGAGTCGGCCCAGTTGGCTTTCGTGGCGGCGACCGCTCAGGTGCTTAAAAATGGTTTAAGTCTTTTGGGCATTCCCGTTCCGGAAAAAATGTAGTATAGTAAGTTCAGGTTTTACAGCGAAAGGAGTCGCGATGGCACCGTCAGATTTGAATGATGGATTAGTGTTGCTGTTGGTGTTTTTGATCGTTTTTATTATTACCTGGTTTAGCCGAGACGACGTGTCGGGGCGGCTCTAGTGAACCGTCTCGTTAAAAGTGCCCAAGCTGGTAGCCTCCCTTGGGCGCTTTTTTTCTGGCCGGAAAATGTTAGGATGATGGAAATTATGTCGGAAAAATCAGATCGAGCGCGCCGCGAAGAGCAAATTTTGGCCGAGTGGCAAGCGAAGAAAATTTTTGAGCAGACGCTGGCCAAGCCCGCGCCGCGGGGCGACTTTGTTTTTTACGAGGGCCCGCCTACTGCTAACGGTCGCCCGGGCATCCATCATTTGGAGGCGCGCGCTTTTAAGGACGCTATTCCACGTTACAAAACGATGCGTGGCTATCGCGTGCGACGCCGTGGCGGCTGGGATACTCATGGCCTGCCGGTGGAGTTAGCGGTGGAGAAGGCGCTGGGTCTAAAGTCTAAGAAGGAAGTGGAGGCCTATGGCATCGCCGCGTTTAATGAGAAGTGCAAGGAGAGTGTTTGGACTTACGTGCGCGAGTGGGAGGAGTTTACGCGCCGCATCGGTTACTGGGTGGATTTGGCGCATCCGTACATTACTTATCGGCCGGAATATATCGAATCGGTTTGGCATATTTTAAAGCAGGCCGACGAGAAGAAGTTGCTCTATAAAGATTACAAAATTGTGCCCTGGTGCCCGCGTTGCGGCACGGCGCTCTCTTCGCACGAGCTGGCTCAAGGTTATCAAGACGTTAAGGACCTGTCGGTTTACGTTAAGTTCCGACTCAAGTCTGAACCGAACACTTCTTTGGTGGCCTGGACGACGACGCCCTGGACTTTGCCGGGTAACGTGGCTTTGGCTGTTAATCCAGAGATTTACTATCTAAGACTTAAAAAACTTAAATATTTTGAAGACGTTTCTGGTGGTGTATCCATGCCAATTTTAAACGCGGATGAGGAATATTATTATGTGGCTAAAGAAATTTTCAATAAAAAATCCTCTCGAGTAACGTCTTCTGAGGATCTGTGTATGTTCTTTGGAAACATTTTTAGAGTTGAGAACGAGATCCTTGGTAAGGATTTAGTTGGTCTAGAATATTATCCTGTTTTTCCAAAATTGAAACAATTTATAGAAGAAAGCGTGGGTAATAATTCTGGCCTCAGGTTAATGTCAGGTGTGGATAATGGTTGGAAAGTTTATCCAGCTGATTTTGTAAATGTTGAAAGTGGTACGGGGGTAGTCCATATTGCTCCAATGTTTGGCGAGGATGATTTTTCTTTAGCCCAAAAATTTAAATTGCCTAAATATGGAACAGTTTCGGAAGAGGGAAAGTTTTATAAAGTATATGCAGAAGATTTCCTAGATGGGCGTTCTGTTAGAGAAAAAGATGGAAATGGCAAACCGCTCGTTGATGTGGAAATAATTGAATATTTGAAGAGGAACAATAATTTCTTCAACCAGGAAACACATCGGCATTCTTATCCGCATTGTTGGCGCTGTAAGACGCCGCTCATTTATTTTGCTCGCGACTCGTGGTATCTCCGCATGACGGAACTGCGCGAAGAGATGCTCGCCGCCAATCAGCGGATTAATTGGGAACCAGCCACAATTAAGGACGGTCGCTTTGGCGACTGGTTGCGCGAGATCAAGGATTGGTCAATTTCTCGCGAGCGCTATTGGGGGACGCCGTTGCCGATCTGGCAGTGCGGCTCATGTTCTGAGCGGGCGGTGATTGGTTCGGTGGCGGAGTTGCAGTCTCGTGGCGCGCCCCTTAATCGTTACTTCGTGATGCGTCACGGCGAAGCGGAGTCTAACGCTCGTGCTATTGTCTCGAGTGCTCTGCCGGGTGAGTATCATCTCACGGAGCGCGGCCGGCAAGAGGTAATTCGCTCGGCTGAAAAATTGTCGGGAGAAAAAATTGATTACATCGTGGCTTCGCCGGTTTTGCGGACGCGCGAGACGGCCGAACTTTTGGCCAAACAGCTCGGGCTTACTCCTGACCGGGTCTTGTTTGATGAGCGGTTGCGTGAGGTCGGCTTTGGTTCTTGGGAGGGCCGTCCGATATCTGATTATTTGACGGCGACTGATTACTCGGGCGTCGAGCCGGAGGTTGAGGTTAAAGATCGCTTGATGAGCGCGATGATGGAGATTGATGCTAAGTATCGCGGTCAGACAATCGTGGTGGTGACGCATCAGAACTTGGCTGGTTTTTTGGCAACCGGATCCGCGGATTTTGTGACGGGCGAAGTTCGCCCATTTGTAAAGTTTGATTTGCACCGGCCATATATTGATGAGATCAAACTCACCTGTACTTGTGGCGGTCAGATGACGCGAGTGAAAGAGGTGTTGGATGTCTGGTTTGATTCTGGGGCGATGCCTTTTGCTCAGGCACATTATCCCTTTTTGACGAGCGACGCGGAATTGTCTTATCCAGCGGATTACATTTCGGAAGCGATTGATCAGACGCGCGGCTGGTTTTACACCTTGCATGCGATCGGTACTTTAATGGGTCGCGGCGCCGCTTATAAAAATGTGATCTGTTTGGGGCATCTGCTCGACGCCGAGGGGAAGAAGATGTCCAAGAGCGTGGGGAACGTGGTTGATCCTCAGGCGATGCTTAATGCTTATGGCGCTGACGCTCTCCGGCTGTGGATGTATAGCGTTAATCAACCAGGCGAGGCTAAAAATTTTGATGAGAAAACAGTTGACGAAGTTGTTAAAAAAGTTATTAACCTCCTGACCAACGTGGCGGCTTTTTACCGCACCTATGCCGACCTGGCGGTGCCGGCCGCGGCGGATTCTCCACACGTCCTTGATCGCTGGATCGTGGCGCGGTTGAATCAATTAATTAAGACGGCAACTGAGTCCTTGGATGATTATTCGTTATTTGAGCCAGCGCGCGCGATTCGTGACTTTGTTGGCGATCTGTCGCAGTGGTATCTCCGCCGTTCGCGCGAACGTTTTAAGGGCGACGATCCGGCCGATCGGATTCGAGCGGCGGCGACCCTCCGTTTTGTTTTGGAGGTGCTGTCGCGGGTGATGGCGCCGCTGGCGCCTTTCGTGGCCGAAGAGATTTTTAAGCAGGTGCGAAGCGAAGCTGATCCCGAGAGCGTCCACTTGGCTGAGTGGCCGGATGCTGGAGAAATTGATTTGGCGGTGATCGAGGCGATGGCCGCGACGCGCCAGATTGTGGAGGTGGCTTTGGCGGAGCGCGCGCGCTTAAAATTTAAAATTAGACAACCGTTGGCGGAAATGAAGTATGGGGGGTCTGGCGTCGAGTCGGTGCTCAGCCCAGAATTAGAAGCGATCTTGCTTGACGAAATTAACGTTAAGAAAGTTTCGGTGGCTAAGCTGGAAACGGCCCGAGTCTGGCTCGACCCCGTCTTAACCGCTGAGCTTCGAGAAGAGGGCGAGGTGCGAGACTTGATCCGAGAGATTCAGGACTGGCGCAAAGAGCAAGGTTTGACGCCTGGTCAACTGGCCGCGGTGCCAATCGCCGCGGCCCATCGCCCGTTGGTGGAAAAGTATGCTGACGAAATTCGTCGGGCAACGTCAGCGTCTGATTTTGTTTTTCAAGACTAGATGTCTCATCGAATTTTTACGACTCAAGCTTTAGTGGTTAGCGCCGAACCATTTGGCGAAGCTAATCGGTGGTTTTTATTTTTGACTCCTGATTTGGGTTTGATTCGCGGGAGGGCTCAGGGTATTCGGTGGGGCACTTCTAAGCTTAAAGCTTCTTTACCGCTGTATGGTTTGGCGGAAGTTTCGTTAGTGCGCGGCCGCGAGCAATGGCTCGTCGTCGGCGCTCGCGCCGACGAGCGCCTCGCGCCACTTCTGGCGCGAGGCGCTGGCCGCTCCCTGGCGGCGCAGGTGAGTAAATTATTAATTCGCCTGCTGGCGGGTGAGGAGGGTAACCCATCTTTATTTGAGGGAGTGGTGGCGGGTTTGGTGGCGGCCGCCCAGGCGCCGACCGCGGCCGCGTTTTATCAATGTGAGTTAATTTTAGTTCTGCGCGTGCTGGCCAATCTTGGTTACGTTCGTTGGGATGGAGAATTGGCTCATTTGGCTTCGTTCGATCATGGCTGGCAGGCTGTCGTTGCCGAAGAAACTTTGCCCCAGGCCGAAATTTTGACCGCGATTAATCAGGCGCTTAAACACAGTCAATTGTAAGGTGGTCGTGGTATACTAGCCAGGATGGCGGAGTCAGAGCAGGATCCAATCGAACAACTTAAGCGGCAACTAGACACTCCTGGTCAGCCCGAAATTTCTCTGCGCCGCTCGCCGCTACACTCGGGAGATGATGAGCTTCCTCGGGCCTGGGAGGCCCCAGCCCCGGCGACAGGGACTAAATTAAGCACGTCGATGTTGAAAAAAATTCTTTATTTATCAATTTTATTTTGCGTTGCTATGGGCGGCCTGGCGGCTTGGGCTCTTTGGCGGGGCGATAATACGATCAAGACGGGCAATGTTGATTTAACGATTGTGGCGCCAGCTTTGGCGCGGGCTGGCGAGGAGATTGCCTTGGAGGTTGCTTTAAAAAACAACAACACCATTCCCTTAGAGTTCGTGGACTTGATCTTGAAGTATCCGCCCGGAACGCGCTTGCCTGGTCAGGTGACCGAGACGACGCGGGATCGGATCAATCTTGGCACCTTGGCCCCCGGAGCCGAAAAGCGTCAGAGTTATAAAGTTTTATTGTTTGGTGAAAAGGGGATCAAGGTACCAATTACAGCTTCTCTAGAGTATCGCTTGGCGGATTCTAACGCGATTTTTGATCGGAGTATTTCGCGAGAGGTGGAGATTTCTGACGCGCCGGTTTCGCTTAAGGTGACGGGCGAAGATTCCGTCAATGCCGGTGGGCTAGTGGAGCTCGAGGTGTCCGTTACTTCTAATGCGACTTCGATTTTGCCGGCGGTGGCAGTGGTGGTCAAATATCCAACTGGTTTTGTGCCAACCACCAATGATCCGGCGGCCACTCAAGGTAATAATGTGTGGGTGCTAAAAAATTTAAAGCCGGGCGAAGAGGAAGAAATTATTTTACGTGGCACGCTGGGTGGTCAAAATAATGATGCTAAAACTTTTCGTGTCGAAGCGGGCGTGCCCGATCCCGCTGGCGAGCCGCGGGTGGCGGTTTTGTATGATTTGGAATTAGTGACGATTGCTTTGTCGGAACCGAGTGTGCAGTTGGGGATTGCGCTAAACAACAACACTGCCCCCGAGCAGGTGGTGGGTGGCCAGCAGAGTATCTCCGGCCAGCTTAAGTGGCTAAACAGTTTGGCCGGTTCGCTCGAAGATGTGGAGGTAGCACTAACTTTTAATGGCACTGGCTTTAATCCTTACACTGTTTCCGCGCCGGGAGGCATTTTCCGCGCTACGGATCGAACTTTGGTTTGGAACAAGTCCTCGCTAGGGAATTTAAGCACTTTGGCTTCGGGTGCGACCGCCGAACTTAATTTTAAATTTGATACTCCTAAATTGGGAGCGGGCAATGAGTTTGTAAAAAATCCGACTCTGGAATTGTTGGCGACGCTTAAGGGCCGCGAGGTAGTAGTTGGTGGTGATGGCAAAAAAGAAGTCGTTAAGGTGGAGTCAACCAAGCGACTTAAATTAAATTCGACGATCGGTTTGGCGTCGCAAGCTTTTTATTACACTGAGGAGGCAGGCGATCGTGGACCTCTGCCGCCTAAGGTTGGCGAGGAGACGGAGTATACGATTATCTGGACGGTCACCAACAGCTCTAATGATTTGCGGGAAGCGACCGTCACGGCCACTCTGCCGCCCTACATGAAGTGGTTGGGCTTTGTGGGCTCACAAACAGAAACGGTTAAATTTTCGGCCATTGATTCTGGCGGCGGTGAATTAGTTTGGTCTTTGGGCTCGGTTCGAGCCGGAACGGGCTTTGGTCTCGGTGCTCGGCAGGTGGTCTTTCGGGTCGGCTTAACGCCGGCATTGAGCCAGTTGGGGACGGCGCCAGTAATCCTTTCCGCTCCGATTATGTCGGCCGTCGATACTTTTACTGGCGTGACGCTCAAGGCGGCGGCGCCTCGTCCGATTGATACTAATTTAAGTTTGTTTGATACCCGCTTTAGACTCGGTCAAGATAAAGTGGTAGAGTAGGAACCAATGTCGGAACTTGAAGGCAAAATGGAAAAGTTGGTAGCCCTGGCTAAGCGTCGCGGCTTTATCTATCCCGGTTCAGAAATTTATGGCGGGCTGGCGGGGACTTATGACTTTGGTCCTTTGGGCGTGGCGCTAAAGCGGAAGATCGAAAATTTGTGGTGGCAGAGGTTTGTGACTGACCGCGAAGACATGTTTGGTGTCGACGCCGCCATTATTATGAATCCCAAGGCGTGGGAAGCCTCTGGCCACGTGGCCGGCTTTTCTGACCCCTTGGTCGAATGTTCTAAGTGTCAGCGGCGCTTCCGCGCGGATCATGTTGAGGGCCCGGTTTGTCCGGAGTGTGGCGGCAAATTGGGTGCGGCTCGGCAATTTAACATGATGTTTAAGACTCACGCCGGCGCGAGCGAGGACGCCGCCGCGGCGGTTTATCTGCGGCCCGAGACGGCTGGCGGTATGTTTGTAAACTTTAAAAACATCATCGACTCCTTCCACCCGAAGTTGCCCTTTGGTTTGGCGCAGATCGGCAAAGCTTTTCGTAACGAGATCGCGCCGCGCGATTTTGTTTTCCGTTCGCGCGAGTTTTCGCAGATGGAAGTGGAATATTTTGTCCGACCGGTTGAGTGGGAGGCAAAGTTTGAGGAGTGGCGCCAGTTAATGCACGGCTTTGCTCGCGAGCTTAATCTGGATGTCCAGGAATTAGAAGTGGCGCCGGCGGACCGCGCCCATTATTCTAAGCGGACGATTGATTTTGAATTTGATTATCCCTTCGGCCGCAAGGAGTTGTGGGGCTTGGCTTATCGAACGGACTTTGATCTCTCGGCTCACGCCAACCACTCAAAAGTGGAATTAAGTTATTATGACGAAGAGACTAAGGAGCGGCTTGTGCCGCATGTGATCGAACCCTCGCTTGGCGTTGAACGAACCGTCTTGGCCACCTTGGCCGCCGCCTATCGCGAAGACGAATTGGGTGGGGAACCTCGATCGTACCTAGCGTTGCCGGTCGCCGTCGCTCCCTATCGAGCGGCCGTTTTCCCGCTGCTTAAAAATAAGCCCGAACTAGTTGCTAAGGCACGCGAAGTTTACCAGGAACTCCGTCGGGCGGGGATCGCCGTAATTTTTGATGATAATGGCAATATTGGTAAGCGCTATCGCCGGCAGGATGAGATCGGCACGCCGGCTTGTATTACAATCGACTTTGATACTCTAGGCGAAACGGCCGAACTTAAGGAGACGGTGACGGTGCGCGATCGCGACAGTGGGGAACAGCGCCGGGTGGCCATCGCTGATTTGGTCAAAATCCTCTCTTGACAAAAATATAGGTATCTGGTAGGATATTGGCAGTGCTGGTAGGGCTAGAAACGGTTTCTGGCCCCACCCAGCGAGTGGAAACAATTATGAGGAGAATCGAGATGCTCGAAGGAATGACTCTCGATGACATCCGCGAGTCGGCGGCTCGCGGCTCGGCGCCGGCGCGCCGATTCCTCGCCAACATCGGCGAGGAGTGAGACACCAGGGATGGGAGAGGTGTGGCCCAGCAAGATTTGCTGGGCCTTTTTGTGTGCCGATTTAAATTAAATATGGTAGTCTAAACCGCATGACTAAAGATGCTCGACAAGTAACCCTCCCAACGGGAGTAAGATTGATTATGATCCCTCGCGCGGAGGCGATTGCCACCTCAATTATGGTGGCGGTGGAGGCCGGCTCCAAATACGAGACGGAGTCCCAGCGCGGCTTATCGCATTTTTTGGAGCATATGTGCTTTAAGGGCACAACCAAGCATCCGACCCCGCTCTCGATTGCGGCGGAGTTTGACGCGATGGGCGCGCAGAACAACGCCTTCACCTCGCAGGAATACACCGGCTACTATGCCACCGTCGAACCGGCTCAGGCCGGGCGAGCGCTTTCGCTCTTGGCAGAAATGTATCTTGATCCCACCTTGCCCGAAGCCGAGATTGAAAAAGAGAAGGGGGTGATCGTGGAAGAAATTAACATGTACGAGGATGAGCCGCGACGCAACGTTTACACTGTGCTGATGCAAACTGTCTATGGTGATCAGCCGGCGGGCCGACCTATTTTGGGAACGATTGAATCGGTGCGGGCGATGACTCGGCAGGATTTCATCAAATATCGCCGCGCTCATTACGTGGCCGACAAGACGATTATCACGGTGGCGGGTAAGTTTGATCCAGCGGTTATGCGTCGGCTGGTGGCGAAAGAGTTTGCGGCCGTGCCCCAGGGACGGCGTCTGGGCAAGCCAAAGGTTAAAGACGCCCAGAAGACGCCAGTTGCCAAGGTGGTGAAAAAAGCTTCTGATCAAACCCATTTGGCTTTGGCTTTCCGCGCACTCCCGGCTAACCATCCGGATTATTACACCGCCGAAGTTTTGGGGGCAATTTTGGGTGGCGGCATGGGTTCGCGTCTGTGGCAGGTGGTGCGCGAAGGGCTGGGCGCCGCTTACTACGTGGGCGGCGGGCATGACGCTTACACCGACCATGGCTTGATGGTCTTCTCGGCTGGGATCGAGAGTTCGCGAATCTCACAAGTTCTGCCGGCGATCCTCGGGGAGTGCCGCCGGGTGACGTCGGAGCTGGTGCCCGCCGACGAATTGGCGCGGGTTAAGCAATCTTTGGTGGGCGGGTTGATGTTGGGTCTGGAGCGGGCGTCTAATCTGGGTTGGCATTATACGGTGAGTGAGATTTTGAATGGCGAACTTGTTTCGCCGCAGGCCGTGGCGCGAAAAATTCGGGCCGTAACGGCCGAGGAGGTTCGCGCGCTGGCCCGCAAGATTTTTACTCCAGCGCGACTGTCCCTGGCGGCCATCGGCCCGATTGATGACGCGCGTTCAGTGGAGCGTCTATTGGTCATGTAGTACAATACCCTTATGTCTCCGGATCGTAGTCCGACCTTAATTACCATCTCGCTTTCGACAATTATCAAGACGGTGTTGGTCTTGGGCTTGTTGTGGTTAGTTTTTTTGCTTAAAAACTTAGTTTTGGTTTTACTAACTTCGGTGGTGATTGCCGCCGCCGTTGAGCCGATGGTCCGGTGGTTCTCGCAATATCGCATCCCGCGCGTCTTGGCCGTGTTGATCATTTACGTTTTGACCTTTGGCGTGGTGGTGGTGCTTTTGCCCTTCTTTTTATTCCCGATTATTGGGGACCTGGTGGAACTTTCGGCCACTTTGCCCGAGCGGTTGGGGGGGATTCCGGAGTGGATTTCGGCTCAGGGTGGATCATCGCTTCTTTCTAGCGGCTTTGACAGTTTGGCCCTCAATGACTTTTTGGTTAGTTTGCAGGGGAGTTTTAGTAACTTGCCGAAAGGCTTCGTGCAGGCGACGAGCTTGGCCTTCGGTGGCTTTTTCAGCTTCGTTTTGATTGTGGTGATCTCTTTCTATCTAGCGGTCCAGCGTCATGGGATTGAAATTTTTCTACGCTTAGTTACGCCCATTAAGCAGGAGAGTTATATTTTAGATTTGTGGAGTCGGGCCCAACGCAAGATTGGCTACTGGATGCAGGGTCAGTTGGTGTTGGGGTTAGTGATTGGCGTGCTGGTATTTTTGGGCCTGACTATTTTGCAGGTTCGTTACGCTTTAGTCTTGGGAATCTTGGCTGCCATTTTGGAGTTGATTCCGTTCTTTGGCCCAATTTTGTCGGCCGTGCCGGCGGTGCTCTTAGGCTTCTCGGTCGGACCCTCTAAGGGTTTGATGGTGCTCGGCTTCTACATCATTATCCAGCAGTTTGAGAATCATTTGATCTATCCTTTGGTGGTTAACAAGATCGTGGGCCTACCGCCGCTGGTAGTTATTTTGGCTTTGCTGGTCGGCGCTCAGCTGGCTGGATTTTTGGGTCTCATTTTAGCTGTGCCACTGGCCACGGTGTTGATGGAGTTGACGAATGATTTTGCGAAAAATAAATATTCTTTCCGCGCGCTCGATGGCCAATAAGTTTTATTTTACCACCACCTTACCGTACGTTAACGCCGAACCTCATTTGGGTTTTGCGGCGGAACTGGTTCATGCTGATATTATTGCCCGCGCGGCTTTGGCGCGGGGCGAGGAAGTCTTTTTAAATACGGGTACTGATGAGCATGGTTTAAAAGTTTTTCGTAATGCGGAGTCGGCTGGAGAAGCGGCCCAAGCTTATGTTGATCGGTTGGCTAGTCGCTTTCGTGAGCTTTTGCCGGCGCTCGGCATCTGGGAGGGCGCTCACTTTGTGCGGACGACTGACGCTCACCACGTGGCCGCGGCGCAGGAATTTTGGCGTCGCTGCGCCGCGGCGGGGGACATTTATAAAAAACAATATCAGGTTAAATATTGCGTCGGTTGCGAATTGGAAAAAACCGATTCGGAATTAGTCGATGACCACTGTCCACTGCACCCTAATTTAGAGTTAGAAATCATTGATGAGGAAAATTATTTTTTCCGCTTTTCTAAATATCAGACCGCTTTGCAAGAGTTGTATTCTAAGCAGTCAGACTTTGTCGTGCCGGAGCATCGTTACAATGAGATCAAAGCTTTTGTTGATCGCGGGTTGGAAGATTTTAGCATTTCGCGGTTGGCGAAAAAGATGCCCTGGGGCGTGCCCGTTCCGGGTGATCCTGAGCACGTGATGTATGTCTGGTTCGACGCTCTAGTCAATTATGTTTCGGCGATCGGTTGGCCGGAAAATAAGGCGTGGGAAAAATGGTGGCCAGTCACCCAGTTTGCTGGCAAAGATAATTTGCGGCAACAGGCGGCGATGTGGCAGGCGATGCTTTTGTCGGCCGGGCTTAAGCCCTCGCGGCAAATTGTGATCCGCGGTTTTGTGGCCGGTGAGGGTGGTCAGAAGATGAGTAAATCACTCGGCAACGTGATCAATCCGTTTGATCTGGTGGCCGAATATGGTACCGATGCCGTGCGTTACTTTATTGCGCGCCATCTTAACCCGTTTGAAGATACGCCCGTGACGCTTGAGCGCATCCGCGAAGCGTATAATTCTGGCCTGGCCAACGGCTTGGGAAACTTGGTTAGCCGGATTATGAAAATGGCCAGCACTCATAAAATTATTTTTTCCGCTCCAGCTTTGCCCCGAGTCGATTACGACTGGTTAGGGAGCTACAATATTGCCGCCGAGATGGAGCGGATCTGGTCGCGGGTCAGTCTCTTGGATGGGAAAATTCAATCCGAGCGACCATTCGAACTCATCAAAACCGATCCCGCTAAAGCGAAGGTTGTGATCCTGTCTCTGCTTGAGGCGCTAAGTGAGATCGCTGATAGTCTCACTGCTTTCATGCCTGCCACGGGCCAAACGATTAAAGATTTGATCCGCGATAACCGCATGCCCGACCAGCCCTTATTTGTTAGAAAGTAGAATGAAACTGCTTGATATCCACGCGCATTTAAATTTTCCTGACTACGATCAAGACCGCGACCCGGTGATCGCGAGGACGGTAGCGGCCGAGTGCGGAGTGATTAACGTCGGGACTGATTTAGCGACTTCGCGTCAGGTTATTGAGCTGACAAATCATCCTAATTTTTGGGCGACGGTGGGCTTGCATCCCCACGGGGCGTTAAGCGAAATTGATTGGAGCGCCTTTGAGTTTTTGGCCGCGCACCCTCGGGTGGTGGCGATTGGGGAGTGCGGTCTAGATTTTTTTCGTTTGCCAACCGAGGCCACCGAACGCTCGTCCGCCGTCTCTCGTCAGGTCGAAGTTTTTGAGCGTCAGATTGAAGTGGCCGCGCGCCTCGGCAAACCGCTGATGCTACACATTCGAGAGGCCTATGATGAGGTGCTGGAGATTTTAAAACGTCATCCCGCAACGCGTGGTAATGCCCACTTTTTTGCCGGCTCCTTGGCCCAGGCCGAAGCTTTTCTCGAGCTCGGATTTACCCTGTCGTTTACTGGCGTGATCACCTTTGCTGGGAGCTATGATGAGGTTATTCGAGCCACTCCCGTTGACCAGTTGCTGGTGGAAACTGATTCGCCCTACGTGGCCCCAGTACCCCATCGGGGCCGGCGTAATGAGCCGCTTTATGTGGCCGAAGTGGCTAAACGAGTAGCTGAGCTTAAGGGCCTCGAGATGGAGGAGTTATGGGCTCAGGTTTTGGCCACCGCTGGGCGTGTTTTCGGTTTGCATAATTGATACCCTTCTGGTACTATACGCGCTATGGAAAAACGAACCGCAGAAAGCTCAGCCGACTCTGTCAAGGCATACGAAGTGGCTTATTTATTGACCCCACTTTTGCCTGAGGAGCGAGCCGCTGAGATGAGCCAGCTTTTAATCGCTGATCAGGTCGCCGCCGCTGGTGGCCGCGTGATCTCCAGCGATGCTCCGAAAATGATCCCTCTGGCTTATGCGATTAAGAAGGTGGTGGAGCACAAATCTAGCTTGTTCCGCGAAGCTTACTTTGGTTGGACTCGCTTTGAGGCCCCGTCCGAGTTTGCCCCAGCATTGATTGAGAATCTCAAAAAGGCCCCCGAGGTGGTCCGCTCACTCGTCATTGCCTTGCCTAAAGAGGCCTTGCGCGAAGTGGTTAAGCGCCCTCGCCGGGTGCCAACCGCCGCGGTAACGCCGGAGGGCGAAAGTCCGGTCACGGGAGCGGTGCCGCTTGATGAGGCCGTCCTCGATACGAAGATTGATGAACTTTTAGTTACCCCTCAAGCTTAATTCAATGTATCTAAACAAGGCGATCGTGATCGGCAACTTGACCCGGGATCCGGAGTTGCGATCCTTGCCTTCTGGCGTAAAAGTGTGTAGTTTTGCAGTAGCCACTAATCGAGTCTGGAAGGATAAGAATGGTGCTAAGCAAGAAGATACGCAGTACCATAACGTAGTTGTCTTTGGTACTCAGGCCGAAAATGTTGGCCAGTATCTACACAAAGGTAACTCGGTTCTGGTAGAGGGCCGGATGCAAACACGCAGCTGGGACGGTCAGGATGGCAAGAAGCAGTATCGGACGGAGATTGTGGCCGAGCGCGTTCAGTTTGGTCCCAAGGGGGGATTTGCTCCAACATCTTCGCCGGCCTCTGGCGCTCCAGTAGCTCAAGGCGCTACCGCTAAGGCCGAGGTGCCCACGATTGAGTACCCCGAAGAAGATATTAACCCTGATGATATTCCTTTTTAATTAATTATGAACAACACGAAGAACTGTCATTTTTGTACCAATAACGTTCAATACGTTGATTTTAAAGACGTTGAGACGCTCAAAAAGTTTATTGATCCGTATGCGCGGATTATGAATCATAAGCGCAGTGGCACTTGCTCTAAGCACCAGCGTAAATTAGCCGAAGCTCTCAAGCGAGCCCGCTTCATGGCCTTTTTGCCCTACATCGCTCGATAAATCAGAAAAACCGCCCCGAAAGGGGCGGTTTTGTTATATTATAAATTCTAATGTATAAAGCAATTATTGAAATTCCAAAAGGGGATGATCGGCGACGACATAAGAATTATGCCGGCACGGCAATCGAAGATTTTGGACCTATTAAAGATAAAATCCCCGTGAATAACGGCGTGATGCCAGTAGCTTACGGCTTTATTGTCAATACCAAAAATCAGGAAGAAGGTGACGAGGTTGATGTGCTGGTATTCTCAAACAAAAATTTCCAAGTTGGCGAGGAGGTCGAAATTAAGCCAATCGGCCTGATCTTCCGCGATGACAAAGATCATAAAGTTATTGCTGTTGATGACTCAGTCGATTATCAAAATTGGCAGGCTGTTCCAAGTGAGGAGGGGTCGTTAATAGTGGAATACTTTGGTTACAATCATAAAATCGAGGCCATAGAGGACACAGAAAAAGCCCTTGAGTATCTCAAGAGCTCTTCTGTTTAAAAAGCTATTTCTTTAGACGTTCGACGTATTCGCCGGTTTCGGTGTTGATGACGAGAATATCTCCTTCGTTGACGAACATTGGCACGGTCAATTCGGCGCCAGTTTCGACTTTAATTTTTTTCGATCCGCCTTGGACGGTGTTGCCTTTGACGGCGGGCGCGGCCTCGCTGACTTTGAGCTCAACTTTGATGGGGATTTTGATGCCCACAAAGCGATCGCCAAAAGTTAAGAGGGAGATGTCGGTGTTGGGCTTAACGTAGATAATTTTGTCCGCGATTAAGTTTGACTCCAGTTTAAAGCGTTTAGATTTATCTTTCGCCTCGCAGAACCAATATTCACCTCGGTTGCTGTAGAGAAAAGTAACTTCCCGCTCCTCAAGTTCCGCTTCTTGGACCTTGTCGCTGACGGCAAAAGAGTGCTCCCGGACGCCCCCAGTGATGAGATTGCGTAGTTTGGTGGCGTTAACGGGCTTGCGCTGTTGTTTGCGGAAGACGTGGCTGGAGAGCACTTCATAGGGCTCATCATCAAGCACGATATATTTGCGTTCGCGGATTTCGTTATATTCAAGTGTGGCCATAAAATTATTCTTCGCTAGGCCGGACGTCTGCAGTGGCGGCGAGACGAACCTTTTTCTCAAGTTCGTTTCGAAGTTTGGGATTTTCTTTCAAAAAGGTGCGGGCAGAGTCATAGCCTCGGCCCAGCTTAACCTCTTCTTTACCGCCCCCCGGCACATAACTATAAGACGAACCAGACTTGGAGATAATACCAGATTTTTCTCCGAGCGCAATAATTTCGCCTTCCGGGCTAATTCCCTCGTTGTAGAGGACGTCAAATTCGGCCACCTTAAAAGGGGAGGCAACTTTGTTCTTAACCACCTTAACGCGAACGCGGCCGCCAACCACTTCCTCACCTTTTTTGATTTGAGCAATGCGGCGGATGTCTAATCTGACCGAGGCGTAAAATTTGAGAGCCTTGCCACCAGGGGTGGTTTCGGGATTGCCAAACATCACTCCAATCTGCATGCGAATCTGGTTGATAAAGATGACGACGGTTTTGGACTTGGCCACAATGGCCGTCATTTTGCGCAAAGCTTGGCTCATTAGTCGTGCTTGTTTACCGACGTGGTAGGCACCGACGTCACCTTCAATTTCGTCTTTGGGGGTGAGGGCGGCCACGGAGTCAACGACGACCACATCAATTTTACCCGAGCGGATTAGACTCTCGGCAATTTCTAGCGCTTGTTCACCATAATCTGGCTGAGAGATCAGGAGCTCGTCCGTCTTAACGCCGATGCGTTTAGAATATTCGGGATCGAGGGCGTGCTCGGCGTCGATGTAGGCGCAGACGCCACCATGACGTTGCGCCTCGGCCACCACGTGGAGAGCCAGCGTCGTTTTACCAGAAGACTCGGGGCCGTAAATTTCGATGATTCGGCCGCGAGGCATACCGCCAATACCTAGAGCGGCATCAAGCGAGATAGAGCCACTAGAAATAGCGCCTACGGAAACTTTTGGCTTTTCGCCCAGCTTCATAATGGAACCCTCACCGAATTTACTTTCGATCGAACGGATCGTATCACTAATGTCAGCTCCCGCTGGGAGCGTCTCGCGTTGTTTTTTGGCCATAGATTAATTATAGACTAATTCCAGAGTTTGCTTAACATGACGGCCGAATTTATCTTTCGCCTCGACGGTTATTATATTATAGCCAGGGGCCAGCAACAATTTTTCGTCAAAACGGCCATGCTCATCAGTATAGATTTGGCCGCGATTAAGGTAGAGGTGGGAAATGCGCTCGGCCTCACCCTCAATTATTACCAAAGGATTATGAACCGTCTGGTAATTAGTGGGTGTGGCTACCGCTAGCTCTGGCCCACGCAGAAAGGCGCTGGTTCGAAAGAGGGCATAGCCAATAATCACGAGGAAAAAGAGGGCGGTCGCCACGAGCTTTGGCGTGGCGTAGTCCCAAAGTTTAAATAGTGGTCTCCGAGGACTCATATTTTTCGTAGACTTCGCGTTGCTTAGCGCCTTCACCGGGGCCGATTACGCCGCGTTCCTCGAGCATGTCGAGAAGGCGAGCGGCGCGGGCGTAGCCGACTTTGAGTTTGCGCTGGAGAAAGGAGGCCGAAGCCTTGCCGGCTTGGATGACGGTAACTCGAGCTTCTTCGTATAATTCGTCATCGTCGCCGCTGGCCTCATGATCCTCCAGGTCAATGTTAATGCCTCCGGCGGTGGCCTCATTGCCACCGAGGGCGAGGTCTGGCGTGGCGGCTTCAGTGTCGGGCTCGTATTCTTTGGCGATGTAATTGACGACCTTTTTGACTTCTTCTTCGGAGATGAAGGCGGACTGGAGACGTACTGGCTTGGCCATTTCGCCTGAGAGATAGAGCATGTCGCCCGAGCCGAGCAGTTTTTCGGCGCCTGGCATATCGAGAATCGTTCTTGAGTCAATCTGTGAGGCGACTTGCAGGGCCACGCGAGTTGGGATGTTGGCCTTGATTAAGCCAGTGATGACGTCAACGCTCGGTCTTTGGGTGGAGAGCATGAGATGGATGCCCACCGCTCGAGACATTTGGGCTAGCCGGACAATAGCGCCTTCGAGTTCGCGGGGGTAAGCCGTCATGATGTCGGCCAACTCATCAATGATGATGACGATGTAAGGCATCTTTTCTGGTAGCTCGACGCTGTCGTCCTGTTGTTCGCCCGCTTCGGCATAGACGGGGTCAACGACGTTTTTGTGATAAGACTGGATGTCGCGGACGGCGCAGGTTTCCAAAATATTGTAGCGGCGCTCCATTTCTTTGGTGGCCCATTTAAGTACCATGATCGCTTTTTTGGCGTCGGTTACGACCGGGGTAAGCAAGTGGGGGATCTTGTTATAGAGGGTGAGTTCGACTCGTTTGGGGTCCACCATAATAAAGCGGAGGCGGTCAGCCGGATTACGATAAAGCAGAGAGGTGATGAGGGTGTGGATCGTTACTGACTTGCCGGAACCGGTGGCACCAGCGATCAGCATGTGCGGCGCTTTAGCGACGTTGGCAAATTGCGGTTGGCCCGAGATGCCGCGACCTAGGGCCACTAGTAGTGGGTGAGGTGAGTCGCCGTAGTCCTTACTACTTAAGAGCGAAGCCAGACCAACGGTTGATTTAACGCGGTTAGGAATTTCGATCCCGACTAGCGATTTGCCAGGGATCGGCGCTTCGATGCGAATAGGGTGGGCGGCCAGAGCCAGCGAGAGATCGTTTTGCAAAGCGAGGATGCGGGAGAGTTTAACACCCTCGGCTGGTTTAAAAGCGTAGCGAGTGATCGAGGGGCCAATCGAGACTTCATCCATCTCCACAATGATGCCAAAGTTCTGCAGAGTTCTTTTGATGATATTGGCGTTGGCTTTGATGTCGCCAGCGCCGGGTTTGCCACTGTCGTGTTCGAGAAGCGAGAGCGGTGGGGGAACAAAGGCGGCGTTATTGCCCCGACGACTGCTACCGGTAATCCGTTCCAAAAACGAGGCTTCACCCGGGTCACCAACGGGCTCTTTGGGTTTGGAAATTTTTGACGTTAGCTCTTCAGTGGGTGTTGGCGGGGGTGAAGTGATTGGTTCAATCGTTGGAATAATTGGGGTGCTGGCGAGCGCTGGTTCGGTGGCTTCGGACTCGCGGCGCTTAAGACGTAAAAAGTTTGGCCAACGGATCGGCGTGTCGAAGATCACCAAAAGAGAAACCACCAAACTGGCGCCGAGGAGAATTAAGCTGTAGATGTCGAAAAGTTTAACCAGGGGGGTGGCTAGCGATTGGCCGACAAGGCCACCAGAGATCCAGGAGTGACCTCGACTAATAATGCTAATAATCCCCAAGAGAGAGACGAAAAAGATTAAGCCGGCGGCTAGTCGACTAATCACCAGATTGGGGCGGATTGATTTAAAGAAGGAGATCGAGAGCAGGATGAGGATCAGAGGGAGAATAAAGTAGCCAGTGCCAAACAGGGAGCCGAGGCCGCGGTAGGTTAGGCGTCCGGCCGCTCCAGCCAGGCCCCAACTGGAGGCAATAAAGAAGCAGGCCAAGACGACAGCCGAAATGCCGATAATCGCGTGTTTGGTGCTGTCTTTCAGTAAAGGTTCGGTTAAGTCAGCCTCAAAATCATTAGGACGAGATTTGCGGGGAGCCTTCTTTTTAGCCATAGGTTTAATTATAGCAAAGGACAGCTCTAGACAAAATGATTTGTCCTATATATAATAAAGGACACAAGATGACGGATAATAAAGGACAGAATTTAATTACTCTTAAGGGACACAAACTAACCTCCGCCCTTTACCTGGTGACGGACTTTTTGGCCGACCAAGATCCGCTTAAATGGCGCCTTCGTAGTGCCGCTTTGGATCTACTTAACGTCCTAATTGATGGCGAAGGTGGCCTCTCGGAATCTCGACGCTTGGGGACGATTGAGCAAGCCCTTGGCTTAATCAACAAAATTAATGCTTTGGCCGATATTGCCTTAACTGGCCGGGCCGCTTCGGAGATGAACTTCAGTATTCTCAAGAAAGAGTATTTGGATTTACGGACTCGTCTTATGCTCGAACGCGACAATCTCCAACCTCAACTTTATGCGGTGCCGGAGCTGGCGGCCTTGGCGGAGGCACCAATTTCTAGTCCTCGCCCCGCTACCCTACCACCGCGAGTTTCTAAAGGACAAAATTCGGCCCCTTTGCGCCGCGAGGAAAGTAATCCCCGACGGGATAGCATTCTCGGTGCCATCAAGAAGCAGGGCTGGTCATCCATAAAGGACATTGCTCAAGCTGTCCCTGAGGTGAGTAGTAAGACGGTTCAGCGAGAACTAGCCGATTTGGTCCAAGCCGGAATTTTAAAGAAAGAAGGTGACCGCCGCTGGAGTCGTTACCATCTCGCTACAAATTGACCCAACTACTTGTTTGGTGTATAGTAAGCTCGTTATAGTACCGCTTATCCACACAGGCCTTTTTGCAGGCCGGGGTCGCGAATACTATAATTATTCTGTTATTCGGAAAGACATTTTTCAGACTGACCGAACTTTGAAAACTAAATAATCCCGGACGACGGTTAATCGGAAATCCAGTTCCATCCCTTCTTATGTTTATTAACCTTCTCTCTTGCGCGACCACGCGCGGTCGTTAGTGCGTGGGCACGGAAGCTTGAAGGGTTAGTAAAAAATTATTAAGCATTTAGGTTCGAAATTAAATTATTCACATGAAAAAGTTTGTTGTTGGCTTTGCCGTTATGGCTTTGGCCTTGGGCGTCGCAGTTTCTGCGTCAGCTCAGACGACGAGCGTTGCTGATCTCCAGGCGATGATCGCTACCTTGCAGGCGCAGATTGCTGCCCTCTCAGGTGGTTCTTCTACCTCTGGTGCCAGCTCAGTTACCTTCACCCGTGATCTCACTTTGGGATCATCTGGTGCTGATGTAACCGCTCTTCAGAATTGGCTGATTGGTAAGGGCTTTACGATTCCCGCTGGTGCTTCTGGTTACTTCGGTGCTCAGACGCAGTCAGCTTTGGCTCGTTACCAGGCTAGCGCTGGTATTACCCCAGCTTCTGGTTACTTCGGTCCTTTGACCCGCGCTTCTGTTTCGGCTACTGGCGGTAGCACCACGACTGGTGGCACCACTGTTACTCCGAAGCCAATGAGTGGCGAGGAAGGTCAGCTCAAGAACATCGATAACGCTAATGCTGAGGTAGAATCAGTTGTTGACGAGGGACAGGATGACGTTCCAGTCTTCGGCGTAGAAGTCGAGGCTAAGGACTCTGACATGTCTATCGAGCGTATCGACGTTGACTTCACCTTGACCGACTCTGCTAACGGCAGTGACAATCTTGATGATTACATCAAGGAGGTTTCTCTCGTAGTAGACGGCAAGACTGTTGAGACGCAGGATGTTGATGAGGCTGATATCAATGACGCCGGCGAAGGCGACTTTAGCACTTCAGCTGACGAGAATGATGTCTACTCATTCCGCTTTACTGGTTTGGACATCGTTGTTGACGAGGGCGACACGGCTGAGATCTACGTAGCCGTATCTGCGGTCAGCAATGTTGACACGGCTGATGAGGGTGACGACTGGTCAGTGTTGATTCCTGATGACGGTATCCGCGCCGTTGATGGTGCTGGTATCTCTGACACCTACGTTACTGGTAGCGAGCTTTCTGAGGAGAACTTCTCAGTTGACGCTGCTGACGCTGGTGATTTGAGCTTGAGCTTGGATAGCTCCGACAACGATGACCGTGTTGTTACTATTAACGAGAACGGTGAGGATGACGTTGAGATCTTGCGCTTTACTTTGGAGTCTGATACCTCAGACAACAATGTAGACGAGATCGAGATTGACCTCGCTACGACGACTTCAACTACGACTGGTTTTGCGACCGTTATGAGTCGTTTGAAGCTCGAGGTTGATGGTAAGGTAGTTGCCACTGAGAGCGTCTCGAATGGTGCTGCTGGCGGCGCTACTGTCCTCTTCGAAAACCTTGATCTTGATATTCAAGATGGCGACGAAGTTGAGTTCATCGTAACGGCTGACTTCAAGGATGATGCGGATACCCGCGAAGGCTTCACATTTGAGGCCACGGTGGATGCTTCGCAGATCGTTGTTGAGGATGCCGAAGGCGATGATGTCACAGTTACGGGTGACGTAACTGGCGGCGAGATTGAGCTTCGCACCAATGGTATCTCGGTTGAGTTTGTCAGTGCAGACGAGACCCGCAACGTTGGCCAGTTTGCTGGCGACGCTGACTCAGTGGACTTCGTTGTTGTCTTTGACGTAACGGCCAATGACGAGAACGTGTACATTGATGGAGACATTGTGGGCGGAGTTCCTGCTCCTACTACGGCTACTGACGGTTTGACTTGGGCTACTACGACCGACTCAACGACTGGTACTTCGACCACACCTAGCACGAGCTACCCTGCTACCCTTTCGGCTAGCGGCAGCACGAGCAATGATGTGACGACCTCTGGTCAGAAGTCGTTCAAGATTGACAAGAATCAGACCCGACGCTTCACCTTCCGCGTCAGCATTCCTGCTGGTGGCGACAACGTGAACGCTGGTGTAAAGATTACCGGTATCAAGTGGGATCTCGACAGTGGTGATGCGCATGCAAACTTGTATGACTTCAACCTTGACGATCTCAAGACGGATACTTTGACTGGTCTTTACATTCGATAGTCTTCTTTCGGAGATTGTCTAAGTAGATTCTAGTTATCACAAAAACACCCCTTCGGGGGTGTTTTTGTGTGCGTGAAAAAACAGCGAATGATACAATAAGTAACAAGATGGCGGCTGGTGATCCTAAGAGTGACTTGTTGTGGGCGATTGGCGTTTTTGTGGTGGTTGGTTTGTTGTGGTGGGCGGGCGGTGGTCCGGGGCGTAGCCAAAATTCTTCGCCTTTTTTGGCTACGCCCTTTGATTCTGGGGCGGATAATAATCCGGAATTGCGATCGAGTTATCGTGGCCAGGTTCGGTATGGCGCTGGAGTCAGCTCAATTCCGGCCAGCTTAACTTCGCCGTGGGCTGGAGTGATTAGGTTAGATTCTGGTAACGCTCGTTACGAAAAGCAGGCTCGATTTGAATATCTAGAACTGGAGCATTCGGACGAGCGGGCGGGACCGGTTTCGATTACCGGTTGGTCGTTGTCCAATCAACGTCAACAATTCCAAACTAATCCCAACCCGGAACAATTAAATTTTGGTACCGGCATTCGCTTGACGATTGGTTCTGGGGTTAAGTTTTATGACCCCCAAGGTTCGCGCCAGTTGGTTCCCATCGTTCTTAATCCGGGAGACCGGGCGCTAGTGACGAGTGGTGTGCCGATTTGGAGCTCGCCGTTTCCGATTAGTCAGAGTTACCAAGTTAACAAGTGCTTAGGTTACGCGGCAGAGTTGGAGTCAAAGCAGGACGAGTTTAATCCTCAAGTTTCTACTAACTGTCCTAATCCAGAAGATGAGCCGGGGGTCGCGTTGCTCGACAATGATTGTTATGACTTTGTGACTTCGCTTTCGCGTTGTGAGACGCCAGATTTTACCGAGGTCCGGGGCGAACGTAACACTGTCAGTGGAGTGACTGGCTTGTCGGGTAAGTGTAAGGAGTTTTTAAAAGCTCATTATTCATATGAGGGTTGTGTGGCGAACCACCGATTTGACGCTGATTTTTATGAATCAATCTGGCACGTTTATTTGGGGCATAATCGGGAGTTATGGGCCGAGGAGAATGATGTTGTGACGCTTTACGATCAAAATGGTTTAATCGTCGATCAATTAGAGTTATGAAAAATTTCCTTAAGTTTTTGGTGGCCGGACTTTTTCTTTTGCTTTTAACTGACCAGTTTGTTTATGCGGCGCCGGCGCGCGTGGTTTTTTTGACCGAGCCGTTGAGGGTGGAGCCGGGAGAGTTGTCGGAGACGCTGACGATCCAAACCCAAACTGACGATGGCGAGCCGGTTAAGGTCGACGAAACTTTTGATCTCGAGTTCGTCTCGACTTCGGCCACCGGCGAGTTTCTTAATTCCGAAGGTGAGCCCGTGAGTTTGGTGATGAGTCGCAATTCTTCGAATCGTAATTTTTATTATCGCGATTCGGCGTCGGGCAGTGTTACCCTGGTGGTGACGCTGACGGGGCGGACGAGCGGTGTGGTTTTAGAAACCAGTCAAGCGATCGGCGTCGGTCAAGCACCGGCGGTGACGGGGGAGACGGCTGGTAGTGGCGAGACTACTTCGGGCAGTTCGCGTTCTCTCTCGTCGCACACTTCGCCGCCCGAGCTTTCGAAGTTAGCGGAAAAACACGAATTTAAAATTGGTGCCGGACGGCCGCGGTTGGTGATGGTTAATTCGCCAGTTTGGTTTCGGGCGGCGATCGAGAGTCCGCCGGGACGGAGGCCGGAAATAATTTGGTCGTTTGGTGATGGCTTTGGTTTACGGGGCGAGAGCGTCACTCATACTTATCAAGCGCCGGGCCATTACACCGTCGTGGCGAGGGGGCGGTTGGTTAATGATGAAGTTTCGAGCCGGACAACGGTGGAGGTGGTGGCGCCGGAGGTGAGAGTGGTGACCGACGGACAAGGGAAATTATTTTTGGAGAATCGTGGTACTCAAGAATTAAATTTGGGTGGCTGGCGTTTGTTGGTTGACGACAAAGAACTTTCTGTGGCGCCGGAGACGATTTTGCCTGGGCGCGGCAAGTTACCTCTGGGGCCACTGGTGGGTCAGCCGGGGGAGCGAGTGGTGGTCTTGGATCGCAAACGTGAGGTCCTCACCGGCTGGACGGCCGTCCAGCCGGTGAGTTTGGCGCGGGCGGAAATTATTCCGCCCGCGCCTGCCCTAACTCGATCAGTCCAAGCCCCTCCGTTGCCCGATCAGAGCGCTGTGCCAGTGGCGACGTCGACGACGCTCGCGGCGGCGGCTTTAATTGAGATCCCGGCGCCGCTTCCGTGGTGGGGAAGGGGTGTGGTATTCTTAAGAAACCTGTTTGGGTCCGAAGAATGAAATATTTTGATAAAACTTTTTGGCAGATGGCGCTAGGATTTGCGATTATTGTGATGATCGGGATTCTCGGTATCTACGGACTAGAGAAACTGTTGGGCTATTGACGCCATTTAATTAAGCTGATATAGTAAAAGCATGAAATCAAAACTACTGATCGCCAGCTTGTTGTTTTTTGGCCTAACTGGCATCACTTTGGCCGCGAGCGAAAACCTAACGACGGAAGGCGCTTACCAAGCTCAAGCGGAAACTTGCCGATTTGGTAGCGCGCCAGTAGTTGGTGAGCGTTGGAATCTTTGCGAGCAATACATTTACGAATTTGCGGGGACGGCCGCGGTTGGCTCAGCCGACGCCGGCATCAAGGCCTTAGTTAAAGAGATCCAAGCACTGCTCGAGCAGATTGCCGCTTTGGCGAACTAAGTTGGCTTGACGTTTACTTTTTTGCCAGTATACTAGACGGCGTAAGCCGAAAAAGGTTGGGCAGCCCCCAGATAAGGGCAGAGGTCCCGCCGAGGGTCGACACTTACCGAACGGCTTTTAGTCGTTCGTTGTTGTTTTAGAAAAACTTTATGGCAATTAGCAAACAAAAGAAAGTCGACATCATCAAGAAGGTGAGTGAGCGGACCGCCGATGCAGAATCGATCGTGTTCGTTAACTTTCATGGTTTGTCGGTAGCTCAGGCCACTGAGTTGCGCAAGTCACTTCGAGCGTTGGGAGCCGGTTATACGGTTGCCAAGAAAACGTTATTGCGCCGAGCTTTGGCGGATCGTTTTACTGGTGAGATGCCAGAGCTTGAGGGCGAGGTGGCGATTGCTTACGGCACTGATCCGATTGGACCAGCGCGGGGGATCTACGAGTTCGAGAAAAAGAACAAAGAGGTGGTCAAAATTATCGGTGGAGTTTACGAAGGCGCTTACGTGCCGGCTCCGATGATGATTGAGTTGGCCTCAATTCCTTCTCGCGAAGTGTTGTTGGGCAAGTTGGTTAACCTGCTTAACTCACCGATCCAGCGAGTGGTGATGGCGGTAAATGAAATTGCAAAAGCGAAAGCATAATTATTCTTAAAAACTATGGCTGAAGAAGTAAAAACTGAAACTGCGTTTGAGGTTCCGGCCAAGTTCAAGGCCTTTGTCGATCAGATCGAGTCTTTGAGCGTGCTGGATCTTAACGAATTAGTAAAAACGCTCGAGCAGAAGTTCGGCGTGAGTGCTCAGGCGGTAGTCATGGCTGGCGGCGCCGCCACTGGCGCGGCCGCGGCTGATGAGAAGGACAGCTTTGACGTTGTTCTCAAGTCTGGTGGTGACCAAAAAATCCAGGTGATTAAGGCGATTAAGGAAGCCCTTAACCTGGGTCTGAAGGAAGCCAAGGATTTGGTAGACGGTGCTCCTGCCCCGCTCAAGGCTGGGATGAAGAAGGAGGAGGCCGAAGCTCTCAAGAAGAAAATTGAAGAGGCGGGCGGAGCGGTTGAGTTGAAGTAAGTAAAAGCCCAGTCTGTTTTTTGCCGACCCGCCACTGTTGTGGCGGGTTTGTGCTATACTAGCCAACAAACGTTAATATTCCTGTTATGGACATCCTCGGAAAACTGTTCGGTAGTACTAATAAGGTTAAGGTGATGCGGCTTTTTTTGTTGAATCCTGAGGGTTCTTATTCGACCAAAGAAATTGCTGAACGAAGTAAGATGTCGCCAGCGGCCGCGGCTCGCGAGCTCAAAAATTTAGTGGCCGTTGATTTGGTGGCCAAAAAAATCCGCGGCCGCGCTATTTTGTGGCAGCTTAATCCCACCTTTCCGTTCACTAACCCCCTGAAGTTGATTTTAAAGAACGATGTTCTGGCGCGTAAAAAGGATTTGGTAAAGCAATTTACTACCTGTGGGCGAGTGCTGGTTTTGTTGGTCTCGGGAGTTTTCTTGGAGCAAGAAGATAGCCGAGTGGACGTGTTGATCGCGGGCGACAATCTTCGACGCAAGGCAGTGGAGCGGATTATTAAAAGTTTGGAGGCCGAGATTGGCAAGGAATTGGTCTATGTGGTTTTGGATACGCCTGACTTTGTTTACCGTCGTAACGCTTCGGACAAATTTTTGCGCGATGTTCTTGATTTCCCACATGAACTTTTGGTGGACAAAGTGGGCTTGTCGGGCTAGCTCGTCTTTCTCGAGCTGTGGTATAATAGAGGGCGTAGGATTATTAAATTGTTTGGTCGAGTTTGAAAGATTTTATTAGTAAACAATAGTGTAGTATGACATTAAACACATGGGGCAATGTGTTAACTTCGTCGTTCTTTAATTTGTGGTACGGCGTTGTTGACTTTGTTCCGAACCTTTTGGCCGCGCTCATTATCTTTATTTTGGGCTGGCTCATCGGTAGCGTGCTTGGTCGCTGGGTAGCTCAGATCATTCGCAGTCTAAAGGTTGATCATGCGCTTCAAGAAGTAGGCACGGATGACTTGCTGGCGCGAGCCGGCTTCCGCCTCAATAGCGGTGCCTTTATCGGCGGCTTGATTAAGTGGTTCGTGATCGTCGTGTTCTTGTTGGCGGCTGTCGAAGTGATGGGCCTGCCTCAGGTGACCGACTTTTTGCGTCGCATCGTGATCGACTTCTTGCCAAATGTTTTGGTGGCGGCGTTGGTGCTTTTGGTAGCAGCGATGATTGCCGAAACGTTGCAGAAGGTGGTAAGTGGGGCGGCGGCCGCAGCTGGAATCTCTTCGGCCCGGCTCTTGGGCGGAATTGCTAAGTGGTCTATTTGGATCTTTGCTATCATTGCGGCCTTGGTCCAATTGGGCGTAGCCGTTTTCCTGCTCAATACTCTGTTTACTGGTTTGGTGGCGATGTTGGCTCTCGCGGGTGGCCTGGCCTTTGGCTTGGGTGGTCGCGATGCGGCCGCTCGTTACATCGATCGCGTTCGCGAAGAAGTTTCTTCGCGCTAGGTTGGTGCTAAAAAGATAATACCCTCGAATAACGCAAACCTCCCGCTTCTGGCGGGTGGTTTGTTTTGTTATGATTAGAGTAATGAGAAATATTTTAGCGATCATCGTTATTTTGATTATTATCGCGCTAGGTGGCGGCTTGCTTTGGACTCAATTTCGACCGGAGTTACCAACTGATGAGACGGCACCAGTCATTGACTCGATTAAACCGGATAATGGACCGGTCGGTACAGTGGTAACGATCACGGGTCAGAACTTAGCCGGCTTTGAGGGCGACCTTGATGCTTGGATTGAGAACGCCGCGGGGGAACGAGCTTACTTGCCAGCTTACGGACCGAGCGCCTTTCCGCGAACGGATCAGATCATTGTTCAGATTGCCGAAAAACTTTGCCGCGAAAATAATTCTTATTCCGGTAATCCTTGTTCTTCTTACCTAAACATTACGCCGGGTAGTTACAAAATCTTCACCGCGCCTTGGGGTAAGGAGAGCAATCGAGTCAATTTTAGGGTCAGTGATTAAGGGTCATTAACTACTCCTTGACGGGGGATAACCTTTCCTATAGAATGGGCGCTATCGGTATGAGTAATTGCTTAACCCAAAAAAGGCGGCTTGGCTGAGCTATTTTAGCGCTCACTCGGGCCGCCCCACGGGGCGGTTATTTTTTACCACGAACTTTGACAACTTAATGCCATCACACGGACGAAGTTAAGGGTTTTTTACTTGCCGTGGAGATGGTGCAGGCCCCGACGTAAAGTCGGGGAAAGACAAGTAAGTAAGTTAAGTAATGGTTTTTAGATTTCCCAATGGGAATCTAAGAGCATATGGTGGATGCCTTGACTCTCAATGGCGATGAAGGACGCGGCGTGGCGGCGATACGCTTCGGGGAGGTGCCTAGCAACCTTTGATCCGAAGATCTCCGAATGGGGAAACCCGATCACTGAAGAAGTGATCAGTCTGTCCTCGAGACAGATAGCGTACCCAGGGAAGTGAAACATCTCAGTACCTGGAGGAAAAGAAACTAATCCGCCGAAAGGTGGAAGTATTCCCCTAGTAGCGGCGAGCGAACGGGGAGGAGCCCAAACCACATCAACGTAGATTCGCAAGAATTTGCAGATGCGGGGTTGTAAGGTAGCAATTCAATTTAATTTGGAAGAGTTACAAAAAAGTATATTAAGAGAACTGGCTGGGAAGCCGGGCCAAAGAAGGTAATAGCCCTGTATCTGAAAATATATTTTCTCTTGTTGCTATTCTTGAGTACCAGAGGACACGTATAGCTTCTGGGAATCCGCCGGAACTAACCGGCAAGGCTAAATACATTGAGAGATCGATAGTGAACTAGTACCGCGAGGGAAAGGTGAAAAGCAGTCCGGTGAGGACGTTGAAATAGACCTGAAACCATATGCTTACAAGGAGTCGGAGCGGATCACACAGTGTGCGTTAGATTTTTGTATTGAGTAGTGGATTGCGAAGAAAGAATTGGTCATTTGGTTTGCAAGAATCAAATGATCTCCCAGACATCCTCTGCAGAGGAGATGAAGGTGAGAATTCCTTGCCGGATATTTCGGGTAAGATCAACCCGGAAGAATTCCGGAAAGATGTGTCTTGCCGAGGGGGTGACCCCGAGAAGGAGCAGAACCGCGTTAAAAGATTTGGTTTGTGCAGAATCAAATCTCGGTGACTTTGTTCCCGTCTGGTAGATCTCTTCGCCCATTACCGATCCGGCTTTATCTCGCGAGAGATTTGGTCGGGTCGGTTCTATTACTCAGTACAAAATTTTAGTGCATAGTGTGTGGTCCGTGACGGCGTGCCTATTGAAGAATGAGCCAACGAGTTTATGTATGCTGCGTGCTAAGCCCTTACGGGGCGGAGCAAAAGGGAAACCGAGTGTGAATAGCGCGGCTTTTAGCTTTTAGCTTTCAGTCCATCCGCCAGCCGGCGGATGATGGATTGGAAGCTCGAAGTTAAAACGTAGTATGCATAAGACCCGAAGCCGGGTGAGCTTGTCATGGGCAGGATGAATCCGCCAGAAATGGCGGAGGAGGTCCGAACCGGTGAGTCGTACAACGCTCTCGGATGACCTGTGATAAGGAGTGAAAAGCTAATCGAACCCGGTAATAGCTGGTTCTCTCCGAAATATCTTTTGGGATAGCGTCTGGATTACCCTTTGGGGGTAGAGCACTGGATGGACTCGATAGGGCGAAAGCTCGCGAGTCTAATCAAACTCCGAATACCAAAGGCCACTTCCAGGCAGTTAGACTATGGGCGCTAAGGTCCATTGGTCAAAAGGGAAACAGCCCTTGATCTCAAGTTAAGGTCCCTAAATCTATGCTAAGTGCACTTAAGGAGGTGAAATTTCTCTGACAATGAGGAGGTTGGCTTAGAAGCAGCCATCCTTTAAAGAAAGCGTAATAGCTCACTCATCAAGAGATTTTGCGCCGCAGATAATCGGGGCTAAAGCATAGTACCGACGCTGAGGATTCCGCCGCAAGGCGGACTGGTAGGAGAGTATTCTTGACCGCTGTGAAGATCGGCCGCGAGGTTCGGTTGGAGCGTCAGGAAGCACAAATGTTGGCACAAGTAACCACAATCCACTTGAGAACAGTGGACGCCGAAAAACTAAGGTTTCCTTGGCAATGACAATCAGCCAAGGGTTAGTCGGTCCTAAGGTGATGGCGAGAGCCGTAGCCGATGGCCACATGGTTAATATTCCATGACTGTCACACAGAGCGATGGGAGGACGGAGACTAGTATGTATCGCGCATTATTGGATTTGCGTTTGTTGCGTCAGGTTGGCCTTTAGGTAAATCCGGAGGCACCGCTTCGGCGGGCAACCAAGCGTAGCGAGAACCCCAAGGTACGCCGCGGGGGACGGTACAAAGCAGACTTTCAAGAAAAATCTCTAAGCATATGTGTGTGGCAACCGTACCGTAAACCGACACAGGTAGTCAGGTCGAGAAGACCAAGGCGAACGAGT
>CAZYXJ010000002.1:119988-126846 GCA_964651115.1 uncultured Candidatus Saccharibacteria bacterium | reverse complement strand
CGCAACCGTTTTGAAGGCCATGAACCCATGGACAGCGTCTTGCCAGTCCAGAGAATCACCACCGTTCGGTTTCCCAATCTGGGTGATGCCGTCGGTAAACACTCCGACGAATTCCAGTTCTCCCAGCTCCTGCGGAGAGATAAAGAGAGCGACACCCTCCAGACCTTCTCGGAGAGTGAACCCCTTCTTTTCTTCTTCGGCATAGCCACCGGAGTTTTTGATCACGGTAGTTTGCCGAAGCCGAACCGCTTCCCAGTTGCCGCCATGGGCGGCGGCGAATCTTTCAAGATCGCCGTCACCGTAGGAGGGGTAAAAGGGTGTGTTGTTGTCCCACTCGTACCGAAACATTTTGATTGTCTTGTCGCGGTACTTGAAAGCAACGACACCATCGCCTTGGACGTGAGCAAATCCGCCGCTTGGAGTCAGATAGACGTACCCGCAAGTTGCGAGCATATCACTCCTCTCCAGACCAAGGACTATCCTGGTCATGCTTAGTATTTGCTGTTGCCGGGAGGTGATACTTACCACCGCCGTATCAAGCGATCCCCCCGAGGCTTTTGCATGATCGCGAATAGCCTGAAGAGTGGAGAGGGTCAGAACCCGCGCGCCCACATCCGTGTGTCGTCCAGTGGAACATCCATCGGAGACAACGGCGGAGGCAATGGGACCGTAGACACCAGACAGCGCATAATCTTGGCAAGGCTTGCCGCTCTGGTAATGAGCAGAACCTATGTGGAAGTAGTGATCGGTTGAGAATCTTAGCATTCGACCTCCCTTCACAAAATAAAGGGACGGTGTTGCCACCGCCCCCGTGTTGTTGTTCGCAGCGATCCGATTAGATCGTCGCCGCGATGTTCTGGCTCGGGCCGCCGGTCCCCAAGGACTGCGACTGGCTCGAAACCGATTGGGACACGAACTGAGCGAGCTTCGCGAGCTTGCCCTTGGTGGCGTCACCAGCGTCGATGTACTGTAGGTTCGCCCCACTGGCGAACTCTTCGAGTCGCTGCTTGAACTGCGTAGCATTGACGCCGATCAGGATGCCGACGAGGGATTCGATCTCCTCGCCCCTGGCCCCGCGGTCCACCTCCTTCTTTACCATCGCAATGGTGGCGGAGGAGGTGTTGTCGTCGCCGTCAGTGATGACGAAGACGATACCGTTGGCCTGAAAATCCTGATCCATGAGCTTCTTGGCGTAAGCGTTGGTCGCTCCCACCGCCGAGAAGGCCGCGTCGTAAAGCGACGTCATGCCGCCGGGCACGAGCTGCGGGTAGTCGTTGGGGTTGATTTCCCCAAGCGGCTTGAACCCGTGGATCTCCTCGATCCCTCCCGGCAAAGCCGAGGAGAAAAGGATGACCCGAAGCAGTAGGTTGTTGGAGCGCGGCGACTTCTTGCAAGAATCCACCGCAGTGATCAGACACCTGCGGAGCTCCGCTTCGAAGCCGCCAACCGAGCCAGTCACGTCAACCGCAATGGTCACGAGCGTGTACTCGGTCGCACCGAGATGCTCGATGCGCGTGGCGGAGAACTGGAAGCCTTGCGTTCCCGCAATATTCCCAGTCTCCATCGTGGAGTCCATCATTCTTGGCATACGTTGATCCTCCCTTGAGTAGGAATTCCAAGTTTGCTGCCGTAGCGAAGCGCCGCGACAGAAGTCACGACACAGTCACGTCAGGACAGGAAATCGGTCGAAGTGGTCACGGTCATTCCGCGCCGCTCCATGGCCTTGAGCCAGGTCGCGGCGATAGCCGGGAAATCGACGACGTTGGGGATTGCCGGCACGGGGCTCATGCAATCCCGGAGCAGATGGAACTTCTTGATGTGCTCGTCGCCGATGTTGTCGGCGATCTGAGTCACCGTTTTGAGCACGCAGTGGCTCGACGCCTCGCCGGCTACGGCGACGACATCGGCTTCCGCGAGCATCTTCAGGAACTGGGTGTTCAGGCCGGTGGACGGATCGTTCGGATCCGGCACCTCAGCCATGAGCGCACCGTAGTGCTCCGTCCAGGGGTTGGAACCCTTGGTGACGTAGTCCACCATGGCGAACTCCCGGTCTGACCAGTTCTGCAAAGCCTCGTTGAGCGCCGGGTACACGTTGTGCCCCCAGGTGCCGATGAGGCAGTGCGGATTCCACACGCAGATCTTGTAGTGATCGGGCGTCTGCTCCAGGTCCTTCGCGTAAGCGAGAGCTCGCGAGCGGAACGCCGGGTTGCGGGTGGTCCAGATGCCAGCCTCGATATCCGCCGCCGAAATGATCGTGAACGGATTGGGCTGCCTGACGTTCTGGTCCATCCAGAACGCCGGGTGAGCGATGTCGATCAGCCGGTGGCTGTCGAGGGTCACGTGGATGTCGTCGAGCTTGTTCCCGACTCGATCGACAAACTTCGCGACGCGCTCCATGTCGGCGACCGCGCCCTTAACGGGCAGAGCCGCGACCAGTGACTTCCCGTTGCCACTCTTGATGGAATACGGGCTGCCGTCATCGTTCGCCAGGAAATCATTTTGGGGATCGATGATGACCAGATGAAACTTGAGCCGCTTGCCACTCATTTCAACCTCTCTTTCTTTCAATTCAATTGACAAAGGTCAACAATCCTTGGAAGACACAGGCCCTCCGTGCCTTAACAGCTAGCATAATATACTTCAACTTGTCAAGGCCATCTGCATCTTTGAAAATAATGAGTAATTATGAACGCAAAACAACGAAAGGTCCGCCGCTAAATACTACGTAGGAGCAGAAAAGTGTGCTAAAATACCCTTACGACATCTGACCTCTAGCGGTACTAGACTAAGCATCGCAACATTCTAGGATAACGCTTTAAACATAGGCAAAGAAAAAGCCGCCCAGGGTTGCTGGCGGCTTAGCCATAAATGTTGATCTCGATGCTGTCTACATCTGGCCAAAGGGGAATGGTAGCTTGGGATTAGTCAGTCCCTCCAGTACTTGGAGACTGAAGTTAGCGTGCCCAACAACATTGGCTACCTGATTCTTGGTCCACTTGCCCAGAATTAGCAGCTTGCCGTAGTTGGTATGAGACGACGAAGTTTGGGTGGCCAGACCCATGGTCAGCTTCTCCGCCTCTTTTTCTGCCCAGTCGTAGGGAGGAGTGTCTTTACGAGACATCTTTCCTTTTGTTAGGACGGTAACTTTTTGTGGCATGACCCACTTCCTTTCGTTTGTGCTTGTGATAACTTGCCGCACACCATATTACACACTTCGTCAAGAAACGCAAACCGCACTCAAATCTTTTCTGTACGCGAAATGAGTTCTATTTTCTGCTATAATTTTTCTAACTTGGTCCAGACAAGCCAACACTCATAAAAAGCTCATTTTATTGGCAGTAGAGAGAAATGGACAACCAATTCAAAAAAGCAAAAGATCTAACTGACCAAGAACTAGTAGCATATTCGGGTGAGCATTTATTCTACGAGATAGAAATGCTGATAAATAGCTCGGGGTGGAATAATCCAAATCAACATCAACTCTTAGACAACATCAGGATAGAAATATTTGCGATCCATTTAAGGTGTTTGATTAATTTCTTTTATCCTTATCCAGACAAAATTAAAGAAAATGATGTTCTGGCAAAGCATTTTTTTACTGACCCCAGCGAATGGGACAGTACCCGAACAGAATTAAATACCGAGCTAAGAAAGGCCAGAACAAGGATAAATAGAGAGATGGCGCATTTAACCACCGCGCGACTAGGTGGAAACTCAAATCTTCTTAAGTTTTGGAATATTGAGACCCTGCGAACAGAAATTTTAAGTATTATAAAAAAGTTTTGCGAAAAAGCCGACAAAAACAAGCTTGATAAGTCAATAATAACCCTATTGGAAAGCAACTAAATTACCATGCTACTTCACTGGGATATCTATGAGATCACCGCGCCGGAGGCCCAATTGCACGGCGTTAAATTAAGGGGTCGGATCCGCAAGCTCACGCTTGAAAAAGAGATCAATTGCTTGGTAGAAAATGCGACCGATCAAGAAAATGTGGTTCGGTTTGCGCTCCCCCAAGATAGCCACCGCGACGAAGTATGTGAGATTATCAAAAAGCTGTTGCCCGGTGCGTCGATCAATTGTATTCTACGCAAGGTTCCCAATCCCGTACTATCCAAATTAAAAGTTAATAACCTAGATCGTTATTCCGATCAATAATTAATCAAACCATGTTTAAACGAACTCATTTTCTTAGATTATTTTTAATCATCATCGCGGGGGTGGTGATCGCCCTCGGCCTCTTCGCTCTGCCCACTCTTTGGACTGGTGGCGCGCCACAATTTTGGCTGGCCAACTTGGCTGCCCGGCTCATGATGATTGGTCTCTACGTCACCATGATTCCCTTCTTTGTCGGCTGGCTCGAAGCCTTTAAACTCTTAAAATATTTTGATCGCGACAACGCCCTTTCCACCGAAGCGCTAGCGTCTTTAAAAAAGATAAGATCCTGCGCCGCGATTATTGGCACCTTGTACGTCGCTGGTATTCCTCTTCTCTACCCCATCGCCCAAGCTGACGATGCCCCCGGACTCATCCTTTTCGGCACCGCCTTTGCTTGCGCTCCGATTGCCCTGGCGGTCTTTACCTCGATCCTCGAAAAATTGCTGCAAAAAGTTCTCCAGCGCTAAGACCTCACCTTAACCGTAAACACACCCAACAAGAAGTATAGTGTAGCTAGTAAGGTCGTTTTTACTAACTTAACAACATTCGGATGAAAAATATAAATCGTGCTCTATCAATCAGTCTGTTGGCCGTGATGGTCGCCCTGAGCGCCTCCATCGCCTCAGCGCAAACAGCTACTCTAAGTCGTCAGCTCGAGCTGGGGATGTCGGGTAGTGACGTATCAGCTCTCCAGACTTTCTTGGCGTCAGACGCCACCATTTATCCCGAGGGTTTGATCACCGGCTATTTTGGTCCGCTAACTGAGGCCGCCGTGATGCGCTTCCAGCGACAGAGAGGAATCTCGCCCGTTGGTCGCGTTGGTCCACAAACTCTTGCCGCCATTGGCAATCTGGCCGACAATGGGCGCAAGGTTGGCACCGATCGCAACGCCCCCATTATTAGTAACGTTAGCTTGGGAACGACAAATTCTTCGGCTTCGATTAGCTGGAGAACCAGTGAGCCAAGCTCGGCCATCGTCTATTACGACACTTCGCCCCTGAGAACACGTGAGGCCGACGCCACCAACGGAGTCAGCATCTCGGGCTCCAGTATGGTCGAGACTATCCAGCTCACCAGTTCGCATGACGCCGAAATTGACGATCTGCGATCCAACGACACGTATTATTATTTAATTTATGTTAGAGATGCCTCTGGTAACGTTAGCCTAACTTGGCCATCGACCTTCCAGACCGATTAATTAAATAGTGCCGTTTAGCAAAAACCACCCCCTGGGGGTGGTTTTAGGTTGCCCTGATGATTTTATCTCACGCGCTCAGGGAATGAGGTGGATGATAAAAAATGATAAGTTTCAGCGCGGAGGAAAATGTTCATAACGGACAAGCTAGATGCAACCAAACTGGGGCAGCATCAGCCCGAGGATCATCAACGAGATCCCGAAACCGCCAAATTTCCAACTCACCGGGCATCACCTCCTTTCTGCTTCCTTCTGCTTTGAATTATACGCCAACTCTTGCCCCGCCACAAAGCCCGTTGTCCAACACAATTGCAAACTATACCCGCCTGATGGTCGATCAATGTTAAGGACGTCACCAATCAAAAATAAATTAGGCTGGAGCCGAGACCGCATCGTTTTAAAATCAACTTCATCCAACGCTACGCCGCCGCTGGTAATAATCGCCTTCTCCACTCCCAGCAAATGAGAAACTTTTAAGGGAAAGTTTTTAATTATCTCAATCAACTTTAAACGTTCCTCTCGCCGCAACTCACTACCCCGTCGCTCACCGTCAATGCCCGAGAGCTCAACCACAATCGTGGCCAGCGCCGCGGGCAGTTTCTGACTAAGCGCGTTAACCAACTTCTTTTTCGCCTGGGCCAAAAATAATTCTTGCAACATCCGATTAGCCTGACCATGATCCGACGCGGGCCACAAATCAACCGTTAACAAAACTTCACCATATTTAAGAAGCTCGCCAATCTCTTTGCTTAAATTTAGAATTGATGGACCACTCACCCCCACGTGAGTAAACAAAATTTTTCCCTTGACACTCTGCTGTTTAACGCCGCTTTGCCAGACCGTCAACTTAACTGTCGGCAAAGTTAAGCCGGCGAGCCGACTGACCCACCGATCCTTAATCGCCAGCGGTACGAGCGAAGGCGTCGGCTCAATAATCGTGTGACCAAGACGCTTGAGCCAAGGATAAGCATCACCAGTTGAGCCAGTTTCTGGTCGCGAGGTGCCGCCCGTCGCGACCACCACCGCTTCGGCTCGTAAAACTTGATTATTTTTTAAAATCACGCCGACCACTCGCCCCTGCTCCACCGCCAGATCCCGAACGGCCATTCGAGAGTTAACGGTTACCTGATGTTTTTTAAGCTCGGCCACCAAGACCTCCCACACCGACCGCGCCGAATCAGAAATAGGAAAAACTCGGCCCTCATTTTCCACTTTAGTCACCAGTCCACGCTCATGAAAAAATTTTAGGGTTTCCGCTACCGACCAATGAGCAAAGGCGGAAAATAAAAATTTTCCCTGATCCTTAAATTTAGCCAAAAAGGGTCGAACGTCCGTTTCGGCATTCGTGAGATTGCAGCGGCCGCCGCCAGTAATTAAAAGTTTTTTGCCCAGCGATTCATTTTTTTCTAACAACAAAACGCGCTGGCCGCGGGCGGCGGCCGTGGCCGCGCCCCAAAAAACCCCAAAGACCCCCCCCAAAACAAAAAAAAAACAAAAAAAATACA
>CAZYXJ010000002.1:0-119978 GCA_964651115.1 uncultured Candidatus Saccharibacteria bacterium | reverse complement strand
ACAATCACTGGCCAAATCGTGGCCGAGACTAACTCACTCATTAACTCCCGTTAGTTGGAGCAGGGCTAGCTCTAAGGCCAAACTCGGCAATGGTCCCCGCGTCACCTCATCATGAGCACCGAGCAAGAGGCGCAAAATTTCGGCCAAACGTTTTGGTTCCAAGGCGGCGAGCATCGGCATAAGCTGATCTTTTTTCCCTGCCAAAACTCCGCGCAGAGCCAGGCGGACTTCCGTCAACAACACCCCCAAAACCAGTCGCAAATCCACACCCGAACTTTCCGCGGCCATCACGGCCTCGCTGACACCCGACGCGTCCTTACTAGCCACCGCAGACAAAATTTGTTCGACCAACGCTCGGCGCGGCGCCCCCAGAACTCGCGCCACCTCATCAGCGGCAATTTTTTTATCAGGCGAAATGGCCATCGCTTTCTGCAAAGCCCCCAAAGCATCGCGGTACGATCCGTCACCAGCCAACGCCACCAGCTCCACCGCCGCTGGCTCAATCGCGTAACCCTCGGCCTTGCTGACTCGCGTTAAATGCTTTTTTAAAATCTCCAAAGTTGGTGGCCGAAAGGTCAACACCTGGCAACGCGACACGATCGTCTCGGGCACGCGCTGGATCTCGGTCGTCGCCAAAATAAAAATCACGTGAGCCGGAGGTTCTTCTAAGGTTTTAAGCAGGGCGTTAAAAGCTTCCTTAGTTAACATGTGCACCTCATCAATAATGTAAACTTTATAGGGCGAGGCGAAGGGTAGAGATTTAACTGCTTCCCGCAGGGCCCTAATCTCATCAATTCCCCGATTAGAAGCGGCATCGATTTCGTAAAGATCGACCGGCTCAGTCTTAAGCTTCGCGGCCACTAGACGAGCGACACTCGTTTTACCTGTGCCTCGCGAGCCAATAAACAAATAGGCATGAGCTGGCTCCTGATCCCGCAAAGCCGGTTCTAAAACCGCCAAAACTTCATCCTGCCCAACCACCTCAGCAAAGGTTTTGGGACGATATTTACGGTAGAGCGCCAATTCAGACATGGCCCATTATAGCCAAATTTATCATAAGAAAAAAGAAGGGTCCGTAGCGCTTGCGCTAACGGACCCTAAAAGCTGCCGTTACTGACTCTAGCGGGGCGGGTTGGTGCCGCCGCCAGGACCATGGGTGGTCATGACGATTCTCCTTTACCACCACTAAATCGTCATGGTTTAGTGGTGGGTACAGACTTGGCTCACGTTCTTTCGTGAGCTTACTTTGACCACTGTTAGTTTATCATGCCAAAAAATTTTTGACAACCCCAGCCACTTCTGCCGCGCTGGTAGTTTGCATTAAAGCTTCGCGCAATTCCCCACTGTTCGGAATGCCGGCTAAATAAGATTTAAAATGTTTTTTCATCACCGCGAAATTTTTTACCTCACCCAATAAATTTTCAAATAGCGTCGTGTGCTCCACCAGCGTCGCCAAACGTTCGGCCACGTCAACGGGGCGACCCGAGGCAAATAACCACGGATTACCAAAGATAGCTCGCCCCAGCATTACCCCATCAGCACCACTCGCCAGCGCTTTTTCTCGAGCATCTTCAAGATTTAAGGCATCGCCATTACCAATAATTAAGGTCCTCGGCGAGAGCTGGTCACGCCAAGCCACGGCTCGAGTAATCGCCTCCCACCGCGCCGGAACCTTAGACATTTCTTGACGAGTGCGAGCGTGGATCGTCACCGCCGCCGGCCGCTCAGCCAATAATTCTGGCAACCAGGTATCCAGTTCGTCCCGATGATAACCCAGACGCGTTTTAACCGAGATGGGTAAGTTTGGCGCTCCCGCTTGGGCCGCGCGCAACACCTCCCGCGCTCGCGCGGGATTTTTAATGAGCGCGGCCCCAGCTCCCTGCTTCTCCACGGCCCGATCCGGGCAACCCATATTGATGTCTAAACCGTCAAAACCGAGCGACTGGATCAAGCTCGCCGCTTCCAACATTTTTTCCGGATGAGACGTAAATAATTGGGCCACAATCGGACGCTCCGCTTCAGTAAACAGTAAATCCGACAAAAGTCGCTCACGTCCCCGGGGATGGCACAAGCCGTCAGCCGAAACAAATTCGGTCCACATCACCGCGGGTCGACCCCGGGCCGCGATCACTCGGCGAAAAGCCGCATCCGTCACGTCGGCCATCGGCGCCAAAACAAAAAAGGGGCGCGGGAGCGTCGACCAAAAAGAAACTGGGTTCATAAAATTAATTGAGGGATGGTTGATACTCGGGACTGAGCGTGACCGTCTTTTCCTGCCACTGGCCCAAACCAGAACGCTTAATTTCGACGGCCAATACCATACCACGCATCGTCTCGGGAGAAAAGTACTGGTCAAAAATAAAATTTCCCAAACTGTAAGCGATTAAACCTCCGCCGTAAGTCTCCACCGGCTGAGTCACGTGAGGATGATGGCCGACGACAATCTTGGCCCCCTGATCAATGGCCATCTCGGCCAGAGCTCGCTGACGCGCGCTAGGCATCGCCTCGTACTCATTACCGAAGTGGAAAGACACCACCAGCGCATCCACGTTTTCGGCCGCGCGCTTGATCGCGGCAGGCAACAGTGGATCGCTCGCCAACAAGATACCCGCCTCCGATTTTTTCGCCGCCAACCAATCAGGCCCGACGTCAGTGGCCGCCAAGAAACCGATCTTCAAACCATTTTTTTCGATAATCCGAGGTTGCAAAACGTCCGAACTATTTTCTCCCCCGCCCACGGTGGCGACGCCGTGCTGGGCCAACTGAACTGAGGTATCAAGAAAAGCCGCAAAACCCCAATCACCAATATGATTGTTCGCGATCGAGACGATGTCGAACCCCGCTTTACCCAAAGCTTCGGCGGCATTGGTCGACATCCGGAAAGAATATAAATTGCCCAAATTTTTCCCCACATCAGAAAGCGGCCCCTCCAAGTTACCAAACAAGATGTCACTGCCCGACAAGGCCGAAACTTTTTCGAACAACCAATTAAAGTCTCCCTGACCATGCTTGTTGACCGAAGACTTAACGCCCCGATCCATCATGATGTCGCCCACCAACGCGAGAGTTACGCGCGGCTCCGGCGCTGGCGCCGGAGCGGTGGCCAGAGCCACCGCCGCGGGCGTTGCCGCCCGCGAGGCCGCGCCACCCGACTCATAACTAACGGTGTCACTCAAATAAGCCAACAACTTCTCCGCGTCAGTTTTACGATTCTGACTCTGCAACAACACCACAGCAATTCGCCGATTCTCTTCGGAAGATAGCGGCAACGACCAAAGCGAAAGCATCGTCTGCCCCGCCTCATCAGTAAAACCATTTTTCCCACCCAAGAAATAACTCTCACCCAACAACTCATTCTCGTTTACCCAAGTATAGCCGGCCGTCTGGTGCCGCGCCTTAGCTACGACCTCAAAAATAAACGGCTTGGTGGTATAGATGTAACGAGCCAGACGGAACAAGTCCTCCACCGTCGACACATTACCCGAGGCCAGACCGGACGGATCTTCGAAATGAGTCGATTGCAACCCGGCTGCCGCGGCACGATCATTCATTAATTTTATAAATTGAGAACGGCCATAATGTTCCGCCAAAACTTCAGCCGCGTCGTTGCTCGATTCTAAAAGTAGCGGATAAATCAAATTACTGACGGTAATCTGGTCACCCGCTTTTAAACCACCACTCGTACCGTAAGTACTGACGGCCTGGCGCGAGACCGTCGTCGTCTGATACTGATTAATCGCATCCAGCGAAATTAAGGCGGTCATCAATTTCGTGACCGAAGCAATCGGCGCCAAATCCTGACGACCTTTTTCGACTAAAATTTCGCCGGTATCGAGATCGGCCACCAAATAAGATCGGGCACTGACCCACGGCACCGGCCGGATAGCGCGCACCACGTAATGCTTGGCCAACGACGAACGAGAGGTTCCGGTCCGCACCACCACCTGAGTGCCAGGATCAGCAAAGTCATAAACAGATTTAGCATCCTCCGTGGCGAGACGAATACAACCGCCCGAATAGCCCGGCGCTACCGGATTACCGTTGTCGTAAGTCGGCCAACCGTGGATGAAAAAATTGCCAAAAAATTGCAGATTGTACGGCATCCACACTTCGCCAATCGAAGAGAAGTGGCGCTCCTTTTTGGTTAAAACTTCGTAAGTGCCCGCCGGCGTCTCCCAGGGCGTGCCCGGCCGACCCTTGGCCATAATTGGCACCGTCGTGGCAACTTGGCCATCTAAATAAAGAGATAAGCTCATCAACTCCAGATCGGCGACAATCACCTTACCGGTGTCGGGGATCACCATCGAAGTATCGTTAACTCGCGACAGAGCGCCCGCTACCGCCACCACCGCATTTTGGACCGCCACACGTGCCTCACTTAAATAGACGAAGGGTCGCGAACGTTCGAAAGCGTAGTAATAACCAATGGCGCCGACTTCGCGCAGACCAAAAGCGGCGGCCCCGCCAACCAAAAAAGCCAAAAGCGTCCAGACCAGGACGGCCGAACGGCCCCGCTTAGAAGACCAACGCCAACTCATGAGAAAATTGTAACCGAGAACCGCTACGAATGTCACCCCGGATAAGAGCCGAAGCGATCTGCTCTTCTAATTTATCTTGGATAAACCGCTGCATTGGCCGAGCACCGAATGCCTCCGTCGAACCCTCTTTCGCGACCACGGCCGCTAGTTCCGGCGTGACTTCAAAAACTAATCCGTGATTACGATAGAGCCGGTCGGCCAAACGCTTGAGCTGGAGCTCCGCCACCGCCACCAAGGTCTCTGGGGCCAAGGGCGCATAGACCACCACTTCATCAAACCGATTTAGCAATTCGGGAGAAAAAATTCCTGCCGCGATAATCCCCGAGACCAACTCGTCGCGAGCGCTGGCCACATCCTTTCCGTCACGCGCCAACTGCCACAACTGCGCCGCGCCCGCATTGGACGTAGCAATAATAATCAGATTGCGAGCATTAACTCGTCGCCCCGCCGCGTCAGAGAAAAAGCCTTCATCCAAAATTTGGAGAAAAAGATTGCGCACGTCGCGATGAGACTTCTCAAACTCATCAAGCAGTAAAACACCATAGCCCAACTCGCGTACCCGGGTAGAAAGCAAGCCTGGCTCCCCGCGCGAGCCATCCCCAATCAGTCGGCCAAGAGCGTCAGCGCCCTGGAACTCCGACATATCAAAACGCGCCAAGGCCTCGCTCTCACCAAAATATTCGGCCGCCAAGGCCTTAGCCGTCTCTGTCTTTCCCACGCCCGTTGGTCCCAAGAACAAAAAAGAAGCAAGGGGGCGTTCGGGATTGCGAATACCGGCTCGACCACGGCGCATGGCGCGAGCGATTGCTCGGACAGCCGCGGGCTGACCAATCACGCGCGACGACAACTTTTCTTCTAACGAGAGCAAGCGCTCACTCTCTTCGGCCGTGGCTTGGCCCATGGGAATGTGAGTTTTTTCCGCCAAAAATTTTTCGGCAGTCGACTTAGTAATCACGCGCAGGCGCGCCGCTCGCGACCAGGCCACCACTTCAGTCAACAGATCTGCCACCTTATCGCTCGCTAAATCGGTTTGAAAATAATTTCTCGCCGCCATGGCCAAAAGAACCACCGCCTGATAAGTAAACCAAACCGGAAATTGTGATTCTAATTCGGTGACGATCAGCTCAGCGCCAGCCAGAGCTTCTTCCACGCTTAGATCACTGGCTGTCACCTTTTCGAATCGCTGCATCACGACCGGCAAAGTAGCTAGGGCGCTGTGGAAGCCCGCGGTATCGGCCAAAGCGACCACCTGCAACACTCGACCGGCCAGATAAGGATCAAGTAATTCTGCCGTCGAAGCCGATAATGAATTGCCTAGGCGTAACAATCCCGCCAAATCATCAATCACCAAAATAACGTTGCCGGCGGCGGCAGCCTCATTTAAAACTTGGATTAATTTGGTTTCGAACTCTGTTCGCTCTTTAAAGCCAGCGCCAAACAACGCCGTCTCCAAGACCACCAACCGCTTGCCGCGCACCTCGGGCGGACACTCTCCCCGACGCATCAAGCCGGCCATGGTCCAGATCAAACCCAGCGAACTTTCGCGGCTACCACCGACGACCAGAGCATTAGCCTCGCGCGACCGCGCCAGCACCGCAAACAACGCCCGCACCTCCGGACCTCTCCGCCCAACCGTCGCGCTAGCAACCGTCAACGGCATCAGGGTGTGACTGTAGCGATCAAGAATATAGGTACCGCCATAACTCCAGTCCGCGGCCAACGGAGTGACCTCAGCCAAACGTTCTGGTGCCCACCAGCGCTCGGCCGCGGCCGAGCGCTCGATCTCGTGGACGACCCAAGTGGTCGCACCACGATAATCTTCGATCGTCACGCCCTGCGACAATAACCACTTAGCCCAACCCTGGTCGTGGAGAAAAATTCCCTCCATCAACTCGGCCAGAGTCAAAACCACGCCCGCGGGCACCAAGGGTGGCAGAGCAACAGACTGGCGACTCTGGCGGAAAATTTTAATCTCTTGATCGCTGACACCTAGACGCTGGAGAATTCGACGCCCCGTGCGCGAACGACAAACTCGATCCGTCACGTCATCATTATTCCCGATCCCGAAAAGTATTCGCCCCACCGTAAAAGTCACATAATCACGAGGATCATATTGATTAGTCACCACGCTCGGATAGAAATGAAATCGAAAATAAAGTTCTAACAGCCAGACCACCAACAAACCACTCGCCACCACCAGCAGCGCCCCGGCCACCGCCTGACTCCACGCCCCAAAAGCCGTCGCGCTAGCGGCAATCAAGAGAGCCACGATCAATCCCAAAGACAAAAGTAAACGACGGGCGGTGCGGCGCAACCAAGAACCCATTAACCAAACGGGGTAGAGACGACTTTTTTCGATTAACGCGGAATAGTAAGCCATCAGCCTAAAAGTAAATTAAGGCCCGCGCCAAATAAAATAACCACCAAAACCGGTGCCACCAACCACAAAATTAATCCGAGCGCGGCGACGAATAAACTGATTAGGGTCGCAATCAAACCAACCACAATCATAATTGTGCGCATAAAGATTCCAACTGTGCGCATCAACATATTTAAAACAAAGACCTCAAACCACTCACCCAGCGGCCGCTGTTTTTGATATTCCTCATGGAGGCGACGCCAAGGGGCGAAATAAGATCGCAGCAAGATGCTGACTGAAAAAAAATCAAACACAAACTTGATCAAGCTTCGCGCCAAGACCAAAAATTCGACCACGGCTGCTCGATAGTGCCACCACAGATAACGCGCCGGAAAAAAAGTCCACCTCATACCGCTTTAGTATACTCTAAGGTTCGCGGAAGGTGTAGAAGACTTTGGGGGGAAAACGTAAATCGAAATAATCCAAACGCCCAGCCCGCGCCTGCCACTCTTCTCTAAAGGCCGGCGTAGTTAAAGCGGCGGCGGCGTTGCCTAAAGTCTCCTCGATCGCGGGAGCTAGAGACAATCGAACCACAAAAGACTCTGCCTCGCCCTCCATCACTAGTGGCCGCAGAGTTAAATACCAATCAACCGCCGACTGATAATCGGCTCGAACCACCTCGATCTCGGACCGCAGAACCCCTCGCCAAATCAGGGGCAAGTTTTCGGCCGCCGTTAATAACTTTTTAAAATCTCCCACCGGCAATGGTCGCTGACCAATCGGCTCACCGGCCAACGGCGAAGAAATAATCAAATAAGGATTACCCGTAAAGTGCGGCGCGCGCACAAAAATATAACCAACATCATCAACAAAATAACACTCGCCACCGCGACACCACAGGGCGACGCCTTCCCGTTCGGTCACCTGGAGCAGTAATTTTTGCTGATCAGCGGCCACCTCCACCGCGGATAGTCGAGGAAAAGCGTTGGCTAAAGCGGCGGCCAAACTTTCGCGCGGGTAAAGCCAGCGACTACGTTTGGGCCACAAGTAATAATACTTCTGAAAAATAATGTGGGCCGCCGCCGCCGAATCGGGGGCGGCCGAAAGCGTCTGATTGCCACTCACCACCACCTCCGTTAAGAGGAACGAATGATAGTGCGCCACCAGGGCCGAAAAACCAGCTACCACCCCCAGCGTAATCACCACCACAATACCCCGACGAATTTGCTTCGCGGCCTGACGCTGCCGAGAACGTTTCAAAATATCCGTCGCGCGCTCCATTACCGCTTCAGTATATCAGTTCCCACAAAGGGAATCAGGACCTCTGGAACCTTAACGCTACCATCGGCTTGCTGATTATTTTCCACCAAGTGGGCCAAAATGCGCGGGGCCGCCACCGCCGTATTGTTTAGGGAGTGGACGAAGCGTAGTTTGCCCTCCGCGTCGCGATAACGAATATTAAGCCGTCGAGTTTGGAAATCATGAAAGTAAGACGACGAGTGAGTTTCGCGATAAGTATTCTCACTGGGCATCCACGCCTCTAAATCATATTTCTTAACCTGACCTTGGCCTAAGTCCGCGCCGCAATTTACCACCACCCGATAAGGCAAATTAAGCGATTGTAAAAAGGCCTCCGAATTAGCCGTTAACTCTTCGTGCAAACGGACACTGGTCTCGTGAGACGCCTCACACAACACCACTTGCTCAAGCTTAAAAAATTCATGGACTCGAAAAAGTCCCTTGGTGTCTTTACCATGACTGCCGGCCTCCCGTCGGAAGCAAGGAGAAAAAGCTAAAAACTTTTGGGGCAAAGATTCGGCCGACAAAACTTCGTCAGCATAATAAGCCATGGTCGCCACCTCCGCCGTGCCAGCCAAAAATTGATCGTCCTGCGTCTTGTACAAATCATCTTCGCCGGACGGCAAATAGCCCGTACCCAAAAAAGCTTCGCGATTAACCAGCGAGGGAGCGGAGAGCGGAATAAATCCACCACGAGACTGGAAAAATTGCCAGGCGTATTGGAACAAACCCCACTCCAACCGTGCGCCTTCATTTTTAAGAAAGTAGCCGCGGAAGCCCGACACCTTAGCGCCGCGTTCAAAATCCGCCAGGTCCAAAGAGGTTAGGAGATCAACGTGATCGCGGGGCGGGAACGCAAAAGTCGTTTTCTCGCCCCAAGTGCGAATCTCCTGATTGTCGGCGTCACTAGCTCCATCGGGAACCGAAATATCCGGCAAGTTCGGCACGGCCAACATCAAACGCTGCCAAGACTTCATCACTTCCGCCAACGCCGCCTCCTCCGCGCTCAACTTATCCTTAACCGCCTTCATCGACACAATTAATTGATTGCGCACATCGTGATCGGTAATCGTCGCGATTTTTTGGCTAGCCTCATTCTGCTGGCGTCGCAAAGCTTCGACGGCCGCCAATAGCCCCAAGCGCTTAGTGTCTACTTCGATTAATTCTTCAACCTTAAAATCAGAGCGCTTCTTGGCTGCTGCCACTTGGATGAGTTCGGGATTTTCCCGAATAAATTTAATATCGAGCATTGCTCTCTACAATAACAAAAAACCTCAAAAAAGAGAACCGGGCTGTGCTACAATAATTAGTGATGAGCTCGCCCCAACTAATCGCCCTGGCTGATTTGCCCCCGGCCTTAGCCGAGATCCCCGAGCCGCCAGCCACGCTGTGGCTGGCCGGCCAATGGCCCGAACCCACCTTCCACCTCCTCACCGTCGTAGGATCGCGACGCCTCTCTCATTACGGTCGAGAAGTCTGCGAGTCACTAATCAGCGGGTTAACCGGCCAACCCATCGCCATCATCTCTGGCCTGGCGCTCGGCGTCGACACTGTCGCCCATCAATCCGCCTTAACTGCCCGCTTACCCACGATCGCCTTCCCTGGCTCTGGTCTGGACCCAAGTGTTTTGCATCCGCCGTCGAATCGCCGCCTGGCGGAAGAAATTGTCGCCGCCGGCGGCGCTCTGGTCTCCGAATTTCCGCTCACTTATCCCGCCGGTCTCCACACCTTCCCCAAACGCAACCGACTCATGGCGGGCGTCGCCGAAGCGGTATTAATTATTGAGGCCGGCGAAAAGTCTGGCACCCTAATCACGGCCCGACTGGCCCTAGATTACAATCGCGAGGTCCTGGCCGTGCCTGGCTCAATCTTCAATGGTGGGTCCGTCGGCACCAATCGCCTGATCCGCCAAGGCGCCACACCCATCACTTCGTCCCACGATATTTTAGAAGTTTTCGGCCTAAGTTCCGACGAAGCCAACGAACATCAACGCTCCTTCGAATTTTCTCAACTCTCGCCCAGCGAACGTCGCGTAGTCGACTGCCTAGCCCTCGAAGCTCTCCCGCGCGATGAGTTAATCCGCGCGCTGGCCCTCTCAACGAGCGAAGCTAATTCTCTACTCGGACTGCTAGAGCTTAAAGGATTAATCAAAGAAGTTGGCGGGGAAATTCGTTTATATTGACATAACTCATCCCTCGCCCTTCTCTTACCTTAAGAGAAGGGAAATTTTCTCGATAACGCCCCGGACGTTTTCTAACACCTCAACATTTTTAAACCTAATTTCTTTGATATCGTTATTGTACAAGTAATCCGTACGTTCTTGATCGTAATTCTCTGCATCCTTGGACTCGTGGGATTTACCATCAAGCTCTATGGTTAGTCTAATTTTAGGACAATAAAAATCTAAGATATATGGTCCAACGCTGTATTGACGATAAAACTTGAATCCATTTAACTTACCACCGCGAATGTGTTGCCATAAAATCCCCTCAACCCTAGTCTGATTTTTTCTAAGTTCCCTTCGGCGTTCTTTAAACTTTTGATTATTGTAGATAAACTTTTTCGGACTCATCAGTAATATAATTATACTCCACCCCTCTCTTAAAGTAAGAGAGGGGTTTGGGGTGAGTTATTATCAGTTAGGTTTGCAAAATTTTCGACCGTGTAGTACTAATGTAGCTCAATGAGTACGAGTTCTTCCAAAAAACTCCTGATTGTTGAGTCCCCCGCCAAAGCCAAAACTATTTCTAAATACCTCGACAACGAGTACACCGTTCGCGCGTCGATCGGTCATATTCGCGACCTGCCAAAGTCGAGCAAGAACGCCATCGACATTAGCGGCGGCTTTGTTCCTCATTACGAAATTTCTAAAGGTAAAGAAAAAGTTGTCAGCGAACTAAAGAGCTTGGCCAAAAAAGCGAGCGAAGTTCTACTCGCCACTGACCCCGACCGCGAAGGTGAGGCCATCGCTTGGCATCTCCAAGAGGCGATTGGCTTAAAAAATCCCAAGCGCATCGTCTTTCACGAGATCACCAAACCGGCGGTCCAAGAAGCCATCAAACACCCCCGCGGCATTGACGAAAATCTCAAGACCGCCCAAGAAGCGCGTCGAGTTTTGGATCGCTTGTTTGGCTACGATCTCTCCGGCCTCATTTGGAAAAAGCTCCGCTACGGGCTCTCGGCGGGGCGAGTCCAATCGCCCGCCCTCCGCATCCTCGTCGAGCGGGAAAAAGAAATTCGCTCTTTCGTCCCAGTAGCTTACTGGGTGATTGAGGCGCAATTTAAAACCACGACCGGCGGCACCATCCCCTTTGGGTGCAGTGTAGAGCCGACGACTCAAGCCGAAGCCGATCAAATTGTTGACTCGGCTCGTCAGGCCAACTGGAAAATCTCCGACATTAAACAAACCGAGACCAAGCGGCGCGCTCGGCCGCCATTTACCACCTCAACCCTGCAACAATTCGCTTCATCGCGCTTGGGCTATTCGCCATCGATCACCATGCGCCTGGCGCAAAAACTCTATGAAGCCGGTCACATTACTTACATGCGCACCGACAGTACCAATCTCAGCCCCATCGCGCTGGGAGAAATCGAAACCGTGATCAAGCAAAAATTTGGCGCCAACTATCACCAACGTCAGACCTACGCTACCAAATCAAAAAATGCCCAAGAAGCCCACGAAGCGATCCGGCCCACCCATGCCGACGTGCTGGGCGCGGGCCACTCACCTCAAGAACAAAAACTTTATCGTCTAATCTGGTCTCGAACCATTGCCAGTCAGATGAGTGACGCCGGCCTACTTAAGACTAAAGTCACGGCCGAAGCTAAAAATTTGCCCGACTTCCACGCTAACGGCTCAGTCGTCACCTTTGACGGCTGGCTTAAAGCTGATCCAGCGGCTCGCGGTGAGGAGAACGAACTACCCGCCCTCCAAGTTAACTCACCACTCGAATTAGTCACCATCGAAGCGACCGGCAAAGAGACCACGCCACCCAACCGCTATTCGGAAGCCGGCTTAGTTAAAGAATTAGAAAAGCGCGGTATCGGCCGACCGAGCACCTACGCCTCAATTATTAAAACCATTATTGATCGAGGTTACGTGGAGAAAGAACAGCGCAGTCTCCGTCCCACCGATACCGGCGAAGTAGTCAGCGACTTTCTCGACAAATATTTTGCTCACTACATCAGTGACGACTTTACCCGCGAAATGGAAGACAAACTCGACAACATTGCCGCCGGCAAAGAAGAGTACGTCAAGATGCTAGAAAACTTCTACGGCCCCTTTGTCAAAGCAATCAAATCAAAGAAAGATTTAGAAAAAATTTCTAATCTCGGTGAGGCCCCCAGCCAGATGAAGTGCCCTACCTGTGCTGGCCCAATGATTATTAAACTAGGAAAGAGTGGCCGCTTCTACAGCTGTGCCAAGTTTCCCGACTGCCAGGGGGCACGCACCCTAGAAGGTAAAGAAATGGAGGGTCCGAAATTGTTGGAAGAAAAATGCCCAGACTGCGACCATCAACTAATGGAGCGCGAAGGTCGCTATGGCAAATTTGTGGCTTGCTCCAACTACCCCAAATGTAAGTATATTAAAAAAGACGAAAGCGGGGGCAAGGGCGGCTTAAGTGATACTGGCGTCGAGTGCCCAAAATGTCGTCAGGGTAACATGATCGAAAAGCGCGGACGCTTTGGGCCCTTTTACGGCTGTTCCAATTACCCCAAGTGCAAGAACATCATCAAAACCAAACCCACCGGCAAACTCTGCCCAATGTGCGGCGCCCTAATGATGGAAGGCACCAAAACGATACCCGAAAGATGTAGTGACAAGACTTGTCCGAATCATAATCCCCATAAACTAAACGCTCCAGCAAAAAGTTAGAGAGAAAAATTCTTAATATTATAAAGGTCATCGTCCGGCGCCGGCTCCTCAACTGGCGCCGCGGGCGTCTCCGCCACCTCCGCCGCCAGGGCCACGGGAATCTCGGCTTCCAAGCTCTCTTGCTCGCGACCATGATTGGCCCGCGGCGCTGGCGCGGCCTGCTGCTCACGCTTAGACAACAAATCGAGAATGAGATGCAGGTCGTCGTTAGAAATAAAGTCGATAATCACTTTGCCGCCGACCTGCTTGCGGTCGATCGTCACGCGCGTCCCCAACTTTTGCGTTAGCTCTTGCTCAACCTCAGCGATCCGCGGATCTAACAAGTACTCCTTCTTCCGCACCTTATCGTAAGCAATCCGTCGAGCGATGGCCTCGGTATCACGAACCGACAAATGTTTAACCAAAATCTCTTGCATTAAAGTTAACTGTTCCTCGGGGCGATCAGACAACATCAAAATCGGACGGGTGTGACCCTCAGTAATTTTGCCCGCCGACAAAAGTTCCAGCGCCGCTGGCGGTAGGGCCATAATGCGAATCGAGTTAGACACATACTCACGACTCTTGCCCACCCGACGAGCAATCTCCGCGTGCTTAAGACTAAACTCTTGAGCCAACTTTTGAAAAGCCTTGGCGCGCTCCACGGGGTTAAGATCTTCGCGCTGGAGATTTTCAATAATCGCCATCTCTAACTTGAGCTTGTCGGACCCCTCACCCTGCCGAATTATGGCTGGCACCTGCAAAACTCCGGCGAGCTTGGAGGCGCGCCAGCGACGCTCGCCGGCAATCAATTCGTACTCCACGGCAATTCCTCCGTCCTCGCGAGTAACTTCTCGCCGCGTCACGACCAGCGGCTGGAGTACGCCATATTGACGAATAGAATCAGACAAGGCTTGCAGTTTATCCTGATCAAATTCTAGTCGCGGCTGGTAAGGATTGGGGCGAATTTTATCGACCTCGATCCAAAAAATCGAATTATGGTATTGCTCGCTCATTTGCTTAAAATTGTATCATAAATTGATTTTAGACCGCACATTCGGTACGATAGACGGCAAGGCCGAAGTGGCGGAATTGGCAGTTAAAAGACTATAAGCCGAAGTGGCGGAATTGGCAGACGCGCACGACTCAAAATCGTGTTCCGCAAGGAGTGTGGGTTCGATTCCCACCTTCGGCACCACGTAGGAAAAGTCAAAGAGTTTTGGTTCGCCTCGCTTCGCTCGGCGACTAATTTGTATTCAATTTTGGGGGTAAAAACGAATTCCCGATTTCGCATTTTTGGGGAAGAAAATTTTTTAATCCTAAGAGTCAAGAATTTAGAAACCTCAATATTGCGGATTTTTTGTCGCTCTTGACGTCCGAGGTAATTTGTGATAACTTGAAATGAAATCTGGGCACCCCGTCCAGATGAAATCAAACCGAAAGCCCTTTGAAAGGAGGACAGCAAATGAGTAAGAAAGTGCTCATTGTCGAAGACGAGGAGTGCAAGTACGACAGGTGGCGTCGAGAATTCGACAACAAAGTGGAGCTGATTTTCGCGCCCTCCATCGAGGAGGCCGAGGAACAGTTCACTGCCAGCCCCGACATTGATGCTATCGTCATGGATGCGTGCGTGCCGGGGGATTCGCCGACCACGCCGCCTCTCGTGCGGAAGTTCAGGGAAACCTTCACGGGTCCAATCATCGCAATCTCGAGCTTGCCAGAATATCGTGCCAAGCTCGTCAGCGCGGGATGCGACCACGAATCCACGAAAGATGCCATGCCCATGAAGGTTCTCGAAGTTCTTGGCCTGTAATCGGCGGGGTTCATGTGCAGGCCACCCATTCAGGCCAGCTTGCGATAACATCAACGGCTGGCCTTTCTTTTTTCTTACTTTTTGATTTATTTCTAAATTTTTCATATAATACATTTGTATTCGCTTTGCGAATTCTTGGATTGAATGCCGCCAAAGAAAAACTTGAAGAAATTGTCAGCGGTGCGGCTCCGCCGCCTTTCCGAATTTTCGCGGGGGGACTTCCTCGCCGCCGCAGGCGGCGAAATGCGTTCGGACTAATTCAAGAATACTGCACCAGACAGGTCCCCGTAGTCCAATGGATAGAACACGGGCCTCCGAAGCTCGAGATGCAGGTTCGATTCCTGCCGGGGACACCACATGGAGTTGGCGCCAGTCTTAGTGATCGTCGGTCCCACGGCCAGCGGCAAATCGGCCCTGGCTGTTCGCCTGGCCAAAAAATTATCCGCCAAAGGAGGCGGGAGCGAAATTGTGTCCGCCGATTCGCGCCAAGTCTATCGCGGCCTAAATTTGGGTAGTGGCAAAATTACGCGCCGCGAGATGGCTGGCGTCCCCCATCACCTCCTCGACGTCGCTGAACCCCGTCGCGTTTTTAGCGTCGCTCGTTATCAAAAACTAGCTAACCAGAAAATTCAGGAAATTTTGCGTCGCGGCAAACTCCCCATTATTGTGGGCGGAACAGGTTTCTATATTCAAGCTATTGTTGATGGCTTGATTCTGCCCACCGTTAAACCCAACCGCGAGCTACGACGTTCTCTCGCCCAACTAAGTACCAAGGAATTGTTCCACGAACTCCAGCAGCTTGATCCTCACCGAGCGGAAAAGATTGATCGCCACAATCCCCATCGATTGATCCGCGCCATCGAAATTGCCCGCGCCCTCGGCCACGTCCCACCCCTTAAAAAAAATCCGCCGCCCTATCGATTTTTGCAATTAGGAATTTCTCTACCCGAGTCTCAACTCAAACAAAAAATCAACCATCGTTTAAAAGAGCGCCTGCGAGCCGGACTGGTTAAAGAAGTGTCCGACCTGCACGACACGGGCTTAAGCTGGAAGCGACTAGAAAGCTTTGGTCTCGAATATTATTTTGTGGCTCAGTATTTGCAAAAAAAATTAACTCGCCAGGAAATGGTTGAGCAACTAACCCGAGCCATCGAACAATACGCTAAACGCCAGTTAACGTGGTTCCGTCGAGACAATCGAATCAAGTGGCTTAGCACTTTTCCCCAGGCCCACAAATTGAGCAGTGAGTGGCTAGCCGCCGTCCCGCTCGAAAAGCGCGCCAAGCATCGGCCCAAGACAAAATCGACAAGAGATAGCGCCAGTCGGCGAAGCGTCTCAGCCACCAACCTAATCGGCCATAAAGATGAACGGGCCCCAAAGCGACAGCCGCCCAACCTGGCCCAACCGGAATAGCATAGACTGGTTGACGCGGCTTAAAAGGACCAGGAGCTTGACCTAAAATTTTTCGCGCCACGTATTGCCCGCCGGCGATAGCCGTCTGAGCCATGCCACTAAACTCCGTTGAAGCCCCATCGCCAACCACGTAAACTTGCTCGCAACCCGGGACTTGCAATGACTCATTAACGATGACCTTGCCCCGCTTATCAAACGAGAGGCCGGCCACGCTAGCCAGCAAGTGATGCGGCTTAACTCCCGCCGTCCAGATCACCGTCTTGGCCTTCATCTGCATATCTTTGAGATAGACGCCGTCAATCTCTTCTTTTAAGAGCGTGCGATTAAGAAAAACGTTCACCCCCAAAGCATGCAAGCGAGATTTGATCCGAGCCGAAATTTCTGGCGCGACGAGCGGCACCACGCGCGGCGCGCCCTCAAACAAATCAATCGTCACCAATCCAGCGTCGATGCCATGTCGTCGAGCTAAGTCCTGGAGATAAATGGCCAACTCAGCGGCCAACTCCGTGCCACTCGCTCCAGCGCCCACGATCGCCACGTGGGCGAGAGCCACCTTCTCTTCCTGAGCTGACGCCGTCGCCACCACCGACATCACGCCCTCCAGATGCTTTTTTAAAATTAAAGCTTCGTAAGTCGATTTAAAACCGTAAGAGAGCTCGGCCAAACCTGGAATGTTAAAGTAGGCGGTCTCGCTCCCCAGCGCCAAGACCAGGCGGTCAAAGGCGGTACCGTAACCGCCGGCGCACGAGATGGTCCGATGAGCCAAATCAATCCCCGTCACCTTGGCCTCAATTAGGCGGACGTTAGTGCCGGCAAAAATCTTAGCCAAGGGGACACACACTTCGAGCGCGGAACCTCCCGTCACTACGCGATACAGGGTTGGCGTATATTCAAAGTGCGGCTTATCGCTAATTAAAATAATTTCGTACTGACCGCGACGCGAACGTCGCGCCAGATCAAGAGCGGTCGCCACTCCGCCAAATCCTCCCCCGACTACCACAATCGTCTCAGGATTTTTAGCCAAAATAGACATGGTTAGTAACTACAGTGTAGCGCGTTTTAAGAAAAACGACACCACAAACAAACAAATGCTTACAGTCGCGGAGACCAAACAATAAAAACAAAAAGCATTAATGATCGTCGCCTGCAAGAAAATTAGGTAGAGCGAGAACGCAAAACCAAGAGCGGTGACCAGCGCCAGCCACGAAGCCACGGCCCGAGATCGTGAGTGCAAAAGATGAGCCCCAAGAAACAAAATCAAACCATAATAAATCACTCCCAGGATCGCCACCGGTACCGGACCGATGGTGGCAAAACGACTCGTCGTAACGGCCTCACAGCCACTCGTCAAAGCACAGGGGACCACCTCACCGAGAAAATGATAGACCGCCAAATAGGCGGCATCAATAAAACCGATCATCGCCAAAACAAGAGTTAGGATCAACGGGCGCCTATCGGGCAGTCGTCGTGGCGCTGGTAGAGCCAAGGGCCGCTTCCGCCAAGGCAGAAAATTCGTCATAAGATTTTGGATTATCGATTTCTTGGCCGTTAATAAAGAAGGTTGGGGTATGACTAAGACCGGTGGCGTTAGCCGAAGCCAGATCATCAGCCACCGCTTGCTTGACCGCGGTGGAATTAAGATCGGCCGCAAAACGCTCGACGCTTAGACCCAAAGTCTGGGCATAAGAAAGGAAAAGTTCTTCGGGCGCGCGCGTGGCGGACCAGTCCGCCTGACGTTCAAACAAGACGTCGGCCATTTCCCAAAACTTGCCCTGCAACCCGGCCGCCTCACTCGCCGCCGCCGCCGCGGTCGCGTTGGGATGAATGGCGAGTGGGAAATGGCGGTAAGTAACCGAAATTCGATCACCATAATCCGCAATCAACTGCTTAACCACCGGAGCATAAGTGGCACAGGCCGGACACTGGAAGTCGCTGTACTCAACCACCGCCACCGAACTTGAGGCCAGACCGGCCGTCCACTCACCAGCCACTACCGGCTGACTAAGAGTGAGGGGCTCCAAAATAGAGGGCCCCCGTCGATTGCCCGAGGTTACCGCCACAATCAATAAGGCGACGATCGCCAACAAAACGAGAGCCATAATGGCCCATAATTTTTTTACTTCGGTAGTTGCCATGGAGTGTAGTATACCAAAGCCTCACCCCAGCCGGCACTTGACATTATTTTAATAAGTAGTAATTTAAAAACCAGAACTGAACCATCAAACTCTTACTGAAAGGGAATAAACTTGTCTCCTCAAGAACTTTTCATCGAAAGGATGAAATGCTATCTGCCCCAAAACCCCCTGTTGCAAAAAATGGGCTCCACTCACCCACTAAGGGATGCGGTGGAAGCTCTTTTCTACCATCGATTTACGGTGCTGGGCGCACGTTGGAAACATTTCCCTTTCATAACCCTGACAACCAACGAGCCAGTCGAGGGTACATATCGAGGGTCGGTCATAACCTTCACCTCACTGCCACGCATCGACGACAATGACGAAAGACAGTTCCATCGGCTGTCAGACCTGGTGGACCGCTTTAACCACAAATTCAAAAAGGATCTTGAGGTTCACCGAGGAAAAATCTACGGTCAACGGCCAACACCTTCTCCAGAACATCTGGCCTGGTACCTGACCCTCTGTGACCGGGGCGGACCCTGGGTGGCCAAAATTCCGCGCGAATATAACAATCCAACCAAACGGAAAAGATTCCAAGAGCGGGGCCGTAAAGAATTGGTGGCCTTCGGCAAGTGGCTCATGGACAATCTCCCGACCAAGTAACCCCCCCCCATCCCCCAGCGCAGAAAACTGCTCTGGGGGAAATCTTTTTTAAAAAAATAAAATTGACAAATGTTTTTAAAAGAATAGTTTAGAAGCCAGGAGCAAAATTCCAAACCTTACCCAAGGAGAACATTGAAATGAACACAAAGGCGCTTCTGCCCGAGAAAGCGAGCCAAAAATGGCTGAGGGAAAAAGGATTTAGCAAACCCCTAATTGATCTGCTCACCCCCCTCTGCCAACACGGATTCCACATCAAAAATTGCCGTTATGTAACTCACGAAGAAACGGACCAGGAGTCAAAAAATTGGCGGAAATACTTCCCCTTTATCCAGCTCGCCCCAGCTAGGCTTGTTGTGGCTAAAGCTGAAGTGGATGAAGTGGAATCTCAGTGGACTGCTAAAAACGCTTTTATGGAAGCAGAAAGGCTTAGGGCACTGATACAAAATTCGACGAACCGTCAAAAGTTCCCAAATCTAACAGTGATCGTGGGTCGCCCTCGGTGGCAAGGACTTACCCGGGCAGGAATAGAAACCTGCTCGGCCGTGGGGAATTTTGAGATTTTTGATCACATTATTACCCTCTGCGATGCTGGAGCCGAAAGTTGGCACGAGCTTCCCGAAGAGGTAATCAACTTGACCGGAACAAAAGACTTCCAACAAAGAACGATGAATGAAATGACCGCCTTTCTCAACTCCCTCCGCGACCATCCATAAGCCCCATCCCCCAGCGCAGATAACTGCCTGGGGGAAATCTTTTTTAAAATTTAACACTTCTTGGCGGGCCATTCGGGATTAGTACCCGTGAGGTGAGTGTTTACAAGGGTATTCTAGCGCATCCACCTGGGGTTTGCCGAGGCACCCGGGTCGCTAGCTGGTTTTTTGAAAAGTTACAAAAGTGACACTGAAACGGGACATTCATGTGTCACTTTTACGGGAGCTGGATCTTGTGCGTTTTCACCGCGTCCCTTAGAAGCCTCAAACCTGTAAGCGCTACAGGATGGCATCGCCGTAAATGATCGCGCTTCGGACACAGGCATGGAGCGTGTCCCTTTATGTCACCCGTCTGTAGCAGCAACCGTTTAACTAGCGGCCACAGACGGATTTCGCGCGAGATGATTCCGATACATTCCTCCGCTTTGGCTGGTGTGGGATTTTTGGAGAACGCCTCAATTGTCCCTACGCCACCATGTGCGTAGTCGAACCAAGGCCATCGCGTCTCTTGTGAATAGCACAGCTGGCCGTAAAGAAACGGGATCACCAACTCCTTGAAGTATCTCTGAAAATCGAACGCAGGCTCTAGATATTCGTCTTCCTCGAGAGGATTGCACATGCAGGCGCTGAGGTCAGACTGGTTGAAGTGGCGATCCGGCAGCGTATCAACTCCTTCGACGGTGAGCGCCGGCAGGCGCGAGTTAGGCGTCGTAGTTCGCTCTGCTATGGCGATACAAAATGTTCCGGACAGTCGCAATCCTCCCACGCCGTCTACGACGTCAGGAGTAATCTGCAAAAACCGTCCAGTCTCAGCGTTGTAGGTCGCAACGAACGGCACCTCGCCAAAAACCCGGTTATCTGATTCGACCGAAAGATTCGGATAGTTTTCCGCCAGCCACTGCTTATCGCTCTCCGTCAGCATAGTCCGAATGCGGAGAATGAGGCACGAAGCCTGTGTTGGGCGCGGTTCGTGGCATGGTCGGATTAATAAGTCCCGGAGTTGTCGGGCGGGTTGGAGGCGGCACCAAGCCCTTTACCGCTCCGACCTTGAGCTTAGTTTCGCCCTTGTACTCTGCGCGTTCCTTTGCAGCGAGATCTGCCCAGCCGCCGAGATTGTTGCGCCCGTCGTTGAGAACCCAGTCATAAGTCTTGCATGCGCTTGAGAGTGGCTGCCCGTCAGCGAGATAGATGCCGTCGAGAGGATTTGCGCCCTTCGTGTCAGTCTTGCTCTCCTGATCTTTCACGCCGTGGATGTAGAGGCCGATGATGGCATTGCCTCGCTCCCAGCTGGTGCGGATTTCGTAATCAACCCACGGGCGTTGCGAGGTTTCTGCTCCAATTAGAACGACTGTGACCGAGGTGCCTTCAAGCTGCTCGTTGATCCAGTTCTGAATCGCCGCATCGCCTTTGCGCTTTATTTCCTCCCATGCCGCTGCGTCGATGAATCCGCGTTCATCCTCGTTAGGGAGCAAGTCGCTGTTGCGAACCTGGCCGGCTCGCCAAGCATCGCGCTCATAATGGAAACTGAAGAATATTTTTCGGGCCATAAATTATTTTAGGGTTATTGAGATATTGAGGTAGATCCCGAGCAGGATCGCGATCAAGATCATGGTTATTAATCCGTAGAACACGGTAAAGATGGGGGATCTGGCTGCCGAGAACCAGCTGCAGTTGCTGCAGTGTTTCTTCGGGAGCGACATCGAGAAGTCGATGCTCCCAGGGTCTTTCACCCGGACTATCTCGTAGAGGCAGCGGAAGCGGCGTTCCTGACGGAGGTAGTACGAGTCGAGAAGCCAGAACACCACCGTTATAAAAAGGGCGATCCAAACGTAGATCGGCCGGTAGGTCTGGCTGGCAAGAGTGAAGATCGCAATCACCAAGGTGATACTCCACCCCCTGAGCAGGAATGAGTTGCCCGCCATCCGTTTGATGGCGTCCTGAATGAATTCAAGGTGTTTCAATTTCGATTCCATGGGTGTTAGCCGCGAGGCGGGAATGGATCGTTCCCGTAGCTGTTGCGCTCCTGGATCTTTCCGTCTTTACCATGGATAAAATGCTCGACCTTCTTGTTCTCCGCGATGTCCTGGGCGCGGTCTTCCGCGTTATCCTTGGTGCGGTGCCACGAGAGGGGCTTCGCGCTTCCCTCGGACTTGTTCTCCCAGCGGTGCTTGTCGGAGTTGAATACGGTGTGGATGTTCTTTGCCATATGTTTAGAGCAGGCCGGGCGGCAGGACTCCCACCACCACGCCCTGAATAGCGCAGTTATCTGTTAATACGATCGGCGAATGCTGGTCAGACGACTTCGGGCGGAGGATGACGACGCCGTTCTTGCGTTCGAGTATCTTCACCGTTGCTTCGTCGTTGATGAGCGCGACAACCACCTGTCCGTCGTCAGCGGAATTCTGCTGGCGCACGAGCACGATGCTGCCGCCCTCTATCTTCGAACCATCAATCTTTGCTTCGTTCATCGACGTTCCGGAAACGCGGAGCAGGAAGTACTTCGATCCCGGCCGAGCGAGCGCGGTCGAAACCGGAATCACCGCCTCGACGTTCTCCTCTGCGAGGATCGGTGCGCCAGCCGCGATGCTGCCGACGAGCGGAACATTCACGGTCGATACCGAGGCGTTCGATGCGAGGCTCGGTCTGGTCAGGCGGATCTTTCTTCCGGCGCGGCGGATAAGCCCGGCGCGCTCAAGGCGCTCAAGCGCCAGCACGGCCGACCGCGGCGAAGCTTTCCCGGTCACCTCATTTATCTCCCTGAGGGTGGGGGCCTCCATGCCGTGCACGAGACGGTTGCGGATTAGGGCGTAGGCCTTCTTGTCGTTCTCGTTCAGGTGATCAAGCATAGGTATAAATGAGTATAAGCCGCGGTGTACTTTTTTGCAAGGAGATGCTACCAACATGGGCATGACATCTGCTCAGTATTTACATGTTGAGTAGATGCCATCTGATCGTTTTCAACAAACAAGTGCCCCAAGGCACTCAGATCTGCCAATAACAGATATTTGGGGCGGGCCCGCTCGGATTCGAACCGAGAACCTCGGTTTTGGAGACCGATGTTTTACCATTGAAACTACAGGCCCTGATTGGCCCCATAGTAGCCGATTTTGCGCTAAAACAAAAGTCCCCGAGCGGGGACTTTTTCTGAAATTATTTTTTAATCTCTTTATGGGGTTTATGAGCCTTGCACCAGCGGCAATACTTTTTAAGCTCAATCTTCCGCTCCACCGTCTTGCGGTTCTTGCGGCTCCAGTAATTGATTCGCTTGCACTTCTGGCAGGCGAGCTTGATGAGTTGGTCTTGCGACATGCCGGCCAGAATAGCACATCCGGATAAAAAAGCAACCCCGCGGCCCTGGCTTAAAAACAGGTACCAACGAGGTTGCGACCCAGAACCTAAACTAGAAAATGGGTAGGTCTTGGGAGCGACCCGCCACCCAGAAAAGGGTCTTCCTAAGAGGAACCCGAGCGTCGAGCCCCGCCAAAGAACTCGACGAACTTAGTGAACACTCACAGACGACCAAGCCGTCGTCAGCGCAGGAATGGAAGTGGAGCTCGTTACCGGAAGCCTCTACCATGCTCCACTTGAACTTGTGGCTATTGAGCCAGGGCAAGATTTCCACAAATACCTCCCTCGCCCCCAGCCGCCAAGCTCTCACAAAGAGCTGCAGAAATTCCTTCTGCTCGTCGCCAGACAACACCCTCATCATTTCGTTAAGTTGAGGATGATCCGGAAACATGACCACGAGCTGCCGGGGCACTTTCTCCGTGCGACGAAGAGCTCTCTCGAGCCTGGCCTTAAGTTCTCCCTTCTCCATTGCTCTCCCTCCTTTATCTAGTTTTTAACTGCCACCGTGGCAGTCAATCTGCGAACAATATTACCACCCCAAACACGAAAAGTCAATCAAGCGGTGCGCCGGGTAGGATTCGAACCTACGTAGCCCAAAGGGCGACAGATTTACAGTCTGTTGTAATTGACCACTCTACCACCGACGCAAATACGCTCGTAGAATAGCAAAAACCAGCTCAAATGTCACCCACTATTTACTGCCAGCCGAGAGTGTCTCGTTAAGATTGCGCAGTGAGGACTTGCGCGATCGCCCGCCCTTACGGATCTCGATTGCGGGTTGACCGTTTTTAATCTCCACCACCAAGACGCCACCGCGATCGAGCTTGCGGGAGATAATAAACTCGGCCACCGGGTTAAGAATTTTGTTTTGGATCAAGCGCTTAAGCGGTCGCACGCCGTACTCCTGACTGTAGCCTTCCCGCGCCAACCAATCCATCGCTTCGGCCGAAACTTCTAATTGGATCTGCTTCGCCGCTAAACGCGTCCGGACTAGACCCAATTGAATGTCCACAATCTCGCGGATCACCTCCGCTCGAAGCGGATTAAAGATAATAATATCGTCCAAGCGATTCAAAAATTCTGGTCGGAAATGATTCTTGAGACTATCCATAATGCGCGACTTAGTCTCCTCAAACTCTCCCAACATCGTGGAAGCATCCTCGCCGGCAAAGCCAATTTTTTGCAAACGATTCATAAACTCACTGCCAATATTTGAGGTCAGCAAGATAATCGTGTTCTTAAAGTTAACCACCCGCCCCTTGGCGTCCGTGAGGCGACCATTATCTAACACTTGCAACAAGATATTAAAGACTTCGGGATGGGCCTTTTCGATCTCATCAAAAAGCAAAACCGAATAAGGCCGATGACGAACCGTCTCCGTTAGCGCCCCACCCTCGTCGTGTCCCACGTAACCCGGCGGCGAACCAATCATTTTAGAAACCGAATATTTTTCCATGTACTCGCTCATGTCGACGCGCACGAGAGATTTTTCATCATTAAACATAAATGACGAGAGCGCCTTGGCCAGCTCCGTTTTACCTACGCCGGTTGGCCCAAGCAACATAAAGGAGCCAATCGGCCGATCGGGATCAGAAATGCCGGCGCGTGAGCGCTTAACCGCTTCGCTGATTTTGCGGAGGGCCTCATCCTGACCGCGAACGCGCGCTCGCAATTCATCTTCCATTCGCAACAATTTGTCGGCCTCACCCTCAAGCATCTTAGTGACCGGAATGTGCGTCCAGCGAGCCACCACTTTGGCAATATCTTCCTCAGTAATTTCTTCTTTCAAAATCCGACGCGTCCCCTGCAACTTTTTTAATTTGGTCTCGCGCGTGCGGAGATGCTTTTCGGTTTCCGGAATTCGCCCATAGCGAATCTCGGCGGCGCGAGAAAGGTCGCCGCGCAGTTCGGCCTGCTCGGCTTCCAAACGCAAGCGCTCTAGTTCGCCCTTGCCCTGCTTAATCTCAGCGATAGTCTCCTTCTCGTTGCGCCAACGGAGCTCCAACTCGCCCACCCCCTCACGCAAATCGCCAACCTCCTTATCAATCTTCTTGATCCGAGCTTTGGCTTTTTTATCATCATTCAATTCCACCTCTTTTTTGAGGGCCTCCTTCTCCACCTCCAAACGACGGATCTTAGTGTCGGCCTGCTCTAGAGCAACCGGCTTGTTTTCTAACTGCAAGCGTAGGGCCGAAGACGCTTCGTCAACCAAGTCAATCGCCTTGTCGGGCAAAAAGCGGTCAGTGATGTACCGACTCGAGAGCGTTACTGCCGCCACGATCGCGCCATCAGTAATGTGGATACCGTGATGATACTCATACTTATCTTTCAAGCCGCGCAAAATGGTCACAGCATCTTCAACGCTCGGCTCCTCGACGTGGACGGGCTGAAAGCGACGCGTTAGGGCCTGATCCTTTTCAATATGCTTTTGATATTCCTTAAAAGTAGTGGCTCCGATGGCCCGCAGTTCGCCGCGCGCCAAAGCTGGTTTGAGCATATTAGAAGCATCAATGGCTCCCTCGGCGGCCCCGGCTCCGACGATGGTGTGGATCTCGTCAATAAACAAAATGATTTTGTTGGCCGAACGCTCAATCTCTTTGATCACATTCTTGAGGCGCTCTTCGAATTCGCCTCGATATTTAGTCCCCGCCACCAACAAACCAAGATCAAGCGAAACAAGTTCTTTATCACGCAAAGACTCGGGCACATCACCCTTAGCAATCTTATTGGCCAATCCCTCGGCAATCGCCGTCTTACCAACACCGGCCTCACCGATCAAGATCGGATTATTTTTCGTCCGACGAGACAAAATTTCCATAATCCGCTGGACCTCCTCCTCGCGACCAATTACTGGGTCAAGTTTGTCATGGCGCGCTAGCTCGGTGAGATTCTTAGTAAACTTTTCAATCGCCTTAAAGCGCTTCTCACCACCCGTTGTCTCAGTCCGCTTAGTGCGCATCTCTTGCACCACCTTTAAAACGCGATCACGGTTAACGCGAAAGCGATTCAAAATTTCGTGGGCCTGATTGGGGGTCTCCAAAAGAGCCAAGAGCAAATGCTCAACTGAAACAAATTCATCCCCCATCGTATTGGCCACCTTAACCGAACTATCCAAAATTCGGACCAACTCTGGCGTCAAATAAATTTGGTAGGAAGGGGAAACGACGGGACTCGATTCTCCGCCATCAATCTGCTCGATCACGTGATCCGTGAGCATAATCGTATCCACCTCAACCTTATCGAGAATCGAAGTCAAAATACCCTCTTCTTGCAAGAGTAAGCCCGCCAATAAATGAACTGGCGTCACTTGATTCTGACCCCGCTCAATCGCCAATTCGTGTGTCTTACGAATGACCTCTTTGGCTTTGGATGTGAAATTAGAAAATGGTGGTAACATATTTTTTAGTATACACGACGCGTCAAGTCCTTAATTAGCGTTCGCGAAGGTGGCTAAAGCATTAGCCGCGAGCGCGCTCCCCACCTCCACGCCCAAACCCACAACTAAACCTTTAGTATTGAGCAAGGGGCCGCCGATATTACTCGTATTAATTGCGTTAGTTTTGATGAACTTCGCCGAAGGCAAGTCCGGTACGCTGGTGACGGCCGAGACCAAGCCACCAGAAACAATCGGATCATTCTCACTCATCCCCAAAGCGACTACCGTTTGACCAGAAATAATGTTGGTATCAAGAGCGAGCTCCAAGGGTCGCCACACCGGTGCGGGCGCAGTAGAAGTGGCCTGTGAGACCGCGGCCATGAGCGAAGTCACGGCGGCCGTAAAACGAGCGGGGTCTGCCGGCTTCATGATAGCAATATCACGTTCAGATGAAATTTTTACCAAGCTCATTTCCACTCGCTCGCCATTGCGAAAAAAGATGCTCAATCCACGAGTCCGACGATCTTGAGGCAAAAGGTGAGCCGCGGTCACGACTGTCCCCTGACTATCAATCACAAAACCACTGCCATAAGCCACATCGCCGCGAGCATCAGCCAGCCGCACCACCGAGAGTTCGGCGTTGCGTACGATATCAAGAATCACCTCCTCCTGGCTAACGAGCACCGGCACCTCGCGGATTACCGTCCGCTCGGTCGGCTCGCCCGGAACAACTCTCTCCACGGTCCGTTCCACGATCCGATTGACCGTCTGCGTAACTCCCGCCGGCGCCTGATCCATTAGGGTCACCGTCACAATCCCCGTGGCGATCGAGGTGACAAAACTGACCAGCAAAACCAAGAGAACAATTTGATTTTTATTCAGGTCCTCCATTGTTTATGACTTTACAACATTTAACGTTAAACGGCAAGATTTTTCTCAACCGTCGCCCAATTGATAACTGACCAGAAAGCTTCAAAATAATCAGCTCGCCGATTTTGATATTTTAAATAATAAGCGTGCTCCCAAACGTCGATACCCAGCAGTGGTTTTTTACCCTCACTCCAAGGGGTATCCTGATTAGCGGTGGTAGTAATTTGCAAATTATTTTCCCCTCCCAATACCAACCAGGCCCAGCCCGAACCAAATCGCCCCAAAGCCGCCTCTTTAAAGGCGGCCTTAAATTGTTCTACGCCGCCAAAAGTCTGATCAAGACGAGTAATCGTCTCTTCGCGAGGCGAACTGCCTGGCAAACCAATCATCTCCCACCACAAAGAGTGATTAAAGTGTCCTCCACCATGATTCCGGACAATTGGACGAATGGCCTCAGGCACCGCTTCCAAATTAGCAACCAAATCGGCCACCGCTAGCTTGGCCAAATCCGGATAAGGTTCCAAAGCCGCGTTAAGTTTATCAACGTAAGTTTGATGGTGCTTAGTGTGGTGCAATCGCATCGTCTCCTCATCGAAGAACGGCTCCAAATCTCCGTACTTATAAGACAGGGAAGGAATCTCGTGCATAAGCTTGGGGTTGATATTTTCTTAAGCGACTAATGACCGCGGCCAAGTGACGAGAGACTACTCGCAACTGTCGAGCCGTGGTAGTGCGATCAAGCGAAAAACGGATGGCCGTTTTGGCCGCTTCGCTCGAGTGCCCGAGAGCCATTATAGCATACGACTCTTCGGCCGTACGGATGGCACAAGCACTGCCCGTTGAGGCGGCAATCCCCCGAGCATCCAGCTCCAGCACGAGCTGTTCGGCCAGCACCCCGTCGACTAAAAAATTTAAAATGTGCGGCACGCGCGGCGCCGTGGCGGCCACTAGTTCCACGCCGGGCAGTGACGTCACTTCGCGCGCAAAAATTGTTCCCAATTTTTCGAGCCGCGCCGCCTCGCCGGCGCGGCTCGCGCGCGCTAATTCTAGCGCGCGCGCCAAACCCACCGCCAAAGCCACTGGCTCCGTCCCCGACCGACGGCCTGCCTCCTGTCCACCACCCAGCTGCTCCGCCACCACCGGCACGCCACGTCGAACATAAAGCAAACCAATGCCGCGCGGACCGTAAAATTTGCCCGCGCCCAAAGTCATTAGATCCACCCCCAATCGCGCCACCGACAAATCCAAATGCCGCGCGGCCTGGCTAGCATCCAGATGAACGTACGGCGTCGCCACACCATGCTTAGCTCGATGATCGCGCACCACCTTCATGATCTCGCGCACTGGTTGAATCACGCCAAATTCGTGATGAGCGTAAATTAAAGAAATTAATTTGGTGGAAGGACGCAAGGACCGAGCCAGCTCCGCCAAATCAATCAAACCGTTTTTATCAACCCCGAGCCAAACCACCTCCGTGCCCCGAGCGGCTAATTCTTGGGCCGGATGTTTAACCGAAGCATGCTCAATCATCGTCGTGATGATTGAGCCATCGCCGCCAACCCCACGCAGAGCTAAGTTGTTTGATTCCGTTCCACCGCTGGTAAAAACAATTTCTTCCGGTCGAGCCTCCAAACAGCCGGCCACCACCGCTCGAGCCCGCGCCAGTGCTCGAGATGCCACAACTCCCTCCTCATGCAAGCTAGCGGGGTTGCCCACCAACGCTCCGGCTCGCCACATCGCCCGCGCCACCCGCCGATCCAAGGGTGTGGCCGCCGCCGTATCGAGATAGATTCGTCTCATCTCCGCATTCTACTGATTGAACGCCAACTTTGCAAAGATGGCTTTGATACGCTATAATTCCGGTCACTATGCCCGCGCTTGATCCCATCACTTTGGTTATTATTGGCCTCGGACTGGTCATCGTTTTTTTGGCTGGTTGGGTCGCCTGGCTAGAGCGGAAGCTAGCTCGTTTTATGAGTGGTCGAAGCGCCGCGAGTCTAGAAGATACCTTGATCTCGATTTTGAAGCGAATTGATAGCACCGACACCATTAACGAAGAAATTAAAAAGCATTTAATTTCGGTCGAGGGTCGATTGCGCAAAAGCATTCAACACGTCAAAACAATCCGCTTTAACCCCTTCCAGGGCGCTGGGCAAGGTGGCAATCATAGCTTTGCCACCGCCTTTCTCAACGAAGAGGGTTCGGGGGCGGTGATCACCGGACTGTACACTCGCGATCGCGTAAGCGTCTACGCCAAACCAATCGCTAGCGGTCAATCCGATTTCGAACTCACTACCGAAGAACGCGAAGCTCTCGGTCGTTAATTTTTTCATGATGAAAAATTCCTCACCTTCTACCCCTAACGTCCGGCCGCCCATCGTCGCGGTGATGGGTCACATCGACCACGGCAAATCAACTCTGCTCGACTTTATTCGACAATCTAACGTCGTGGCCTCCGAGGCCGGTGGCATCACTCAAAGTATTTCGGCTTACGAAGTCGTCCGCGAAAAAAATGGTCAGCCCCACACCATCACCTTTATCGACACGCCCGGACACGCCGCCTTCCAAACCATGCGTCAGCGCGGCGCCCAGATTGCCGACATCGCCATCTTGGTCGTCTCGGCCGAAGAAGGCGTTAAACCGCAAACGCTCGAAGCCCTTACGGCCATTACCGAAGCTGGTCTGCCCTACATCGTCGCCATCAATAAAATTGACCGGCCCAACGCGAGTCCCGAACGCACCAAACAATCGCTCGCCGAAAATAATATCTTGATCGAAGAGTACGGCGGCACCATCCCCGCCGCCGCGATCTCGGCCAAAACCGGCGCCGGCATCGACGAACTTCTCGACCTCGTCCTCTTGGTCGCGGAAATCAGTGAACTAAAAACTGACGCCGCCGCCGCGGGCAGTGGCTACATTTTAGAAACCAACCGCGATCCGCGTCAGGGCGTGACGGCGACGTTAATTATTAAAAACGGCACCGTGCGAGTGGGAGACTTTCTCATCATCAATCAACTAGTCGCCAAGATCAAACGACTTAACAATTTTATGGGCCAAGCAGTGGAAAGTTTGGTGGCCTCCGCCCCGGCGCAAGTTTTGGGGCTACCAGAATTGCCACTAGTTGGCGCCAACTTTACAACCGCCACCGCCAAATCGGAAGCCGAAGCACTAGCCAAAAAGCCCGAGGCGGCGGCCCCAACTAATCCCACTCGCCCCCTCACCACCACCGACGATCCCCTCAAAGCCATTATCCCCGTCCTGATCAAAGCCGACGTCGCGGGCGCGGTCGAGGCGGTGAGTCGCGAGGTTAAAAATCAAGCCACCCCAAACGTTGCCATCGCCGTCATCGGTAGTGGTGTCGGACAAATTACTGAAAACGACATTAAGCTAGCCAGCGGCTCCAATCGCAGTCTCGTTTTGGGCTTTAACGTTAGCATCCAGCCGAGCGCCCTAGAGTTAGCCGAGATCAATGGAATTACCGTTAAAACCTTTGACATCATTTACAAACTTTCCGAATGGCTAGCGCTCGAAGTAGCCAGTCGCACGCCGCGCGTGACCGCCGAAGAGGTTACCGGTCAAGCAAAAATCTTAAAATTCTTTAGCGCGGCGCGCACCAAACAAGTAATCGGTGGCGCAGTAACCAGCGGCACCATCGGCCTCGGACGAGCTGTAAAAATTATTCGTCGCGAGGCCGAAATCGGTCGCGGCAAAATCGTCGAACTCCAGCAACTCAAAACCGCGGTCAAAGAAGTTAGCGAAGGTAACCAATTCGGGGCAATGATTGACGCCAAGGTCACGATCGCTCCGGGCGACCTCATCCAAGTAGTAGAAATGGTTACAAAATAATTTATGCTTGATCGTCGAGCCAAATTAACCAGCGCCCTCCACGAGCTCGCCGCCGAATATTTTAATCGCGAGACTAATCGTCAATCGCTAATCACTGTTACTAGCGTCACATTAAAAGACGAGGGACGAACAGCCATCATTGCCATCTCCGTTTTACCCGATGACAAAGCGGCCGCGGCCCTCGACTTTGCTCACCGGCAACTTTCGGGCTTGCGCGGTTACATGATGGAAAACTTGCGCGCGCGGCACATCCCCTGGCTCGAGGTTGTGCTCTCTGGTCAAAAACAGTAATAATAGAAGATGGCCTGGTAGCCAAGTGGTAAGGCAAGGGTCTGCAAAACCCTTATGCGCGGGTTCAATTCCCGCCCAGGCCTCCGGGAGTGGAGCAAAAGAGAACCTTAAGATCATCCCATAAAATTGCCCGGGTGGCGGAATTGGCAGACGCAATCGACTTAAGATCGATCGCCGTAAGGCGTGTGGGTTCGACCCCCACCCCGGGCACCGTTTCGGAAAAAGATTTTCTGTGGTATAAAAAGCGTGCGCCTCGTTAGCTCAGTTGGTAGAGCAGTCGCCTCTTAAGCGAACGGTCGGGGGTTCGAATCCCTCACGGGGCACTCGGTAAAATTTAAAAGGGGCGGGTGGCGAAATTGGCAGACGCGCTAGCCTTAGGAGCTAGTGGAGCAATCCGTGGAGGTTCAAGTCCTCTCCCGCCCACCGAATAATGGGACAAAGAAAAAGGCGCGCGAACCCCAAAGGGAACGCGCGCCTGCTGGAGCCAACCCCGCGGCGCCGGGGATTGGCCAAAAACTACTTGCCGCCGCAAGGCGGGCCGGGACACGGTGGAGGTAAATACTTTACTTCCACCTCGATCCGCTGAGGGATCTTGATCTCTCGCGGTCCGGAGAACTCCACCCGCGGCTTCGCGGCGGTGGGGCGAGAAGCAATCGACGACTCTCCCACCAGTTTTCGATACTCCTGGTAGGGAATAATCGCTGTCGCATTCTCCCCTCGACCCTCCGCAACCTCATGCCGACGAGAAGAATCCTCATTACGAAGATGAACGCACGTGACGATGCAGGAGGCATCGCCCACTCGATCCACCACCTGGAGTGAATCCCCTGCATAACACGAGCCCTCACTACCATCGCGCATTTTCATCCAGTAGTTCTGGACGAGGATGCCGCTCTCGAGCGGGGGTCGAACTGCGGGGCTGGAGGTGGTAACGTGGTAACGACCACGAACCTCCTCCAAGGTACCGCCCGGCTGAGTGGCCGTGCGAATCTCGTCCCTCGCGAGGCCGCGCATCTTCTCTTGAATCACGGGCGAAGCCGCCACCTCGCGGTCGCGCTCCTGCGCACTTAAGCGCAAATTGCGCACCGACTGACGGCACCCCTCCGAGGAAAACATCATTATCGCAAAAAACAGCGAGGTCGCCATGACGATGACTACGACTGGAACCTTGGCTGTTTCCCAAGATTCCTTCCAATTTGGGGCCGCAACAGCCGGGGGAGCTGGATTTGGGGTCGTCGGCGTTGGTGCGGGTGCAGGGTTACTGGGGTTCATAGAACCCTCCTTTCTCTTTTGTGATTAAATCTTCCACTCTTGACGATGAACTACCAGCTCTAACTACTAGCACTAAAAGTTATTTTCGTCAATAGATTAAAATATTTGACATTGACACAATATTTAAAATATGTATTATTAGGGACGGTGTTCGAAAATTAAGCACAGAACCTTAAAATAAGGAGTTAGGGACTATGGAAGACAAGTGGCAAGCCAAAATCTCTGAATACAATAATAGATTTTGGTTCTGGGTCATCGTGGCCCACCTGGCCGTTCTAGGGGTTGGCCTTGGGCTCGGCCGTATTGACCTCTTCGTGATCAAAATACCGGCAATTCTGCTGGTGATCGCGGCCCTCGCCTGGTACAACGTTACCAGTTTGGGAGAAATCACAGCTCCCCTTATCGGTGCCAAATTATTTTTCGGCAAGCCGATTCAGCACCTCGGTTCGGGCCTATACTACGCCCCTCGAGGATTTTGTACGGTCACAACAATTTCTGGGCTTGATTTTCAAGTCGAAATTGCCTCGGACCGAGAAGTAGACTCAAGTAATGTCGGCATCGCCAGGGCCGAACAAGTAGATGAAAATACTTTACTTATAAGAGGTCATACCCGGGACTTCCGGGTCGTCTTCGGCAGCGGCGTCGGATTCAAAGACGGCACCGAAAAAATGGAAGATTGGCTGGTATTTAATCCGGCTGACCCAGCCCAGGTCCAGCAAGCTGAAAGACTGTGGGAAAAAGTCATGCTGACCGCAAAGTCCAAGACTGACCCTCTCAACGTTATAGAGGGTCAGACGTGGGATCCCCGAATCGTCTTCCGGGGCCAGGTAGCCAATACGGTGGAATTTATTCCGCGAATTGGCACTATTGAAGCTGCGGCCACTCAACTGGAAGACATAGTCATCTCCCAGTTACAAGCCCTAGTACCCAGGATGAACCCAGCGGTTTACCTTCTTCTCCTTTCTCACCTCGAAGCCAAAATCAAAAATGCTTTGGAGTGGGCAATAGGTGAAGAGGGGGCCAAACGACCAGAGAGCGAAAAGGGTAGCCCCTCGGAACTCGCCCACTCGGGAGACATCAATCCCAATCATAGCTGGGGAATAAACCTTCTTTCAGTCTCGATTAAGGGCCCGGGTATTCAGAGGGGGGTAAGTAAGGCCCAAGCTACCGCCATGGCCGAGCAAGTGGGGATTCAGGCGGCTGCCGCCAAAGCAGAGCAAGAACGGTTAAAGAAAATCGCTGAGGGCCAAGCGGCAGCGGAAAACCAAAGACGGCTGATTGCGGAAATAGGCAAAGGCCTCAGAGAGTCAGCGGAAGAAAGCGGCTTGTCGCCCGAGCAAATACAAGGGGCTGAAGTGGCCAAAGCCATCGCCCAGGGCGAGGGAAAGGTGGTGCTCTTGGGTCTGGAGGGATTCCGAGAATTACTGGGCACCGCCCAGGCCGTTCTCCCGCCCACCAAGACACTCTTACCTCCCAACTCGTCAAACTCCTAACAAGTTCCCATCTGCCGTTCGCTGGCCCCGGCCACGCGAACGGCTTTTTTATACCCAAATTTCTAGCCCTTGACTAATTGCGTTTAATGATATATTATTTAAGTGACCTTTTAGGACTTTCACAAACAATTACAATAGTAGGAGAATAATCATGAAGGAATTCATCCGTCGCCATTGGATGGCCTTGATCACCCTGTCGGTGGTGGGCCTGGCGCTCTGCGTGACCTGGGTCTTGTTTTCTGACCCTTCACCAGAAAAAGACCTCTCTCCCCCGCCAATCTCGGAGATGTCAGGTGAGCGATTAAATGGGCTGATCGTTTTAAGCATCGCTGGCGTGCTCGGCGGGGTGTGGGTCGCTAAAAAAATTTGGCGGTTCACCAGTGGCGCCATGTCCGGTACGGCCAACACCGTCCGCGACGTGATCAAGATCAGCCTGGCGCTGGTCTTGACCTTTGGTCTTTGCGTTCTGCTCATCTCTTGGCGGGAATGGGAAGAATGGAGAGACCTCCAGATCGGTCAAGTGCCAACCTGGGCCCCCAAGTTGCTCGTCACTGCGATCATTACAACCATGATTGCGGGACTGCTGACGGCCACAAATCTATCCGTCAGCGCTCGGCGATGGATCCTCGTTGGATCGATCGCCTTCGTGGCGTTGGCTTACGCCGACACCTGGGGGATGGGGAAATTGTCCCTCAACGATCTGGGGCGGGAGCGCGCCTACGCCAAACAACCCGCTCCCGTGGAGAATACGTCCATCGCCACGCCAACCTCCACTGTGACCGAGTTGATCGAGGTTCCGGTAGAGAGGTGGAGCAGATGGATCGAAATCCCTCCCCTGGTAAGATTCAAACTTGAGGTAAGCGGCAGAACTCTCTGCCAAAACGCCTCGGGGAAGGAACGGGAAATTTCACCAGAAGTCGAAAGAAAGGTGGGGAAAATAGGCGAAAACGACAAAAAGTTTCGCCTGCAGTCGTTGGGGATTTTTCCAACGACCGCCAAATTAACAATTCAACCGCTCTCAAGGGAAGAGAGGGAGAACCTAAAAAAAGGTCTTCCTCTCCCCTAAAACAACTAGGCCGTCGCTTGCGCGACGGCCTTTTTCCTATCCGAAATAAACTTTTAACACTGCGCCCCAATCGTCGAACAAATCAAGTTAATCAGCCCAAAGGCAGAAACCATAATTGTCAGTCCGATCACCCCCCAGATAATATGTTTGGTACCCTTCTCTACCTGGGCGGGCTGATTAATCCCCCGCAACATCTCAAACAAGCCGTACAAGAACACCAGCACAGCCGCCGCCAAACCAAGTAAGATCAAAGGATTGATAATACTGGTCTGGATCTGATTGAGCAGAGGGAAAGTCTCAGCGGCGTAAGCAATCATTGCAGATTAGCGATTAACAGTATCATCCCCGACGTTAATTGTGGGAACATCAGGCAGGTTAGGAATCGCCTTTTTGAGATCAAGCGTATCAGTAAGCACGTTGACTAGCCCCCAAACTGCTGTCATTACAAACAAGATAATGATTCCATAGATCATTTGATGTTTAGCGGCTTCTCGTTCCTTCTCATCTCCTGCCTTACGAATATAACCGAGCAAGCCCCACAAGAAATAGATCACCCCTAAACCGATAATAAACGGGATGACATATGTGTTGAGAATGGCAATTACTTCTTTGAAAGCACCGCCAATGCTACGAAAAGCGCTTTGAGCGAAAGTTGCCAGTGGCAAAAAGGCAGCCAAACCCAAAACTAAGCCTTTAATTTTCTGAACCATAAAATAAACTTAACTTAATAATCTTTATAATGCTCTACAGTATACCACAGCTCCACTAGTTAGACAGGAGAAGTTGGGGAGGTTTTGGTGTTGTTTTACTATCCAGCGGGAAGGTGTCTAGTAAGAGATTGACCAATCCCCAAACCGAAACCATCACCGCTAAAATAATTATTCCCCAAGTCATTGTACCGGTGGCCTTCTTCCTCGTCGCCGGATCACCGCCAGAATTGATGTACTGGAACAGGCCCCACAAAAAGTAAATCAGGGCTCCGGCCACAATCAAATTCCTGATCGGCCCACCAATATTGATAATCACGTAGTTAACCATCCCCGCGAAGGTGGAGGTGTCGTTGGCCGCCGCGACATCGGGCGACCACGGCCCGCTAACCCCGCCCGGACCAGTCACTTGAGCCAAGGTCACGAGAGGCAAGACCAACACCAAAGCTAATAACCATTTGTAACGCATAATTTAAACGCTTAAATTACTAATCGTCCCCTGGATGGCCGCCGCAATCACCGCCGCGCCCAAGACCAGAGCCGCACCAATGACGCTGTAAAGAAAGGCGTCATGGGCTCGGCTGATCTTGGCCTGATCGCCACGCGCCGTCACATACATAAAACCAGCCCACATAATAAATAGCACCACGATCGGCAAGCCAATCATGGCGGCTAATTTAAGGATGTAAGAAATCAACTGAGGGATACTATCAATGCCAGACTTTAAATAATTCTGGAGGATGCCCCCAGCAGAATCTCCAAAATCACCGCCGCCGCTATAACCCTCCTCGCCACCAAAACCGGTATAACCCTCTTCGGCGGCATGAAGTACTTTAAACAATAAGCTCAAAATCATAATAGTTTTCTAACCGTGCTGGGGTCGGCGATAAATCTGATAATCGTTGCTACTATTATATAAGACCCTAGCACAACCACCAAACCAATCACCGAGGCCAGAAGATATTTTTTCGCCAACTCTCGCTTACCGGGATTAGTCGAATAGACCAGATACATCCCTCCAGACACCATGATCATAATCGTCGCCAGCGGCAAGGCCAAGCGCACCAACCAACCATAAATATTACCCAAAAGCTTTAAAAATTTATCCCAATTGCAATCTTCTAACCCCTCGCAGGGCACCAAACCCGAAGTTTGCGTTTGCGCCCAAACTACCCCCGCGCCACCCAACAGCACAAGCGCCGCCGCCACGAGATGAACAAAAAATTTTTGTCGCCACATCATAGGTTAAAAATTATCGGACTAAGGCTTGCAGTTCGAGCTGGGCGCGATTGATGGCCGAGCCAACCTCTTCGCGGCCGCTGGTATACGTCTCGACCAGGCGCTGGAAGATGGCCCGCGAAGCCACTGGATCAGGATCCAGCCAGGCGCGAGCAATAATCGCCGACTCATAAGCCACACTAGCCACCGGATCTGGCGGATCCACCCGCACCAGATCAACCGCCGCCGGTGGCAGGCCCGAAGCTTGAGCCAACGGACCAGCAAAAGCTTCGGCCGAGAGATAGTAGGCCACGGTGGCGGCAGTATTTAAGTTGGCGGAATTTTTAACCAGCGACACGCCAGTTAATTGAGCAATCGTCGCGTCGCCAGCGGCACCCAGTTGTGGAACCGGAGCAGCCCCAATTGATAGCTGGGGGTTTTGACGTCGCAAAGTATTGTACTCACTAGCATAGCCAAGATACAGCCCAAGCGTTCCGCGCACAAAAGCTTGCCGTGCGTCAATCTGAGCGGCGTTCCAACTATAGAGAGAATTAGCCGGATCAATAAAGCGCACAAAAAAGTTCAGAGCTTCGATCGCCGGACTCTGCGCGTAACCTCGACTCTCTTGAAGCACGATCTTCCCTCCCTCGGCGCCAAATTCAAAAATGGGATTGCCCGCCTGCAAAGTTAGCAGAGCGTAAATGTCTCGAGCATTGGCGTTATTATTAAAGGTCCCCATCGCGATGGCCGATTGCGTCAAACTCCCCCGATCATCAACTTTGGTTAACGCCTTAACCGTCTCTTGGATCTGCGACCAGGCGCGCGGTGGCGCCACCAAACGCGCAGTGGTCAACAAATCTTGATTGTAATAAAGGACGAGAGGATCAACGGTTAGGGGCAGGCCCAAAATTCCTTGCGGGAAGAGATAGACGTTCGCCGACCGAACAAAATTTTCTCGGAAATTGCGCACGGCCAATTGCTCGTAAGGGATCGCGGCCAACTTATCTCGATGCTTAAGTAAATACGAATGCGGCCAAATGACTAGATCCGGACCCCGACCAGCGGCGAGGGCGTTAACAAATTCGTTTTCAATCCGGCGCGGATCGACGTAATTATAATTAACCGTAAACTCCGACTCGTGGGCATCCTGAAAGTCAGAAAAGAACTGATTCATCGTTTCCGATGGGATCGTGCCCCAGATCGTCACCTGACCACCCGAACCTCCTTCTGGCGCTCGAAAACCGGGAATAATGCCCGCGAAAACCAGGACGCCAACAAAAACCACAAAGACAAAGCCGAGGAGCAGGATGATCTGGAAAGTACTAAGATTATTCATAAAATTATTTTACAAAAAGCCGACCATAATGGTGCGCGCCAGCGGCAAACTCTCTCTCGGGGCGGAGGCCAGCTTGGATAGCAATGTCGTTTAGCGCCATCGGCTGGACCACGCTCTCGGGCGCTGGCCCCAAACCAGCAAACGAATCACTCCACTCGATCACCGCCACCCGACCGCCTGGACGGACGATCCGCCGAGCCTCCAACAGCATCGAATATCGCGCCTCAGATTGAAAGAGGACATTGGCCAGCAAAACCAGATCCACCGCGTCCTCTTTAAGCGTCGAGCCGCCGCGCTTTTCGAGATCACCCCAAATAATCTCTAAATTTAAAATACCTTGACGCTTGGCTTCTGACTGCAAGCGATCAAGCAAATTTTTGTTTACGTCAATCGCGTAAACCTTGCCGTGAGCGCCGACCCGTTTACCCAAAGCTAAAGTGTGGTCGCCGGTACCGGCGCCAAAATCAGCCACCCGCATCCCCTCAGTTAGACCGAGAGCGGCGACATTCTGAACAGGGTCAGAAAACATTCTTCTATTGTATTACAAGAAAGTAAGCGAAGCGAGGGAGTCGCCTGTGCGCAACTTCATAATGCGAACACCCTGCGTCTGTCGGCCCAGCGAAGGAATCTCGTCCAACTTAGTGCGAATGACTTGACCCATTTTGGAAACCGCGATGATCTCCGACTCATCTTCGTAAATAATTTTGCTATCAATCACCGCTCCGGTCTTGCTGGTGACTTTGGCCGTCTTGATACCCGAGCCGCCACGCTTTTGCGTCTTATATTCTGGGAGTTTGGTCTTTTTGCCGTAACCATGCTCCGTCATAATTAAAAATTGAGCGGTTTTGTCGACGGGTCGGATCACGCTCGCGCCCACGATGTGGTCGCTCGCGCCCAACTTCATCGCCCGCACGCCGCCCGCCGTGCGACCCATCTCGCGGATATCGCCTTCCTTAAAACGAATCGACTGGCCCGCGCGTGAGGCAACAATTACTTCGTCGCCCTTCTCCACCAACAACGCCGAGTGGAGAGCGTCGCCGGCATCCAAGCGAATGGCAATAATCCCACTGCGCCGCACATCCTCAAAACTCTTGATACCCATTTTTTTCGCCGTACCACGACGCGTGACCAACATTAATGACGCCTGCTTACCCTTATCCTCCTTTGGTCTAGCCAAGACCGAATTGATTTTCTCGTCCTCCGAGAGTGGCAAAAAGTTCATAATCGACTTGCCGCGAGTCGCCCGCTTGCCCTCGGGAATATCGTACATCTTAATCTGATAAGCCTTGCCCTTGTTGGTAAAGAACAATAAATCAGAGTGGGTGTTGGCCGTCAAAAACATGGTCACAAAATCTTCTTCCTTCACATCCAAATCAATGACGCCCACACCACCGCGACGCTGAGCGCGATACTCGATCGGATCCGTCCGCTTGATGTAGCCCCCGGCCGTGATCACCAATACATTCTCTTTTTCCGGAATTAAATCTTCGGTACTAATTTCTTTGACGCCGCCCTTAACAATCTTAGTTCGACGCGCCACGGCATATTTGGATTTAACTTCCACAAATTCGTTCTTAATGACGGCCATCATCTTCTTTACATCAGCCAGCAAAGACTTGAGCTCTTTAATTAAGGCGCGCTTCTCCTCCAACTCATCAATAATTTTTTTGATTTCGAGGCCGGCCAGTTTCTGCAAGCGCATTTCCAAAATGGCTGTCGCCTGACGATCCGTAAAATCAAACTTCTTCATCAAATTAGCGTGGGCCTCCGGACCGTCAGCCGACTTCCGGATCGTCGCGATAATCGCGTCGATAATATCAACGGCCTTTTTGAGACCCTCCAAAATATGCTCACGCTCTTCGGCGCGCGCCAAATCAAACTTGGTGCGCCGCGTCACCACCTCACGACGATAATCAATAAACTCTTCGATAACTCCCTTCAGCGACAAAAGCTTTGGTACGCCATCAACAATCGCCAACATGTTGTAATGGAAAACAGTCTCCAGCTCGGTGTGTTTATAAAGAGCGTTTAATATCTTTTGCGGGAAAGCGCCATTTTTGAGCTCAATCACAATCCGAATGTCATCAAGCGTCGTTGACTCGTCGCGAATGTCGCGAATCCCTTCGATCTTTTTCTCGCGAACCAAATCGGCAATCTTGGTGATTAAATCCTGCTTGTTAACCTGAAAAGGAATCGAGCTGATGACGATCTGGAACGAACCATTTTTGGGCTCAACGATTTCCGCTTCGCCGCGACACAGCACGCCTCCCCGACCCGTCGCCGCGGCGTGGGCAATATCCTTAGCATTAAAAATTAAACCACCCGTCGGAAAGTCGGGACCCTGCACAAACTGCAACAGATCCTCCGTGGTGGCCTCGGGGTTATCGATTAAATGGATCAAGGCCTCCATCACCTCGCCTAAATTGTGCGGCGGCACGCGCGTGGCCATGCCGACCGCGATGCCGAGCGTGCCGTTAACCAAAAGATTAGGGAAACGAGAAGGCAAGACGACTGGCTCTTTGCGGGTATTTTCGTAGTTGGGGCTAAAATCAACAGTATCCTTTTCGATATCACGCAACAACTCAAGCGACAGGGGCATTAATTTAGCTTCGGTATAACGCTCGGCCGCCGGCGGGTCACCGTCAATCGAACCAAAGTTACCCTGACCCCAAATCAGCGGGTGGAGCAAGCTAAAATCTTGAGCCAAGCGCGCCAACGCATCATAAACCGAAGCCGTCCCGTGCGGGTGATAGTTGCCGGTCGTGTCACCGGTAATCTTGGCGCATTTGCGGAACTTGGCTCCCGGCGAGAGGCCCAGCTCGTGCATGGTGTATAAAATTCGTCGCTGAACAGGTTTAAGGCCGTCGCGGACGTCGGGCAAGGCACGCGAAACAATCACCGACATCGCGTAGTTGATGTAGGACTCCTTCATCTCCCCGATAATATCGGTGGGGACGATGCGTCCAGCTTTTACTTCTGCTTCGTGATCTTGTGCCATCCTGTAATAATTCTTAGCTTACTCTCGTCCCAAAAACGTCCCACGGGCCCCTGAACCTCGGGCTTGGAGGCCGGTCCACTAATGGCCGGCTCGTTCCATGTTAGTCGGAGCGAGCTTGCCCATACTATCACAATTATAAAAGTAACTCCGAACGTCACGCCCAGGACCAAACGTCGGCGATAGGCCTCGTCACGGCGCCGCACTTGTTCGATCCACTCCCAAATACCCATAATATTTTAAACTCTAACTTAAGGCCAGCACGGCCACTTCCGTCTCTTTATCTTGTAAATCCTTACGCTTAAGCGACAAACTGGGCACAGGTGACTTACCTTCGGCCCCAACCTCTTTTAGAAACACGGGCAACGAGCTCCGCTCATCATAATCAACCGGAATTACTAGGCGCGGCGAAAAGGCCGTCACGAATTTCGCGGCGGCCTTGGCCTCAAGGCCGCCGGCGGCGCCCAAGGGAACAAACAAAATATCCACCGCTCCGAGCGCCTCCTTGTCACGAGGAGAAATTTCGGTGGTAGCTGGCACCCCCAAATGGATTAACTTAATGCCGTCCCACATCAACGAATAAATCGTATTAATCCGACCGCCTGGTCCAGGCGTCCCCACACCCTTAATAAAGATGCCTCCGACCTCATACTCTCCTGGCCCCGTCACCGCAAAGGGTACGCGGTCGCCACGAGAAGCCTGAGTTATCCCGTTATAACCAGGGTCGTTAAGCGAAACGAGGGCCAAATCGGCGCCAAATTTAGAAGCCCGAAGACCGGGCGCCTCGGCAATGGGGTTAAAGACCACTGTCGTATCGCCAATTGAGGCCTTAATCATCCCGAGACCGTGATAGCTGAGTACCATTGCCCTACTCTAGCAAAAAATTTGCCATTTATCAATAAATATATATACTAAAACCCTATGGAAATAGAACAAATTATTAGCACGAAGCCCGAGACCCCCATGGACGAGGTCTATAAAACTACCCCCGAACGTCCGCGGGAAAAATCGCTCGTTAAGGGCGCCGTGATCGCCAAGTCCAAAGCTGGCGTTTTTGTGGACATCTCCCCCTTTGGCACCGGCATTATTTTTGGTCGCGAATATCTCAATGCTCGCGACATCATTAAGGAAGTTAACGTCGGCGACACGATTACCGCTAAGGTGGTTGAGGCCGAAGGCGAAAACGGTTACATCGAACTCTCGCTCAAAGAAGCCAAACAAGCCATTATCTGGGCTGATGCTAAGCGCGCCATCGAACAGAACTCCGTCTTTGAACTGCCGGTCAAAAACGCCAACAAGGGCGGTTTGATGATCGAATGGCAAGGCATCGACGGCTTTCTCCCCGCCTCTCAGCTCAAACCAGAGCATTATCCTAAAGTTGAGGACGGCAACAAGGACCGCATCATGGAAGAGCTCAAAAAGCTCGTTGGTCAGAAGTTGGAAGTCTATCTCATTACCGCTGATCCCAAAGAAGGCAAACTCATCTTTTCGGAAAAAGCCCTCGCCTCCAAGAGCCGCAAAGAGATTATCGCTAAGTACAATTTAGGCGACACCGTCTCGGGCGAAGTAACGGGCGTAGTGGACTTTGGTGTCTTCGTTAAGATGGAAGAGGGCTTTGAAGGCCTGATCCACATTTCGGAAATCGACTGGTCTTTGGTAGAAAACCCCCGCGACCACTTTAAGGTTGGCGACAAGGTCAAGGCTAAGATCATCGAAATCAAGGACGACAAAATCTCTCTCTCCATCAAGGCCCTCAAGAAAAATCCCTGGCAGGACGCTGGTGATAAGTACAAAAAGGGCGACGTGGTAAAGGGCGTAGTCATCAAACACAACAAACACGGCGCCCTGGTAGCCATCGAGGAAGGCGTGGCGGGATTAGTCCACATCTCCGAATTCGGTTCTGACGACGAGCTCAAGAAAGCCCTCGAATTAGGCAAAACCTACACCTTTACGATCAACGTCTTTGACGCCAAGGATCAAAAAATGACTCTCTCGCTTGGCGAGAAGCCAGCCCAGAAGTAGCCCGGAATATAAAAACAAAGAGGCGCGTTCCCGAAGGAACGCGCCATTTGGTTTACTGAGTAGTGACTGTTTCTAGTACCACATTTTGCCTACGCTCAAGGCGGTACATCAAAACAACGATTGTCGCAGAGGCCAAGGTGGCTCGGGTAGCATAGAGTCCCGCGAGCACATCCCGGCTCACCCAGGCGGTGTAGAGCGCGATCGCGCTAGCGATCATGATACACCCCCAAGTGAAGAAGCTCTCGGTGTTCTTGGTCGCTCGCCATAATTTCTCGGCGGTTACCAAATAACCGATAAGCATCAAAATCTGCGTCATGACGTTGGGCACCGTGCCGGTGCGATGCAAACCCCACACCAGCGTTATCCAAAGCGCGGCGATACTAGCGGAAACTCCCAAACACCACTTCTGGAAAAGGGAGAAACGGAGTTCTCCGCCCGTCTTCCAGTGTATCCAGATCACCGCCCCGAGAATTGCCAGAGTCGAGATAACACTTGCCGCATTGCAAGCATTACTGACAAGGCTGTGGCGCGGCGACGTCCAGTAGGTGGCAAATGACAAGGTCATTGTGCCAGCCAGGACGATCCAGCTTGCGAGTACTGGGCGAATCTTGATCCGCAGAAGGACCAAGGTCACATACCAAAACGTACCCACAATCACCAGCGTCGCCGACACAATGGCAGACCACTCTCGAAGAGTAAGTCCCACCTTATCATCTCCTTTCTCACCAGAAAATCGTCTTTAACCCAGTGTTAAAGAACTCTTTTAATTATATCACTTTTATATCTAAAGTCAAGTTAATTTTGGCCCCTATCTCGAATTCCACTCGTTCATGGCGGCGGCCAGGCCGTCACCGACAATCGATACTAGCGCTGCCCCCGCCTGTGCAATCAAAGCCGGGAGCGCCTCCTCTTCCGTCGGCGTAAAACGCTCTAAAACAAATTCGGACAAATCACGACCAGGCGCGACGGGACCAACCCCCAAGCGCACTCGAATAAAATCGGCTCCCCCCGCTCGCTCGGCAATCGAGGCCACTCCGTTATGACCGCCATCACCTCGATCAAAAGAGATTCGCGTCACGCCCAAAGGCAGAGCAACATCGTCATAGACTACCACCAACCGCTCCCGGGGCACTTCGTAATCCACGTAGGACGACACGGCGGCACCAGAATTATTCATCATCGTCTCAGGTAACATAAAAACTACTCCGTGGCCAGCCACCTGACCCGTGGTGACCAAGCTCGACGACCTCCGCTCCAAGCGGAAGTCGGGCGCGCCTACGGCGCGCGCCGCCGCGACGACGGCGCGGCGGCCGAGATTGTGGCGAGTTAATTCGTATTCGCGACCAACATTGCCTAAACCCACCACCAGATATTTCATTACCGAATTATAAGAGTAAAATTTTCTTGCGTCAAACTAAAAAAGACGATACACTACAAGGCAATCATGAAGGATTTGCAAAGCAATCTATGGGAGATTCTCAAATTTGTGATTACGATCTTAGTGATTGTCTTGCCAATCCGCTACTTTATCGCCCAACCCTTTATCGTCTCTGGGGCCTCGATGTCTCCCACCTTCCTCCACAACGAATATCTCATCGTGGACGAGCTATCTTACCATCTGCGCTCGCCGGCTCGCGGTGAAGTCGTGATTTTTAAATATCCTCGCGATCCAAAAAAATATTTCATCAAGCGGATCATCGGCCTGCCCGGCGAAACGGTTCGCGTCAAAAATAATGAAGTCAGCATTACCACCAACGGCCAAACCACCGTCCTCCAAGAACCCTACCTCACGGGCGGCTTTTGGGCTGACGTTGAACAAACGCTAGGCGATCAGGAATATTTTGTCATGGGCGACAATCGCTTAGTCAGTCTCGACTCTCGCAGTTGGGGCGCCCTGCCTAGCGAAAATATTAAGGGCCGAGCCTTTCTGCGCCTCTTCCCGCTCGACCGGATCAACCTACTGCCCGGAGCCGTCGACGCCACATTAGCCAATTAGTCACCATTTTATGACGCCCAAAAAAACAGATTCCAACGAACCCCTTAGCACCGTTAAGGGGATGCGCGACATTATTGGCGAAGATTTTTACGCCCTGCAAGGCTTTTTTGAAAAGGCGTCAGAAATTGCCCTTTACTACGGCTTTACGCCAATCGATACGCCCATGCTCGAAAAAACCGCCCTCTTCGAACGCGGCACCGGCCAAGCCACCGACATTGTTGATAAAGAAATGTATAGCTTTAAAACTCGTGGCGGTGACGAAGTCTCTCTCCGACCAGAACTGACGCCAGCAATTATGAGGTCTTATTTTGAAACGGGCATGCAATCACAACCGCAACCCGTCCTCCTCTATTCCTACGGACCACTCTTTCGTCACGACCGACCACAAAAGGGTCGCTATCGCCAATTTTATCAATTTAACGTTGACGCCATTGGCACCGGCAAAAGCATCGCCGACGCCATGACGATCAAGATCCTCCTCACTATTCTTGAAGAAGCCGGATTAAAAAATCTGACCGTCCAACTCAATTCCATTGGCGACAAAGAGTGCCGCCCGATTTACCGGCGCGAGCTAGTTAACTATTACAAAAAAAATCTGCGCCAAATCTGCCCCGACTGTCGCGAACGACTCAAGACTAACCCCTTGCGTCTGCTCGATTGCAAAAATCCTAAGTGCCAAGAAATCAAACAGGCCGCCCCCACCTCGATTAGTTACTTATGCGGCAGTTGTAAAAGCCACTTTAAAGAAGTTCTCGAATACTTGGAGGAAATGGGCATCCCCTACGAGATTAATCACAGCCTGGTCCGGGGACTCGATTATTACTCGCGAACTGTTTTCGAAATTATCGATCCGGCGGTGACGAGCGAGCCCTCGGGCGACGAAACGGGTCAACCCCTCACCATCGCTGGTGGTGGTCGCTACGATTACCTGGCCCGCTCTCTGGGTAGCAAAAAAGATTTGCCAGCCGTTGGTGGGGCCATCGGTGTCGATCGGATGATGCTCTCCCCCAACTACCAACGCCAAGATCCACGAATCCTCAAAAAACCCAAAGTCTTTTTTATCCAGCTCTCCTTTGATGCCAAACTAAAAAGCATCCCGGTCATCGAGATTTTGCGCAAGGCCCGGATCCCCATGGCTCAGTCACTCTCCAAAGATTCGCTAGGTATCCAGCTGGGCATCGCGGAAAAGATGGGCGTCCCCTACACCTTGATCCTGGGCCAAAAAGAAGCCCTCGAAGGCACCGTCATCGTCCGCAATATGACCACCCGCTCCCAAGACATCGTCGCGGTGACCAAGTTAGCCGACTACGTTAAACACCTTAAATAGCGTCTTGCCACGGCCAAATGGCTGTGGTAGACTAGCGCCACTATGATTATGATCGAAGTCAGTCGCGAGCAGAACGAGTCCAACTCTAGTGTCTTGCGCCGTTTCTCTAAAAGAGTTCAAGGATCGGGCATTGTTAAGCGCCTTAAGGGCATGCGCTTTTCGGAACGCGCCCTTTCGAGCTACAAAAAGAAAAAGTCCGCCCTCACCCGCCTGGCTCGCCGAACCGCCTACGAACGACTCAAGAAGTTAGGCAAAGTCGATGTCACTGCCCGCCGCTCTTAAAACCAAAATTAAAGAGACGATTCTCGGTCCCGAGTATCAACTTTCCGTCGCCTTTGTTAACCGGGCGACGATTCGGCAGTTAAATAAAACTTATCGTCAACTCGACGAACCGACTGATGTTCTCTCCTTCCCCCTCTCCACCACTGAGGGCGAGCTAATTTTTAATCGCGGGATGATTGCTAAAAAGGCGCCAGAATTTGAAAAAAATTACGCCGATTATTTTCTCTTTTTATTTATCCACGGATTACTTCATTTGAAAGGATTGGACCACGGTAGTACAATGGAGGCCGAAGAAGCTAGATTACTTCAGCTTTTTTTATCTCATGCCTCGTCCCATCGTCGCCGGCCTCGACATCGGAAGCTCCGCCATCAGGGTGGTGGTCGCTCTCGCCGGGCCCGATAACCGAGCGCCGAAAATTTTAGCCCAGGTTCGCAAAGAATCAAGTGGCGTCCGCCGGGGCTACATCATTAACTTTGACGAAACTTTAGACAGCGTCCGGGCGGCCATCGCCGAAGCCGAAAAAATCGCTCGCGTTAAACTGCGGAGCGTTTTTTTGGGCATTGGCGGCATTAGTTTAGAATCGCGCGTCGCCGAAGGGAGCGTCCTCGTTTCGACCGGGGATCTAGAAATTTCTAGTAACGACCTCCAGCGGGCGGGCGAAGCCAGTGAACGCAATCTCACCGACTTTGCCAATCGAAAAATCATCCACGCCCTACCCATCAATTACAAAATTGATGGCCACAAAGTTCTTGGTCAGCCACGCGGACTGCGGGGCCAAAAGTTAGAAGTCAAAACTTTGTTCATTCACAGTCTCGGCCAACATCTCCATGATTTTATCCGCGTAGTTGAGGCGGCGGGCCTCTCGATCGACGACGTTGTCGCCGCGCCCATCGCGGCCAGCCTGCCCACTCTCACCGCCACCCAAAAAGCCGCCGGCTGCCTGCTCGTCAACATCGGGTCACAAACCACCTCGCTCGTCACCTTCGAAGAAGGTCTGCCGATCTCTTTGCAAGTTTTGCCCATCGGTTCCAACGATGTGACTAACGATATTGCCCTCGGCCTCCGCATCCCCCTTGATGAGGCCGAGCGCGTCAAACTCAATCCCGACAATTCTAATTACCAACGACGGAAACTCGACGAGATTATCGAAGCTCGACTAACCGACACGCTCGAGTTAATTGACGCTCATTTGAAAAAAATTGGTCGCGGTGGTCTCTTGCCGGCCGGCATCATCATTGTGGGTGGTGGCGCTCATGAAGAAAATTTAGAAAATCTGGCCAAGTCCGCCCTGCGCTTGCCCGCCAAAATTTTTGACCCCAGCCGCGACGGACCCTTCCGGAGCGGTCTTAAAGATTCTGGCTGGACCGTCGCTTATGGCCTCTGCCTTTATGGTCTAGACCACGACACCCGGGGCTCAATCCATAGCCGAATTAAAGCCACGGGAAGCCGTCTTTTGCGTTGGTTTAAGGAATTCTGGCCCTAAAAATAAGGGTTTGCATTTTCTCTTATAACTGTTAACCTTAGCGTATTAGAAAATTACTACGCCCGACTATTCCTATGCCCAAAATTGAACCAGAAATTGAAGCCTTTGCCCGATTGAAAGTTGTTGGAGTTGGCGGCTCTGGTTGTAATGCGATTAATCACATGGTCCGATCGAATGTTAAGGGCGTGGACTTTATCGCCATCAACACCGACGCTCAAGATCTGCATCACTCGCTCGCGAAGAAGAAAGTCCACATCGGTAAAAATCTCACGCGAGGGTTGGGCGCGGGCATGAATCCGGAAGTCGGTCGCAAAGCCGCGGAAGAAAGTTTGGAAGAAGTCCAAAATGTCTTAAAGGGCGCCGACATGGTTTTCTTGGCCAGCGGCATGGGTGGTGGTACGGGCTCGGGCGCGATGGCCCCAATTGCCAAAGCCGCCAAGGATCAAGGCATCCTCACCGTCGCCGTCGTCACTCGTCCGTTCTTTTTTGAAGGCAATCAGCGCAGTCAGATTGCCGATCGCGCCATCGAAGAAATTCGCAAAGAAGTTGACGCGATTATCGTGATCCCCAACGATCGACTACTTAACCTGATTGATAAAAATACCAGCTTTTCCACCGCCTTCGCGATGTGTGACGAGATCCTCCGCCAAGCCGTTGAGGGCATCTCGGAGCTCATCACTACCAACGGTGTGGTTAACGTCGACTTTGCCGACATCCGAGCGATTATGTCGAATGCTGGTCCCGCTCTCATGGGCATCGGCCGGTCAGCGGGCGACAATCGCGCCACCGAAGCCGCTCGCGCCGCCATCAACTCGCCCCTACTCGACATTTCGATCGATGGCGCCAAGGGTGTCCTCTTTGCCATCGCCGGTGATCAGAATATGACGATGTTTGAGATCCAAGAAGCAGCCAAGGTTATTATCGAGGCCATTGATCCAAACGCTAAAATTATCTTCGGCGCCTTCTACAGCGACAATCTTAATAAGAACGAAATCAAGATTACCGTCATCGCCTCCGGCTTCCCGGAAAATCTTAAACGTAAACCTCTCTCCATGGGCTCAAGCGCTGATCTAAAAATCGTGGACGAAACTCCGATCATGAAAGAACACGAACCGGCTCCACTTGATCTAAAAAATATTAAAAAACCCGAGCCCGTGACCCCCAAAATGACCCCGGCCAAGACGGTCACCGCCGAAGTAGAAGATGACGACGACTGGTCATCAATCCCCGCCTTTCTCCGCCGACCCAAGAAGTAGTATACTGTACGCCATGACTCATGATGTGATCATTATCGGCGGCGGACCCGCCGCCATTTCGGCCGGCGTCTACGCCGCCCGCAAACGCTTAACCACCCTCGTCATCGCTGAGAGCTGGGGCGGTCAATCAATCGTCTCGGCTGATATCCAAAACTGGATCGGCACCAAAAATATTTCGGGCGAAGAGCTAGCCAAAAATCTGCGCGACCACCTCTTAAGCTACCAAGGTCAAACCTTGCAAACCAAGGAGGGCTTCCGCGTGACAGCCGTCGAGCCCAGTCCTCGCGGCTTTATCGTCACCACCAGCGATGGGAGCACTCAGGAGGGCCGAACTGTGCTGGTGGCTACTGGCGCCCACCGTCGCAAACTAACCGTGCCTGGCGCGGCCGAATTCGAACAAAAGGGCATCACTTATTGCGCCACCTGTGATGGCCCACTCTTTGCCGACCAAGACGTCGCCGTCATCGGTGGGGGCAATGCCGCTCTCGAAACCGTGCTCCAGCTCGTCGCCTACTGCAAGACGGTCACGCTAATCCATCGCAGTGATGTTTGGCGTGCCGACGCAATCACGCTCGAGAAAGTTAAGGCCAATCCCAAAGTAAAAATCATCACCAACGCCGAAACCACCGAGTTTAAGGGTGAGCGCTTCGTCAAAAAATTAGTTTACCGCGACACGACCACGGGCACTAGCCACGAGTTGGACGTCACGGGCGTCTTTGTGGAAATTGGCTTTTTGCCGAGCACCGACTTTGTTAAACCTCTGGTTGAGACTACCGAACATGGCGCCGTCAGAGTTGATCCTCGTACTCAACGCACCAGCCGCATTGGCATCTGGTCGGCGGGCGATTGTACCGACGGTCTCTATCATCAAAACAATATCGCCGCGGGTGATGCCGTCAAGGCAATTGAAGATATTTATTCGTACCTAACCAAACAATAGACTTTCGGTCATGAACTTCCAGATCAAGGGAGGCAAAACCCTCTCCGGCAGTATTACAACGCTCTCAGCCAAAAACTCCGCCGTCGCCCTCCTCTGCGCCTCGCTAATCAATCGCGGCACCACCACGCTTAAGCGCGTCCCCAAGATCGAAGAGGTTAATCGGATTACCGAAGTCTTGGCCAGTCTGGGAGTGAAAAGCGTTTGGCGAGGCGAAGATCTGATCATTACCCCGCCAGCCAAGCTAAGTCTTAAAAAATTAGACCGCGCGGCGGCCATCCGGACGCGAAGCGTGCTAATGATGCTGGGCGCGCTCATCCATCACGAACAAAACTTTACCCTCCCGCATCCGGGTGGTTGCAAGCTCGGCGCGCGGAGCGTCCGACCACATCTCTACGCGCTAGAAAAATTGGGCGTCTCGGTGACCTCGCGGCACGACGACTATCTCGTCCGCGCACCCAAATTAAAACCGGCCGAAATTGTCCTCTACGAAACCGGCGATACCGTGACGGAAAATGCCCTCATCGCCGCCGCGCTCGTGCCCGGCACCACCACAATTAAATACGCTTCGGCCAACTACATGGTCCAAGATCTGTGCCACTATCTCGTAGCTCTCGGCGTGGAAATCGACGGCATCGGTTCCAACACCCTGACCGTCCGCGGCGTCAAAGAAATTAATCGTGACGTCAGCTACAGCCTGGGCGAAGATCCGATCGAAGCCATGCTCTTTCTGGCCATTGCCGCCGTGACTAAGTCGACCATCACGATCAAGCGCGCGCCCATCGACTTCTTGGAACTCGAACTCTTGAAATTAGAAAAAATGGGCTTTAAATATTCGCGCTCAAAAATTTATCTGAGCGACAACGGCCACACCAAACTGGTGGACCTGACCACCCGACCAAGCAAGCTCAAGGCCTTGGAAGAAAAAATCCACCCCCTGCCCTACCCCGGCTTAAACATCGACAACTTGCCCTTTTTTGTGCCTATCGCCACCCAAGCCAAAGGCACGACCCTCATCCACGACTGGGTTTACGAAAATCGCGCCATTTATTATCTCGAAATGACCAAATTAGGCGCGGAAATTATTTTGGCTGATCCTCATCGAGTAATAATTAACGGTCCAACGCCACTCAAAGCCGCGGAAATCATCTGCCCACCCGCTCTGCGGCCGGCGGCGATTATCTTGATTGGCATGCTCGCGGCCCCGGGCACCTCGCTCCTACGTAACGTCTACTCCATCAATCGCGGCTACGAAGACTTGGCCGCGCGTCTCGCCAAACTAGGAGCGGATATCCAAGTCGTCAAATAAAAAAACCGCCGAGCCCAAGCTCGGCGGGAAGGGGTAAAAGCGGCAGGCAAATCAACTCGCTTCCCCCTCTGGCTCATACTCGATGCCGCAGGCGCTGTGCCGCCGATCTTCGGCCGGCAGATACTCCTCTGGACGACGCGAACGCGCCGGCGCCACGCGCTGGGTTCGGCCCAGCCGACCAGCAACAAACTTTTGACTCGGCGTTGTTTGACCAAGAGGACGCTCCGACTGACTCCGTTCTTCCATCACAACAACCTCCACTGATTTTAGCACCCACCTCCACCAAAAACTCCCCGCGACATGCGGGGAGTTTGGAGAGGTACGAGTGATCAAGTGCTAGCGCGCGATCCGTACCAACGCCAATCTCCCCGGCGCAATAAGCGCAAGGTAGACGCGGACGAACTTCGTGATAGAACTTAACCACTGCATACCCTTAATCATAAACCCACCAACAAGATTGTCAAATTTCTGACACAAAAATAAATCGCGGGCCGCGGTAATTGTACTCGGGCTTGTCCACCTCCTCCAGAAACATTGCTTCCGGCCGAACAAAGAGACCACCCTCACCATAGAGGGCGCGATAGACCACCAGCGACTCGCCCGTCTCGGAGTGCATCGCGGTGCCAATGACCTCATATTTCTTATCCTCGCCCTTAAAGTGTCGATAGATTCCCGGCTTGATCATGAAAATATTCTAAAATTTACGGTAAGCTTTCGCAAACCTTCCCATCGCGATCTGGACCATCTAATTTGTCCACGTTGTTGACAAGACTGCCACCATTAAAGTCAAAATAGGTCTGCGCCTCAAGCTGAGTACTAAAGTCTTTGCAGTCTTTATCGCCATTCGTACTTGGGCCCATAACAGATTTCTGAGGTTCAGCATTTGAGTAATTATTACCGCTGACCGTTTTCTTCGTTGGATAATAATCGGGAATAGATTGCCCGTGATCTATTATCAGGGGAGTATTATTTACTTCAACATTGGCCACGGAAGGAGTAACGGCGCTTGATTTACCGCTTAAGAGAAATCCAGCCACAATAAACAAAGTAGCTAAGATGATTATTTTAAGCCCACGTGAAGGATTTATCATCTTCTAATTTTTCCAGACCTCGTCTATTAATTAAATTCTAGATATTCACCTTCGCTGACAATTTCTATGTTTCCATCAACGATTTTCAAACCAGAAGCATCATCCATCGCATAAATCTTTGCGGTCATTCCAGTAGAAACTTCTTCGATATTCTTTTTCCTAAGATTTACAAAGTACTCAGAGTTAAGATGGGGCAAGAAGTAAAAATCTACATACCCTAAGCCATCCACATCTTCCATCTTATCCAAATCTTCTCCATATACCACCTGAGAAAGCTTGAGAGCTAAATCAGGGTTTGTAACCATACTTCCCGCACTCACACCTAAATACACACGGGTTTTGAGAAGTTCGGGCAGAAGCTTAGTAAGGCCGGACTTATTCAACCATTCCATTAAGTAATAAGTGTTACCGCCTCCAAAGAAAAGCACATCGGCCTCTTCGAGCTTGGGCCTCCAAACCCTGTCGGGAACAGCAGAAATATCGACAATTTCAATTTGTTTAAAGTTTAGGTTTTGAAGCTGAACTAAGTTATCAATCAGCCAGCCTTTATCACCTTTTTCAACATTTGAAGCGGTAGGAATGAAAACAATTGAGGTTTCCTCGAAAGGTTTACCCGTAAGCTCAAGCAGGGCATTTGCCAGAGATTTATTGGTTATTCCGGCTGAAGTGAGTAATAATTTCATTTTATAACTATATCAAAATCTGTGGTCACGCATATCCGCCCCGCTGGCGGATTGCTCGACCCCGCCTCGTCCGCCCCCTGGCGGACTGTGACTTTCAACTCTCTCGGCCAAGAGATCACTAGGGATGCAAAAAGACGTAACCTCCGGCTACATCTTTTTTGATCCTGTGACCCTACGGGGAGTCGAACCCCGATTACCACCGTGAGAGGGTGATGTCCTAGCCATTAGACGATAGGGCCTTATATTATTTACGAAACAGTTCTTTTTGTTTTATCCGGAATGTCACTAGCCATTACCTGCCTGCGCAGGCAGGGACGATAGGGCCGCTATCTGGCTCGTGCGCCTAAAATATAGCATCTTTTGAGCTTTTGGCAAAAAGATGATAGGATTACAGCCGTAACCCTGGAGGCGTGGCTGAGTGGTTGAAGGCACCGCATTCGAAACGCGGCAGGGGCGAAAGCCCCTCAGAGGTTCAAATCCTCTCGCCTCCGCCCGCCCCCGCGGCAATGGGCGATTAGCTCAGTTGGCTAGAGCGTTTCTTTGACGTAGAAAAGGTCACAGGTTCGAGTCCTGTATCGCCCACTTTTTATAATTTTAATTTTAATCTGATGAAAAATTACCATTCGGGATTTATTGGCATCGTGTTAGTAATAGTGGTGGCTTTGGCCGTCGCTGGCGGCGGTTATTATTGGTACGGCGTCAATAACGCCGGCATCACCGTCGAAGAAGCGCCCGAGACCCAACTTGAGACCGAAGCCGCTGTCACCCCCACGACAACCACCGTCACTGCCACCACCAGCGCCACGTCGCCAGTTGGCACCGTTAACGTTTCGGTCACGACCGACCTTGCCACCACCAATAACTGCTCGGGAGCAAACTGCTTCGAGCAGAAATTTGCTGCTTGCCAGCCGGCCACAACTAACGTGGACGCCGAAGGCATCGCGGCCGTCGAGTACAAAATTATCGGACCCGCCAGTGGTGGCTGCCAAATCAGCTTTAAATATACCAAAAACCCTAACCCCGATTGGGAAAACAAGGAGCTCACCTGCGTCATTAATAATTCCGCCAGCTTCCAGCAATCATCGCAAACGTTAATGACGGGAATCTTTGACGGCTCAGCCAATTGCCGCGGACCACTCCTGGAGGTTATCCAGTCGATGTAAATAATCTTAATGCGCATCCTGGCCATCGAAACGAGCTGTGACGAGACGGCTGTCAGCGTCATCGAAGCGACTGGTGGCTTTACTCGTCCGCACTTTACGGTTCTCGCGCACCTGGTCTCCTCTCAAGTCAAACTCCACGCCGAATGGGGCGGCGTCGTCCCCTCGCTAGCCAAACGCGAACACTCTAAAAACTTACTCCCCCTCGTGGTGGAAGCGCTCCGCACCGCCAAGGTGCCGGTGGCCTCGCGCGAAAAAACCGGCCATCAACTAACTCTGGCCACGATCGAAGAGATCCGCGAAATTTTGGAGCGCGAACCAGAATTACTGAGCTTCTTTCTCGACACCGTACCGGCGCTGACCGTGCCCGATATTGATGCCATCGCCGTCACCCAAGGTCCCGGCCTAGAACCAGCCCTCTGGGTGGGGATCAACTGCGCCAAAGCCCTAAGTAAAAGTTGGAATGCGCCCGTCATCCCCGTCAATCATATGGAGGGTCATATCGTCTCCGTCCTCACCTCACCCGAGAGCAAGGTCAACTTCCCCGCCATCGCCTTGTTAATTAGTGGCGGCCACACCGAACTAGTCTTGGTGCGCGACTGGCATGATTATAAAATTCTGGGGCAAACACGAGACGACGCCGTCGGCGAAGCTTTCGACAAGGTGGCCAGAATTCTGGGACTACCTTATCCTGGCGGACCAGAAATCTCCCGCCTGGCTGAGACCGAACCAGAACGTGAACGCGACTTCCGCCTCCCTCGTCCCATGATGGAATCGGGCGATTTTGACTTCTCGTTCTCTGGCCTAAAAACGGCTGTCCTCTATTTGGCTCGCAAAAAAGAGCCCCTCTCAAACATCGACAAAGTCGAGATCGCCACCGAGTTCCAAGAGGCAGTCATCGACGTCCTCTTGCGCAAAAGCGTCAAAGCAATCGAGGCTTATCAACCTAAAACTTTTATCATCGGCGGTGGCGTCATCGCCAACCAGCGTCTGCGACAAGCTTTTAAAGAATACCTCGACGACGAATATCCCAAGATTAAACTCCTCGTTCCTGAGGCGGCTCTCACTACCGACAATGCCACCATGATTGGGCTGGCGGCTTACTTCCGCGCCCTCGAACAGAAAGAATTAACGACTGATTTCTCCCTGGCCGCCAAGGGCAACCTCTCTTTAACCTAACGCTAGTTTTTGCTACTATTGGGCGCATGGTCACCCCCCCATCCCCCAACGTGCCCGAAAAATTGCTCAAACCCTATGATCCGGCCAGCACCGAAGATCGCCTTTATCGTGCCTGGGAAGAAGCTGGCTATTTTAAACCCGAAAATGGCCCCAATCATCGTGGGCAAAACTTTTCGATCGTCCTGCCGCCACCAAACGTCACCGGCCAACTCCATCTTGGTCACGCCTTGACGCTCGCCATCGAAGATATTATGGTCCGCTACCATCGGATGCGCGGCGACCGAACACTCTGGTTGCCCGGCACTGATCACGCGGCTATCGCCACGCAGTCAAAAGTAGAAAAAGAATTAGTTAAAAAAGAAAACAAAAATCGCCACGACCTCGGGCGCGAAGAATTTTTGCGTCGCGTGCACGAATTTGCCCAGCAAAGCCACGACACGATTATCAATCAGAGCAAAAAGATGGGGGCATCACTGGATTGGAGTCGCGAGGCCTTTACGCTAGATGAGCCGCGGACCCGTGCCGTCCGGACCGCGTTTAAAAAAATGTACGAAGCGGGACTGATCTACCGCGGCGACCGGATCGTTAACTGGGATCCCAAGCTGCAAACCACCATTTCTGACGATGAGATAGTTTACAAAGAAGAAAAAACTAATTTCTACTACTTAAAGTATGGGCCCTTTATCATTGGCACAGCCCGACCAGAAACAAAATTCGGAGACAAGTACGTAGTAATGCACCCCGACGACCATCGTTACCATAAATATGATCATGGCCAGAAAATCGACCTAGAGTGGATTAACGGGCCAATCACCGCTACGATAATTAAAGACGAATCAATCGACATGAATTTTGGTACGGGAGTAATGACCATCACCCCATGGCACAGTCAGGCTGATTTTGAACTAGCCCAAAAACACAATCTATCCAAAGAACAGGTAATCGATCTTAAGGGAAAACTCCTGCCCATTTCCGGCGAATTTGCCGGCCAACACATCAAAAAGGCGCGTCCAGCAATTATAGAAAAATTGAAGGCTAAGGGGTTGGTCGAGAAAATTGAAGAAAATTATGTCCACAACATTGCCACAAGCGAACGAAGTGACGAGATAATTGAACCACAAATTTTGCGCCAGTGGTTTATTGATGTCAACAAAAAATTCCCTTTCGCCAGCGATAAAATTAACGGTATCCAGAGAGGTGAAATGGTGTCGTTAAAAGAAGCGATGCAGGCCGTCGTCAAAAACGACCAGATCAAAATTTTGCCCGAGCGGTTTGAGAATATTTATTTTAACTGGATCGACAATCTCCGGGACTGGTGCATCTCCCGCCAAATTTGGTATGGCCATCGGATTCCTGTTTGGTACCGCGGCGAGGAGATTTATGTGGGCACAGAAGAGCCCACGGGCGAGGGCTGGACGCAAGACGAAGACACCCTCGATACCTGGTTCTCCTCCGGGCTTTGGACCTTCTCGACCCTTGGTTGGCCCGAGCCAACCGCTGATCTAGCCGCCTTCCATCCCACTAATGTGATCGAAACCGGTTACGACATCATCTTTTTTTGGGTGGCACGCATGATCTTAATGAGCGGCTTTCTGCTTGGCGACATCCCCTTTCACACCGTTTATCTCCACGGCCTAGTTCGCGATGAGCAGGGTCGCAAGCTCTCCAAATCTCTTGGCAACGCCATTGATCCGCTCGAGATTATCGCCAAATATGGCGCCGACGCCCTCCGGATGGCCCTCATCGTCGGCACCGGTCCGGGCAATGATTCTAAAATTGGCGATAACAAAGTTAAAGCCTACAAACATTTCGCCAACAAGCTGTGGAACATCGCTCGCTTCGTTACCACCAACGCTCAAGCCCAAGATTGGACCAACGCCCCCGACCATCCCCACCTCGAGGAATTAGAAAAATTTAAACTAGAAATCACTAACGACCTAGAGAACTTCCGCTTCGATCTAGCCGGCGAAAAGTTATACCACTATATTTGGCACACGGTTGCTGATAAAATAATCGAGGAGGCCAAACAAGATAAAAAAGTTTGCGCGGTCTTACCAACGATTCTACTTACTTCGCTCAAACTGCTCCACCCCTTTATGCCCGCCGTGACCGAAGAACTGTGGTCTCTCCTGCCCCATGAAGAAACTACTCCCCTCATCATCACGCCATGGCCGCTAGCGCGCTAGTCGAGAATTGGCAAATCTTCCCCTTTATTTTTTTGGGTGGCGTTCTGCCTGCGCTCTTTTGGTTGTGGTTTTGGCTCCACGAAGATCAAAAAAGTCCTGAGCCGCGGGGCAAAATTGCCGAAACCTTTGTCCTCGGCGCACTCGCCGTCATCCCGGCTTATTTTATCGAGCGCGCCGTCGGCAACACTTGGCCCTTAGCCCAAAACCTCCTCCTGGTCGTCTTTCTCTGGTCGCTGATTGAGGAGGGTTTAAAGTATTTGGCCGTCTATGTGGGCGCGCTCTCTGGTCGCAACTATGATGAGCCCGTTGACGCCATGATGTATATGATTACCGGCGCTCTCGGCTTTGCCGCGCTAGAAAATATGCTCTTTATGCTGGGCGCAATCAACGCCGACGGCTCATCCTCGCTCTCTTTTTTAATTACCGGCAACTTCCGCTTTATCGGCGCCTCAGTGGTCCACATTGTGGCCTCAGGTTTAGTCGGTGGCTTTGTTGGTTTGGGTTTTTACAAATCACCACTCGCTCGTCTCGTTTACTTTTTACTCGGACTAAGCACGGCCGTTGGGTTGCATGCCCTGTTTAACTACACTATAATTCAGAGTAACGGTTCGGGAGTGCTGAAGATTTTTGCTCTCTTGTGGCTAACCGCTCTGCTGATCATTCTCTTGTTCGAGCGAGTTAAAGCGACACAGAGAACTCGAGATTTAGTAAACACTATTTAAAACAATGAATAAAAAGCGATCTTTCCTTGAGCGTTTGACTGGCAGTATTTCTATCCAAGATGAGGATGAGGTATCGGGACCAACCGAAATAACTCCCGAACGCGGCCACGCCGCCCCCTCAAGTAGTGCCTGGCTCGAAGATGCCGAAGAAGGAGAGCTTGCCGTCGACGTCTACCAGACACCCTCAGAAATTGTAATCAAAGCAATGGTCTCTGGGGTTAAGCCAGAAGATCTAGAGGTGGGGATTACTCGCGACATGGTCACGATCCGGGGCAAGCGCGAGAGCGTCCGAGAGATCAATGAGGATAACTACTTCCAGCGCGAGCTCTACTGGGGCTCTTTCGCGCGGACCATCCTCCTCCCTGCGGAAGTGGAGGTAGAAGAAGCTGAGGCCCTCGAAAAGCACGGCCTCTTAACGATCCGCCTGCCCAAAATCGACAAGGGAAAGAAACAAACTCTCAAAGTTAAGTCGCTCTAATCTAAGGTGCTTGGAGCCGGGCTCGAACCGGCGACCCTTCCCTCTTCAGGGGAATGCTCTACCAACTGAGCTATCCAAGCATCGGGTGGGCTTATTTTAGAGAAAAAAGGCTCAAAAGTAAACCCTAGGGCTTACTGGCTAAACCACTTCTCCAGACTATTGGTCTCGGGAATTTTTATTCCTAAATTACGATAAGTCTCGATCACCTGGTCCACCAATGGCTGGATGTAATAATAAGCTCCCAAAGTTAGGGCGATTACCACGAACCACTTGGCAAAAAAGAGGATCCGATTCCACCGCTGGGAAGTGACGAGTTTGCGGACCAGCCGATTATTCTCTTCCGTTAGCTCGGCGACTTGTTTAAGTAAAATTTTGTCTTGCTGATCCACGGTGCTAGTATAACATTTTTTAAGGCGCCTCTACCCCGAATCGAACAGGGATCGATCCCTTAGGACGGGACTGTTCTATCCATTGAACTATAGAGGCCGGCGAACTAGATGCCGAGCGCCGCCGACAAACCGCCCTTATCGAAGCCTACAATCAAGTGCTCCTCCCCATCCTCCTCCGTCACCGAGATTACCGGTACGCCCATCTGCCCAGTCTTACCGACCATCTCCTGACGCCTGGCCACGTCGGCGGCCACGTCATATTCGGAATACTCTACCCCATTCTGCTTAAAAAACTCTTTAGTCATCTGGCAATAAGTACAAGTCGGAGTCGTGTAAATGGCAACTTTTTTCATGACTGCAGTTTATCAGAGGGCCGCTAGCCGAGCAAGGTCATCATCCGGCGCCACCTTGTTACGCTTGCGGTGACCACACTTGAGGCACTCGTGGATCAGATCAAAGCCGCCGCCAGCGGCCTGATACTCAACCGGACGCATCAAGCCCCCGCACTCGGCGGCGCGATCACCCGGCTCCACATCCACGTGCTTGGACCACAAACAAGCGGGGCAATGATTGGTATAGCCATCGCCCTCCACCACCGCACCACAGCGCTCGCACGTAAAATTTTCCTGCTTCTTGATGAACATTGGTGCGGGATGGGGGAATCGAACCCCCGCCTATTGCTTGGGAAGCAATCGTCCTACCACTAAACTAATCCCGCAAAAAATTCCTTACCCACTCCCACCAGCCCCGATCTTGTGGCGCCACCGGTTCGGCTGACCCAGACGAGATCACCGAAATCACTCGCTCGCCTGGCCGTGCCACCGAAAACTTCGATCGCAACTCCGCCTCGACACCCCGAGCCGTTTCCAAGCGAGCAATCGACGCTGTCAGTTCCTGACGGCGCGATACCGCCTCCGCCAACTCCTGATCAACTGCCTGACGTTCCTCAGCCACACCCCGCGACCGCCACCAAACACCGGCGGCCGCTTTCCCTAAGAGCAAAACGGCCAAAATCAATAAGGCCACGGTTGCCCGAGAATAAAAAAATTGCTTTAGCCGGCGTTTGCCTTGAAACTCGCGCATTCCTCGTATAATATACTCTTATGATTTTAAATAAAAGACATCGTCGCACCCTCAATCTAATTAGCGCCATCGTCAGTCTAATCGTGATTGCCGGAATGATTTTGCTCTATATCCCCTCCCTGATCCGTTAATTCTGCCCGCCGCCACTAATCATCTTTAAGAAGACCTCCTCGGGGATCGAAACCGAGCCCAAGGACTGCATTTTCTTTTTACCTTTCTTCTGCTTCTCACGCAATTTCATCTTGCGGGTAATATCACCACCATAGAGATAGTCGGTAACGTCTTTGCGCATGGCGCTAATACTGCGGGCGGCCACAATCCGTCCACCGCCGCGGGCCTGGATCTTGATCGCGATTAACTGCCGCGGTAATAAATTTTTCAGCCGTTCGGCTACATCCTGCGCTTCGTGATCCAATTTTCGCCGGGCCACCACCCGCGTAAAAGCCGGGATCACCTCCTCGTTAACCAGCACCTCCAACTTCATCACCTCGGCCTCTCGTTCGGGCAAAAGAGAATAAGAAAAAGAGGCATAACCAGAAGAAACGCTTTTCAGTTCATCAAAAAAGTTACGCATCAGTTCGCGCAGCGGCAATTCGACAGTTAAAAGCGTTCGGTCCGTCCCCCAGGTTTCGACGGCCAGCACCACCACTTCGTGATCATTAAAAATTTTCATCACATTACCCACGTAACTTGGTGGTACGATCACTCGCGCGCTGACCCATGGCTCCCAAATCCGATAATTTTTGGTCTCGTCAGGAAAAAGGTGCGGAGAGTAGATCACTTCGCGCTCGCCCGTTCGAGAATTTTCTACAGTATAACTAATTGACGGCGTCGCAATAATCAGCGATAAATTAAATTCGCGCTTGAGTCGCTCGCTAATAATTTCTAGATGCAACAACCCCAAAAAACCGCAACGGAAACCGCGGCCCAAGGTCGTGGAGGCCTCTTCTTCAAACGAGAGAGCGGCATCGCCAAGCTTGAGGCGACCCAGAGCCTGACGCAAAGTAGGCAAATCATCCTGGCTTTCCGGATAGACAGAAGCCCAGACGACGGAACGCGGTTCGGCGTAACCTGGCTCGGGCGGCAATGGCACTTTAGCCCGCAACAGCGTGTCACCCACGCGAGTACTGCCCGTGCGCTTAATGCCCGTTACCACGTAACCAATCTCTCCGGCCGCCAAACGTCCAGTCGCCACCTTCTCCGGCGCGAAAGTCCCCACCTCTAACGCGGTAAACTTCTCGCCCGTGGCCGCAAACACCAACTCATCACCAGTGACAATTTCGCCATCAAAAACTCGGGCATAGACCACCACGCCCTGGTGGATCGAATAAGAAAAATCAAAAACCAAGGCGCGAGCGCCGTCCGTAGTAGGAAACTCGCTCGTCGGCGGTGGCACACGATCAACAATCGCCTCCAACAACTCCGGCACACCAGCACCAGTCTTGCCCGAAACGGCCACAATCTCTTCTGGACGACACTTAATCAAGTTCACAATCTCCGCCTTCGTCTCCTCCACCCGAGCAACCGGCAAATCAATTTTGTTCACCACCGGAATAATTTTCAATCCCAACTCCTGAGCCATAGCCAACACCGTAAAAGTCTGAGCCTGGACGCCCTGGGTAGCATCAACCAATAGCAGAACCCCTTCAACGGCCTTAAGGGCCCGCGACACTTCGTAAGAAAAATCAATGTGCCCCGGCGTATCAATTAGATGGAAAAGATACTCCTCCGCCCCTCGATGATAGCGCAAGCGCACCGGTTGCATCTTGATCGTAATTCCCCGCTCGCGCTCCAGATCCATGCTATCCAGCACCTGTTCGCGCATTTTGCGCTTTTCGATGGTGGCGGTGGCCTCCAGCAAGCGATCGGCCAAGGTTGATTTACCGTGGTCAATATGGGCAATAATCGAGAAATTTCGGATAAATTTGGCTTCAGCCATAGAAGCGCATTCTACAACCCTTCGGGGTCGGGGGCAATGGGCTTGGCCCGCCAAAACTTATGCCGTAACGAAGTTTCGATCTCATTAATTTCTCGGTTATTAAAGCCTCGCAAGATAATAATGAGGGTGACCAATCCAGCCAATCCGGCCGCCACCCCCTGAACAAAAATCCCCGAAAAAGTATTTTGATTAACCAGCGGCGCCAGCCAACCCAACACCTGGTAAGTCACCACTCCGGCCACCAACGAGCCGAGCGCCGACTGCCCTAAGGCTCGATCCACCACTCGCGAAAAACGCCCAAAATCTTTTTGGAAAAAATACCAGTACAAACTAACGTTAACCGCCACGCCCAAACTAAAGGCCAGTGGCAACATCAAAATAGCCGTGGTCTCGACGGCATCAACCCGCAAAATTCTCTCGACCACCGCCCGAAAGCCGGGAGCCGTACGGAAGCACCAGACCAACACTGGCGCGGCCGCCACCGACACCAAGAGCCCCACCACATTGAGCACAAATGGCCGCCGCGTCCGACCGCAGGCGTAATAGCCCCTCATAAATAATTGGATCAAATTCTGTCCGGCAACCGACAGGACGAAGAGGGCCAGCGCGGCGGCCGTCAGACGCGTCGCCGTCCAATCGAAAGATCCACTGCCCAAAATCACTCGCACAATCTGAGCCCGCAAAACAATAAACATCACCGTCGCCGGCAAAGACCAAAATAACACGTGGCGCAAAGCGCCCGTTACGTGACTCAAAAATTCCTCCCGCTGACCACTAGAAAACAGACGCGCCAAAGTTGGGAAGGCGGCGACCGAATAACTCACGCCAATAATCGAGAGCGGCACCGACTGCAAATTTAGCGCGAAATTAAACACCGACACGGCCCCCGCGCCAATCGCCGAAGCCAAGGCCACCAAAATCAACAACGTAAATTGATGCGCCCCCAAAGCCAGAGTGCGGGGTAGCGACGTCCGAATAATCGTTACTAGTTCCGACCAACTCAAACGCCAAACGAGACGTGGCGCGACACCGGCGCGCCACACCACCGGGATCTGAATCGCCACGTGGAGAAAAGCCCCGATTACCACTCCCCAAACCAAACCCGTCGGTCCCACGCGTGGATAAAGCCAAACCACGCCAATAATAATCCCTAGATTGTATAAAAGAGGACTGGCGGCATAAACAAAAAACTGCCTCACCGACTGAGTCACCGCCCCCAACACGTTAGACAAACCCAAAAAGAGGGGCGAAAACAATAAGATCCGCGAATAAGTCACCAACAAGGCCAACTGTTCTTGATCAAAGCCGGGAGCGATTCGTGGCGCTAACCACGGTAACAAAAACCACACCGTCGCCATCGCCACCACCATCACCGCCATAAAGGCCGTCAGAACACTAGAAAGCAGTCGTCGCGCGCGCTCACGATCACCCTCCGTCAAAGCCGTCACGACGTAGGGAATCAAAACAGTCACCGAGACAAAAGAGGCAATCGTGGCATAGACCAAATCGGGCAAACGGAAAGCCGTGTAGTAAACGTCCAACTGTCCACTGGCGCCAAAGTTGGCGGCCAATAAGCGATCGCGGATCAGCGCCAAAAGTTGAGAGGAGAAGGCGGCCACTCCCAAGAGCAACGCCGCTTCGTGCAGATTAGAAAACTCTCGAGTAAACCAACGCCAGACGCGAGCCACCATAAATTAAGAGTCGAGCGATTTTAACGCGGCCTCGATCTCGGCCGAACCAGGATTAAGCTGATTGACTAACTGCCAGTCGGCCAAAGCGGCCGCCCGATTGCCGAGCGCGCGGTAACCCAATCCTCGGAAATAAAGAGCATTAGCGTAACCAGGTGAAAGTTCTAACGCCCGACTCAGATCCGTCACGGCCAAAGAATATTCACCGCGCCGATAATGGACGTATCCTCGTTGGAACCACAATTCCGGATTTTGGGGTGACTGAGAGAGAGCCTGGTCGTAACGCTCCAGAACGACCTTTAAATTATTTTGGCGCTCCGCCAACTCCGTCAAGGCGGCTAAACCGGCCGCCGAGGTGGGCACGCGATCCAAAAATTCTTCCAATAATTTAAAGGCCGACGCTGATTCTTGGTGACGCACCAACATCGTAGCCCACGACAACACCGGACTAAGATCGTATGGTGCCAAACGAATCGCTTGACCATAAGCCCCCTCGGCCTCCGCTTTGGCACCGCCAACGCCGTAATAATCAAGAGCATCAGAAACTCGAGCGGCCGCCAGCCAATTGGCTGGCGCGTCAGGCGCCCAAACGAGCGCCTGACGCGCGGCGGCGACGGCCGCCTCGGCCGTGGTCTTAAAGCGGAACTTTAATTCCTCCGTCGTGGTCGTGGCCGACGACATCGTAGCCAGTTCGCGCAAACGCCAATCCACCAGCAATCTCGCCAGCTCATCGCTCGGCGCCAAACGCAAACCATTAGTAACCATGGTCACGGCTTGAGATTCTTTAATGGGAGCCAGACGCAAACCTCGTTCTACCAAAACTAAACCACTGCCCACTCGCAAACTAATCACCAAGGTCGCCAGCAAAACAATGCCCAACAATACCAAACCACCAAACGCTCGATGGAAGCGACCCGAGGAATCAACCAAGGCCCAAGTTTTAACGTTAAGGCGCCGTTCGGCGGTTAATAAGCCGATCCACGCTCCAGTCAAGAGAGCGATCAAGATCAAAAATGGCAGTCCGGGAGCAATCACCAACAAAGAACACCAACTCCAAGCCACCAACGCCCCCAATAACCAGGCCACTTCACCAGCTTCGCCCGCCGAGTCACTGGGCCGCACGCGACTCTGCCACCAAGTTCTCAACCAAAAGAAAATCAAGGCCAAGGCAGCGGCGGCCACCACCAGCCCACCAGCGGCCAACCAAGCCGCCCACCAACCAATCGTCCCTACGCCCTGGCTCGCCACCAGAGACGGTACGGCCGAAAGGCCAACGCCAGTAAGCGGCTTAAGACGCCAAGCGGCATCAATTACTCTCCCCGACCACAACCAGGGCAAGGGACCAGTAACCGGCAAGCCGAGAGACGCGACGAAACCAACTAATCGACCAAACACAAAAGGCAAAGCGTAGTAAAAAGCGTAAGCGGCCACCATCAATCCACTTAAAACACCAAAAGGTTGCCGCATTTCTCGCCTGGCTCGCTGGCCGATAATCCAAGGGGCCAACCACCAACCCAAACCCACCAAAGTTAAAATGAGGGGGAACCACACCGCTCGAGCCGTCAGAAGCCACCAAAGCAAGGACAAACTAAACAACAGCCAAGCAAAGAAGCGAGCTCGCCTCGTGGTCGCTCTCGTGATCAGCCACCAACTAAGAAAAATAAACCACCCCAGCACCAGCAAGCGGTCATCGAAGGTTGCAATAAAGGGAAAGCCCGTAAGCGGCGCTAAAGTGTCGGCCACGAGCACGGCCCCAAATCCCCAACTGGCCAAGCCGACTAACTGACGGATGCGCTCGGCCGTACTAAAATAGTAAGCTCCAAGCGCAACCGAAAGCGCGAAGCCGAGCCAACTTAAAATTGATCCCGGACCTAAAGCTCCGCCCCATAACGCATACAACCAAGGACCGACTGACGCCGCCGCCAAAGCTTGAGCCAGGGCCAAAGCCACGGTTGCCGCCAGCAAAGGATGCCACGGCAAACTTAAACGACCACGCTGAAATCGAGCAATCGTCCAAGCGCCGCCAGACAACAAAACTAACCCCACCACGACCAGGCGACGCCAGGCCTCCAAATCACCCCGCCAACCCGGGATAATTAAGAGCGGGACAACCAACACTAACGCCGACAAAATCAAAGGCGCCAGAGTATTAAACGAGAGGCCGGGGCGCGAACGCACCAAGGATGAATCCATAATGTTGTAATCATAAGAGAAAATGGGCAAACGAGCAAACGCCCCGCCGAAATAGGCGGGGCGTCTGATGCAAACGTGCGGTGTCCGTAAGCCGAATTCTGTTTTAGGTAATCATTTATCTGTCCAGTACGTTACCGTACGGATCAAGCGGCACCCTCTCTAAATCCGTGAGGACTTGAGAGTCCGGCCTTGCACTCAGGTAAGGATTTAGCCGTTTCACCCTTCTGCCCGAAGACAGAAGACTCGTCTCTGTTCGCACCTCGAGGATTGCTCCCGGTGGCCGTTAACCACTACCCTTGTTGCCAAAAGACAGCTGAGTGTTCGGACTTTCCTCCCCCACTACCGGCTAAGCCGAGAGTGAGAGCGATTACTCAACACCGCACACTAGCATTATACAATAACCAAACAATAAGGCAAGTTACTTCTTGTTGACCTCCTCACTCGGGCTAGGAATATCTACTTCGCACGTACCCGAGACACAGGCCAGCTCCTTAGCACCCTTCGTCTGATCGTCGTACTCATAAAGCACAATTTTGGAGAAATCAATGTTGGGGAAATTTTTAACCATCTCGTTGTAGCGTTCTTCGGTAACCTCCTCGTAAGGCGCTAGACGATAAACGTGATCACTGCGAGGTAAAAAGGATAGCCCACCAACGATGTCCCAATTTTCGTAGACCCAGTTTGCCACTTGCAACCATTCCTCCTCGCCAATCGACACCGTCGTGGAAGGATTGTGCTCGGTATAATTCTCTTTCAGCATTCGCCAGTGCTCAAGCTGCTGAATGGCCGACAAATCGTTCTTAAAAATCGAACCGCGGGGCGCCTTGATCGGAAACTCGAGCACATAAGTGGTGGCTGACTCGGCAGTCTGACCAACTTCCGGATGATGAGGTACACCCATGTCGCGCAACATCATAAAGAGTGGATTGTGGCTCTCGATGCGAACCCGCCGGATGTAGAAGGGGGCATGACGCGGATGCATTCCCGAAGAAGAATCGAAGAGTTGCGAACCGTTACCCGATGGTTTAACCGTCGTAATACAAGTTGACTGGTTAATGCCAAAGCGAGTGGCGTACTTACGATTAGTCTCGATCGCCACCTCCTTGAGCTTGCGTAGGGTGTTGGGATTGCGTACGACTCGGCTATCGAACTGACCAGTAATCGACACACCTAAGAGTGCCTCCTCATCGCAATTTTTCTTCCACTCCTTAGAGAGATAGGGGAAATTAGTCAAAGTGGCCTGGTAGGTGCCCAAGATCGTCGCGATCCGAACCTTGTCGGCCAGGGTCTCGTAAGTGTCGTCGGCGCGCGCGACAACTTCGGACAGGTTACAAAACTGCTTAGACTTGAGAACGATTTCACCACAAGGATTAGTCCCCGAGGTATCGGAATCGGGCTTAAAAACTGGCCAGCGTCGAGCCGGCAATTGATTAATTAAGCCGCCACGATTAAAGATGCCTCGCTCGCCAGACTGACCCTTCATTAAGTTAACCCATTCGTCCAAGAAAACATCCAAGGTTGGCTTCTGATTATAAACGGCTGAGTTATTGGCCATGCTCCGCTGAGGATTAGTCATCCAGAACTGACCGTTTTTGGCGGTGCGCATTAACTCATCATCTAAATCGGAGAGGGAGATTAACGCGCTTCGCCGGACGCCACCCATCACCACCACCTCCCCGGTCTTACAAACAATGTCATGAACGTCTACGGTAGTCAGGCGACGGCCTTGGCGCTTAAGCATCCGTTCGCGACTAAACTCCAAAAGCGCACGAAGGGGCGCGGGGCCAGAAGCGCGGCCACCCATCGTCGATAAGCGAGCCCCTTGTGGTCGAATTAACGAATAATCAAAGATGATGTCACGACCTTCGGCCCAGGTCCGAAGACCCAAAGAGAAGGCGTCGGCCCAACCCTCTTTGCTATCGGCAATTTTGTGATGCAAAACTTTTTCACCGCGCTGTTTTTGGATTACCGGTAACATCTCGACAGTCTGACTCTCAACCGAGTAACCACAGCCCGTCCCGCACATCAACACATACATAATCTCCGCGAAATCTTGCCACTGACTGGGCGCGATAAACGAACAATTATAAGCACAAACGTTGGTCGCTCGAGCGGCCTTGCCCGCTCCCCAGAGCAAACGCATTGAGCCCATCGCCTTCATCGACAACATATACTCTCGAACTTCGGCATATTCCTTAGTCGTCAACTTGTCGCCCAAATTCTCGCGCATAAAATCGACGTAACGATCAATCGTCTCCACCCAAGTCTCGCGACGATTCTTGTCGGGGATCCATTTGGAATAAGTGGTGTAGTAGACGAACTCCGACAACTGATTGCGGAAATATTTTTTGCTCTCCGCGGCCAATTCTTTAACCTCCTTTGGCACTTCGCCCTTCTCTTGGCGCACTTCTGCCCGACGCTGGCGATACAAAATATAAGCCTTAGACGTCTTAACAAAACCATGGAGAATCAACTGGGCCTCAACAATGTCTTGCACCCCCTCAACCGTCGGGACAAATTTGCCCTCGGCTTGCCGAGCACCCTTATTGAGGTCGCGCGTCACTGAGGCGGCCACCGCCAAAGCCTCCTTCTCCCCACCCTCGCCCGTCGCCTTCATGGCCTTGCCCACAGCCAAAGCAATCCGCCCCTCATCAAACGAGACTACGGAGCCGTCGCGCTTGCGCACCTTTTTTACCACGTAAACGGGCTTCTTCTTTTCGATCTTAGGTGAGCGTTTGGCAACTTTAGGCATGGGGAAAGTCGAAGTTAATTAATAGTAACAGAGTCATTGTAAACCACTCGCCCTCGGCGACCGAGTGGATAAGTGCATCAAATAACGGTTAGAAAATAAATGCTCCTCTGACGCAAGCGAAGGGTGCAATTGGAACCGATTTTAAGCGCCGAATTTTTCTTGCGCTAAAGCTAAGGCGCCATCGAGACCGCCAAAGTCTCCGAGCTTAGCTAAACGCAAAGTTGGTGGCTCGCCCAAAATACTAGGAATCTCCCCCAGCGCCGCCCTCACCTCCTCCAAATCCAAACCAGGTGTCTTAAACATACTGCCACCGAGCACCACCAGCTCTGGCGACCAATGTAAAATCAAATTATGTAAACCGATGGCCAAAATTTTGGCCTTAGCACGCCAATAATCAACGTCCGTCACCAACTGAGGTTCCACTCCGCGTTCGGCCGAAACGGCATTGCCCGAGACCAGCGACTCGAGTGAGCGATTATTTTCCCAATCAATAATCTGGTGGCCGGGTTCAAAGCCTCGCGCCGAGCGATCGATCCGACCGTCGACTAACCGGACCGCGCCAACCCCAGTACTCACCGTCACGTAAGCCATAATGCCCTCTGGCTGGCCAGCGCCTGCCACCGCCTCACCCAAGCCCACCAAGGCCGTGTCGTTTTCGATCGCCACCGGGCAATCAAACAGAGACTGTAGGTCGGGCACACTCTCGAGGCGCTTACGAGTAATCCCTCCGGCCACGCCCGCCAGCTTCTGGCCCGCCACCAACGAGTCAGCCAAGCCGCGAAAAACTTCCAGCAAACTAGCGGCATCCGAAGGTGTCGATACCAAAACGGGATCACGATAAGTTTGGCCGTCAGCCGAAAGGGCTAAGCGCATCTTAGAACCGCCAATATCAAATAAAAGATACATTGGGATTAGGTTAAACGTTTTTTGAACTCGGTAATCAGTGGCACGCTCACCGGATCCAAGCCCGCTCGATCGGCTAAGTGCCAACTCACCCAATCGGCCAGCAACACACTAGCTAACAACTTGGCCCACCCTCTACCAGTCAAGGGCACCTCGACCACCTCGGCACCGCGCGAACGATAGATGTCGGTGGTGATCGCTTGACGCTCTTTGATCCGCGGATCTGAGTCCGGGTCACTTAGCAAAACCAGAGCGTAATATCGCAAAGCTTCGGCCCGATCAAAACCCTCAAGCTCATTATGATTAAGCTCCGGAAAGACGTTAGCAAAGGCCGGGAGTTTGGCCGTCTCGTTTAGCTTAATCTTCCAAATATAGCCCAAAGACCACTGCTGAGTGGCGCTATAAATTAAGGGCAACCGGCCAGCTAGTCGATCCGCGATCAACGCCGCCGGCTCCCGCAAACTTGCCGGATTGAGCTCCCCCGCGGTGGCCGCCAAAGCCGCCCCCAGTTCGACTTGGCGAAAAAGCGCCGCCAAGCCCACCAAAGTAAAACCAAGTGCCTGGCGGGGCGCCAGCGCCTCGCCAGGATAGAGCACGTAAGGGAGTCCCTGCTCCTGCGCCAAACGTAGCAACTGGCCGCCGGCCGTCAAAACGGCCACTTTAAGGCCGGCGGCCAAACTCTGCCGCAAAACATCAAGCGCCTCCGCCGTCTCGCCCGAATGAGAACAAACCACAATTAAACTTTCTCGCAAAAAATAAGCCGGCACTCGCGGCAGGCCATAATCTCGGTGGACTAATAGATCTAACTCGGGTCGATAAGTCCGCAACAAATCAGCGGCCAAATGCGACCCGCCCATCCCCGCCACAATAAACTTATTGGTTTGGGCCAAGCTCTCGCCGTTGGCGATCACTGGTTGCCAACGCAACTGTTCGGTAAAACCCAAAATCTGCTCGATCATGAGCTCTATTGTACCACCCCGACTCTAATTAGTTCTAGCTATTCCTTAATCCCCCGAGCTTGGCGGCGAGCTTCGGCCTCGTCCAAAATCATTTTCCGAATCCGAATAGATTGCGGCGTCACTTCTACCAGTTCGTCATCACCGATATACTCCAGCGCGGCTTCTAAATCCATTGGTCGAGGAGTCATAAACTGCTCTTCGTCAGCTTCGTTCTTCGAGCGGAAGTTGGTTAGATGTTTGGCTCGACAAACGTTAACGTGCAAATCGCCAGGTCGCGAATGTTGACCAACCACCTGACCCTTGTACACCGCGACGCCCGGGCCAACAAACAATACGCCCCGATCCTGAACGCTCATCAAACCATAAGTTAGAGTTTGACCACTCTCGTGGACCACCAACGAACCATGCTCGTCATCACGCCAGGCCTGCTCATCCTCGCGATACTCCAAGAAACTCGTATTCATAATCCCCAAGCCCTTAGTGTCGGTTAAAAACTCGTTGCGATAACCAAAGAGGCCGCGGGTGGGAACGATAAATTCCAAAAAAGCAACGCCACCCTCGGTTTTATAATCCTGCATCTGGCCATGACGCGTGCCCAATTTTTGGATAATCACGCCGGCATATTCTTCCGGAGTCTCCACAAATAGTCGCTCAAAGGGCACGAGCGTTCGGTTGCCTTCGGACTTCTCAATCACTTGCGGCCGCGATACCTGCAATTCGTAACCCTCACGCCGCAAACGTTCCAGCAAAATCGCTAGGTGCAATTCACCACGTCCGGAAACAATCCAGCGCGCGCCACCACCACTGGTGGGAGCGTCTTCGACCCGCAAGGCCATATCGTTTTCCAATTCCTTGGTCAAACGCTCACGAATCTGTCGCGAGGTGGTAAAGGTTCCCTCTCGTCCCGCGAAAGGCGAATCGTTAACCATTAAAGTCATTTTGACCGTCGGCTCTTCGATCGAAAGAAGCGGCAAGGCCTCAGGCAAAGTCGGGTCAGCCACCGTCTCACCAATCATAATATCGGGCATACCAGCCACGGCCACGATGTCGCCCGCCACCGCCGACTCAATCTCCACCCGATTTAATCCCTCATAACCAAGGAGCGACGTCAGGCGAAATTTTTTCTGCTCACCAGCTCGATTAATTAAAACAACTTCTTGCCCCGCAGCAATTTGACCGCGGCGAACGCGGCCAGTCGCGATCCGACCCTTAAACTGGTCGCCCGTGATAGTCGTCACTAGCATCTGGAGTGGTGCGTCCACTTGAGACGGTGGCGGCTCGATCTCTTTTAGAATCGTCTCAAAGACTGGCGCAATATCCGTCATTGCCGCTAAATCTGACTTAAGACCAGCCAAACCATTTTTGGCCGAAGCGTAAATCACCGGAAAATCACTCTGCTCATCACTGGCTCCCAACTCCAAAAACAGCTCCAAGGTTTTATCAAGAACATAGGGAATGCGCGCGTCAGGCTTATCAATCTTATTCACCACCACGATAATTTTGAGTTTGGTGGCCAGTGCCTTTTTTAAAACAAAACGAGTCTGAGGCATCGGCCCCTCCTTGGCATCAACCAAGAGCAGTGCCCCGTCCGCCATCGAGAGTACCCGCTCCACCTCACCACCAAAATCGGCGTGCCCAGGCGTATCGATAATATTGATCTTGTGCTCACCCCAACGAACCGAGGCATTTTTTGAAAAAATCGTGATGCCGCGCTCGCGCTCAAGGGGGTTAGAATCCATAATCAAATCTCCCCGACCGGTGGCTTCTTTCCCGATCGCCGTCTGCGATTGGCGCAACAAAGCATCCACCAGCGTGGTTTTGCCGTGGTCAACGTGAGCAATAATGGCAACGTTTCTAATCGACATCGTGAGACGAGAACAATAACATAAAAACTTATCGCCGACAAGGCAAAGAAACCAAAACCACCCAGTCTCGTCTAGTGACGAAACTGGGTGATCTTAGAGAAAACTTCGGGCACCTTACATACCTGAAGAATCTGACGAGCGGCGGGGCATGCGGGGCTCCAAGGGGCGAGCTTCGTTGACCGTAAGCTTGCGACCCTCAAAGTCCTGACCATTCCACATCGCGATCGCTTTTTGCGCATCCTCGTCCGAGGTCATCTCGACAAAGCCGAAGCCTTTCGAGCGACCCGTCATGCGATCCATGATGATGGTCGCAGACTCAACGGAGCCAGCCTGAGCAAAAGCGGCCTTCAGCGTCTCATCCGTACTTGAATACGGAATACCGCCGACGTACAATTTTTTAGCCATTTGAACTTTTGTTTTTCGTGTAAGGCGACCTTTCTCCACGTCTCCCGACACTTTGAACAAATGCAGGAACCTCGAGAAACACTTACTACGTATTATTAGAATACACGATTATCCCGGCTTGTCAATTTAGTAGCAAAATTGACGGCCAGGAAGGATTTTGGTAAAGTCAAAAAAGTGGTGACGGCGACGGGTGGGGTGGGCCTCCAGGATAGAGCACGTGCTCCCTGCATCGCATTATGTCCACCCCACCCGTCCGGGCCACCAAAGGTCTTTCGGAAACACAAGTCCGCGAGTAGACGTACTCGACGGGCTTTTTTGATTTTAAACTCGATAGTATTTCCGTCTTCCAAATGCTACAATTTGCTTAGTTGCGAAAGGGTTGGATTTGGATACCCAACCCCATGACTTAGTCAAAGATCAGGCAACGCCTGTGCTGACGAAAGCCTCGCAACTCATCAGCCGGATGCGCCGTCTCCCAAGGGAAACAGTGCATCGCGGCTCTATTTTTACCTAAATTTTAAACTCTGTGACACCGCCGTCTTCTAAAAGAAGAAAGGGCGGCCTAGAGTTTATCCAGGCCGCCCTCGTAATTACCTGATCAAACCGATCTCACCTCCACACCAACCTTCGAACTTGTCCGAAGGAAAGCGCGTAGAGAGCCAGCGGGATCATGATCGGAAGCAACTGCGATTGGGGTGTGATGTAAGCCGTCGCTGCCGGACCGAAGTGCGGCAGAACAGTCAGATTCACACACATGACCACAGTGTTCCAAAGAGCAATCAGAAGCCAGAACTTTTTCATAATATTTCCTTTTTTCAATGGCAGTCATCTTCATTTAACAGAAACCCTCCTCTCGCGACGTGAATTTTCCGTGTTTGAGATGGTGGGCGTTGACTACGACATCTGCTGTCGAATCTTGTCCAGGTTGGTTTGAAGTATTTCGTTTTGAACCTTTTCGTCGCACGAACGCCACCAATCACCAAAACCAACTCGCGCGATCAGATCACTAAAGACCGTGAATAACATCTTCTTTGCTGGATCCGGTTCACTGATACGGGCATTGTAAAATTCTTCAAGTAGAGTCATGCCTTAGTCCTTTCAATTTTGGTTATCTGGAATTCGAAAACATTTTCTACCGGTAGTAAACACTACATAAACCAAATTGTCAATTCCTAAATCTTAAACTCTATGAGGCCGCCATCTTTAAAGATTACAAAATTTAGATTAAACTGGCGATGGAAGTGCCCGAAAGGCACTTGTTGCGAGTTCAACCGAAGCTCGGATGTAACTCCTTCTGGCCGTCAGTTCGCCAAGGATTAGCATTCCGCTAAGCATTCGAGCAACGTTCGCAACCCCCGTTTGGCAGACCGGATCGACCGGAACGCCTCCAAGCGGGGCTATTTTTTTACCTAGACCCTACAACATAACCCCCTGGCCACACCAAGGGCACCACCACTTTTTACGACGCGGGGCATCACCGATAGACCACCATTTGTTGCAGTGAGCACAACGAAAGTGCGATATTTTCTCGATTGATTGGATGGATTTTTTAGCAGTGCTGATGACTTTCTTCATAGATCCCCTACCCCAGCACCATTAAGATCGCGCCCAGGACGATAAGCGCCGCGCCGCCCCACGCCTTCCACGTCGCCAGCTCGCCCAAAAAGAGAGCGGCGAGGATCAGTACAAAGACGACGCTCAAACGATCAACCGCCGCCACCGAAGAGGCCTTACCACTTTTTAAAGCGAGAAAATAAAATAACCACGACAGCGCTCCGGCCAAACCCGAAGCCACAATAAAGCCGAGCGCGCGGCCGTCAATGGTGGAAACGAATTTCCATTTACCCAGAGCAGTAACCGCCACCAGCATTGCTACCGCCATCACCGCCGCGCGCACTCCCGTGGCCAGGGTCGAATCAATCTCCTTAATTCCCAACTTACCCAAGATTGCCACCAAAGCGGCAAAAAAAGCCGAGAGTAAAGAAAGTAAGATCCAACTCATAATTAAGAATCTAAAGCCGCTTTAAATAATTTTGCCAACACCGCCGGATTAGCACTGCCCTGGCTCTCCTTCATCCCCTGCCCAACCAAAAATTGTAAGGCCGATTGTTTGCCGCCCCGATAGTCAGCGACCACGTTGGGATTGGCCGCGACAACTTTCTCCACGATTCCACCGAGCGCGTCATCAGACAGCACTTCGACGATTGTGCCGGTTAGAATTGAACTCCGCGTTTGCGGCATGGGCAAATTAAGCTTAATCACTTTCACAAATGTCTCAGCCGTCGGCAACCACGCTGGATCATTTTTTCGCTTACCCGCAATATCATTTAAAATAATGTTCGCCGCCGCCTTAATTAGGGACGGATCTCTAAGCTCGGCGGCAGTCTGGTCAAAAAAGAGAGCCAGCTCAAAGTCGCCAACGAGTTGTTCAACATCTTGAGACTGCAAAAAACCCAGAGCCCGGTAGCGCTCGCGCTTTTGCCACGGCAACTCCGGCAAAGTTTGCTCTAAATTTTGGAATTCGGTCAGTTCACTTAATTTAAATTTAGGAATATCGGGATCCGGGAAATAGCGATAATCATGAGAAGACTCTTTTTGCCGTTGAGAAAAAGTGACCCCGGTCACGTCATCCCAACCACGCGTCTCTTGCACCACCTGGCCGCCGCTAGCCAATAACGCTCGCTGACGCTCCAGTTCGTGATTGATGGCCTTTTCCACCGCCCGGAAAGAGTTTAGATTTTTTACTTCCACTTTCGTCCCGAATTTTTCTCGCGTCCCGAGCGAAATATTCGCCTCAACTCGCAACTCCCCCTTTTCCATATTCGCTTCGGCAACACCCAAATAGCGCAACAACAACTGGAGCTCACGAGCAAAGTCGCCGGCCTGTTTGGCATTTTCGATCACTGGCTCCGTCACCAACTCCATGAGCGGCACGCCGGCGCGGTTGAAATCAACCAAGCTATGGTCGGCATCTTCCGCGTGCTGAGATCGAGCCGTATCTTCTTCCAAGTGAATGCGAGTTAGAGCTACGCCGGCCAACGACCCACCAACGACTAATGGATACTCGTACTGACTAATCTGATACCCCTTCGGAATATCGGGATAAAAATAATTTTTCCGATCAAACTCCGTAAAGTCAGCTAGTCGACCGCCCACGGCCAAACCCACGCGCAACACGTGCCTAAGCGCTTCGCGATTAGGCACCGGCAACGTTCCCGGATGAGCCAAACAGACTGGACAGACGTTCCAATTCGGCCGTTTTTCGTCCGGATCATTTTTACAGCCACACCACATTTTAGTGGCCGTCGCGAGTTCGGCGTGAATCTCTAGCCCAATGATCGGAATCAAATCCATGTTAATAAACTTACATCCCCGTGGGGCAAGCGGCAAATTCGCAAGTTGGCGGCACGCGACCAACCGCGGAACCATCCGGACAGATCTTGGCGTCCATCGTGCAAAAAATTGGCTCGCCCTCACCAACTGGCGGCACTGGTCGCTCAGGCGTTAGATTTCGCGCCGCCATCAAAATCACATAAAAAGCACCCAAAATTAAAAGAATCACTAGCGTACTAATGGTAGTTTTATTGTCCATAAGTTTAAACTTAATTAATTTTAAACGAAGCGATGGCCGACTCAATCTCCGCCCGATCGGCTGCTCGACCATAAATCAAATAGCGGCGCTCACCACTTTCCACCACCTGACCATAGGTCGCCGGATCAATCGTCAAATGTTCTTTGAGCACCTCCTCGCCGCCGACTACCGGCAAAGGAACAACGGTAATAAATGAGTGGGGCGCGCCGGGGCCCTCGCTGGCCACCGGACTAGCCGGGCCCACCGCTTTAATCCAGGTCGTCGGTGCGCCAAAATCAATCTGACCAAACAACTCATAACCCGCTGGCGGCACAAGCTCGTAACCACCAATCGGGGGAGTTAGGGACGACGACAAAGCATCAGGAATATTAGTCATAGGTTCGACGGGCTGGCGGAGCAAAATAGTCGCCCCCAAGCCAACGATTAAAAGCACACTCATAATCCCCACCACGCTGGATCCAGTCATAATGCCGATTATAACATATTAACGAACTCCTCCCAGATAACGGACCTCTTCTTCTAAAACAATGCCGAAACGCTTAAATACGGCCCGCCTAAGTTGCTCGGCCAGGCGTCGCACCTCCCCCCAGCGAGCCCGGCCCACATTAACGATCAGATTACCGTGGACATCCGAAACCAGCACCCCACCCACCTGCCGCCCCTTGGCGCCCACCGCCTCCAACAAGTAACCAGCCGGAATTTTGCCCTCGATAATTTTGCTGGTGTCGATTAAACGAAGAGATTTTTTAGACACTTCGGCCACTCTAACGTTTTTAAAGAAGCTGCCAGGACAGCGCAAGCCGGGAGGATATTTTTTCTCACGGGCCGCAATAATTTCCTGAGAACGTCGCCGCAAATCAGCCGCCGCGCCAGGGGTTAATTTAAAATTAGCCCGCAACACCAACCACGGACGATGTTTAAAGATGCTGTCGCGATAAGCAAACCGGCATTCCTGGACCGACAAAATTTTGGTTTTCTGTTTCGTTGAATCAAAAACTTCCACCCAAGCCAGGTGATCAGAAATCGCTTGGCCATAGGCCCCAGCGTTACCAACGATAGCTCCGCCTACCGTCCCCGGGATCCCCGACAATGATTCCAAGCCCGCCAAGCCGGCGTCGACGGCACTGGCCACCAAGGTCGACAACTTGGCCCCAGCGTTACAAGTTAACGAGTCATTGCCGACTAAACAAGCCGCCTGGGGTGAATAATAATGAATGACCAAACCAGCGTAGCGGCGATCAGCAAACACCACATTACTGCCTCCCGCCAAAACTAAATATTTAACTTTCGCTTGCTGGGCGCGAATCACCGCCGACATCAGGGCCTCAGGCGTTTCGACTGGTAAATAAGCCGCCACCACGCCACCAACGCCAAAGGTAGTAACCCGGCTAATCGGGAAGTTAAGCTGGGCTTGGGGGAATAATTTTTGCCACTGGCGGCGGGTCATCGCCCCACTATAAACAAAACTCCGCCTAAGTTCTAGGCGGAGTTTTGCAAACCACAAACCCGAAGCAAGAGGGCTTAGGCCTCAGAAATCACTCGGAAGTAGTAGGTCGTCTGGCTAGACAAACCGCTAACCGTTACCGCGTGCTCCGTCACCTTGGTGTCGACATCAGTCGTCCCAGTAGTATTGGCATAACCATAATCAGGCGCGCTTCCCAAAGTAGCGTGGGAAACCGTATCGTAGATGACCCGACTCGTCGCTGGCTTATTAGTCGTCCAACGAACCACGGCACTGTTCTTGGTCACGTCCGTTACGCGAACATTAGAGATCGTGAGCGGATTGCTCGTCCCGCCAGTAATCGTCAGATTGCGAGTCGCCTCAGCCGTGGCACCAGTAAAGTCCGTCACCGTCAGCTTAACCGTTCGGCTGCCGGCTTGAGTGTAAGCCCGGTCAAAAGATTGACCCGACTGACTCGTGCCATCACCAAAATCCCAGTTATAAACGTAAGGCGCGCTGCCACCCTCGGCCGAAGCGCCAAAAGAAACGAGCTGACCAACGGCGTAAGAAGAGCCGTTAGCTGGCCCCAAAATGTTAGCCTGCAGTGCCGTCTGAGCCGATACGGCCACCGTGGCACCCAAAACTAAAGCTAAAACCAAAGCCCAAATTGCTACTTGTTTGTAATTTTTCATACCCTATGTTTAACACATTCTGATAAAAAAGCAAGGTCAAGCTCAAACCGCTTAAGCCCTCACCCTAGTTTACTAACCTGAAGATTGCATGAAAAAAGCCCCCACTTGGCTAAAGCCGAAGTGGGGGCAGAAAAAAACAAAAGAGCAAAATGGTTTACGGTTACGGGACGACTCGGACCCGAACCGTCGCCACCAGGCTTTTCCTCCCCTGACTATCTCGAACCTCGAGATACTGGTCGAAGGGAAACTGCCCGGCCGTGGCGCGATTAAACACCTTGACCACCGAGGAACTACTGGTGGTGGGAGGTGTATCGCCATCACTAAACAGCCAGTTATAGCTGTACGGCGGCGTACCTCCAATCACCTGCGCCGTGAAGGTGACCGCCTGACCGACCTTGACGGTGGTATCTTGCGCGGGCGCGCTGATCACCACTGTCGGGTAAGTCATGGTGGGCGGCTCGTTTTGTACCGCCACGTCAAGGGACTTCTCCACGCTTCCACAACTATTGGTCAAGCGGAGAGTTAAGCGGTACGTCCCCAGTAATCCCGTCGTCGGGATGACGATTGGACTACTGCTCGGCACCGACGGCAGTCCCGGGATGGCCGGCGACGACGACAGGGCGAGAGTGCCCGCACTCGCCTGGTAAGCCAGCGAGATGCTCTCGCCAGCTTTGACCGCGGACGGGCCCGACAGGGCCAGCACCGGCAAGGTGCACGGCGGCGGGTTGCTACCGCCGCCGCGGACGCGGATCAGGATCACAAACTCGCGAACCTGACCGCGGCCGTCGGTGACGCGGATCGTCAAGTACACGTCACCACTTCCTGCCGGCAAGATTCGGACAATCCGAGGCGAAGTGCCCCAAATCACCCCACCTGGTCCCGTCACCACAAAGCCATAAGGACCCGTGCCGCCCGAGCAGGCGCCCGAGAGGTCGAGCACGAACTCCTGGCCCGGCTCAACCTCGAAGAGATTTTCCGCCGGGATCCAGAGTCCACCTCCCGTGACGATGATTCGCCCCAGGTCGAGGACGATGGGCACCGGTGGAGTCTCACCGCCAGGACCCACAACCACAACCGGCTGAGGCACCGGGTCGACGACGACCCAGATGCTGGTGAAGCCATTGAAAGCTCCACCGAACGGACTGAAGGCTGTCACCTTGATGAGGTGACGGCCCGCATCCCGAAACAGCCACGGCAGATCCGGGCTGTTATGCCGCATCGACGCGTCGGTCGGCACCTCCCAGTCGTAGCCAGCCACCGCCCCAGTCGTCACCGCCTCGAGAACGAGAGAGTCTCCCTGGCGCACGCGAACCTCTTCCCCCGTGGCGAGCAGGCGCTCGCCGACTTTTACTTGGACCGTTGTGGCGACCGGTGCCGGTTGGCAGCCAGCCAAGCCAGCCAACAACCCCACCAATCCTGCGAAACCAATCCTCGTCGTCATGGAACACCTCCGCTTTCTGTGAATTCCCGCAAATTTCAATGAACACTGAAGCACAACGCGTGCCTCAGATCTAACAACTACCCCGAATTTTACTTTTTGTCAACGGGGTCGTTCCCGGCAGACTGGTCTCGATCCGCCACCGCGGCCTCGTTCAGGTCAGCTGCCGAAATTTCTTCATCGCGCACCCGCACTTCAACCACCTCTTCCTTAGGCACCACTACCGGCGGTGGGATGGTCGAATAGTACTCCTCCGCCAAATCTTCTCGTTGTTTATAAGAATGCATTAAAAGATACCAGAGCACGGCAATTGCCGCCGCCAAAATTAAAATAAATAGTAAGGCGGCTTTGTCCTTTATAAAATCGAGCAACCCAACAGCGGCGGCACCCAACCAACCGCGAGTCGGCTCAGGAGCATACTCCCAAGTACTCGTCGCCACAGTGACGGGTCCGGCCACGTAGTTACCGGCGCCCTCCTTATCCACAATCAGGCCAACCGGTCCATAGTGATCGTAGATGTGGCGCAAGTCGAGATCGGTGTCGGTGCTACGGTTACAGTAGATATTGTTGATAGCCAACTTGGTCGTGATAAACACGAAACCCGTAGGCTGATCTACCGACAAACCCCAAGGATTCAAAACATCATCGCTGTAGCGGCGCTGGAAAATCATCACCGCCTGGAGCGTGGGTTCGTCATAAACACCAGTCAAGCCAACCTCGAAACCCTCAAAGGTACGCAAGAAATATTGAAGCTTAAGGACTTCGAAGGGGTCATTGTTCCAACCATAACGAATGTACTTAGACAACCATTCGCCACAGGGCAGAACCTCACCCAAGACCTCCCCGCGTGGAGAACTGCGACGGCGTCGGCCGCCACCGCCACCACCCCCAGGTCCATCGTCGTCGTCAAGGGTGGTGAAGGAATACTCGCCGCTAACCGCGATCTCCGTGGTTGGTCCGCCATTGCCGAGAGTAGTGAAAGAATATTCGCCACTAATCGCAATCTCGGGATCTGATCCCGGACCACCCGCTGAAAGAGTGGTCGCGCTCACCTCGGGGCTAATCGCGATCTCCGTCGCTGGCCCGCTAGCTCCAAGCGTGGTCGCCGAAACTTCGGCACTTACCGCCACCTCACCACCAGCAATCGGGGGAGGAACGGAACCCGTCGCCGTCGAGACCTCAGCACTAACCACCGTCTCTACCACCACGGCGGCCACTGCCACCACTTCTGGCTGAGTCTCAGAACGAAGCTCGGGGGCTGATTCGGCAACTTCCATCACCTCGGCCACCTCAGCCACCGACTCAACAACTGCTTGAGTCTCAGGTTCCGTTACCGGCTCAGTCACCGTTTCGGTTACTACTGGCCCGGCAACCGGACTCACTTCCTGAGTAATTTCCGAAGCTGATTCTGACGTAGGTTCTGGGGTGGGTTCTGGAGCCGATTGGTCGTCCTCATCATCAGCCGAAGCAGGAGTTTCGCTCGTCGATGACTCAGCAGACGCTGGCGCCTCGGAACTTACCGCGGCCACGCTCACCTCACTTGACGTTACTTCTTGCGCCCAAACTACTTGTCCGGCAGACACAAAAAGGGCCCCGGCCAAACCGAGGACAACACACTTCTTGAGAATTGAGCGAATATAGCTCTTTTTTGCCATGGACAAGTAAAAAATAAAAAACCGGTCACAAACAAAAAAGAGCCAGTCAAAGAGCTAATGTCCTAGCTATAACTACTAACACGATATGAAGATTTTGTGAAGGGTAAGGATCTTTTCTTTTTTTTGGGCACCCCCCCCTTTTTCCGGCCGGAAAAGGGGGTCGAAAAAACGGCCCAAACGGGCCGTTTGTCCTATAGAAACGATGTCCTTTAGACTGCTGGCTCAGAAGTTGGCTCTTCGTCAACGACAACTCCAGGCTCTGGTTCTGGTTCTGGCTCCGGATCAGAAGTGGTCTCTGGTTCGGGGGTAACTTCTGGTTCTGGTTCAGGATCAGGTTCCGGTTCAGGTTCGGGTTCAGGTTCGGGTTCCGGATCAGGCGTTGATTCTGGTTCATCAATATTCAAACGTCTCAAAATTCGATCGAGCTCATTTTGACCAATACAAGTCTCCCCCAAACAAAGACGATCAGCCCGGATTTCTTTAACCGTTAAAATGCCTTCCACCGATAAGCTCCACTCGCCCAGAGAAGAGACTAATTCGCGTAATTTAACCTCCGCCTCCGGTCGATCCGCAAATAACTGCTGGTCAGCCAAGCGCTGACGTTCCAAACTCACAAAGACCACCACTTCGCCGGTTGAATCATTTAATGATCCCAGCGCCACGCCGACCGTCACCTCATCACTCGTCGTCGCCTTGCGACCAACTCCCGGGACGGTAGACAGAGCAATCAAATCACCGGGCTCAATCGGACCACCTTCGTCGTTAACCTTTACCGGCACGCGACCCGCCAAAGCTACCGGCCGACCGGAGGAAAATTCTTTCCCCAACAACAATCCCGGCTGAGTCGAAACAACTCCCACCACCACTTCGCCGCTCTCGGCTCGCTTAATGTGCTCATCAGCACCAGGGTCAACCGAGACAATTTCTCCCGCCGACAAGGTTTCATCCTGGGTCGGAAAATTTTCAGCCACGTCAATGTCCGAAATGGCCGCCGTTGTGGCGTAAATCGTCCCCGCCGTGGTGCCACAAGAACCATCATCGCGAACACAGAGCGAGCCCTGAACCGAGAGCGTAGAGACGGGGGTCGTAGTACCGATTCCGATCTTTGCATTACTGACCGTACCGGCCGTACCGTCAATCCCCGTTCCAAAAATAAAGTTGCCGATATTTAACTGGTTACTACCCGTCGAATTAGTAATATCAATGTCATAACCAATGGCGATATTGCGCGAGCCACTAGTAAGATTATTGGCCGTCTGGTAACCGATCAAAATATTGCCGTTACCTGAGCTGACCGTCTCACCAGATCCCGCGCCAATAATGGTGTTGTTGGTCGCGCCCGTTGTAATCGCCGCTCCCGCGTTGTAACCGATAAAGACGCCACCCGTAGTCGTGTGGGCACTAGCTCCCTTACCCGCCTGATAACCAACGGCGGTGTTGTAAGAACCACTTGAGGCACTATAGAGGGCTCGATAACCAACCGCCACACTGCCAGTCACCGTACTGTTATACAACGCCTCACTACCAATACCCACATTATAACTTCCCGTACTATTAAGACGCATCGCCTGATAACCAAGACCAACGTTTTCCGAACCAGAAGTGTTCGTAACCAAAGTGTTGCTACCAATACCCATGTTGTTGCTACCAGTACTGTTGTTGGAAAGAGTGCCAACACCCAGGCCCACGTTGCCGCTACCGCTAGTGGTATTGCGGAGAGCTAAATAACCCAAAGCAGTGTTTTGAATTGATGACGTCGCCAGATGCAAAGATTGGTAACCGATGGCCGTATTCTGATAACCACTAGTTAGGGCGTTGGCCGCGCCAATACCTACGCCAGTGTTGTGGTCACCCTGGTTAGCTCCGGCGCTGACCAAACTCGCGCCGCCATCGCCAACAAAAAAGCTACCGACGAAACTGGTTTGATTAGGAATGTATAAAGCCGCCAAACTACCGATACCAATCTTTGAATCAGCGGCCAGCGAAAGTTGGTAAGACGGCGACGCCGTGCCAATACCAACGTAACTGGTGGTACCAATAAAAATGGTCGAGGTCGCGGTAACCGAAGTTCCGTTGCCAGCATAGTAAGAAGTCTGTCCCGTGGTACCGCTCCCAACCGTTCCCGAACCGCCACCGGCTCCGCCGACACAATTGCCAGAAATCGCGAAACACCCCGTCGTTAAATTAATTCCGCCAGCAAAAGTTGAGGTAGCCGCGCCCGTCACTTCCAGAGCACCAGCCGAGACTCCGCCCGCAAAAGTTGAAGTGGCGGTCGTCGAGGTCGCCGTAAAATAAGTACTGACTGTCTCGCCCACCACCGACAACTTGGCGTAAGGAGTACTTGTGCCGATCCCCACGTTACCGCCATCCAAAATTTTAAAGGCCGACACGCCACCGTCTTGTAAATCGATCAACGCTCCCAATCCTTGTTGGTTGATCACCAAAGCGGTGTTCGTTGTCGAAGTAGCATTGGTGGCATCAGAGCGCAAGAATTGAGAAGACGACAAACCATTCAACCTCTGGGCGATAAACGCCGAGGGCACGGAGCCGAGCGGCTTGCGCGGCGACATTTCGCCATCCCACCCTTCGGCCGCAACTTCCGAAGTCCCTCCAATCTCGACGCTTAGGTAGAGTGGCTGATCAAAATTAACCGCGCTTAAAGAAGTTTGGGTCCCCAACATCAGCGAAAAAAGGCCATCAGCCACCTCCACGCGCTGATCATTAGAAATGATATCTTCGCCGTCAACGTAAGGCCCCGTACAATCATTTGCCAGGGTGTGGCACCACGTCTCCGTCCAAACCGGGCTACCGCCCGAGGCGGCAGTATAAAGCTTGAAGCGCATATTGTAAGTACCGTCGGTCACAACAGCGCCGTTATCGTCTGCCAACTTGCCTTGATAATTAATCGTGAGCGCCGGCGCGGCCGCGACAAATCCGGGCGCCACCAAGAAACTAAACATCGCTAGCGCGACCAAGAAAAAGCCACCGACCAACGGGCTTTCGTGTTTCATACCAGTAACCCAATTATAGCAATCAATTAGGTCAATCCGGTGGGGATAAACCTCTTAAATTAAGCGCCCAACAAAAGAGCGTCTCGCAGTTTTATCAAAAGTTCTAAGAGTTTAGTTTGGAGAGATAAAATTAAGGCCCGGCGGTCGGCGTCAATCGTCGCGGTAGGAGTCACGGTGGTTCCACCATAGAGCTCATTAAGCTTAGCGCGCGTTGCTGGACCCGCTAAACCAAAACCAGTTGTATCGGGGGTGCCATAGGTCACTAAACCTAAACGTTTTTGGAAAATTGACACTGCCTTGGCCGTATACATATCGTAAACTCCAGAAATCGGCGCGGGCGGCACAATGCTCGGATCACGCGCCAGCATCTGCTGGAGAACTCTCACCTGATCGCTCTTCATCCCGTAAGCAAACGGGCCAATTAGTTTAGGCAAAGGACTCGCCGGCGCCACCACCGGAGTGGTTGGTTCGGGAGTCACCACCCCAGCCACTTCGGGCGGCCGAACCGTAGTGCTGGACGTTGTCGTAGTTGACTTGGTTGAACTCGTTGAACCGAGCGAAAACGAACCCTCACGATTAACCGTGCCACTTTCGGCCACGACAGTTTTGCCATCCACCACCAACGATCGCACGCCCTCTAATTGATAATTTAAAGTACTGCCATCGCGAACAAGCATCAAACGCGTCGCGTTAGTGGTGATGCCATCAAAGCTAATCGTCGCCCCCAAATCATTAACCCCCAAATACTCCTTAACGTTGCCGCTCGTGCGCGAAACCACGGTCACGTTCGGCTCCGCAATCACGCTTCTAAATTGTTCGGCCAGATCAGTGGCGTCTGGCGTGGGAGCGTGAGGGACGAGCAAGGTAGAAAAACTCTGCGGCGCAGTTGAAACAATTGTCGATTTAAATGCTCCAACTTTTAGACGAGAAGTATTCTGCTGATCAACCGCGCTATTTAATCTGGTGGTGTCGCGACTGACATTTTCGATGGAAAGCGAGCTAGCCCCCGGAAAAATCATCAGCAGATCACGATTGGCGTTAGACCACTGAGCAATGTATTCCAAAACATCGACGTAGCCAACGGGAATAGTCTGGAAGGTGGTATTAACCCAAGCATTGCCGCGAGCGCCGTAAATCGTTTGGGTCTGCCAAGCGGGACCAATGGTCCCGGAAAACGAATCCTCTTCGCGCCCCACCACCCGATCACGAACCCACAAATAAGGGGCCTGGCCGCGGGGACTTTTTAAAACAAAAACTGACCGAGACAAATCAACTGATCGACCCAAATAGGACGAAATCGAAAAATTAGCAATTGTTCCTAGCCGACCATCCCGCACCGAAGGATTAGTGGTCCGCATCGAACGCAAAGTGGTCTCTTGATTGGAAACAGTTTCTGGTCCATTAGGAATTAACTGAAAAGCATTATGGAAACGATGGTCTTTGATGACGTAGGGCGTATCGCCCAAAAGCAAGCTGCCGCCCTCAATCAACGCATTGAGACTGCCGGTATCGTTGTGGCCATGACCAAGCGGTGGGGCTAGTTCAAACAAAGCATAAAAATCATCTTCGTCCCAACCAGTCCGGATCACTAATTTGTCAGGAATGGTATTACTTTTCACTACCGCCGGATAACCAGTGGCGTCACGTACCGCCCCACTCTTAAACTCAACGTCGTGTCGATAAGTTAACACGCTGCCCTCCGACGGGGCCCGGGGAGCAATTCCATCGTCAACTTTAAAGTAACCAAACATCACATCGCGCAACGTGAAGTCACTTAAATTACCCCAAAAATCCATTGGCGACTCTTGGCGCTTAATCCAACCCAGAGCCTGACCGGCGGCCCAACGCAAATTACCCGCCAGCTCACCATCGGTCGACTTCAGCTCGGGCGCCCAAGACTCAAAAGCGTGGACCCAGTGCCCCGGACGACCACCAAAACCAAAAGTGTCACCATAACCGGGGATGATACCCAGAGGCGAAACTTGCAACAGATAACGCTGGGCATAATCAGAAAAATCAGACCGACCAAAAAGCGCCGCTCGTTCTTGAGTGGTGGCGCCGGCTAGCCAATGCAGCACTCCGGCAGCAAATAAACCATTGTAATCAGTCGCATTCTCAAAACCATCCACCTCCGTCGTCCAATCAGTCCAAACCTGGTTAGCTATCGTTTGGCGCTCAGAACTGGCGGCCGCGTCAGGATAATTGGGATAAAGAGATTCGATCACCTTTAGAGCCGCGGCCGGGCCAATACTCTGATTGCCGGCGCCAAATTGCCACGGAGTCGTGGGCGGATTAAATCGCTCTAATTTATCAAACAACGTCATCACCTGATCGCGAGCCGAAGTAGCGGTGGCCTCATCCGTCGTCGAAGCCAAATTGGGCAAAATCCACGACAGCGCCTCTAAGGTTGGAGCGGAGTCTGAGCGGCGAAAATAAATACTGGGGTTACTGGCTCCGGGACCAGTGGTGTAATAAGCGCCCAATTTGCCGAGCGCTGTGAGAGCTTGCTGCAAATAACTAGCATCACCAAGCGCGCGGTAGAAAAAACTATTATAAATTAATGGGTCGTATTGATAAAAATCGTCCGGATTACCCCCGGGCTGACGACGCTGATAAGTATCAACAATATAATCTAAATAATCGGCTTTCGAAACCGGATCATCATCTCGTCTCAAAGGTTCGGGGTCATCCCAATGATCTGGGGTTAAAATTGGGATCATGGTGTTCATCTCACTGCCCGTTCGATTTAGCCGGGGATTGGGGACCACGGTCAGCCAAACGGTTGCGACGGCACTTGTCCCTCGACTATCCGTCACCGTAAAGGAAAAGGCGTCTGGCCCGACGTAACCAGTGGCGGGCGTGTATGTCACTCTCCCGCCACTAACCGCGCTCAGTCCACCATGACCAGGGGCCGAAACAATTTGATAACTTGGGGCGGTGGCGTTACTCCACAATTCGATTTCCTGAGCGGTGTTAATCGGAATATCTCGCGTCACCGAAAAAGCACGAATCGGCGCGCTAGGATTGGCCAAATTCACCGCCGCCGGCGTCGCCACCAATGACCCCAGCTCAAACCAGCGACTGCCGATCAGGGCCGTCGCCAAAACAGCCAAAAAAATCACCGGCCACCAAAATTTAGACCGCGCTCTCATTCCTGATATTTTAAAACTAAAATTGGTCACGAAGCAATTAATCTTCCACTACCGGCGGCGGACCCAACCGGCGAACACAATCAGGAAATTCGCGATTCCAGCGCACGCTCCGATCAAACATCATCCTCATCACCATTTGGCGCTGTAACTCATAGCTGGCCAACTTAACCTCCACCGTCTCATCATCCACCCGCTTGCTGAGCAATCCATACTTAACCCCGTACTGCTTAAAGGTGCTGGGCTTAAACTGAAAAGAATAATAAGAGGGCGTGCCATCCAAATCTTTTTCATTAATCGCAGTTTTGGTCCCACTGCTCTCGCACCACTCGAGCGCGTGCAGCCAAACATTTTGCTGGTGCGTCAATTCTGGCACGGGCGCGGCCAAACCTAGTTTAGAAAAAACATACGCTGCCCCGTGTTTATAAAAAGATTCGTAGGCGCCCCAAACAACCAAAACCAGCAACAATAAACCGACTCCAATTTCTAGGCGTCGGCTAATTTTCTGACGACGGTTCATAGACGAACAAATTATAGCACAATTTAACCAGCGCGGTGCCCTGGAGCGTTAATTAGTCCGCAATTTTTATATTTTTTCCCCGAACCGCAAGGGCAAGGATCATTGCGGCCGATCGTCTGACTACTCGTCTCGGTGGCCGCGACCGTCACCGGTGGCGCCTTAGTCAAAGTTAGGGTCGGTAACACTTTAATCACCGAAGCAAAAATTGTTCGCTCCATCTCTTTGAACGCCGCCAAGCCCTCCTTACGATATTCTACCAAAGGATCACGCTGGCCAATTTGCCGCAAGCGCACCGCTGACTGTAAATAATCCATCGTCTCCAAATGGTTAACCCAATGCATGTCGATGGTCTGGAGAGCCAGCTGCCGCACGGCCATCACAAAATCGTCCGACCCCAACTCCTGGCGCTTACGGTCAATCTGTTCGCGAATTGCCACCAACTCATCAGCGCCAACCGTCTCTTCGAGCGCTCGCTCCAAGAAAGCTAAAATGTCGGACTCGCCACCAAACAACAAATCATTACGCCGCTCGTAAATAATCGTCCGCTGATGGTTCATCACCATGTCGTAATCCAAAACATGCTTGCGGCGGTCAAAATTTAAACCCTCAATCTTGGCCTGGGCGTTCTCAATCGCGCGGCTAACCAAGCGATTTTGAATCGGCTCGTCCTCCGGAATGCCCAATCGGCCCATCATCGACTTAACTCGATCGGACGCGAAAATCCGCGCTAAATCATCCTCAAACGAAATATAAAACTGCGTTGCTCCGGGATCACCCTGGCGACCGGAACGCCCGCGCAACTGATCGTCGATGCGCCGCGCTTCGTGACGCTCCGTCCCCAGCACAAACAAACCGCCCAATTCCCTAATGGCCGTGGCCTCCTGTTCGGTCGCGTCGCTACCGCCAAGCTTGATGTCGACACCACGACCCGCCATGTTGGTAGCAATCACCACACTTCCTCGCTTACCCGCTTCGGCAATAATCGCTCCCTCCTGCTCGTGGTTTTTGGCATTTAGAATCTGGTGAGGAATCCCCTCGCGCTTGAGATAGGCAGAGAGTAACTCATTTTTTTCAATCGAAACGGTGCCCACCAACACCGGTTGGCCCTTTTCGTGCAAGCCCTTAATCGCCCGCGCAATCGCCTGGAACTTACCTTTTTCGGTTTGGAAAATTAAATCCTCACGATCTTCGCGGGCGCTCGGACGATGCGTCGGGATCGACAAAACATCCAGCGCATAAACTTTCAAAAATTCCTCGGCTGACGAGGACGCCGTACCCGTCATCCCGGAAATTTTGCCATACAAGCGAAAATAATTTTGAAAGGTAATACTGGCAAAAGTCCGAGACTCCTGACGAATAGACACGCCCTCCTTGGCCTCAATGGCTTGATGCAAACCATCCGACCAGCGTCGACCAGGCATTAAGCGCCCCGTAAAATCATCAACAATCACCACCTCACCATCGCGAACCACGTAATGACGATCAATTTCATAAAGTGCCTTGGCTTTGACAGCGGTCTCCAAATGATGAACGTACTTAATGCCGCCGTCGGTGTACAGATTATCAATACCCAAAGACTTTTCCGCCTTGGTAATCCCCTCCTCAGTCATACCAATAGAGCGCTCCTTTTCCTCAACCGTGTAATCAACTCCCGGAGTAAAATTACGGACCAAATCCGCAAACTTGGTATACAAACTTTCTGACTCACCCACTGGACCAGCAATAATCAACGGCGTTCGCGCCTCATCAATCAAAATAGAATCGACTTCGTCGATAATCGCAAAATGGTGTCCGGGATGAGCAGTGGAAAGCTGAACCACGCCGGCCGGAGAATGAGCCAGGTTATCGCGCAAGTAATCAAAACCATACTGATTATTGGTGCCGTAGGTAATATCGGCTCGATAAGCCTCGGCACGCGCGCATGGCTTTAGAAAATCATAAAAAACCTTAAACGAACCGGTTTCATCGCGCGCGGCATCCACTTCGCGATGGCCCGGATCATATAGATAAGAAGCGTCGTTATTAATGACGCCCACCGACAAGCCGAGTGCGGCATAGATTTGCCCCATCCACACCGCGTCACGACGAGCCAAATAATCGTTAACCGTCACCACATGGACCCCCCGACCACTTAACGCGTTAAGGTAGGCCGGCAAAGTACAAACCAAAGTTTTTCCCTCACCTGTTCGCATCTCGGCTACGCCGCCACGATGAAGAGCGATACCGCCCAACAATTGCACGTCATAATGGCGCTGGCCCAAAGTGCGACGTGCCGACTCTCTCACCGCCGCAAAAGCGGGAACCAATAAAGAATCTAACTCCGCCCCGGCCGCCAAAGCAGCCCGAAACTCCGAAGTCTTGGCGGTTAACTCCACGTCACTTAAGGACTCAAACTGACTCTCCAGATCATTGATCGCCAAGACCAAAGGTCTAGCCGATCGGACAAAGCGAGCCGATTCTCCGCCCCGAAATAGTTTTTGCAGAAAAGCCACGACTCATTCTGCTCTTTTTGGCACAAAAAAACAACCCCGGCCTCTGTCGTTAGGAAGCGGGGTTGTTCTTAAGCAATCTATCGGCGAGCCTTGCGCTTTGCAGTCTTGCGCTTGGTGGTCTTCTTCGCCGTCTTCTTCTTCGTTGCCTTTCGTTTTTTAGCAGCCATAGTAAATTTCAAAATTTTGGTTTCCAGCAATGATCGCGACCTTGTGCAAAATATTTTTTAAAAAATATTTTGCAAACATACCAATCACTGCGTACACAATAATTATCGAACAAATCATCGTGCACGACAATTATTTTTAGCGAAAAGTGTGGATAACTTTTTCAAAAAATATTTTTTGAAAAATTATTTACTGATCGGATTTCTCCCCGCGCGAATTTCGCTGATCAAAAATTCAACTTGTTTACTGAGTCTTGGTTCAATCTTAACCGCCGCCTGCAACTCTTCGATCGATTTATTTTTTTCACCATTCAACAATCGTGCCGCCGCCAAACGAAAACGATACTCAGCGTTTTGCGGATGCTCGTCTACAACTTTCTGCCACAAGGATGCCGCTAGGTCATAGCGCTCCGCGGCAATAAAACTATTGATCTGACGATTAACTTCGTCCAAGTCCAAATTTTCTGAAAGCTCGACCGGCAAAGAAGCCAGGATCTTCCGCGCCTCGTCCTGTTGACCAGTTCGCCCCAACCAGGTGGCATAAATTTCGGCGGCGGTACGGAATTTGGGCGCCAACTCATAAGCCTTTCGCGCCACAGCCAAGGCCTCCGTCTTCCTCCCCGCCCCATCTAGCGCATAAACAAGTTCAAACAAAATCATTTGCTTAGTCGGAGAAAGCTCTACGGCTCGCTCTAAATAAGGAATGGCTTCGGCGGCCCGCTTATTAATTCGCAAATATGATCCATAAAATAAAAGAGCGCGAACATTCGTCGGCGACCGATCAATTTCTTTTTTCATTTCCGAATCAATCAAAGTCTGAGCTTCCGCCGCCAACGCAGCTGGAGCCGCCAGTAAAAATCCTGACTGCTGTATTAATTGTTCGCGAACCTCAACTTGTCCTGGACCACCCCAATCAACTGCTTGATTAAAATAATCTAACTTCGATACCGGATCACCAGTATTAAGCGTCTCTACTAACAGTTGAGCGCCACGCCAAGGAACGATCACGGCCCACCACAACGACACCATTGCCGCTACTCCGAAAATTACCGCCGCGATTTTAGAACCCCGTTCATTAATTAGTGGCTCCTCCTGATGGTTGGGATTGCTACTTTCCGTCACCAGCCAAGCTAAGCCAGCAAATAAAATCATATAGCTGGTTAAACTGTCGAAAACGAAAATATTATGAATGGCATAAGCTAAGATCAAGCCAGACAACACCGACACTTCTGCAATTGATCGTGGGCGCTTCCAAATATAATAAAGCGCTGTCGCCAACAGAAAAAGATAGGCAGCGAGACCCAACACTCCAGCCGACACCAGCCAATCTATATAAATATTGTGTGTCCGATCAAACCACTGCTCAGCATCGTAAAGCTCAGGATTATAAAAGCGACTAAATACAACCATGTAATTTTCTAAACCCCAACCAGTAATTGGTCGCTCAAGAAATCCCCGCCAGCCCATGTCCCAGTTCATTAGGCGGTGACGAGTGGTGGCGTCACTTAAAGAAATGTTAACAATCCTGCTAAGTACTGGGCTCCCCTGCACAAAAGATGATTCCCGGGCAAGCCAAAAGCCACCGGTCAGCACAACTACCGCGGCCAGAAACGCAATGACTAATCGGCGAGCCCCAGGAAAGCTACGCCCCCGCCAAGCAAAAATCACCGCCGCCACGATTAAGCCACCGATCAAACCCAGAATGGCACTACGTGTAGCCGTAGCATACAGAGCCCACAGTTGTCCAAGGGCCAAAATTCCCAACAGGAGACGCGTAGCCAAAGATCGAGCCCGGAGAGCAACTACGGCCGACACACCGAGGCCAAACAACATATACACCGCCAAATAAATCGGATTACCCAAGGTAGCATCTAAACGCACAGCCCCATTAAAAGAGCCGGCTCGAGCCCCGTCGATAATTGCTAACAACACCAGCAATCCACTAACAAAAAGCATGGTCGTCCAAAACCAACGCCGAAAAACTTCCAGACGGAACACGGTCGAGAGCACCAATGCCCAGGCACCCAAATATAAAAAGGTAACCAGACCCTCCATTCGTTCGTAGTTGGACCAAAAACTGCGATACCAATCAATGCTCGTAAATGTTGACAGTGTTAACACGCCAATAAAAACCCCCAGAGCAGCCAGCCAAATTGAACGCTTGGGCATTAAAGTCGGCTCCCGCCAAATCAAGCCAGCCCAAAAAATCACCGCCAAAGCCGTCAGTGCCCGAAAAGCAATCGCCTTACCAGTGATATAGGGAAAGAACAAACTATCTGCCACAAATAGCGGCACCAAAAGCGTCGCCAAACTTAATATTCCAATAACCCGAACCAACCAAGATGAGCTAAGGTGCCGAATAGTCATAAATTATTTTTCTTGTTCAAATGATTAATATATTCCATCATACTAACAACCTGGCGTCCAGATAAAACTCTTTTTAATTTTTCCAATGAACGATCAACCCCATAATACTTAAGTTTGGTTTTCAACCACGGTCCCCTAATTTTAGGCGTTAAGGCGCATAACTCGTGCGGGTGAAAGTATAGCACCGGCCAGGTATCAGAAGACATGGACTGAGAAATTAACCAACCAAACATAAACTCTGGATACAGGCGAAAGTAAAATCCTCCAGCGGCGGGAATCCTCCAACCCTTAAAACTCCTAATAAAGACTGGCAATTCCCACAAACCTGAATTATAAAAGGGAACAAAAGGAAAAGAGCCACTGCCATACGAACCCGTCTTAACAGGAAAAATACTTGAGTCGTATTGAAATCCAAGGCGTCTCAGTACCGGAAACAACCACTCAATATCTTCCGTCAGGGAAAAATGAGGGGCTCTAAAACCCTTCGGAGTCAAGCCGGTCAAATCAAAAATTTTTTTCGAATCAATTGCCAATTCACGCTCAAACTCGTCAGGCTTCCAGTTGGCGAGACGAGTATGGCGAGGCCCATGACTGGCAACCTCATGACCACAACGAGACAGATCCGAAACAATATCTGGATATTTTTCTATCACCTGGCGAGTCACAAAGAACGTGGCCCGACCGTTGCAAGCTTTCAACCATCCCAAAATGGGTTCCAGCGACTCCACCAAAAAATCTCTAGGATTTGGAGAAATGTAAGGCTTGAGCCATTCGCCTTCATGCCACAACTCCAAATCAAAGGAGAGGACAGTAGGAACTTGGTTCTTGGACTTATCGAAAAACATAGTGACGTTGAATAAAAAATCGCACACCACCTAAAATTATCAAATTCAGAACGATCACCAGCCGATAAGGTAGCCCTGCAAGTTGCTGGAGAATAAAAAATAAGGAATTATTCATTGCCCAAATAAACACCAAAGAAATTAAAAATCTTAAAGCAGTACTGGCCGTGAAAGATTTTTGAAAGACGAACAATGAATAAGAAAAATAGACCCCGACATAAACCAAACTTAAAGAAACGGCATAAGCGGCGCTCGGCATCCACCCCCAAACCTCGACTAAAGATACTGTAAAAATATATAAAAAACCATAACTAACCGCCGTAACAGTGCCATATCGAACCAGTTCCCTCCACGGGAGATTATAAATCAGAGATATCATAATTGGGGGGTGTTTTTTTAGCTACAACGACTATCCAGGGTGTTGGCAATCGACGCGAGATCACCCGAGCCTGACGACCCACAAACTCCGCAAAGCTATGGGCTGACCAATGATTAATGTGTCCTGGGGTATTTCCAAGATCACTCAAATATTTACCTCGCAAACAATTAAGAATTCTCCACCAGGGCTCGTGTGGCACACTCACGATAACCAGATCTCGAGAAACACGCAACATTTCAGCCAAGGCATCTGACGGTCGCTCTAGGTGCTCCAGGGTCTCGAGGCCAATAACCACGTCAAAACTATTATCAGCATGGGGCAATGAATAAACCGACTCAGTTGCTGTGGTAATTCCCGTAACCCGTTCTCGAGCCATTGTAGCTAGTCGACCATCAACATCGGAAGCGTGGTAGGAAAGAGCTTCTACATAAGTAAACAGTTCTTCGGCCGAATATCCCGCCCCACAACCAATTTCCAAAATTTTACTTTTCATTGGAATCGCCTGACGCACAGCAGAAAAAAAATTATTCAAAAGCCAGCGGGTCAAAAAATTACCCCTTTCGTATTTATCGGTGAATTGGGTAATGCTCGGATCGGCGTCGTTCATGATATAAGATAGCGTCAGCAGTAAATTGCAACCGACTAATAATTTGACACACCACCCCCAAAGAAAAAATACCAATCCCCACAGCCATCCCAACCAAGGAAGTGATCGCTACCCCCTTATGAGGACTAATCAATCCCGTCTCCAAATAGCGGACGCTCAAAACCGCCAAAGAAACCAAACTGGGAAAAATTAAAATTACCGCTAACGCACCCAAAAAACGCAACGGCCGATAATACAATAGAGATTTTACAATAATTAGCAGTGTTTGCCACGCATAACGAACAATATTGCCGGCAATTCTAGACCGTCGCTCTGGAAAATACTGAACCCGAATGGGCACCTCGCACAATCTTAAAGATTTGTAGCCAAGATTGAGAAAAGTTTCCTGAGTATAAGTAAAGCGGCCAAACAAATTAAGATGCAACAGCGCCTCTCGACCGTAGACCCGAAAACCACACGACACATCTCGATAGCGTCGCCCCAAAATCGAACTGACCAACAAGGACATCAGGCGGTTACCCATCTTTTTTACCCCAGACATATTGGGTATATCCCAACCCCGAGCAAACCGACTACCAGTAACAAAATCCGCCGAACCAGTTAAAACGGGCCCCAGCAAAGAAGGCAGGTCTTCAGCAAAAAATTGGCCATCGCCATCAATTGTTACCATAACGTCGACCCCAGTACGAATAGCATAGGCCACCGCCTGGGAAAAATTTGCACCTAGACCTCGACTAGTCTCGTGTCTAAAAACTATCGCCCCCTCCGCTCCAGCCAGACTCCCCGTCTCATCTTCTGACCCATCATCAATCACCACCACCGAAACTTGAGCCGCCGGCACAGTCTGACAAATTACTGCTTTAGCCGTGGAAATAACGCTAGCAATGGTTTTTGCTTCATTTCGTGCGGGCACAAAAACCAAAATAGACTCAACGGTCACGATGAAAAAAATTCAAGATATTGATAAAACCAACGCATGCCAAAATTATCACAAGAGGGATAATTGGTAAAGTATATCTAGGAAAAGGGAAAAGCACTGTATGCAGGGACCAAAAATAAAAAACGGTTATGGGAATAACCGCTATCGGCCAGTGACGAAATTTCCACGCCCCTAAGGCCGCCAGAGCCAAGATTAAATAGTAGAAAAATTGATAAAATACAATTCCCCACCTCGCCAAAGGATAGTGGTTTATTAACTGAGCGGCGTGATATCCCCCGGCCCCGGGGCTCCAAAACCAGAAAAAATTCTTGATCTTTGCCCTAGCCAAAGTTTCCGAAGATGCAGAATCTCCTAAATAAGACATCGTTTCATTTGCCTTAGAAAAAACAGCACCCAAATTAGAAGCCACCGGAAACCAGTAACCAAATTGGACGCGACTAAAAATCAACCACGGCGCTAAAACGATCACGAAAGTGAAGATTGCCAAAAACCAACGTCCAATAAATGTCCTAATTGAAGTCCACGAGTAAGAGCCACTGGTAATAAAAATCCACCCCAAAGTCCAGGGCAATAACAACAAAGCTACTGGCCTGATCAACACCGCGACCGCATAAGTCCCACCCAAAAACATCATTCTGCGAGAATCGGCAGGACGATCAAAGGCCTCTATGGTAAGAGCCACGGCAGCCAATAAAAAAAGGGAGAACAAAACTTCATTGCTAATAACTTGGGCATATAGCAAGAAGTAAGGCCACAACATAACGACCGAAAAAGCTACACCTGAAATCCATTTATAATTCTTGGAAAGATCCCCGACCAATCTAGAAGTCAGCCAAGCAATTAAACCCAAGACAATAAACTGGACCAGATAAATCTCTGGCCACGACAAACCAGCAGCATAACCAACAGCCAGAAATAAAGGGTAAAGCGGAGGATAAATTAGCCGCTCAGGGGATATCGTAGGATAAACGCCGAAGGCAACAATTGAACGGGCAATACTGTCATAATCAGCAAAGTCAGAAATCACGGGCACTCGTGGAAAAATGTTAATCAGAAGAATACCCCAGAGAGAGGCAACTAAAATTACCAACACTAAACGATAGCCTCGAAACATGCTTAAAGTCTTCATTTAATATAGTGTAGCAAGCCGCGAAGAAACCAGCAGCGCCAGCAACCGTTCGTGGTTAATAGTAATGACCACTTTCCATCGATCTAAGTATTGCTGGCCAAGCACCACACGAGGATTTTTAAATCGATCAGCCGCCTGTTGGTAACGGAAAAAGTCTCCTCCACCCATGACCAAAATCCGCCCAAAGGGCGGGCAAAAACGTAGCCATAATCGCAACACATTCACCGAAACAGGCCGCTCCGCAATAGTCAAAATTCTTTGAATCAACCCCTCGTCAATTAAAACATTTCCCCCACGACCAGCATCCCGCTCTGCCCGGGCTACCATCGACATCGTCCTCAACATTAAAAAATAGCGGTAATACATCAGCCCCCAACGACCATACCACACCCAAACAAGATGCCACCAAAGCCAAGAAAACGGATGTCTAACTGCAAAACGTAACACCAACCCCACCAACACCCAGCGACCAGAAACCTCCACCAAAGAATACTCTACTGCCAAATCCTTGGCCTTGGTTGTTTTGCCACTGCCGGGCAGGCCATAGAGCTCAGCGATCATTGGTCCGTTTTAACATAATTAAAAAACTCTCAGAAAAAAATTCCATCAATGCCAACGGAATAAAGTTAAACCCCATCGATACGATAAAACGGTGCAACAGATCAAATAGTTGACCAACAATCGGCCAAGAAATCTTTTTCCCAAAAATCGTTGGTTTAATTAGTTCAATCTCCAAAGAATTTTGACTGGCCAATTCGCTAATTTGTTTTAAAGAAAGTTGGCCCGAATGAAGAGTCTTGGCCCTAAAATATTTCCGCCAATCGGCCCGAGGATTCTTGGTTACTAAAATAATTTTTCCACCCGGTCGAACCAGACGATTAAATTCTAACATTGCCCGTTCTTTATCTGGAAAATATTCAAAATTTCTAATAGAAACAATTGAATCAAAACTACTGCTTGGTAACTGATTATTTAAAAAATCCGCTCGGACAAACTCAACCCTAGAAGACTTGAGCTGTTTCTGAGCTTGAGAAATCATCGACTCCGAAATGTCCAAAAAAACTAACCGGTCCACCAAAGGTAGATACCTCTCTGTCCACACCCCATCACCTCCCCCAACTTCCAAAACTGTCCCCCTAACCTGGCTCAACACAGGATCTAATGTCCGTGCCATTTGATTAAAATGATATCTGGCAACCAAATTACTTTCCCAGCGATACCAACGATAAGAAGCTCCGCTTTCCGATAAAAAGCGATTATAAAATTTTTGCACATATTCCCCGGTCAGTTTTTCATTTTGCTTATTAGTCGACATATTTTCTACAGGGAAATAATAAAAAAATATTGGTATCGATCAAGAGGGGGAGAAAATTCTCGAGTAATTTTACCCACGGAAGAAAAAAGTTTTCGAACCCGATCCAAACGAAATTCTTTTCTATCAATCTCCCAGTAATGTTGCCCCGACTCTTCGAAGCCCCAAAATTTTAACGGCCATCGCCAATAACCACTTAGAAATGCCCGGCCCAGAAATCGACGGATAAAAGGAAAGCGAAAAACAAATTCCCACCCAGTGGAACAATACGGAACCGAAACAATTATCGCCCGACGACTCACCCTAGCAAGTTCCGATAGAGCCAATCCCACCTCTGAAAAAGGTAAATGCTCTAAAACCTCACAAGCAATCGACACATCAAAACTTTTATCCTCAAAAGGTAGCGATCGAACATCAGATACAACGTCTGGACAAACAGATTCATCAAAGTCACACGTCGTAACCTTAACCCCCAAAGATCGCAAATGAGATGACAGCAAACCGCTCCCCATTCCTACTTCAAGGATCGTTTCTGGTTCCAGTTCTGAAACCAAATCAGCTTGATGAAAGTAAGAGATAAAACGCTCTAGGCTATTGTAGGCTCTACGGAAATAATAACGAGAAGGCACTTGAACGGAAGAATTCATACGTAACACAATATACATGGACCAGCGGCTATATACAATATGAAGTAAATTGGATAGGATACAGCCATGGGCCGATTTGCTCGCCTCGCCGGAGAATATATCAACACGATTCTAGATTTCCTAGGCAAAAAAACAAAAATTAACCTCCACTATGCGGCTTGGGGTAGCTTATGGCTGACGATCGGCCAAGGAGTGGCGGCAATTAGTGGTTTTGCCATTACACTAGCTTTCGCCAACTGGTTCCCCAAAGACTCGTATGGAGCCTATAAATACCTTCTCTCAATGGCGGGGATGCTCTCGGCCGCCTCGCTAACCGGACTAAACACGGCCATTATTCAGTCGGTAGCTCGTGGCCAAAACGGCCTAGCCCACGTAGCCGCACGAAAAAACTTAAAATGGAGTATTGGTTTTATTACTCTTGCCCTAGGAATAAGCGCTTACTATTTCTTAAATCAAAACTATCCTTTGGGTTGGGGAATGGCTATTATCGCCTTCACCAACCCCCTCCTGACCAGCTGGCTTTTGTATCGTTCTTATCTGGCAGGAAAAGGCAGATTTCGGCAACTAGCAGAAACGGGAGCAATCACTACGGTGATTCCGGCTATTTTAATAATTCTAACCATCCGCTTTTCCAGTTCCACAATTGCCGTCATTGCCGCCTACTACCTAGCCAACGGACTAGTTGCCGCATCGGTCCATTACGCCATTATGCGGCATGGCCCCAACCACCCGCCCGAACCAGCCAGTGAAAATTTTAGCTTGCATCTCAGCATCATTAATGCCCTGGATGTTATCGCTACCTACATAGATAAAGTCATCGCTTTCCAAATCATGGGAGCCGGAGCATTGGCTACTTACTCTCTAGCCACCGCGATTCCCGAACAAGCCAGAACTCTACTAAAAAACGTAGGGACGATGGCGATACCAAAATTTTCTCAACATTCTAGAACTAAAATTTCCGCCAATATTTCTCGAAAAATAATCTTAATGGCCATAATTACTTTGCCATTAATCATTGGGTATATTGTGGCAGCTCCCTGGTTATTTAAAATTTTCTTCCCCCAGTATTTGGACGCCATTCCCTATTCCCGATTATTTGCCATAATTCTAATATTTGAAGGCGGACTCGCGGGAGCGGCTCTTAAGGCTACGATGGCCATTAAAGAACAATATATCCTAAACAGCGCCACGAATGTTTTAAAGATCGCCCTTCTGGTCGGGGGAACGATTTGGCTGGGGATTTGGGGAATTATTGTTGCCAGGATTTTAACCCGGGCAATAAGCTTCTTCCTGTCTTGGAGTCTAATTAAAAAAAGCTCAAGTTAATCCAATCCACGATGAACAACGCCATCATTCTCGCCGCCGGGCAATCTCTTCGGCTTCGCCCCCTAACCCACGATCGCCCCAAGTGCCTTCTTAAAATTGGCCATCGAACAATCATCGATTTTCAAATTGAAACACTTAAAGCGCTAGGAATTTCCCGCATAATAGTTGTCACCGGATATCAAGCCGAGCTATTAGAAAATTACCTGCTAGCTGAACATCCAGAAATAAATTTTAATTTTATTAGAAATCCTGATTTTGCCACCACTCGCGCCGCTCATGGCTTGTGGGTGGCAAAAGAATATTTAGTCGGCCCAATTCTTTATTTAAATTCTGACGTTCTTTGCGAACCAACAATTATTGAAAAAGTTGTAAACCACCCCTCCGACTCCGCCACCGCCATCCAGAGAACCCCCTGGGATGAAGAAGAAGTGAACGTCACAATCGAAGGCGCGAGCAAAATAGTCACCATCGGAAAAGATATCCCTCCAGAAAAAAGCAGTGGTGAATTTATTGGCGTAACCAAATTTGGAAAAAAATTTACCGAAGCCCTTATTAAAACCCTCGACAACTGGGCAACCCAGGGAAACACTAACCATTATGCTGTGGATGCGATTAACGCCGTCTTGCAAGAACCGCATCTCAACTTTGAGGCAATTGATGTCTCAGAACATACCGCCATTGAGATTGATACTCCCGAAGACTATCTTCGGGCCAGGCGACTGTGGGAAGAATTTATGTCTAAAATTTAACATGTCCAAAATCAAAACTTTTTGGGATATAGCGATCACCTGGCCAATTTTCTTTTTTTCATGGCTCTTTCCTCGATCAAAACAAATCTGGGTATTCATCGGTTGGCATCGAGGTGGGCCAGAAGGAGAAATTTTCGCTGACAACACCAAATATCTATTTCTCTACTCTGCCAACCTCAACTCCAACATTAGGCCAATCTGGCTAGCGAAGAGCGCCAAACTTGCTCAAACCCTGCGATCCCGAGGCTATGAAGCTTATTTCGAAGCCAGTTGGCGTGGGCGATGGTATGCCCTGCGATCCAGCTATACAATTATTGATGCCTTCCTTCAACGCCAAAACTTCCGCTATACCGGGCGCTCAAAAATTGTTCAGCTTCTTCACGGCAAAGGAATGAAAAAGAAAGGTTACAGTGAACCGCAATATCGATCTCAAGACTACATCTTTACTCCTTCAGATTTTGTAGAAAAACTCCTACCCACCTCCTTTAAAAGAAATAGTCTGATTCGTTGTACGGGATATCCCCGTAATGATGTTATTTTTGGTCCGGTTCCTGGCTCAGATATCTGCATTAATCAAGATCTGGCCGACCGACTTAAATTTATCTCTTCTCAATCCTCTCAAAATAAAATCCTATGGTATGCCCCCACTTTCCGGCGTGGACGTCCGACTTTTGATTTGGAGAAAATTTTATCCCCTCGGCACCTTAATGAATGGCTTGAATCTAAAAATCTACACCTGATTGTTTCCCTCCACCCCAAGTACCGAAGCCAACTTAGGTCAGAAAATTTTTCCAACATTTTCTTTGCCGAAGAAGGTGACTACTACCCTCTAATGAATTATTTTTCCCTTCTAATTACTGATTATTCATCCGTTTTTACCGATTTCCTCCTCTTGGACAGGCCAATAATATTTTATGCTTACGATCGATCAGAATACGAGTCCCAAGAAGGTCTATCAATAGATTACGACAAAGATACTCCCGGCTTGAAGGCTCAAGATCTTTGCAGTCTCATGTTAGCCATCGAAACCAGCCTGTCTCTCGACAGTTATCGAGCCGAAAGGCTTCGAATCCGTTCTCAATACCATCGCCACCTCGACGGAAAATCTTCTGAAAGAGCATATCGCTTTCTAGCCGTGGGCCAAAATCCGATCGATTAAATTTTCATACTCGGAAACAGTTCGCTCAATATCAAAATTTTGAGCCGTTTGTCTAGCTCCGACCGCCAGCCTGGCTCGATCCAATTTCAAAAAAGTGTTCCAAGCGTCAATAACCGCTTCTGGTTGAGAACGGGCAATGATAACGCCGTTTTCCCGGTCACGCAAAAGCTCATCCGTACCAGCCGTTAACGTGGCAACTATTGGTACACCCACCGCCAAGGCTTCAAGATAAGCAATACTAAGACCCTCAATGTCGGAAGTAGAAACCAAGGCATCCGCCAACACGTACCATTCAAAAATATTTTCCTGCACCCCAGTAAATACCACCCGTCCACCAGAAACAAGTTCCGGGCACAAATTCATTAACTGCTCTTTCAAGGCGCCCTCACCCACGATGTACAATCTCGCATTCGACGGTCGAGCAGACCACTGCGCGAAAGAATTGATTAACAATTCTTGATTTTTCTGGCGAGTCAATCTTCCAACATTCAACAAGACCAAATCATCGGTCTCAATTCCCCGACGCGACCTCGCCTCGGAACGCGAGATTAGACTAACCGTCGACCGGATTTTGGAAAGAGGCACACCGTTCCTAATAACTGTAAAATAGTGGCGAGGAATTTTCTCCTGCTGGCTAGTATAATCCGCCACCGTCTTAGAGACGGCCACTAGCCCAGAGCTCAAGGGCGCCAGTAAACGATCGACTAACTGATGAAGGATGGGCTTATTGGTATAAGTATTATGCTCAACACAAATAGTTTTATATCTTCCGGCCAGCTGCAAAACACGAAAAACAGTGTTACTAAAAAACAAATGGCTAATCACCACATCGGGACGGCAATCCCAAACCAGCTTGATAAGCCTTAGCCAGGCGGGAAAATCATAAAACCCCTTAAATCCTAACCGATAAACCGGTATAGTAGGTGGCAAAAATTGATCTAGGGTCCGTCGATCTGGAAAATCTCTCAAGACCACTAACGCATAATCATAACGACCAGAATTTACATTATTTAAGTAATCAGCAATCAAACGCTGGGCTCCGCCAACTAAAAAATCATTTATTCCCACCCAAACCATCGGTCGCGGAGAATTTATTTTTTTACAATACATAAATAACCCAAGGGGGTCGGATGACTTTCCCTTACTGATCGGGGGATTAAATGGTCCAACCCCAAAGACAAAAGGTGGGCTAATAGTCTCATCGGCCACCAAACCAAAAACGGATTCAATAGATAAACAGCTGAAGTAGCGCGTTCGCCAAACCTAACCACCCTAACTCGACCAAAACCCGCCTCCCTAAGTTCCGAAACCAAACCCTGCTCAGTCAATCGTACAAAATCATCTGGCTCAGACATTTCATTGGAGATGAATGGTGACAATATATATAAATCACCATCATCCTTAAGGATGCGGAAAAATTCTCGCCACATAAGCTGACGATCTTTAATAATATATACAGCGTTAAAAAATAGCAGGGTTCCTACAGATCGATCTTCTAAAGCAATCGGCTTATTTAAATCTATCACCTGATCCACGCCAGAAGACAATTGATAATTGGTCGCGACCGTCTGCTCAGGCAAAGATAAGTATTGATAGTAACTAGCCCCATGCGTCCCCGCCATATCGAAAATGGGAGTACCCCTAACCACCACTTCTTGAGCGATGGTCCAATTGGCCAAAATTCGATATATTGTCCGGCCCTGCCGGACTTGGCTTAGAAAATCAGAAAAACTTAGCATGAGCAATAGTAGCATACCACGCATAACCCTCAGACAGAGCTAGCCTGAAAAGCGCCGAGGTTGTCGCCGAATCAATAGGAATCCTTGGTAATTCAAATCTAGAACTTTGCGAGTTAATAAGTCCAGGCTTCACCGTTACGGCCCCCAACCAGCCAAGTCGCTGTAATACAGAAATAACCTCGGTAGAATAACGTCCCTTGGGATACGCCAAAATTGGGACCGACTCAAAACCCAAGCCGGTAAGCCAGAGCTGCGAATCGACTAGTTCATTTTCGATTTGAGACAGCGGGATTTCGTTCAACAGAAGATGATTAGCCGTATGCGATGCCAGCTCCACCAAACCACTTTTAGCGGCTTCTTCAATTTGTGACTGGCTCATAATCGGCATGGGGCCAATCCCCGTTACGTTTAAATTCTTACCGACCAGCGAAGTTGGAATAAATAAAGTTGCGGGAATCTGATATTTTTTTAACAACGGCAAAACGGTAGTATAAAAATCTTGATGAGCATCATCAAAAGTAAGGACGATCAGACCATTAACGGCTTGATTTGTGACCAAAAGTTGAATTAATTCGGACAGAAATAACACCCTTCGTCCGCTGGATCGGATCAAACGCAATTGCTCCTCAAAGTCCCCCGGTGTCACGGAAAAAAACGCACCATTAGACGCCACCGAATGATACATTAGAATGGCGCCCGATTTAGGACTTGAATAATTTGCCATCAATAAAATCTTGGCGAGCCAATCTTTTAATCTTTTTCTCATAAAATCGATTCCAGTTTAGTTAACAAAACTTCAAGCGAATGATGGTTAACAACAAAATCTCGCCCCGCCTTCTTAAGTGCCCTTCTTTGTTCCTCTTGAAGATTAAAAAATTTCTTAGCTAGGTTAGCGATATCTTCAACATCATCTGAAGCAGAAAACAGCCAAGGAGAAAGCTCTCGCGGTACCCCCTCATCAGCAAAAGAACGATTAGTTGTTATTACCATTGTTCCGCACGCCAGGGCCTCAAAAATTGTTTTGTCCAAACTTCCCGGGGGCGTTAAATTTAACATCAAACCACTTTCTCGATACAACGAAACTGCTCGCTCGTGGGGAATTTGTTTTAGCCACCTAACCTGGCCAGATAAACCCAATTTAACTATTTTGTTTTGTAAAAATTTCAAGTAATCAAGATCCTCAACAGGACCAGCAATAAGTGTCTCCAAAGGGAAATACCGACTCAAAAATTGTGACACCTCGAGAATTTGCTCCACACGCTTAATACGGGCTACTCGTCCAAAAACCAACAACCTAAAAGTCGAAGCCAAGTCTTTCACATCGCCACCGGAAAAAAGATCAACATCAACCCCTACGGGCATTCTTTGAGCCCTACAATATCGAGCACTAAACGAAGCTGGAGAGGTGTAACAAACAACGTCGGCCAACGATAGGCCCAAACGATCAATCCAACCAGCTCGCGGATGGTTGTACCACAAAACGATCCGGACCCCCCAAATCCGCCACCACCACCAGGCCATCACTACATATATCGGAGTCATGTGAACAAACACTGTTTGATAAGCGCCACGACAAATCCATAAATGCTTTGCCAGGCGTCCCAAATACCGAACTCGAGAAACCTTCCCCTTCTCCTTCCCCAAAGAATGTAACTTAACCGTCGTAGGAAGATCAGTTCTTCCTCGCTTAAGACAAATCACTTCTAGTTTGCCCCACCTTCGGTTGAAAGCCTCGAGCCAACCATGAAAAAAGCCCAACACCGGATCATCCTTATCTACCGCCTGAGTAATTACTAACAAGTTCATGCCTTTAAAATAGAGCTAGTAATTGCTTGCCCGTACTCATGCCAACTAGCATACGGTAAAGCCGGGAGCTCGACAGAAGTAATTGCCCCTTCAAGCACTTCATCTAGTCGTTTCCCAATATCTGATTCGGTCGCAATAATGGCTCCCATTTCTCTGGCAACTCCCACATCAAGAGACACTACCGGCAACCCCGCCAACCGAGCTTCCACTATTGTCCGCCCATAACCTTCATACCTTGATGTTAAAAGAAAAATGTCGGCGCTTTTATATAGCGGTATCAAATTATTTACCCACGGCAACAAAAGATGATTAGTTGGCAAAATTAGACGAAGCAACTTTTCCAAAGATTTTTTTTCTGGCCCATCGCCAACAATAACCAATCCAACGTGAGGATATTTTGAGATGATTTTTCCCACCGCCCTAATTGCTAGGGGAATATTTTTTTCCCGAGTCAGTCTTGAGGCCATCAAAATAATTGGGGCCAACCCAGGATACTGCTGGCGAAAAAAATCAGAAGGGCCCCCCTGGATTAAGGGTCTCGGATCGATAAAAATGGGCAAAACATCAATCAGCGAATCGCTAACTATTCCAGACTTAACAATTGCATCTTTGATCCTTGCAGAAACTACCCTAGAACGATCGGCTCGACGCAAAACAAAACAGGCAATAGCCACCCTTATCCTTTGCCGCCAAGACTCAGAAGCAAAATGTGGACTTAGAAAATCAGTATGTACCTGGACATAAAAACGAGCTCGATGAAGCCGGCTAGCAAACCATGCCAAGATCCCTGTTTCGAAGGGATCTTGGCATGTCACGATAGAAATTTTTTCAAGTTTACTGATCATGAGGATGGAACGACACAAAATTCCTAACCGGCTACGACCAGGGACAGGTATAACCTTCACGCTGGGAGTTAAAAAATAAGCCCCATCAGTTTGTTTGCTCGGAGCCACCAACATAATTGTTATCGGGCCCAAAAAGGAACCATATAAACGAAAACGTTCAGAGACATCGGAATCCCGAGAGAGTACTGCCCGGTCTAAAGAGATAAATAGAGTGTGCATAAATAAATTACTCCCCCTTAAATAGACTCTCTAATCCGTCCAGGGTTCGACCAATTGAAAAATTCAAAGATTTAATGCGGCCAGCCGCAGCCATCGCCGCAGCGGCCTCAGGGTGGTCAGTCAAAAAACCAACCGCATCCTCCAATGCCGATAAATCATCGGGACGAACTAATAAGCCCTCGACACCCGAGGTAATTAACTCTGGCAAACTACCAATTGCCGTAGCAATCACGGGAACACCACTATACATAGCCTCAACCACCTGAAAAGAAAAACTTTCAAAAGAGGTATTGAGCATGAAAATTCTTGCTTCACTTAAGCGCTGAAAAATTTCCGCTCGAGAAATGCGCCCTAAGAAATCAACCCGTCCGGACACACCACAAGATCGCGCCCAGTCTTCTAAAGATTGTCTCTCCTCCCCTTCCCCGATAATTTGCAAGTGCCAGTCCGGCAATTTAACCATCAGCGATATCAGCCCCCGAAAACCTTTCCATGGGACCAACCTTCCGGCTGTAATAATGGTCTTAGGACGATCTGGCCAGGAATTTACGGCCTCAATCTTTGCCGGCAAATCAATTCCATTATAAATTGCCTTTATTTTTCGATCATTAACCCCCCACCCCATCACCAAATTTCTAAAATAATAACTAGGAGTAATCACTCTTTCTGCCCCTCGAACCACCCAAGATTGAAGCCAGCGCAAAACTTCCACCCGCCAACCATAATGACGCAACTGGAAATCATCAATCCCTTCCCTTACTCCAAATCTTTGAACTGACTGCTCCCAGGCGTAGTCTCCTGGCACGCGCACCCAAAACCTCTTCCGTAACAAAAAAGAAACTAGACGCGCCGGCACCCCCACGCTCACAGTATCTTGAGCGTAGATTAAATCTCTTCCTCGACTAATCATCGCGACTTTAAACATAAAAACAATGTGCCGAATCCCTCGCGGCAAATGTCTAACTTCTCCAAAACTTAAAACTCTTACCGAGTAGCCACGCTTGGGCAACTCATCAAATAATAATTTACTATAAGTTGCCGGGCCGCCGATGTCGGGCGGGTAGATGCCGGTAACTAGCAAAATGCGAGGTTTAGGACTCATAAACTCTTAAACACCAGACTAAGTGACCGCGCCAAGACTGTCCAGTCAAAACGCTCCTCGACCAACTTTCTGGCGGCTTGGGCTACGGCTTGGACTTGGTCGTGATTTTCTGGAGCTAAGACAAAAGCAACCGCCCTAGCGACGCTCTCGGGATCATGAACGCGGCAGCTCCAGCCCGTCTCACCGGGACGCAAAAAGTCCGGGATCCCGCCCACGGGCGTGCCGATTATCGGCACGCCGACGGCCATCGCTTCCAAAAAAGAATTCCCCAACCCCTCCGACAGCGATGGCCGCACAAACACATCAGCTCGAGCCAGCTCTAGCGCGATGCGGTGATGATCAGCCTGCCCCGCAAAATGAACCCGCCCCATCACTCCCCGTTCTTCGGCCCACTCGCGCAAACGCGACTCATCCGGACCAGTACCAAAAATTTTAAGCTCCACATTAGGTGGCAAAAAAGAGAGCGCCGCGATTAAATCAAACAACCCATTTTTTTCGACCAAACGCGAAGTGGTGATAATCGTTTTGATCTCTTTTTTAGGCAGCTCCACCAGCGAACGCCAACGGAAATGATCGAGGTCAACGCCATTAGGAATCAAGGTTAAGGGCACGGTTCGACGATGACTTCGAGCCCGATTAAGCAGATCTCGGCTAATCGCCGTAATGTGGTTGGCGCGCTCAAAAACACGTAGATGCCAGGGACGCACCAGCCAGCGGTACAAAAAGCTGCTACCGCCCACGTAGCGCTTTAAATGGTCTTCGGTATCGCCCTCCTGTAGGGTTAAAACAAGGGGAATTTGGGGGTATCGACGCTTGGCCCAGGCGGCCAAAATACTTGCCTGACTAGCCATTATTGACCAAAAAATGGCCGCGGGTTGTTTGGCCATCAATTGCCGCACCAGCGGTCGGCCAATGATTGGTAACAGAAATTTGTCTGAGCGTCGTCCTCGACCGACTCGATGGACCGTTACCGCTCCGACGGTTTCTTGCGCCGGTAGATCGGGACGCAGACGGGCCGTCACCACTTCAAATTTAAACTCTGGCAAACGTTTGGCTAGCTCATGGACGGCCAATTCCGCGCCTCCCACTAAAGGCAAATAAGCAGTTGAAAAAACTAAAACTCTTTTGGCTTCGGCCATCACAACTCGAGCAGTTTACGTAAATCGGCTTCTGGCACTTCGGCCTTGGTTTTGGTTGGCGCGACCGGGGCTGGGGTTGGCGCCGGAGCTTCCGCCCTCTTTACTGGCGCCTCCTTCTGGACGGCCAATAAAACGTCTTTCAAATCAGCGGCGTGCTTGCCAGTACTTTTCTCTCCCCCGATCTTGGGCTTGAGTGCCGCTAAAGACACTGATCGCTCCGACGGATCAAGCTTGGGGGGCTGAGCTACTTTCGTTAATTCTTTAAGCGGCACAAAACCATCGGCCACTTCGCGTGGTGGCGTTGGTCGGGGCGTTAGGGGTGGACGAGGGGCCGCCGGAACAGCTTTGGCCACCATCGGCGCCGGATTAACTGGCCGTGGAGGCGGAGTATTCCGGGGGCCACTCTTAGCCACATTATTTTGCCGCGTTTCGCTATGCCATTTGCCAATCTTTTCTTCGACTGTCACCCGAGGAACAGCATAGAGAGAACGAGAGGATTCGATAATCTGCTGTCGATAAGAAACGGGTGGTGGCGAAATGGGTGGCAAATTGCGCGCCGAAAAGGGCGTGGATCCAACTCCGTCAATCATCAGCGACAAGTACATTTGAAAGCGGCCCAAATTAACCATGTCCTCTTTAGTAAAAGTGGGATTATAAATCTTTTCAAAAATTTCGGCATCCAAGGGACCAACGCGAAAAGAAATCGTCGTGCCAACGTTTCCAAACACTGCCGCCCGAACCTCTTCGGACATTTGCTCAACATATTGATGAGCGATCGTCAGCGACAAATGATACTTGCGGGCCTCCGACAAAATATCAGCAAAGGATTCGTTGGCAAATGATTGGAACTCATCCACAAAGAAAAAGAATTCCGGTGCCTGAGCCAATTGCGCGGGCGGGAGATTGGCGCGCGACATCGCCGCCAAATAAATTTTGGTGATCAAAAGTGATCCCAGGAGATTGGCGTTCCCCTCGCCTAACCGACCCTTAGATAAGTTAATGAGCAAAATCTTTCGCTCGTCCATGATCTTACGAAAATCAACTGACGACCGTTCCTGGCCGATAATATTACGAATCAACGGATTGGAAGTAAATTGGCCGATCTTGTTTTGAATCGCTGGTGTCGCCTCCGCCGCAAAGCGTTCCGTATAGTTAGCAAACTCATCCAACCAGTAAGACTTAACGCTCGGATCGGTGACGTTAGCCACAACTTTATTGCGATACTCCTTGTCGGCAATGATACGGTTAACTCCGAGCAGAGTCGCACCAGGGTATTCCAAGAGCGCCAACAAGATGTTGGTAAGAATATAAGCCATGCGATCTGACCAAGATTCTTCGCCCCAAATCTTTTTAAAAGCGCTCATCAAACCATTCACCACCAACTGACGTTGATCTTTCCCTACATCCTCCAGCACATTAAAAGAAATCGGATAATCCAGATCAAAAGGCGCGAAATAAATTACATCCTTAATGCGATGCTCCGGTACATAATCGAGAAGTTTGTCGACGGCCGAACCGTGGGGATCAATAAAAGCCACCCCATTACCATTCTGAATGTCTTGGGCGGCCATATTCTCGAGCAAGGTCGACTTGCCCATACCGGTCTTACCGATCACATAAACATGACGAGTACGATCCTCGTCCTTAATACCAAACCTGGTTCGCTGACCGCGAAAATCCGTCTCGGCAAAGTATGTCAGACCCGGAGTCATAATATTGTTTAGTATAACCGCAACAATCACAAAAAAGAAGACCCCACTCTTGTTGGAACAAGTGTGGGGTCGACGCTCAATAAATCGCGACAAGATTCAGGGCAGCCAAAAAAATGACGGCATAGGCAACTCCTGGTTCTACTAGTTCGGTCCGATGACCAATCTCCTCAACCCAGCCGTCTAGCCTTTCAAGCTCCTTCAATCTTGCCCTGCGAACTTCAGGGGAGACCTCGACAAATCCAGCCATACCAAAGCGCCACATCCTCCAACTAAATGGAGAAAACCAATGCAATCCTTGAGGTTCCCCACTGTCGTGGAGAAAATGGCACATGGTCCCCAGAGCCAAAATCACCCCTCCGATTGGCGACCAAGGCATGATTGCCAAACCTAGTCCCAACCAGAATATTGGATGATGGCCGATCACGCGATGGCTAGGTACCGGTATCCATTTTCGGAACACCAAAAAGGGAATAAAATCACCGTCCGGAGCATACGCCGAGACGACACTGAAGGCCACCAGGGCCCAGGAATGCTCATGCCCCAAAGCATAGGGCACAACAAGGGCAATCAAGAGACCCCAAGCCATATCCCAATGGAACACGAAAGAAAACAGGGAACGGAACATTACAGACCCCTTTCTTTAGTCGGTTTTAAGACCAGGAAATCAAATAAATTACCACCCCGAATAATAACCTAGATTTGCAATATAGTCAATGGGATCATTAGTCTCGGCCGTAAACCGAGACGGTGTAGCGATTCGCGGGGTCCCACATCATCCAAGAATCAAGACCAGCATCATAAGTGGCCTGGATCTGCGCGCGAACCATCTCTGGAGTATAAGTCACTGGATAGTCAAAATCTTGCAACCAAGGTCGCAACTTTTCCTTCGAATAAGCGGCTTTAGCATAGACAGCTGGCGTCGAGGTTCCTAAGCGGGTGTGAGTCAAACCGGCCACCGGGGTGGTAGTCGACACTGCCCGCTCAGCCGCCCGACTCATCGAATAGAAAATAATATCGTAAGCATGCTCGTTGGGATTAGCCCAGCCATTAAAGTTTTTGGGATAATGCGAAGGGTAGACCATCGGCGCAATGTAATCAAAGTGAGGCAACGCTCGCTCCAGCACCTGACCAATATTTAAATCATCATAGTTGGTAGCCGTCATACCAAACAAATCAGCCGAAAGAATAATTGGCGGAGTAGTAAATTTGGCGCGCAGCGAAGAAGTAAGAGTCTGGAAAAATTGCTCCAACATCTCGGCCTTAGGACCCACCGAGTGAGCATATTCGGTATCGCTCATATCACCATCTGACGGATAGCGAATGTAATCAAAATTTATTTCGTCCACACCCAACTGGTACGCCTCCCCCGCCAGGGATTCGATATAAGTCCAAAAAGGTCGCGCGCCAACATCAACAAAAGATAGACCCTTGCGATCTTTCCACGGTCCGCCACGGCTCTTACTCTGAACGGCTAACTCGGGATGGACTTTGGTAAACAAAGGATCTTGGAAAACCGTCAAACGTCCGATGACGTACAAATCTTGGTCATGCATTTTCTCGACCAGTTCAGCAAAATTAGGAATCGTACAACCCGGACCTCCCGCCACCGCCGTCGCCGAAGGGAAAGAAACCGTACCACTGTAATCCTTAAGGTCAATCACAATGCTATTAATTTCGGTCGACGAGGCGAGAGCCAGCAAATGATTGGTGAGAGAGGGTGTGGCGGCGGCGCACTGAGTCATGTACAGAGCTTTTACCGACTCGGGCGCTGGCAAATGTTTTACCTTGGGAGTCGGCGGCAAAACTGGCTCAGTCTCAAGCTCCGATTGCGACTCCGTAGCCACGTAAGGACTGGCCAGCCACCAACCCGCCCGCTCGCCATACCACCAACCAGCCGCCAAAATCAACGCCAACAAAAAAACTCCCCCGGCCAAAATTTTACTACTCCGCATGAGTCAAAGGGTGATCAGCTGAGGAAGGAGTAACGAGCCGCCCCGGACGCGCCAAAGAGAAGAGGGCGATCAACAAACCAAGAACGACCAGGGCCAATTGTTTAAAAATAAGAGGAATGCCAATCAAAGCCACCACCACCACGGCCAGACCTAGATAGAAATTATTCCAATTTTTTATTTCTCGATTTACCACTGCCCGATTATACAAGAAGGTCTGCCACTTTCACAACATCGCCCGCACCCATCGTGATAATCACGTCCCCAGAAACAGACTCTGCTTTTAAAATTTCGGCAATCGTCTCCAGTCGATCATAAACTTTGGCTGGTCGGCCACCGGCCGCTAGTGCCTCGGCTAATTGCTCGCTAGTCACCGAAGGATCAACTGGCTCCCGCGCCGCGTAAATCGGCGCCAGATAAACCAAATCGGCCAAGCTCAAACTCGTCACAAAATCGGCAAACAATTTCTTTGTCCGGCTATAGAGATGGGGCTGGAAAACCACAATCAAGCGCTTAGGATTAAGACTGCGCGCCGCCTCCAGCGTCGCTCTAATCTCGGTCGGGTGATGGCCGTAATCATCATAAACTTTGGCCCCACTCGAGAGCTCTCCTCGGAACTCGAAGCGACGCCACGTCCCCGCAAAACTCTCCAGCGCGACCATGGCCCGCTCGTAAGGCACGTGTAGTTCGGCGGCAACCGCAAGCGCCGCCTTGGCATTGGCCCGATTGTGAGCGCCGGGGACTTTCAAAGAAAACTCCTCGGCCAGCCGCTCGTAATCCAAAACGCGCACCCGGCTAGCGGCCACCACCGGCGCCAAAACTGGATCCTCAAGCCGCGTGATCAACAAGCCATCTGGCGGCAATTTTTCTACCAACTCGATAAAGGCTCGTTGAATGTCAGCCAGATCGGTGTAGTAGTCAAGATGGTCATTGTCGATATTAGTGATAATCAAAATTCGCGGCGAAAGATTTAAAAACGACCGGCGATATTCGCACGCCTCTACCACCAACAAATCACTTTTCCCGGCGATAAAGTTACTTTTTTGCCCCTTAAGAAAACTGCCCACGATCACCGTTGGATCAAGCCCTGCCGCCACCAAAATCTCTGCCACCATGGCTGTCGTCGTTGTTTTGCCATGAGTCCCCGCCACCGCGATGGTAAATTTAGAAGCCGAAATTCGTCCCAAATATTCAGGATAAGATACTAGCTCCACCCCCAAATCACGCGCGCGCAACCACTCAGCATTGTCTTGGGTAATCGCGATCGTATAGACCACCAACCCCACTCCCGCCGGAACATTTTCGGCCCGATGGCCAATCGCAATTTTGGCGCCCAGCTTTTCCAATTCGGCCGTCACTTGACCGGCGGCTTGATCCGAGCCGCTGACCTCCATACCCTCCGCCAATAACATCCGCGCAATCGCCGAAATCCCAATCCCTCCGATGCCGATAAAGTGAACTTTCATAATCTAATAATTTAACAAACGGACGTCGCCGGCGCGATTAATATCGTATTTTTTATACCACTGGTTAGTACTCGTCGAGCCACCTCCGGCCGTGGCCACAATCTCAAACTGTCCGTAGGCGTAATGAACAAATTGCCGACCAGTACTATCTTGCCCCGTAATCTCATACTCAATCCGATAAATACCAACTTCGCCACGATTAGGATAAACTCCGGCGTAATTGCCGGGCTGACCAGCCACCGCCGGCAATTCAACCGCCAAGACATCTCCCGACGGATCAGTTACTCCGGCCACCACTCGAGCCCCCACGACGGGCCGAACCATCGAACCCGCATCTGTCATAAAAGTCTCTTCAACCAAAATCGACAAATCAACTCCCGGGGTCGCGTCAATTACTGGCGGCGTCTGATCGTGAACCAAAGGATTCTCTTCAAAGGCGGGCGGATGGATCTGATAATCAACTTCCTCATCGTCATCATCTTCATCAGAATCAGCCGAAGAAGTTGGGGGCGCAGTAATCACCACTTCCCATTCGCCACTCTCCCGGTTATCGGGGACCAAAAAATCCCACTCCATCTGACCAGTAACCGGATTATACCTAAACCCTTGAGCCGCCACCTGTCGACCACTGGGCGACACCAGCTTAACCTCGTGATCTTGGCCCTCGACCGTCACGGAAAAGGCTTGGTCGCCCCAACTAAGGGCCACCGCTCGCTTAGCAACATCACCGGCTCGCAAAACTCCTCGCGTATCGTTGCTCAAGCCCGGGCGACGCCACGAACTTTGGCGAAACCGAGAGCGCGTAGTCGCACTCGAGGTGGTGGCCACCGTGGGAGTGGCCGGCGGCGTTACCGAATCATCTTGCGCCCACCAAATAACGCCACCGGCCACTAAAATAACGGCGACCAGCAACAGGCCAATCACTCCCGCTACGCCTCGAGTCGAAATCATCATTCAATTATAACAACTTAACGGCTCGATTAAACTGGTCCCCACGATCAAACTCATTTTTAAAACCCCCGGGCGGTGGGCCAAAAGAAGCAAATCCCGGACTTAAGACGACCACCTCGCCCGGGCGAGCCAGCGCGCGACCCTCGAGCACCGCCGCCTTCATACTGCTAACCGGCTGACCAGAAATTAATTTGGCTTGCCGCAATCTCTCCGTCCCAGAACCGGGCAACAAAATAATCTGCCGACAATACTTTTGCCACGCCTGGCGCGCTTTTTTAAAATCTAATTTCTTATCGGCTCCACCCATAATTAACGTGATTTTTTTCTGACCAAATTTTTGGCCCAAAGCCTCCAACGCCGCCACCAAGGCCTCCGGCGTCGTGCTCGTGGTGTCGTTGTACCACGAAACTTTCTTAACCACTCTGACTAATTCTAATCGTCCCGGTACGCCAGTAAATTTTTTTACCGTTTTAGTAATTACCTCCGCTTTAATCCCCAACTGACGAGCCGCCAAAATTGCCAGAGTCGCGTTGTGACGATTATGTTCGCCGATCATCCCCAGGGCTGATAAGTCTGGCCAATCTGTTGGGCGCGGAGTAACCAAATTAACCTCCGGATTAACCCGCAGTAATCGCTGACGGAGTGGCCCCCGCGCAAACTGCTGGCCCGCAATCAAGACCTGTTCCGAGGTTTGATGACGAAAAAGATTAGCCTTGTCTCTAAAATATAAATCCAAATCATTATTGTAATAATTTAAATGATCAGGATAAAAAGTAGTAAAAATAGCCACGTCCGGACTGATCTTTAAATCACCAAAACCCTGCAACTGCCACGAATCTAACTCCAAAACGACCACATCGCCTGAACGAACTTTCGGTAATTGCGCGAGGGTCGATAACCCGCGCACATTGCCCCCCAAATGTACCCGCCGACCAGCCGCTTTAACAATTTCGTAAATCAACTGTGTCGTCGTTGATTTGCCCCGCGTCCCCGTTACGCCGATCACGGTTGTTTTGGCGGGTAAAAATTTAACAAACAACGCCGTACTCATATAAACTGGCACGCCCGCCACTAAGGCCGCCGCCACGTAAAGCGAGTCAAGCGGCACGCCCGCCGCCTTAATTATCAAATCCGCCGTCTTAAAATCGACCAAGCGATGCTCGCCTAAAACATACTTAATATTGGAAAATTTTTTTAGAGGTTTAAGCGAGCTAGCCAACTGCTCAGCCGTCTTTAGATCCGTCACCGTTAACTCAGCTCCGAGCGAAGCCAAAAATTTAACATCCCCCAAACCGCGACCCAACAGACCTAAACCCATCACGGTAATCTTTTTACCTCGGAAAAATTCTTGCCACTTAGTCATGTTTTTGCAGGTAGGCAATCCAATAATTGCGTTTATATTTACGTTCCTTAAATGTAACATACCGACTAATTTTGATCAGCTCTACCACCTTAAAATAAGGCTGATAGGTGGCCAAAAAATCCTCTCGTCTAAAGACCCGCTCGGTAACGCCGAGCTCCGGCAAAACATAAGTGTCTGGCTCAGCGCCCGGAAAACGTTTAAGCAAAGTGGCGGCATGACGATCGCCATCAAGCGCCAAGGCGCGAACAAATAACCAACCCCCTGGAGCCAACACTCGGCGAGTTTCCGCCAAATAAACTTCGCGACCAACGCGAGAAAGAGAATTAGTGCAAGTAACATCAAAAACTAACTCAAAAGACTGGTCAGGAAAAGGATAGGGCATCCCGACGTCATGAATTAAATAATCAACCGAAACATTGGCCACCGCGCTGCGCTCTCGGGCAATCGCGACCGCGCGAGGCGAAAACTCCAAACCCGTAACCTGAGCACCGCGCCGAGCCAACTCAATCGCGTTACGACCGACCCCAGAACCAAGATCTAAAATCCGCGCGTCCTCTAAGGAAAAATTATGCTGACGCCGGAGCCAGCGAAGAAAATCGCTCAGATTAGACTGAAGCGTTGGTGAAAAAGCCCGATTAAGTAAAGAAAAATTTTGATACTCTCGCTCCCATGCCTCACGATTTGCTTCCATATTTTAGGTGCCGGAGAGAGGATTTGAACCTCCACGAGCGTGAGCTCACACGCCTCTGAAGCGTGCGTGTCTGCCAATTTCACCACTCCGGCCAAGGTGGGCGTAGTAAGAATCGAACTTACGACCTCTGTCTTATCAGGACAGCGTTCTACCACTGAACTATACGCCCAAGCGAGAGCTCGGCCAAACTATAGCAATTTAAAATTAAAAAGAAAAGTCGCCTGTGATTCCACCACGCGGCGACCTCCATGTCTTCTGATTCCCCAGGGTCAGGCCTTGGCTACTTCCGCGCCAACTCCGCCTTAACCTTGGTCCAGTACTTCCGTGTACTGGTCTTCTTCCATCCTGTTGGCCCGCCATTCCAAATGCGGGCCATATCTTCCAGTGTCGGCCGTCGACCCAAAACTTGCTGGGTGGCGTAAAGATTTATGTACTTAGCACAAATCTCTGCCGACAACGCCGGATTGCCCAAGCAATCCACGGCACGATATTTCGTGCCGTACCGTGCGTTGACGTCGTCAACGCACGGCTGGCGGACTTGGAGATCACCATACGCCCATTGACGCAAATGACGATCTCCCACCACCTGCGGATTACCTTTGGACTCCACGACTCGCAGAGCCCGAAGCAATTCCGCTGGCGGCCGTTCCGCCCGCGCCGCCTGGGATAAACCTAGGACGGCGAGGGCTACAAAAAAGATGGAAAGTTTCAACTCGGACCTCCTACTCCGAGAGACTGCGGATCATGGGTACGTCCCCATTTCCTCAGCCACCAAAACTAACCATGATTGTATCATGGTATAAAAATATGTCAACAGTGAGATGTTTACTAGCTTTCTTTTGTTCCGTTCCAATGCCAGTCTTTCCTGGTGCCAAAAAGCATTTAAAGACTGCTCTTATCGTCTCCACCATTAACTCGGTGGCCAAGCGTCCCAACGTAACGCTGAGACAATCGACTAACTATAAGCTCAACCCCACGGCGCCTAAGCGCCATAAAGCGAGCGAGTTTTCACCTGAATAAATCCACGAGCAGCTTCCGCTACCCGTGCCTTGTTACGACTTAACCCTTGTTACCAAGCTTACCTTCGGCCCGCAAAATGCGGAACTTCGGGTACTCCCGGCTCCCCTGGCTTGACGGGCGGTGAGTACAAGACTCGAGAACGTATTCACCGCAGTATAGCTGACCTGCGATTACTAGCGATTCCAACTTCATGAGGGCGAATTGCAGCCCTCAATCCGAACTGAGACCACTTTTGAGGATTAGCTCAGAGTTACCTCGTCGCAACCCATTGTAGTGGCCATTGTATCATGCGTGTAGCCCAGGATATCAGAGGGTCATGCTGACTTGGCGTCATCCCCGCTTCCTTCCGCCACAGGCGGACAGTCTTGCCTGACACTTGTAACAGGCAACAGGGGTTGCGTTCGTTACCCCACTTAAGGGAACAACTCAAACCACGAACTGACGACAGCCATGCAACACCTGTCCAGCCGTCTCTTGTGAAGACATTCCAACTTT
>CAZYXJ010000001.1:379576-444558 GCA_964651115.1 uncultured Candidatus Saccharibacteria bacterium | reverse complement strand
TCAGCAAGGTCGAACTCTACCAATTCGTTCATCCCGACAAGAGCGCAGCCGCTCACGAAGAGATGCTCGCAATCGAGGAAGAGTTCTATCAGGCCCTGAAGCTCCCCTATCGTGTCTTGCTCATGTGCAAGGGCGATCTGGGAACCCCGGCCTACCGGAAGTACGACATCGAGGCGTGGATGCCTTTTGTCGGCGAAGGTGGCGGATATGGTGAGGTGACGTCCGCGTCAAACTGCACCGACTTCCAAGCACGACGTTTGAACACCAAGTTCAGGGACAACGCTTCCGGCAAGACCGACTTCGTCCACACCCTCAACGGAACAGCTGTTGCCGTTACTCGAACGATGCTCAGCATCCTCGAGAACAACCAGCAGGCCGACGGCACCGTACTCATCCCCGAAGTGTTGCATCCCTACGTTGGGGTGCAGAGCATCAAGCCCAAAAGCAAAAAATTCTGATGGGCAGGGCTCTCACATGACTCCAGTTGTGTGAGAGCCCTTTTTCATTCTCACTAGGAGAAAGTCATGGCAGCAAGCAAAAGAGCGGCAACCAATCTACATTCCAAGCTTGAGACACTCTTAAGGATAAGATTGAGAGACTTAAGGGCAAGCTGGCCGTAGGTCGCGACGCGACCGGGTGGGATGGCCCGCGTCAATTCATAAATCTTTTCCCGAAAAGTCATCATTTAGTCCATTAATCATAACAAATCCCCCGAGCCGCTCACGCCGCTCGGGGGACATTTTAAAAAACTCCTTTTGGTTTATCCCTTCTATCAAGCCAGAAAAGCCATTCCCAGGCAAGCCATGCGGTTTAGGATACTTTTCTTTTCGAAGAGGCTCAGCCAGAGAATTCTCCCCACCTTTGAGTGGAGGCCTGATGGGCCTTGGCAAACTCCGCCTCAAGAAAAATACTAACCCCCTGGCATTGGGCCACAATACGCCGCGCACCCTCAACATAGAGGACGCATTTTTCAGGATTCCATCCCACTGGAGGATCGACCGCGACCGATCTGGTATTGGAAGTCTGATCAGCGATCTTGACCAGCTTCACGCTGTCGCTTTCGGTGGCAACACGTTTGGCCTGAAGCATTTTGCGGTCTAAGGTTGGCATTCCCTCAAACTCGGGTGGATCGGTCAACCCATGAACGATTTCGGCCACAACTTCTCCAAATTCCGTTCTCAACTGGTCGAGGGTAATGCCAGTGTCCTCGACCACGTCATGCAACCAGGCGGCCGCGACTTCTTCTGGGTTACCGCCAGCCTTCATAACGAGATCAGCCACCTCCTCAATATGCACTGAGTATGGCTCTCTGGCAGCATTTTCCCGGAAGAGCCCTTCATGGGCCCTCAACGCAAACCGCTTTGCCCTGTCAACAAACGAATCCATGACATCTCCTTTCAATCTCCTAATTATGGATCCTAGCTTTCCTCAAAGAACCACCGACCATCAAATTACAATATTAAAATCCAAAGTCAAATAGATACCGCCAATAAAAAAACGCGAGCCCCAATGGAACTCGCGTTCGTGCGCCCCGCACCCCACAACAACTAATTCAACGAAGGATCAAACGGAAGAGTGCCGTCCCATTCGATCCACTGACCTTCGCCGTCGGCCAGGTCACCGGCCCTAACGAGATACCGCGCCTCGATCGTCCGATTCCCAATGTCGAGCTTGGCCTGAAAGATCACCCCCGACACCGAACCGATCACACCCGTCTCGTTGGTAGTGGAAACCGCTCCCTCAAAATCACTGCCCCGAAAGCGGCAATAGCCCTTCTTATATTGTAGCAGTCTCCTGGCCTGATTAAACAAGAGGCTGCGCAGGCCATCGGTCAATCCAGGACCAGACACCATGAGACAATAAATGTCGCCACCTTTCATGACGCCCCTTTCGTAATAACTACCGCCTGACCCGGTTGTGGCTAAACCGGATCAAATCCAAAGCTTGCTCCAAGCAAGCCAACCACCGCTAGATTGACATATTTTAAATTTACCGTCAAACAACTTTTCTGAGGCCGCTAAAGTGGCTGCCGTCGTAGCGGAGGAAGTTATTTATCCTGAGCGAAAGTCAAATCACTGGGTGCCTACACCCACACCTATGTTTCTATCGTCGCAAATCATATAATCAAGGAATGTTTTATGTCTATGTGCTAAAAAGTGAGAAAGATGACAAGCTTTATTTTGGCTCTACCAATGATTTGCGACGCAGACTGGCTGATCACAACACCGGCAAAGTTCCTTCCACTAAACCTCGCCGTCCTTTTGTCCTGAAATATTACGAGGCTTACTCCACCGAGAGTGATGCGCGGAATAGAGAGGCGTCGCTCAAGAAGGACGGCCGCGCTTTAGCACAGTTAAAACGCCGTCTGTCAGACAGTCTGCAATAGAAATATAGGTGTGGGTGCCTAGTGAGAATCGAACTCACGATACCGCTTCCACAGAGCGGAGTTTTACCACTAAACTATAGGCACCATGTACCCGAAATCGGCTTAGTACCGAGGCGGTTGCTCCTTTATACCAGACTTATGGTTAGCGAGTCTAGCAAGAGCATAGAGCGCCGAGGAGAGTCGGTTGAGGTAAGCCAGCGTCCACTTGCCCACCGACCGCTCCTCCGCCACCGCCACCACGCGCCGCTCGGCCCGCCGCGCCACCGTCCGCGCAAAGTCGAGTTGGGCCGCCAGCGACGTCCCGCCGGAGACGAAAAAGGTTCGAATCGGCGGTAACTCTTTTTCGATCTCGTTAATCAACTTTTCCAAAGCGCGAACGCGCTCCTCCGGCACCGTCTTGTCCGCGCCAGCCAGTTCCGCCTGGACGATAAAAAGCGTCTGCTGGGCCTGTTCCAACACTTCCGCTAGCTCTGCCTCCGCCACTACCTTAGGCACGCCCAATAACGAATTAATTTCATCAAGCGAGCCAAACGCCTCGGCCACCGCCGAACTTTTCGAAATCTTTTGATCGCAGCCGAAAGTGGTCGTTAATCCGCCGTCGCCGGCGCCAGTGTAAAGCATGCCCCTAGTATAGCAAAAGGGCGCCCTTGGTAAGAGGGGCGCCCAGAGCGACGAGTCTCCGGCTAGCGGGTAAAAGCTGCCAGCGACTCAGATTGATTACAAAAAGAGAACAAAAGTTGACGGGCGAACGCCGGCTGCCGAAACGAAGTCGAAGGACGAGGTGGAAGCACTTCCGCCGTCTCAAAGACATACCCATCCTGCTCCAACGCGGCAAAGGATTTTGTGCCGAACAGATATCGACGAACCCAGTTCTGGGCCTGCAGTGCGGACTTGGCTGGCCGCATCGCCTCCCAGAGAACTTGTCCGGTTCGCGCCGACTTAATCACCACCTTATATTGCACCTTAGGATCCTCCTAAAAAGTGAAATCAGGTCTGCCTTTATTATGCCACTAGATAAAAAACTTGCAAGCTACCAAGCCATCAGGCCCAGAATGACGCCCAACGCCACGATAAACCAAAAAAGAGTTTTTAAAACATCACCCATGGTGCGCGGGAGAGGATTTGAACCTCCACGCCTTGCGGCGCTACCACCTCAAGGTAGTGCGTCTGCCAATTTCGCCACCCGCGCTTGCCTCTAGCTTAATCCGAAGACTCCTCACTTACAACCTCAGCCGTTACCGGAGCGGCGACGGCAGACTGGACATTGCGCATGGCGCGGCGAACCTCCTTGGCCACCTTGGTACGAATATAATAGAGCTTGGCGCGACGGACCTTGGCGCGACGGACCACCTCAATCTTATCAATCAAAGGAGAATAGAGCGGAAAGATTTTCTCAACACCAACACCCGAAGCCACCTTGCGGACGGTGAAGGTCGCGCCCGGCTCGGCGCCGTGCTTACGAGCAATCACCAAACCCTCAAAAGCCTGGAGACGAGTCTTACCCTTTTCCTGGATCTTTTGCCACACCCGGACGGTGTTGCCGGCCGAGAGGTCGAGGACTTTGCGTTCGTCCACATTGATGGGAGAAATCTTGATCATACGAGATTGTAATCTATCACGCCTCTTTTAAATTATCAAGCCCGGCGCGAAGTTGCTCCAGGGCCCCGGTGAGGTCTTGGGGTAAGGGCGCCGTAAAGCCCTGCCGACCACCGGTCGGCAGGGCTAACTCCACGCGATAAGCGTGGAGGGCCTGCCGCGCCAAGCCTGGCGGGCAGGCCGGCGCCCCATAAAGCGGGTCGCAAGCAATCGGCGCCGAGATCGCCTTAAAATGAGCTCGCAATTGATGCGTCCGCCCCGTCTTGGGGAAAGCGGCCACATACACAAAACCAGCGAAACGCTCCAAAACCTGATACTCGGTTAACGCTTCGCGCAATTGCCCCGTTGCCCCCCGCCCCGCCAAACGTCGCCGCGGATCCTTACGCGACCGGCCAATTGGCAAATCAATTACTCCTTGATCATTCTTAAGTTGTCCCAACAAAATCGCTCGATACTCTTTACTAACCGTCCGCTGGGCAAACTGTTCTTTAAAAAATTCAAACGCCGTCTGATTTTTTGCCACCACCAAAACGCCCGTAGTATCACGATCGAGCCGATGGACAATCCCCGGCCGAGGCACCGTCGTCCCGTCGGGCAAAATCACTGGCTCGCCGACAACACTAAGTTCTGGCCAGTGAGACAACAACCAATCAGCCAACGTCCCGCCTGAGGTAAAACGATCAGGGTGGACAGCCAAGCCGGCGGGCTTATTTAAAACCAAGCAATCAGCGTTCTGAAAAATAATTTCTGGCTCGGGCATTGTAAATTATGGACGCATGGTATAGTGTACACTATAATCAATGGGCCGGGCGATTAGCTCAGTTGGTAGAGCAACCCGTTTACACCGGGAAGGTCGGGGGTTCGAGTCCCTCATCGCCCACAAGACAAAAAATCGATTGTGTAGTAGAGTGCCAACAGCCAGTCCTTCCCATCAATTCTTGTTTTAACCAAAAAAGGAGACTCTACATGGCCGACCCAAAAAGGAAGGCAATTAATCCTAAACTAACCCTCGCAGACGTCCTCTCTCTCATCAGAGAACACCAGGAACTTTTTCGCAAAAATGAAGGCGGGTGGAAAAGAAAATCGGCCCGAACCCAATTCGGAGAAAAAGTGAAAATTTCCCTGCTTGATGACCTGCTTACTGTCACCAGGGAAAGAATTCGCTCCAGTAAACACGTCGTAACCGATTTCGTTCGGATCAAGACCACCGCCCACTCTGGTGAAGTCACCCTCTGGCTCAACGATGACGGCTCCCCCGAAGAATTCGAGACCCCTCGCCTGGAGAAGCGGGCACTGAATACCAAGGATGCTTGGCACGAAAAAATCAAAACCATCCTTGATCACCTCTTACCGTTCCTGAAATTTGGCTGAGTGTCCTTTCTGCCGCCGGCGCGGTCGAACTAAGTTCGACCGCGTTTTTTGTGCCCCCGGTAGGAATCGAACCTACATAGCCGGCTTAGAAGTCCGGTGTTCTATCCATTGAACTACAAGGGCCCTTTCACTCTACTCTGGCTTACCGGCTGGGGTCAACAAACAAAGTCGTACTAGCCGTGAGATACTCCCGATGCTTAGCCGAGCGCTCGGCGACAATCGCCGCCACTCCACCCACGCGTGGCGCCGAGACGGCCGGCGCCACGCTCCCCGTTGCCGAGCGCTCGGCGCGAGTTGGCGTCTGCCCCAACCACCACGAAGCGATTGCTCCCCCCGCCAACAACAAAGCGACCGCCGGCACCCACCACCGAAAGAGTCTCGCCCAATCATGATAAGGGTCCAGCGCCACCTTCAGCGGATCGCGATCACGTCGCTCGTAATAACCGGCCAACAATTTCTGACGCCAATTTTTAAAAGACAAATTCATAATCTAGAGTTCGAAGCTCGTTACTCGTAAAGAAAACTGTCCCTGCCACTGCCCCGGGCCAATCTGCCCCAACTCGGCTCCACTAACTCGAATGGCATAAGGCATCGTACTGATCAGTCCCACCAACTTGGTCAGATTGCCAAAAGATCCGCGCGCCGCGAACGACAATTGGACCTCCGGGCCACTCTCCACAATCGCCGCTTCGGCTAAGGCAAACTCAACCCGGGTTACCGCCGCCAGCTTTTCTAAATCTTCGATCACTCGGGAGACGGTGTCGGGGTTAACGAAGTAGGCATTAATGGCCGCCAACTCTTGGGCCAAATTAGCCACTGTCGCCGCCGTGGCCTCGGCCGCCTCCTGCTCATGTTTGGCTTGATAATAAGCCCGCTGAGTCGCCATCGTCTGCTCATACTCCCGCCACACCAAATAAACACCAGCCGCGGCCACCCCCATCATCACCGCGATGGCCGTCAACATCATTATTAAATGGAAGTGGGGTGAGCGTAAGTTCATGGTGCGGGAGCAGACAACAACAAAGTAAAGGGCACGTCGCGCTCTTTAATAAGATTAGAAATCGGCGAATCGATCACGCTAAAGGTGGGATCATTCTTAAACTCTTCTAAAAACTGGAGCAAACTTTGCCGGCTCAGCGCGAAGCCCGCCAGCTCAATCTGGAGAGTCTTATCCTCCTCGGCATAACGGATGTCGGTGATCCGCACGGCTTGATTGCGGTGCGACAGAGTCTTGCCAAGCAAATCAAGAAAGGCCGTCTGCTTAGCGAGGTCCGTACTCAAGCGGTCCAAACGCTTAGGCAAAGCGGCCAGATCGGCACCAGCTTGAGTAATCTCGGGCAGAGGCGGCACGGCGACTTGATTAAAGTGCAATCGGGCGTAAACCACGCCAGTCAAAATAACCGCCACCACCACCCAACCCAAAATCGCTCCCCCGTAAACCACTCGCCGCCGAGCGTGATAAGACCGGATCCGGGCCTTAATTTCTTCTGGTGGTAAAAGATTAATCATAGTGGCAGATGATTAAAGGGTCGCAAAGCCAAACCCAAAGCGGTCGCGTAACGCAAAGACTCGGTCAGCGGCAGAGGCGGCACCACATTTTCGGTATCAATAATATTGGTCCAAACATTGCCCAGCTCCACCGGCACGTCTAGACCTGAACCTAGATATTCGACCAAGCCAGGCAGAGCCGCTTCGCCCCCGCACAAAATTATCCGCTTAAGAGCCCCGCCATTCCCCGCCTTGCCCCCCTCGTGCGCGCGCCAATAGTCATAGAACTTGCCCACCTCATCGCGCAACACCGAGACCGCTGGCAAAAGCGCGTTAAGCACCTTACCGTCACCAGACTGCAACAATCCATGCTCTCGCTTAAGCTTAATCGCCTCCTCGCGAGACACCGACAAGCCACGCTCCACCGCTCGATTGATGAGATCGCCGCCAACTTGGTCCACTGTGGAAGTCAGCACCACGCGCGTCCCCACGGTAACAAACAAGCCCGTACGCGTCTTGCCCACGTCAATCAACAAAGCGGCTCCCTCACTCCCTCGCTTCAGCAAAGATCGGGCTATGGCCTGTGCCTCGATCACCAGACCCAAAGGCGCGAGACCGGCGCCGGCTAGAGCTTGGGTATACTGCTCGGCCATCTCTTTGGGGAAGACCGAGACGGCCAGATCATACCCATCATGAACGTGAGCGGGCGCATGGATTACCTCATAATCAAACACTACCCCCGTGGCCGGCAAGGGCACATACTCCTCTAATTGGAGCTCGATGCTCTGACGCAGCTCGACGGGCTTGAGCGCCGGCAAACCCATCTTAACGACGTAGCCCAACTCTTCCGGCAAGGAGGCGTAGACAAAGCGCGAACCAAAATCTTTAATCCAGCCCCGCAAAGCCTCCGATAACTTAGCGCCGTCCAGCACGCGACCACGTTCGATCAAGCCGGCCGACAGAGCGCGCTCGCCAAGCGCCACCACTCGCAATCCTCGGCGACCGTAGGTTAGACGGCAAAATTTTACCGACTGATCGGAAATGTCGAGGCCCACCGGATTAAGCGCGAGGTATCGCGGCGGCGCCAAAAACTTAAAGAGCGACGGAGCAACCATCGCTTATAAGTATACCGCACTTAAGTCGCGTCGAAAATTATTTTACCGGACTACCCGGAACAGCACTGGCCGAGACGCGCAGTAATGAAAAAGTTTCGCCTTCGCCCACGGCCATGATCATCCCCTGACTCTCTAGGTCGCGAATGACGCGCGGCTCGAGATTAGTCACAAAAGCACACTTAGTACCCACAAGTGAGGCCGGCTCAGGAAAGTAAGCGGCAATGCCGGAAACAATTTGTCGCGGCGAGGCTTCCCCAAAATTTACCGACAAGCGGAGAAGTTTATCTGTCTCGGGCACCCGCTCAGCGCTTAAGATCTCGCCCACCCGCATCTCGACTAACTTAAATTGATCGTAACTAACATTCATAATTTATGACTTAGATTGCTTATCAATGTAACTTTTTAAAATTAACGCGGCAGCTGAAGCATCAAGATCTTTGACCTTGCCCTGCAATCGCTCGGCCTCCGCGCTGGTATAAAACTCTGGTTCGAACTCAATCGGCAAATTAGTAGCCGCACGCAGCTGCCGAGCAAAAGCCAGCGCTCGACTCATAATCGGATTGGGCTGACCAGCCAGGGTGCGCGACTCGCCGACGACGACCGTCCCGACGCCGCGCTCGCGACACAACGTCGCGAGCGCTGGGACCAAATCAGCATCATTGGGGAAAACGGCCAACGGCAAAGCAAAACGCCCCGACTCATCCGTGAGCGCCACCCCCACTCGTTTAGATCCATAATCGATTCCGGCTAATCTCATTGTGTTATCATAGCACTTGATTATACTTAATATATGACTACCAATTTAACGCAATTACAGCAAACGCTCGAAGTTTATTGGCCGCTCTTTGTGATCATGGCGATCTGGTCGCTGGCTTGGAAAGGCGCCGCCCTCTGGAAAGCCGCTCGGCGCGGTGAACCCAAGTGGTTTATTGCCCTACTTATTCTCAACACCGTAGGGATCTTGGAGATTATCTACATCTTCTTCTTCGCCAACCGCAACTCGAAAGAATGATAACCTGCGTTGCTTAGTTCTATATATTTTACGATTAACCTGAGCGCCCTGATTTGCCGCATAAAAAGTTCTTAAACGGATAAAATTTGGTAAAAAAATAGACCAATCTTTAGTAAGAAAGATTGGTCTTAATTCCGACAACCAGCGAGTTGTTGTGTTCGGACGGACTGGCTACCGTCAGCCCAAGTGGAGAGATTAGCCGCTTGGCGCCTGACGAACCCCGCTGATTGGGCGCATGATCCTGGCGAAGCACTGTGTCACCGCACGATGGAGGACTGACTACCTCCGAGCTCAGAGGAGATCTCGATCCTCTAATGCTCGTCAGATGGCGGTGAGAATCATCTGATCTGCAGGACTGGTTAACCCGCCGAGGCAGGGCCTAATCATGCTTATGCCCTGAAAGTACTCCACTGAGACGCAATTTATCACAAATATTGCAAAAGTAAAACACAACACATAGACATCTTAGGAGCCCTTTTTTCACGCAACAAAAAGGCGACCAAAAATTTGGTCGCCTGATAATGACTTCCCATCCAATGTACAGATTAGCCCGGAATCGGAATGCGGGGCCCGAACGCCAGGAGGACGGCGGGCAGCGAAAACTGGGGCTTGCGACAGGCCACGATCTCCCAGCCCTTGCGAATACCGATCATGGAACACTCCTTGTCGAACCTCACGAGAGCGTCCTCGGAAAGCTCGTGCCGAAGGCCGGTCCAGAAGAGCGTGTACACGACGTCTTTCTTCTCGCTCAGAGTGATCGTATTCCGCTTGTGAGCGGGCTCCTTGGCAAGAGTCGCCAACTCGTTACTCAACCGTTCGCCGAGCACCCAGAGCTTCTGCAGGTAGAGATCGGTCAGAGTACCGAGCACCTCCTCGCCGACGGCCACCGAAAACTCGGGCGCCTTAACATCCGCGGCCCCGATCCCCTCGAGCTCGCCTTGCATCCACTGCATTAACTTGCCCATGTAAACGTCTCCTATTACGAAGAACTGTGCGCAAATCGCATTAATCCGCGCCGGATATATAACTAGCACAGAGTTTGACAAAAAGTAAATAGCGGGCATTGTGGGTTCAGTACCCAGTGCGGAGGAGGTGAGATTCGAACTCACGGTCCCTTGCGAGACTCCTGTTTTCAAGACAGGTGCGATAGACCACTCTGCCACTCCTCCAACAAAACTACACTAGCGCACTTTCCCCCTGTTTGACAAACCACTTAATGGTATAATGAGCCCATGGATTTGCCTAAAAGTTTTGAGTGGCAAGCACCCGAGTACATTCATCAACCAAAGACTAGCACGTGGTACTGGTCCCTTGGGATTATCGCGGCAATATTTTTTCTGATCGCCCTTTTGTTGGCTAACTTTTTGTTTGCCATTATCGTCCTTTTAGGAGCCTTTACCCTCATTCTCTACGGCGTCCGGAAACCAGAAATGATTAATTATTCTCTCTCACCGCGCGGACTTAAAATTAGCAACCGTCTCTTCCCCTACGATCGCCTCCATTCTTTTTGGGTCCATGACGATCGTCATCCTCACAAAATAATTATCGAATCGGAGCGCACCTTTTTGCCCCACTTAGTCGTCCCTCTCCCCGAAAACATCACTAACGAGCAAGCGCGCGAATTTCTGCTCCAATACCTGCCAGAACAGCGTCACGAAGAATCCGTCATCGATATTATTTGGGAGGAACTAGGTTTTTAAGCCTGCGGCTTTGCGCCGAGACTATTTTCGTGTAGGATACAGAACGTTACCCTCTCGTAGTTCAATGGATAGAATATGGGTTTGCGGAACCCACGATGTAGGTTCGATTCCTACCGAGAGGACCCGAAGGATTACTGAGAGCGCTTTAAGAGCGCAGCGAGGCGAGACTTTTTGCGAGCGGCGGCGTTCTTCTTGATCACGCCACGCTTAGCGGCCTTGTCGATGGCCTGATAAGCGGCGGCCAACTCCTTGGCGGCGGCCTTAACCTCCTTGCTCGAAACTAGTTTCTTAACCTGCTTAACCGCTTCTACCATCACGCGCTTACGACGGACGTTAAAGACACGCTTGCGCTCGGATGAGCGGATCGCCTTTTTTGCTGACTTGGTAATTGCCATATCCCTAGGAGTATACCGAGAATAGAGAAAAAAGCAACGTCACGGTATACTAGCGGCATGATTGGTCAATTGACTGGCAAGGTCGCTTACCGAGGCGAACGTTACTTGATTTTAGAGGTCGGCGGCGTGGGCTACAAGGTATACGTTTCGGCCGAGGCCCAACGCCAACTGGGAGCCATCACGCCTGAACCGCTCCGGCTCTGGATCCATCAGATTGTTCGCGAAGACGCCTTAGACCTCTACGGGTTTTTAGAACAGGCCGAATTAAATTTTTTTGAACTGTTGATCTCGATCTCGGGCATTGGCCCTAAAAGCGCCCTCGGGATCCTCTCTTTGGCGCCGCCTACCACCCTCGAACGAGCAATCGCCGCGGGCGACTCTTCTTATCTCACCCGCGTCTCCGGCATCGGCAAGAAAAGCGCGGAAAAAATTATTCTCGAATTGCGCGATAAGTTAGGCGCCTTAGCCAGCGCCGAATCAAGCGCCACCCTCACTGGCGAAGCCGAAGTAATCGAGGCCTTACAGGCCCTGGGCTACGGCTTAAGAGAAGCCCGGGACGCCTTGCGCCAACTGCCGGCCGAACTCTCCGACACTGGCGACAAAGTAAAGGCGGCTCTTAAATTCCTAAGCTCTAAATCATGATTAAATTGTTCCATCAAATTTATCACTGGCTCTGGGCCGTCGGTAGCGCCGCGATTTACCGCTTCCCCTCCCGAAAACTTTTCGTCATCGGCATTACCGGAACCAAAGGCAAGAGTACGACCGCCGAGCTGATCAACGCCATTTTAGAAGAAGCCGGCTACCGCACCGCTCTCGCCTCCACCGTAAGGACTAAAATCGACAATCACTCTGAGCCAAATTTAAAAAAGATGTCGATGCCCGGCCGAGGCTGGCTGCAAAAATTTTTCCACCGAGCCCTCCAAGCCGGCTGCACCCACGCCGTCATTGAGATGACGAGCCAGGGGGCCCCGCAATACCGCCATCGCGGGATCAACCTCAACGCCTTCGTCTTTACCAATCTCGCCCCGGAGCACATTGAGAGTCACGGCTCTTACGAGAATTACCGTGCTGCCAAGATCGAGTTAGCCCGCCAGCTACTCCGCTCGCGCACCGCCCGACCACTCCTAATCATCAACGGCGACGACCCCGAATCGGCCCATTTTGCCGCCCTCGGCGTCGCCGATACCCGGTCCTTCCGTCTGGCCGAGGCCCCGGATTATGTTAACCAGAGTTCTTTAATCGGCGACTTTAACAAATATAATATTCTAGCGGCTGGCACGCTGGCCGAGGCCCTGGGAATTTCTCGTGACACAATCACCCGCGCTATCAAAAAATTTAAAGGCGTAGCTGGCCGAATGGAAAAAGTAGCCGGCGCGCCTTTTGAGATCATCGTCGACTACGCCCACACTCCTGACTCACTCGAAGCGGTTTATAAATCATTCCCCCACCAACGCAAAATCTGTGTCTTAGGAGGCACCGGTGGCGGCCGCGATAGCTGGAAGCGGCCAGTGATGGGCGAGATCGCCGGACGCTACTGCGACCAAATCTTCTTTACCGACGAAGATCCTTACGACGAAGACCCAGAAAAAATCGTTAAAGAAGTCGCCGCCGGGGTTAAAGACTCGGGGAAATATAAAATTATCATGGACCGCCGAGAAGCAATTCGCCAAGCCTTAAAAACCGCTCAGCCGGGAGACGTCGTTTTGATCACGGGCAAAGGCACTGATCCCTACATTATGCGGGCCGCTGGCACCAAAGAACCGTGGAGCGATAAGGGCATTACCACAGAAGAGTTAGCCAAAATTTCCTAAACCAGATAAGCTATCCGCATGCCAGAATTACCCGAAGTGGAGACGCTCAAGCGCGAGCTGGCGCGGGTGTTGGTGGGCAAAAAAATTAAGGCCTTTACTTCGGAAAAGTTTGCTCTCCCCTTGACTGGTAAAAAAATTGCCGCCGTCGAACGACGAGCTAAAATTCTAATCTTCGAACTCGCTGGGCACGAAAATCTGCTCATCCACCTCAAGATGACGGGCCAACTAATCTTTGAGCCCACTCGCGGGCAATCCGTGATGGGCGGACACCCAGCTCCACCAACTCGCGAACCAAGCAAACACACCCGAGCCATATTTGATTTTACCGATGGCTCGCGCCTCCGCTTTAACGATCTGCGCAAATTTGGCTGGCTCAAGGTCTTGCCCAAGACCGAAGCTGAAAAAATTTTTGACCGCCACGGACCAGAGCCTTTAAGCCGTAATTTTTCTCCCGCGATTCTCGGGGAAATTATTAAGCACTACCCGAGGCGACGCCTCAAACAAATCCTCCTCGACCAACAGCTCATTGCCGGTTTGGGAAATATTTATGTGGACGAGGCGTGCTTCTTGGCGGGAGTTCGGCCTGATCGCCTGGCGGCAAGTCTCAGCAAAAAAGAAATAGAAAAACTCTATCACTCCATCGTGAGCGTTTTGAAATTATCAATCGCCAAAAAGGGCACCTCCGCCCGTAATTACCGCCGCTCCAACGGCGGCCAGGGCCGCATGGTGGCCTACTTAAAAGTTTACGGCCGCGGTGGTCAAAGCTGTAAGCAGTGCCGAGAACTAATCCAAAAAATTAAACTAAACGGTCGCGGCACCCACTTCTGCCTCGTTTGCCAAAAATAAATCGCCTTGACCACTTAAGGTCAAGGCGATCCCCCGCACCAAATCTACGCCGCCCCCACAACCGCGCCCGGCATCGCCGGCCGCAAGCCGATCTCACGGGCATGCTGATCGACAGTTCTCCGAATGAAGGCCTCAGTCGGATTAAACCTGCCTGTCAATTTCAAATCCCCCACCACTGAGCCATTACCCACCACGATAGTGGTTTCGAGAGGCCAGCAATCGTTAAGGGCGAGTTTGATAACGCCATCTTGCTCCTCCGGAGAGAACTTTCGCTCTCCAAAATAATTGAACAGAGCGTCAATCAACTTGGCGCAAACCCGGCTCACCATCACCTCGTTATCGCAATCAAAACGATACTCAAAGCGCAGGTACATTAGATCCTCCTGTTCTTTAAATTAAACCAGGGTCATCCGGTTACAGCTTAACGCAAATCTTAGCGCCGTCAATCTAGCGCAAATGGTGACGGTAAAGAAAGATCCCCACCGCCACCGAGACGTTAAGCGACTCCTTGCGACCGCACATTGGGATCTCGGCCACCAGATCAGCGGCCGCCAAAAGTTCCGGTGAGACGCCGGCCACTTCGTTCCCCACAATTACCCCAAGTGGTTGATCGGCAGGGATCGTCGAATAGTCAACCGCGCCCGGTGCCTGCTCCAGCGCGACAATTTTATAACCGTGATTACGCAAATCATTAATTAACGTTCCGGCCTCGGGTCGCGACTCCCACGACACAAATTCTTCGGCGCCGAGCGCTGCCTTAGCCAACTTGGCCACCGGCCGATCAAAGCGGTCGCGCGGCGCCGGCGTGTAGCCAGTGAGAAAAATCTTACTCACTCCAGCCGCGTCCGCGGTGCGGAAAATGGCGCCCACGTTTTCGGCACTGCGAAGATTATCGAGAATAAGAACCGTAGCCAAGTGCCCCGTGCAGGAATCGAACCTGCGACCGTCTGCTTAAAAGGCAGCTGCTCTACCAACTGAGCTAACGGGGCTCACGTCAACGAAATACTAATCTATTATAACGTTAAGATCAATTGCTCAAGGCCAACCGCAAAGTCACCTCCTCCCTCTTCTTTGGTTTGATGCCAGAGTCTTACCAGCCGTCCCGACAGCTCCTCCACCTCACCATCAGCAAAACGACTGAGCGCCGAGCGCGCCCGACTGGCGACCCCAGGGCTCAAGCGGCTCGCCCCGCCACCCTCCGAGGACTTAACCAACAACATATTCTTAACCGGCCAAACTAATTTCCAAAAAATCTCTTCTGGTGCCAGCCGCTGATCCAATAATTTTTGATAAGCCAACCATAGAGCTTTGCGATCGCGCGCCAACACCGCGTCGCTAAGAGCAAAGGGGTTGAAGTTTTCGCCGACCACTTGGCGCGACTTAGACTCCGAGAGTTTGGCGCCGGCCTGTTCCAATTTTTTCCGCCAGGCCGGCGCCAAGGCGGTTTCCAGACAAGCAAAAACCACCGGCGTCGCGACCAATTCGGCCAAATGAGTTTCGATAAAAGCCAGGGCCTCCGGATTCTCACTCAGCCGACTGGCCAATACTAAACGCTTGTCACCAAAAAGATCGGCCGACCCCGCCAACTCCTCCCAGACTGTCGGATTAAAATTTTCCGCCTCGAAAACGAAGCACGATCCCGTAGGATACTTACCCGCGAATGATTCACCGACCGCGCGCCACTTGGCCCGAGCCGCGGTCTGATCAGTGCCGAAAAAGAAATAAATCATAGATCAATCGTGAGGCCAACCGGCGCGTGATCTGAGCCATAGACATCAGTTAGAATAAAGGCATCCGTTACCTTCGGCGCTAGATCAGCACTGACGAAAAAGTAATCAATCCGCCAACCAACGTTGCGCTCCCGAGCAAAGCTATATTGATCCCACCAACTATACAAATTTGGCTCGGGGTGAAAGAGTCTGAGAGTATCAACAAAGCCGGCGGCCACGACTCGATCCATCCACTCTCGTTCGATCGGTAAAAAACCAGAGACCTTCGAATTTTCTTTGGGCCGCGCTAAATCAATTTCTTGGTGAGCCGTATTGACGTCGCCGCAAAAAATAACTGAGCGCCCTGCCGTTTGCAACTCCTTAAGATAAGCTAGGAAATGTTCATAAAAATCTAACTTATATTTTAACCGAGCGGCGTCGCGTTTGCCGTTAGGAAAATAGACGTTAAATAACGAAAATTCAGGGTAAGCCAATTCGAGCAGTCTCCCCTCCTGGGCCAAAGTACGATCATTAAATTCGGTTACGATCTTTTGGGGTAAAAAATCCTGCCGAGCAAAGCTAGCTACGCCACTGTACCCCTTCTTTTCGGCGTAATCCCAATAAGATTGATAGCCGGGCGGTGAGACCAGCTCCGGGGCCAGCTTAACGTCGCGGCTGACTTTGGTTTCTTGGATCGAGACCACGTCATAATTACCCGCCGCCAACCAAGGCAAAAAACCCTTGCGCTCGGCGGCGCGGATGCCATTAACGTTCCAGGAGATGAGTGTCCGCTTCATTAATCAACTAATCGCTTAAGTTTTTTGAAATCTTCGAGCAGAGCGCCTCGCAGGCCTTGATTATAAATCGTCGCCGCCGGATGGTACAGAGGCATCACTTTAACGGCTCCATAAGGGAGTTCGGACTCAAAAACTCGACCATGGAGAGAGCTGATCGGGCCTATCTGCTCAGCTAAACCCAGACGAGACAAAATATACTGCATCGAAAATCGACCTAAAGTGCCAATAACCGTGGGCTGGATAATCAGTAGCTGTTGGTCCAAAAAGGGCGCGTAAGTGGCGATCTCCTCTGGCCGTGGGTCACGATTAGCCGGCGGTCGATCCTTAACAATACTAGTAATATAGATCGCCGAGCGCGCTAAACCAACCTCGGCCAAAATCTGATCGAGAATCTTCCCCGACGCGCCGCAAAAAGGCCGACCCGAAAGGGCTTCGTTCTTGCCGGGAGCCTCGCCAATTAAAATTAACCGGGCGTCCGGATCGCCCTCGCCAATGACCGGCTGATAACTATTTTCTCGACGAAAGTTAACCAACTCCGAACTTGGTAAGGCCAACACGGCCTCGCGCAGATCTCGCAGATCAGTTATTTTTTGTGAGCTTCGTCCCATTGCGGCCGAATCTTTCGTTCCAGAAATTGTTCCACTTTAAGGAGAATGGTAAAAATGAACAGAGTTAAGATTGTCGCGGCGATCGCCAACAAATAGAGTCCAAAGCCGATCGCCATGCCTAAAGCACAGGCCACCCACAACCCAGCGGCCGTCGTGAGGCCGCGCAATTTTTGATCTTGAAAGATGATCAAGCCGGCACCCAAAAAGCCAATCCCCACCACCAGTTGCGAAGCCACGCGCAGGGGATCAAACGCTCTTACGCCCAACGTGAAATAATGATCAGTAATTAATTGAGATACGATAATAAAAATAGCCGAGCCCAAAGTAACTAAGGTGTAAGTCCTCATCCCCGCGGTCTTACCGGCCAGCGTCCGCTCCAGACCCAATAACGCCCCCAAAATTACTGCCAAAATCAATCGCATCACGATCTCATTAGAAAGACTAGGGATTAGTTCGATCATAAGTTAAATTATAGCATCCTCATTTGCCCACTCTCAACCGGTTCAAGTTGTTGACGGGCAGTCCAATACTTACAGTGATCGCAGTCGGAACCTGAGTTTGGTAATTTTGGGTTTTCCAAGCAAGCTTTGATCTCTTCGAGCGCCGGCCCGACCCACGAGTCATTGCCCGTGTAAGCGATCAAGTTAACGTCAAATTCGATTTTTTTATCGAAAGCCTTTCGGTCCAGCTTGCCAGTGCAATAAACAAAATAACCGGTGTCAGAAACTTTTAAGCCGTTCTGCCGCAATAACCACTGATAAACTTCCATCTGTCTTTTGTAACCAATCTGCCACTCTTTATCGAGCTCTTTAACCGCCTCCTCTTTGGCGGTAGCCTTGTAGTCAACCACCAGATAATCACCCTGGTCGCTGAGCCACAGATCATCGATCGCCCCGCAAACCAGAAGTCCGGTTTTTTGATGCAAATGTTTTACGCCGCCAAAATTTCGCCGCCACTCATCAAGCTCCGGATGAGCGACTGGTCGGGCCCTAACCTTAGCCTCAACCTGAAGCGGGTGCGGCTCACCTTTAGCCCGATAGAAATCAAATTCTTGCTTAAGCAAATGGTCAACCGCGCTGTTTAAAGAAAAAGGGAAACCGGGAACTCGCTTGACGCCAAGTTTATTATCTAAATAAAAACACCGCGGGCACTCTAAAAACAAATCAATCTTGGAACGACTAAGCTTCCAATTCTGGCCGCCATAATTCCAATCCGCTCCCCGATTTGCTTTATAATATTCGCTCATGGCGCGTAAGTTCGTCCGAGGGTAAACGGCTGATCAGCCACCGCCAAAAGCCAGTGACTCGATCGGTGAAGCCCATGATCATACCAACGCCGCTCAAATTCCGGCCAAGGTAATTTAAAATTTGGGCCATTCCATGGATCGTTAAGAATAATTGATCGCTCAGAAAAACCAACCGCCACAGCATAGTGGCCGTCGTTGGTTGATGGCTCGGTGTAATTAACAATCACTGGCCAACCGCTTCGCAACAAATACTTAATTTCTTCGATCGAAGTGTCGGCATTAAGATAGCAATAGAGACCGGCATCGAGAACGCTTTGCAATAAACCACCATGAGAAGTACCGAAAGGGCTAGAATGGGCCAGTTTAACCAGCTTAGACTCGCTTAACCGAGCGCCCCAAAAAGCGCAGGCCATTTGGACGGCGGTAGGTCCACAGGTAAAACTACGATCTTGCTTGAAAAAAGGCACTGGCAACAAAACTTCTGGTTTGGAAAAAAAGCCCAACCGCATAATGCCGTTATTGTAGCACGAAGCTATTTAGCGTCGGCCCAGTTAGGTCCCAAGGCCAAAGAGACGGGAAAGGGCAAACCCGTTTTCCCCATTACCCCCTCCATCGCGCCTCGAATTAGAGGTACGAGGCGCTCGACCGACTCGGACTTTAGCTCAAAAATTAATTCATCATGAACTTGCAAAAGCAGAAAGGCTTCGGACGCCAGACCCTGCCCCACAATCTCTTGCTCAACGGCAATCATCGCCTTTTTTACAATATCAGCCGCCGTACCTTGGAGCGGCGCGTTCATCGCCATGCGCTCATTCATCGCCCGAACTTGTGGTAGCCGTGACTTTAAACCCGGGAAGTGACGGCGCCGACCAAAATAAGTCTCAGTATAACCTCGATCGAGAGCTTCGGCCTTAACTTGTTCAAAATAATTTTTGATCGTCGGAAAAGTCTCAAAATAATTATTATAAAAAGCTTGCGCCTCGTCACGAGTCGAGCCCAAATTAACGCGCAAAGCATTAACTCCCATGCCATAAATAATTCCAAAATTAATCACCTTAGCTTGGCGTCTCATATCTTTAGTTACCGCCTCCGCCTCGACCTTAAAAACTCTGGCCGCCACGCCAGTATGGATATCTTCACCGGCCTTAAAAATCCTTTCGAGCTCAGGATCGCGCGAAAGTAGCGCCAACACCCTCATCTCAATTTGCGAGTAATCAAAACCCGCCCACACGAAACCGTCACTAGGTTTAAAAGCGCGCCGAATCGCCCGCCCCCTCTCGCCACCAGCCGGAATATTTTGCAAATTTGGCTCAGAGCTAGACATCCGCCCAGTCGTCGTTCCGGTTTGATGGAGATGAGTATGCAATCGCCCCTCACGATCAACCAAAGTCGGAATGCTATCGACGTAAGTCGAAACCAATTTTGCTAACTCCCGATACTCTAAAATATTTTTAACGATGGCGTGCTCGTCAGCCAATTTTGCCAACTCTGATTCGCGAGTCGAACGAGCGCCGCCCGCCGTCTTTTTTAAACCCTTGGTCGACAAACCTAAATGATCAAACAAAACTTCGCCCACCTGCTTGGGGGAATTAAGATTAAACTCTCGACCAGCTTGGAGATAAATCTTCGACGCTTCCAAATCTAACAATCGGTGATATTCCTGCGAAAGATTGGCCAGATAGGCCACGTCCACCACAATCCCGCGCCGTTCCGCGGCGGCGATAATTGGTATTAAAGGCAATTCGATCTCCCGATAGACCACTTCTAAACCCTGCTCCTTGATTTCCGCCATAATTTTTGATTCCGCGGCCGCCAAATTTTCGACACCCGCCAGGCGACAGGCGTCTTCGGCCGTCGGAGTAGTTAGGTTAGAGTCCAAGAGCCAAACCGCGATCGCCAGCTCAGCAGAAAGCGCCGCCGCCGCTAGCGGCGGCGGCGCCGAAACCTCCATCACTCCCCGATCAGCCAACGCCGCTCGCAAACGTTGGCCCAAAGTCCGAAACTCAAACTCGGCAAACAACGCCTCAACTTGCGCCACCGTCACGCCTTGGCGAAATGACCCCGGCAAAACAAACTTAATCGGCGCATCTCGCCTAATCGTCGCCAAGGTTTTGGAAAAGAAGGCCTCTTCTTCGCCTTCCCGCAACAAGCCAATCACCCGGTCCTTAATCCCAGCACGCTTAAAAGCTGACTCATCGCTCTTTAATTGTTCGTAAATCTGCTCCAGCGAACCAAATTGCGTGATCAATTCCGTCGCCGTTTTTTCGCCAATCCCCGCGATCCCAATAATGTTATCGGACGGATCGCCCCGCAAGCCTTTATAATCCGGCAACCGCTCTGGTCCAAACCCAAAGCGGCTAACCACCGCTGACTCGTTGTAGACAATCGTGTCATTGATACCCTTTTTAAGCGTAAAGACGACCACCTGATCACCGCGAACCAACTGCAAGGTATCCATATCACCAGAAGCGATAATCACCTGAAGATCTTCGCGCTCTTTTAATTGCTCAACGATGGTGCCGATAATATCGTCGGCTTCAAAGCCTGGCGTATCGTAAATCGGAATATTAAAAGCGGCAAAAACATCACGCGAGCGAATAATTTGCGACACCAAAGATTCGTCGGCTTTAGGCCTGCCCGCTTTGTACTCATCATATAATTGCTTGCGAAATGTTGGCTCGGGCAAATCATAGCAAGCCACCACGTAATCCGGCTTGATCTCGCTCACGATCCTAAGCAACATCGAAACCAATCCGTACAAGCCGCCAGTCGACTCGCCCTTGCTCGAAGAAAAATCCGGCAAAGCGTGATAGGCGCGATGCAAAATCGCGTGGACATCAAGTAAGACTAATTTCTCTGGTTTCTTCATCGATAAATTTAAAATATAACTTCCGAGCCGAAGCCGGCAAAAGTTCGTCGACGCGATCGGCCCATTCAACTAAAACCAAATTCTCTGGGGGTTTAATGATTCGTTCCCAACCCAACGCCAACAACTCATCAGCTCGCTCCAAACGATAAGTATCAATGTGGATGAGTCGACCCCAGGGCCCACCTTCCAAATCATAAACTTTCTCGATGACAAAAGTCGGACTCGTCACCGCCCCCCTAACCCCCAAAGCCTCGGCCACGCCTTGAGTAAAAGTTGTTTTGCCCGAACCTAGATCGCCGACCAATCCCAAAACCGTCGCGCCCGAAGCTTGAGGCTTAAGCCGCCGCGCCAGGTCAGCCGCGAACCTTTGCATGTCGTTGACCCCCTTAATCAGATAACGCTCCATACCTTCGGATTGTAACACCCTCCGAAAGCCGGGACTAGCTGTGACGCTACTTCGGGCCCATGTTACACTTAAAGCACAATGTTGCGCTTTGATGATGCCACGGGAGCCAAAAAACTTAGCGAACTCTACAGCCAAGAAGCCGAGGAGTTAGCTCAGGTTCTATCGCAAAAATACAATCTCCCCTATATCGATCTCTCTAAATTTTCGATTAATACCGATGCCCTAAGACTCATCCCCGAAGAGGAGGCCCGCGCCGCCGATCTGGCTGCCTTTAAATTAGTTGGAAAAAATCTCTACCTAGTCTTGGGCGCGCCGGGGAATCCTCGCGTAGCTGGGATTCTAGAAGATTTACGGAATAAAAATTACAATCTCGAATCATACATCGGCTCGCCGGCGAGCTTAAAGCGAGCCTGGGAACGCTACCAAGAAATTTCTAAATCGAGCATTACGCACGCCGGGGTCATCGACATCACTCCCGACAGCATCGAAAGCGCCGTTAATCAAATAAAGACGATTGATGACGTTAAACAAATTCTCCAAAGCGAAGGCGTAACCGAATTAGCCGCGGGCGGCATCTCGGCTTTGCTCGAAATTATTCTCGCGGGCAGCTTGGCCACCCTCGCCTCCGACATCCACATTGAACCTCAAGACGAAAAAGTGCGCTTACGTTACCGACTCGACGGCGTCTTGCAAGATATTACCTATTTTGATCACAAACTTTATCGCCATCTCCTCTCGCGAGTTAAACTAGTTTCCGGCCTCAAACTCAACGTCCAACGAAGTGCTCAGGACGGCCGCTTCTCCATCAAAATTAAAGACGAAGAAATCGAAATCCGCACCGCCATCCTGCCCGGAGCTTACGGCGAATCCATCGTCCTCAGAATTCTCAACCCCAAAGCCATCGCCGTGACCTTTGAAACCTTAGGCATCGAACCAGCGCTCTTTAATATTATCCAAAAAGAAATTTCCAAACCCAATGGCCTCGTTTTGCTGACTGGCCCCACCGGCTCAGGAAAAACCACGACGCTCTACTCCTTTCTCCGCACGGTCAATAGTCCCGAAACGAAAATCATCACCATCGAAGACCCGATCGAATATCACCTCAAGGGAATTAACCAGACCCAGGTTGATCCGAAAAAAAATTACACCTTCCTTTCCGGCTTGCGCAGTGCCCTGCGGCAAGATCCCGACATCATCATGGTCGGAGAAATTCGCGATGCCGAAACAGCCAAAATCGCGATCAATGCCTCGCTCACGGGCCACCTCGTCTTCTCTACTCTCCACACCAATAACGCGGCTGGGACCATCCCTCGACTGATCGATCTCGGAATTAACCCCAAAATTATTGAAGCCGCGCTGAACCTATCCATCGCCCAGCGGCTGGTGCGCCAGCTGTGCCCTGATTGCCGCCAGCCCCTCAACCCCACCCCCGAACAAACGGAGCTGTTGAGCGCGGTTTGCCAAAATATCAAAATCAAACGACCAGAAATTTCACTGCCCGAAGCACCCTACCAGACCTGGCAAGCCACTGGCTGTGCCGCCTGCAATCATACCGGCTACCGCGGCCGGCAAGGAATTTTTGAAGCCATCCTCATCGATTCTCCGATGGCCGACACGATTGTAAAAAATCCTAACGAGCGCGACATTAGAATTGCGGCTAAGGCCCAAAAAATCCTCGAAATGCGCGAGGATGGGGTGATTAAGGTATTGACGGGAGTCACCTCGCTTGATGAACTAGCGCGCGTGATTGATTTGAACGAAGAGATCATCTAGACTGTCGACAGCACTTGAACAAAAAAATCGAGAGCATAAACCTCTAAGCAATCCTTTCTGTACTGAATACAAAAAGTGAGGTAATTACGCAAGGATGGGGCCAGCCCTTTCGTTAAAAACGAACACCAACCCGTCCTTTTGTAAAAACCCGTTTAAGCGTGGAAGCTTATTGCTTAGAGGTTTATGGCCTCGATTCGAAAATACCAAGACTTGTGATTGAACAGCGCCAATATAGCATACCAATTTTAGTATGTCAAGCATAACCCCCTCCGACAAATCAGAACGTTTTAACGATAGCGCCCTGCGACCAGACTCGTGGGATGATTATGTGGGTCAATCATCAATAAAAGACAACCTGAAGATTCTACTGAAAGCGGCCGCCGAGCGCAAGCACCCGCCAGAACACCTCCTGTTTTATGGCCCACCGGGGCTCGGCAAAACCACTCTCGCCCACCTAATCGCCAAGGAAATGGGCGCTCAAATGAAGGTTACGTCAGGACCAGCCATCGAAAAGGTCGGTGACCTAGCCTCAATCCTCACCAATCTATCGGCCGGCGACATTCTCTTTATTGACGAGATCCACCGCCTCAACAAGCTGATCGAAGAAGTCCTCTACCCCGCGATGGAGTCGGGTAATCTCAACATCATTATTGGCAAAGGACCGGGAGCACGCTCTATTCAACTGGACCTGCCGCCCTTTACGCTCGTGGCGGCCACTACGCGCATTGCCCTCCTCTCTTCCCCCCTGCGCTCGCGCTTCTCCGGCGGAACTTTCCGTCTCGAATTTTATACCCCCCAAGAAATTGCCACGATTGTCTCGCGCTCGGCGGCCATCTTAGATATCACTCTGGAATCTGAAGCGGCTCAAATCATCGCCGAACGGAGTCGCTCTACTCCCCGGATCGCTAATCAATTTTTAAAACGCTGTCGCGACTTCGCCCAGCTCAACAAACAAACGATAAACAAAAAAGTAGTTCAAGATACTCTTAACCTAATGGGCATCGATGAATACGGTTTAACCACGACCGATCGAAAAATCTTAGAAACCATTATTGAAAAATTTAACGGCGGCCCCGTGGGCGTTTCAACAATCGCTACCGCTACCTCCGAAGAAGACGCCGCGATTGAAGAAGTTCATGAGCCCTACCTCATCCAGCTCGGTTTCTTAGAGCGAACACCGCGCGGTCGCGTTGTCACCAAAAAGGCCTACCTCCACTTGGGTTACGATTACCCCGAGACAGATCAAGCTAAGTTGCTTTAGCCCCAACAAAAACACCCGCCCCCTCCGGCGGGTGTTTACTAGCGCGGCGCTAATCAAAAAAACTACCAGCGCCCCGGGCTCCGGCGCGGCTAAGCCAGTAATAAATAAACCCGCTCGCCAGCGATCCTCTCCCAGCGCCTCCAAAACCGGAGTCGCGCTCTCCACGACGCCGCCCTGGAGACTGGCGGTGGCATACCAACTGCCAGGAACTAGCATTTCCCACGTTAATAGAAAGTCGTGTCCCGGAATTTGATACTGTCCCATCAGCGGCGGACCAGCGAGCCCGCCAGCGTCCATCCGCCCCACGCCAGAGAGGGTCAGATTCCACCTTGCGCCGGCTGGCGTCTCCCAAAAGACAAAGCTATGATTCGCCGTCTCCACCGCGATAGTACCAGTAAGCGAGGCCCAGGCCCGATCCGGAGCATAGCCAGACGCCATCCTAATAGTGGTCGCCGAAACAAAATCAACGAGGCCGAGCAAACACCAACCAACCAAAATTCCGCGCATAAATCCTCCTCTCTTACTAAAAAAGGACTGAGCGAGTTCGAACACCGAACTCTTCTTTTACTACTCTAGCATATACGGCTCTGTCCGGTTGTGTATAAGTCTGATTTTTAAAAAAGAAAAACCCCGAGCGGCACCGTAAGGTGCTCGCCCGGGGGAGTCGCCAGCGCACGACTCAACTCACTCAATCCTAGCGCCGGCGCAGCAAAAACGGAAGGGCGCCGATGCCCAGAAGGACGAGTGCAGATGGCTCCGGCAAGGCCGCGAGCGTCGCTCGCCCCTTAACCGGATCATCAAAGTAACCAGTGAACCCGAAGGTCCACTGGAAACCCCGCGGCTGGTTGAGGCTCCCCTTCCCGTAAGGGAAGGTCTCATAATTGATCCAGGTGTTAGACCAACTCAGGCCTTCGATCTCCGCCCAGGCGAACGCCTGATCGACGACCTTCCCCTGATCATCCCATCCTCCAATCGAGGAGCCGAGCTCGACCCCAGGAAATGCCTGGACCGAGCTTAACCACTTCTTGGCCTTTGTCGGGTCTTGATCGTGACGGCCGTAGAAGGTCATCACGATCATGAGTCCGGGCTGGTCGTCCCAGAAAATGGGCCGGGCCTGGACTCGGGCCTCCTCGATCTGCCGGGAGTTAGTCGACAGATTGACCGACGCTACGGCCAGCTCCTCATGGCCGTAGCCGTGGGAGACCCCCACTTCGAACTGATCGCGAGGGTAGCTCACCCCCACGATCGAATTCGCCGACACCGACGCCGCCATCACCGCCACCGCCGCCACGATCATCTTCCACATCGCCTGGCGCATTACGCGCCTCCTTCCTTCTTTAAAAGATCTCGAACTCACCCGAGTTCTTCACTGCGGAAACTAGCATTTAATTAAAATCTTGTCAAGGGTTAGGCCTCACCAAATATGCTAAAATGCCGCTATGTCTGGTCATAGTAAATGGTCACAAATCAAGAGAAAAAAGGGGGTCGAAGACCAAAAACGCAGCAAAGTTTTTGGCATGCACGCTAAAGCAATTAACGTAGAAATCAAGCGGGCCGGCGGCGATCGGAATCACCCCGGCGTTCGCGCCGCCATCGAACGCGCCCGAGCCGTTAATATGCCAAACGACAACATCGAACGAGCGATCGCCGCCGCGACGGGAGCCGGTGCCGCCGATCTGGCAGAAGTCATGTACGAAGCTTACGGCCCAGGTGGGGCGGCGTTGATCATCGAAGGGATCACCGATAATAAAAATCGGACCTCTCAAGAACTAAAACACCTCCTCTCCCTTTATGGCTCAAGCTTAGCCACTCCCGGCTCAGTCACTTGGGCTTTTACCAAAACGCTCACCGGTTGGAGCGCCAAAACGCCGCTGGAGATTGGCGAAGCCGAGACCCAACAATTAGCCAACTTGCTTGATGAGCTTGAGGAAAATGAGGATGTTAAAAATGTAACCACCAATGTCCCCGGCCTCTAAAGACGAACTGACTGTTCTGGCTCTCGACCCCGGCTACGACCGTTTAGGCGTAGCCGTGATTAAACGCGAGCAAGGACGCGAGGTGGTAAAATTCTCGACCTGTCTCACGTCCCAAAAAACCAATTCCTTTCCTAATCGGCTGGCGGAAATTGGTCGGCAACTAGAAGATCTGATCAAGGAGTGGCAACCAAATCTCGTCGCCCTAGAAACACTTTTCTTCTCAACTAATCGTAAAACGGCCAGCGCCGTGGCCGAGACCCGCGGCGTCATCCTCTATCTTGCCGCCAAAGCTCAAGCCAGCATCTGCGAACTAAATCCTCAAAGCATCAAACTGGCCGTCACCGGTTACGGCAAAGCCGACAAAGCTCAAGTTCAGAACATGGTTAAACGCCTAGTTAAGCTATCAACAATCCAAAGACACGATGATGAATACGACGCGATCGCCATCGGCCTAGCCGCTTTGTCCACATATATTTCTTAAAGGTCTTGCAAAATTAATTCGGTTGTTTACAATAGAGCCACCTCAAAAAAATTTGAGGTCGGGTAAATTTAAAAAATAAGTTTTCACACCATGGATGATTCAATGCTCGGCGGAGATGAAGTATTAGATGAGGAAAAAGAAATTTTAGATGATGAAGAAGATGAAACGCTAGATGATTTAGGTGATGACGAAGAAGATGAGGAGGAAGAGGAAGATGAAATAATGTAAAGGCAATCTAAAAACCACCCCGCCTTGGCGGGGTGGTTTTTTATCGAGCCACCAACTTAACAAACCGACGTTTACCTAAACGTAAACGCAAATCGGGCTTAGCTAAAATTAGTGGATCAGTGATCACCGAACCGTCTAAGTCATGAACGCCTCCCTGCTCCACCAGACGTCGAAATTCGGACTTGGAAGCAACGACTCCGGCTCTCACTAACGAATCTCCCAACATTTCCCCGGGTTCGATTTCTACCTCCTCCAATGATTCCGGAACTTCTTTTTTTTGGAAGGTGTTAACGAAATACTCCTCAGCCGACTGCGCCTCGGCCGAGCCATAAAGCAAGCTAATAATCTCCCGAGCTAATCGCATCTTGGCCAACTTAGGATCTTCCGCAATAAAAGCCAATTGAGTCGCCAGAGGTAAGCGAGTACACAACTCGAAACCTAAAGGCAAAAGCGCGTCAGGCCAACTCATCACCTTGCCGAAGATTTCGTTGGGATGATCGCTTAACATCACCATATTACCCTCCGTCTTACCCATTTTTTTACCAGCGCCGTCAACGAGCAGTTTGCCCGCCAAAACAAACTTTTCCCGACCGCGGCGCTTCTGCATCTCTCGACCCACCAGCATGTTAAAGGTTTGATCATTGCCTCCAATCTCCAAATCGACCGCCAACACCACCGAATCATAACCTTGCATCAGGGGATACAAAAACTCATGAAGATAAACAGGTTGCTCACGACGTAACCGTTCCTGAAACATATCTCGTTCAAGCAGTTGGCTAACAGTAAACTCCGAAGCTAGCTCTAAAATTTCTCCCAAATTTAGTCCGGACAGCCAACTGCTATTAAACACGAACTTAGTTTTTTCGGGGTTTAAGATTTTTTCAATCTGCGATTGATAATTTTTCAAATTTTCCGCCACTTGATCGGCCGTCAACTTAATTCGCGCCGCGGTCTTATCGGTGGGATCGCCAATCATGGCGGTAAAATCACCGATCAAAATCACGACTTCATGCCCTTGCTCTTGAAAATCTCTCAATCGTAAAAGATTGGCCAAATGACCAAGATGCAGAGATGGCCCCGTCGGGTCGATCCCCAAATAAATCTTCAATTTTTTGCCACTCGCTAAAACTTTTTCGAGTTCGTCGAAAGAGGGGTAAATCCGCTCTACACCGCGAGTTAATAGTTCAGCCATAAAAAGAATGTATCATACTTTGCCGGCGTCTGACCACCATGCTACGATCAAAGAACATGAGGAAAAGGACTTGGTGGCGGTTGCCGGCTTGGTGGCGCTCCGCCCTAATCTTGGCCCTAATTGCCGGCTTCCTGGGAACCGGGGTAATTTTGTTTTGGATTGCCACTCTCCCCCTCCCCGATTTTGATTCCTTCGAAAATCGCATCGTTAGCGAATCGACTAAAATTTATGATCGAACGGGCAAAGTCGTGCTCTACGACGTCTATGATCAAGTCAAAAGACAGGTAGTACCCTTCGAAGATATTTCCAAAGAGATAAAGAACGCGACTGTCGCGATCGAAGACAGCGAATTTTACGAACACTCGGGCGTTAAGCCCATGGCGATCGTCCGCGCCATGATCGTCAACATTTTAGCGGGCGCTAAAGTCCAAGGCGGTTCCACCATTAGCCAGCAAGTGGTCAAAAATTCCCTCCTCACGACTGAAAAAACTTGGACGCGTAAGATTAAAGAGGCCATTTTAGCCATTAAAATGGAACGAGTCCTCAGCAAAGAGCAGATTTTGAGCATTTATCTTAATGAGTCACCTTACGGCGGGACGATTTACGGGGTTGAGGAAGCCGCCAGAGCCTTTTTTGGCAAGCCGGCGTCAGAAGTGACTTTGCCGGAAGCGGCTTATTTGGCCGCCATCCCGAAAGCGCCAACTTATTATTCGCCCTTCGGCGAACACCGCGACAAATTAGAAGAGCGGAAAAATTTAGTCTTGAGCCGCATGGAAGAAATCGGCTTCATTACGGCAGAACAGCGCGAAGCGGCTAATAAAATTAAAGTTGATTTTCAAAAACCACCTAAAGGAAATATTCGAGCTCCTCACTTTGTCCTGATGGTCCGCGAACAATTAGAAAAAGAATTAGGCGAAGAAGCCATCCGGACGCGAGGTTACAAAGTGATCACCACTCTCGATTGGGAACTCCAAGAGAAAGCGGAAGAAATTGTTGCCAACTACGCCGCCGAAAACTTAAAGAATTTTAACGCCTCTAACGCCGCTTTAGTCGCCCTCGATCCCAAAACCGGGCAAATCTTAACGCTCGTCGGCTCTAAAGATTACTTTAGCGACGAAATTGACGGTAATTACAATATTGCTTTAGCTAAGCGCCAACCGGGCTCAACCTTTAAGCCCTTCGCTTACGCCGAGGCCTTCAACAAAGGCTTCACTTCCGAAACGGCAATTTTCGACCTGCCGACACAATTTGATACTGGCTGTTCCGCCAACCCCGAACGTTGCTATGCACCATCTAACTACGATGATCAATTCCGTGGACCGATGACCTTTCGCACGGCCCTGGCTCAATCAATCAACATCCCCGCCATTAAAGTTCTCTACCTAGCTGGCGTTAAAGACACCCTCGATTTAGCTAAAAGAATGGGGATTCAAACACTCGGCGATTGGCGCCGCTATGGTCTAACCCTCGTTTTGGGTGGCGGCGAAGTTTCTCTCCTCGATTTGACTAGCGCCTATGGGGTTTTTGCTAACGAAGGAGTAAGAAATCCTTATGCCACCATCCTCCGCATCGAAGAACGTGATGGCACGGTAATTCGTGAGTTCGAAGAAGCTTCCGAACAAGTTCTGGCCCCCAATACCGCTCGGATTATTTCTAATATCCTCTCCGATAACGAGGCCCGCCAACCAAGTTATTCCGCCAACTCACCTCTCTACTTACCGGGCTACGACGTGGCCGCCAAAACCGGTACGACCAACGATTTTCGCGACACCTGGATTATGGGCTACACTCCCACCATTGCCGTCGGCGCCTGGGCGGGAAATAACGATAATTCTCCCATCGAAAAAAAGGTGGCCGGCTTAGTCGTCGCCCCAATGTGGAACGCCTTTATGAGAGAGGCCCTCCGAAAACTTCCTACCGAAAACTTTAACCCACCCGAACCAATTGATCCTTCCTTACCGCCCTATTATCGTGGTTACTGGCAAGGTGGAGAAAGTCGTTTAATCGAAACTGATGACGGCGTCCAAGAAGAAATCATCCCTAAAATCCACTCGATTTTATACTGGCTCGGTCGAACTAACGATCCTCAATACTCGCTCTGGGAAGAACCCATTCAAGCTTGGGCTAAGACTCAAAAATTAAACCTAGACGACGCGACGCGGTCTCCGACTCGCTAAAGCACTCTCTAGCGCTTGATTAATCTCCTCGTGATTTAAAAAAATTTCGCTCTTTAAGGCAGGTTTGGTTTTAATATAAACGTTCCATTTCTGCACCGAGACATCAGCAACTGGCAGATCGCGACCCGTGACCTGCTTAACAGCCGCGACCACCGCTTCCTTCAACTCTTTATCGGCCGGGACAAGATGACGAAATTTTTCTAGAAAAAAATGGATTCCCTGCATGCCTAACGATTGAGGGGCATTACCAAATACAAAAAGCTTGGATCACCAACCGCGGTAACGGAAAGGGGTCGTTGTTTACCATTCCAGGAAAGCGAAAGGGTATCGGTATTTAACGACTGGAAAGCGTCTAGTAAATATTTAACGTTATAACTTACCTCCAAGGTTTCGCCTTCCACTCGGGCCGACAGCTCTGTCGCGCTCTCTCCCACCTCGCTATTGCGCGCAGAAAGCTCACAGCGACCACTTTCCACATCAACGCGTAGCGAGATCTGATTAAGCTTATCGGAGAAGATGGTGGAGATTTTAAGAGCATTCTGCAACTCGGGCTTGCTTACCACTACCCGCGTAGTTGAAGCCGTCGGCACAATTTGCCGATAATCAGGATAAATACCGTCAACCAAACGAGACGAAAAGAAAACCGTCGGCGTCGTGACCGTAAATTGATTAGCCGTGTAAGACAAAGTGGCGACTTCTTCACTGTGTTCAAAAACTCTCACCAATTCCACGGCGTTCTTAAAGGGAATGATTAATTTTAAATTATCGGGCAGGGTTGCCGAGAAAGAAACTTTCTTTTCCGCCAAACGAAAAGAGTCCGTCGCGACCAAAACCAGATCGCGATTGTCCGCGTAAGCATAAACGCTGGCAATTTCCGGCTTGATATCCGATAACGAAGCGGCATACCAAACATTTTTAAAAGCCGCGACCATCGTCGACACCGGAAATTCCACCGTCTCCCCTTCGGTTAAGCGAGGAATTGTCGGAAAATCATCAACCGGATAAGTAACCACCGAGCTTTGCGTCCGACCACCTTTAAGTTTTAGGATGTTTTTATCTAACTCAACAGTAATTTCTTGTGAACTAGGTAAATTACTCAAAAAGTTACCTAAAACTGCGCCCGAAACCATTACCGCTCCTGCCTTGGTTTGATTAGCCGCCAACTTTAGCTCTAAACCAATATCTAGGTTAGTTGATCTAATAATTACCTGATCATCAACTACCGCCAAATATAAATGGGCTAAGGCCGGTAGGGATAAATTTTTTCCCGTCAATCTTTCGGCGGTCGTGATCGCTAAACGTAACTGAGAGGTGGAGCAAGAAAATTTCATATCTCTAATAGTATTAATTAAAGTATTTTAAAGATAATTCTATTACTAATACTATTAAGGGTGTGGATAGGTGGATAGTCCAAAATATCCTTAGTTAGAGAGCTGTTTAATGAATGACGGTTGTGCATAACTCTGGTGATAACTGGGGATTAAGATTGTTCGTTATAAAGCATGGTGCGGATCTGTTCTAATTCTTGAGTCAAAACACTATCGCCCTTCAGATCATTTTTTACTTTTTCGTAAGCGTGAATAACGGTGGTGTGATCGCGACCGCCCAGCTTCTGACCAATAGTAGGGTAAGACGTATTAAAGTCTTCGCGGAGAATATACATCATTATTTGACGGGGTTTAACGACCTCTTTGCGGCGCGTTTTGTCGTAGAGCGCCCTTTCGGCAATGTTGTAGAAAGAAGAAATGACTTCAGCAACGTTTTTAACCGAGGGTACTTTTTTGGGTTTAAGGTTGTTTTTGACCAATAATTTAACTTCTTGGATGCTAAGCGGTCGATTTTTTACTTGCGCTTGGCAAATGATGGTATTGAGAGTGCCTTCGAGCTCACGAATGCTGTCTTGAATGGAGTTGGCCAGGAAATCTAAGATTTCCCCTCCGGGAGGAATAGCGGCTTGCTTAGCCTTGGTCTGGAGAATGGCCAATCGAGACTCATAATCTGGCTTAGCAACGTCAACAATCATCCCCCCTTCGAAGCGGGAGCGCAGGCGATCTTCTAAATTGGGGATATATTTGGGCGGTTTATCAGAAGAAAAGATGATTTGCTTGTTTTGCTCATGAAAACTGTTAAACAAATGGAATAATTCCTCCTGCATTTTGTCTTTATTGGAGAAAAACTGCACGTCATCAATGATTAGGAGGTCATATTTGCGGTAACGCTCCTTAAAAACGTGAATTTTGTTGCTCTGGAGGGCATTAACGTAGTCGATAGCGAATTGTTCGGAGGTGACGTAAAAAACCTTTTTCTGGGGCAAATTCTTTTTAATATGATTCCCCGCCGATTGGATGAGATGGGTCTTACCTACCCCGGTATTGCCGTAAATAAAGAGTGGATTATAAACACTGCCTGGATTTCTAATGACGGCTTGGGTGGCGGCATGGGCTAATTCGTTAAAAGAGCCAACAATAAAGCTGTCAAAGACGTAGCGGGGGTTAAGATTATCCTCCCGATTGATGTAAATCTCGGGCATTTCCAATTGCCCGCCAAAAATTGGCTTGGGAGTGGTATCGGCGACCTTAAATTTAGCCAGTTCTTCGTTCTTAACGATCTGATACTCCAACGCGCGGACTTCGGGGTAGAGAGTGCGGACGGCCTTGAGGATAAATTTGTGGTATTTGGTGGAGAGCCATTCTTTAACGAAGGCATTAGGTACTCCTAGGTAGATAACGCCGCTATCGTGACGAACAATCCGAGTGTTTTTAAACCACGTGCCAAAGTTGGCTTTAGAAATTGTGGTCTCGATATCCAGCAAAGCCTCGTTCCACAATTTAGCCAAATCATTCATGGCTCAATTATATGCTTTAGTCGGAGGGAGAAGCAACTTATCCCCACCTGTTAATAAGCTGTGAATTACTGTGGATGACTGAGCCAAAACTGTGGATGCCTTTAGTATAAGTCGCTTAAGCGGCTCTAGGCTTGAACCAATTAGATAAATAAGCTAGTATGGCCGCATGTCTGTTACCTACCAACCAAAAAAGCGCAAACGCGCCCGAACCCACGGCTTTCTCGTTCGGAGTCGGACGCCCGGTGGACGCAAGGTTTTGCAAAGCCGTCGACGTAAAGGTCGCGCTCGGTTGTCTGTTTAAATTGTGAAGAACGCTCTCGACCGCGATTTCCTGACCGCAGTCATTAAAAATGGCCATAAATATGGCCATTTTCCCCTATCGTTAACTCTCCACCCTCTCGAAAATGTTCAGCTCGGCCCTAAATTTGCCTTTATTGTTGGTCGCAAATCCCTTCGTCGGGCGGTTGATCGCAATCGTCTTCGCCGACGAGTTCGGGCGGTCGTGACCCAGGAGTTTTCCCGTTTAAAGCGCGGTCAGGGAGGGGCTTTTTTCTTGGGGGCTCCCCTGCTCAACTATTCCTATCCGGCCCTTAAGGCGTCAATACTGTCTTTGTTACGCGAAGCGGGTATACTATAAATCTCTATGCGGGCTCTTTTCCGAACGATTTTCTTCGAACCGCTTTATAATCTTTTGATTTGGCTGTCGGCCATTGTACCTGGGCACGATTTAGGTATTGCCATTATTTTATTGACTATTTTAGTTAAATTCGCGTTACTTCCTCTCCAACATCGTGCTCTAACCACGCAAAAGAAGCTTAAGGAGTTAGAGGCGGAGATTGCGGCGCTCAAAGCTAAACATCAAAGTGATAGCGCCGCTCAAGCCCAGGCGATTATGGCTCTTTATCGAGCTCATGGAGTCAACCCGTTTTCTGGTTTTGTGACTTTGCTTATTCAATTACCCATTATGTTTGCTTTACTTTACGTTTTCCGTGACAGCCTGACGATTAATAGCCAGTGGTTGTACGCGTTTATTACTCCTCCGCTCGGGGTCAACGCGCATTTTTTAGGGCTACTTGATCTAACCGCTCGCAGTATCCCGTTGGCCTTGGTGGCCGGCGTCTCCCAGTATTTTCAAATCAGTTTGGCGGTTCCTCCCCTGCCTCAGAGTTCTAATCAAGACCAGCCGTCGCTCAAAGCCGACTTGGCGCGGAGTATGAATATGCAGATGCGATTTATCTTCCCCGTGATGATTACCTTTGTCGCGCTAGGATTTCCGGCCGCGGTGGTGCTTTATTGGGTGACGAGTAATTGTTTCGCCATCGGCCACGAGTTATTGGTCCGGCGTCGAGCTAAAATCCTGTCTTGAGATTAAGACTCCAAAGAAGTTGGTCAGCTTTATTTTTAAAGTAGAGTTTGCTTTCGTCAATGCTGACGACTAGATTGGTCGCGTCGAGTGACCGGCTAGGATTAGCCAATTCGGGATTGTAAATAATTTCGGCGCGGTTGGTCTGACGATTAAATTTCCAGAAAATATCGCTAAAACTAACGTTACTTTGATACCAATCTTCGGGATAATTCCCTGGGGGGATGGTTTTGGGCACTGCGCAATAAAGAGTTTGGCTATTTTTAGACCAGGTACACTTATCGGCTAGCGTTACAAAAGGCGCGCGAGTTAATAGGTCGGTGGCTGGGTAGTAAAGTCCCAGAAAAATTCCGTTGGTAGCAGCGCCGCTGTAGACGATGGCTTGGCCATCGGGGCTCATCTGGGCGGAGAGGCCGGAGACTCCCCCGATTAGCCGCGTGGCTACTTTAGTTTTCGGATTTAGACCGATTAAGGTGCCCGCAATAAAGCTGGCCGGCTTTGTTTGTAGGGTGATGGTTGAGGTTGCGGGCCAAGCGAGAGACCATTCTTCGAGCGGCGAGGAATAAAGCGAAATTGGACTGCTGCTGCTAAATTGATTAATCACGACTTCAGTCTTGGGGCCTTTGGGGGTGAGATAGGCCCAGGCCTCGCCCGTCGGGCTAATGACGGGCTCTCTAATTAGTCGAGAGAGCGCTTGAGTTTGGAGGGTGGTTTCCGATTCGAGATTATCAACGAAGCTATTAGTATTTTCTTTGGGTGGAATAAAAGTGGCGAGTAAGGTTTCTGGCATGGCTCCCGTTTGAGTGGTGAGGAGGAGCTTAATATTTTTGCCTTGGCTGGCCCCGACGATCCGACGGAGGCCAGCCACCGTGGTGTTGGAGAGGCGGCCGCCGCCGGCGAGATAAAGGTGGCCGCTCACTGCTTCGGCGTAGATTTCTAGAGAGGAGGACGCTGAACCAAAGCTCATTACTCCCACCACGGGTCGATTAGAGGCGGTTTGAAGCGGTCCACTCGAAAGATCCGGCAGGATTAGGGTGGCGCTGGTGGTTGAACGGCTGATTCCTGGACGCTCTTCTCCTTGGGGGAAGTTAATGGTGGCCGCTGGCGGCTCGTAGAGAACACCGTTAGTTTGGGCCCTTTGCCACAGCCACCAACCTCCGCCAGCTAAGCCGGTGGCTACTAAGATGATAATAATAAGAAGGCGCCGCATGGTTTACTTGGCTGGACTCGAATTCTTGATCTGATTTAAAGAGTTGTTAAAGAGGTTGCCGTTATTGATGTTGGGGTTGATTACTTGGAGAATGAGATAGGCCCCAAAAATTAGGACTAGGCCTAAAATAATGTCCCAAATTCTGGTTTTGGCGTAGGACTTGAAGCCCGGGATGTTTTTTAAGAAGTAGCCAATTCCCCACCACGCCAGGGAGATGACCGTGAGCAGGACTAAAACAGTAATTATTTGCGGCAGGAGGCCGCCTATAAAATCAGTGAAGTCTTCAGGATTTTCGGTGCCCGGGATAACGGCATTAGGAATGAGCACGACTTGTTTGGTATTTTGAGCGGCGTAAAGAGGATCCATAGTTAAAAAGAAATATTACTGCTGTTGAACTTAATTGTGAATTTATTAGTCGCGGTTTGCAAGACGTTAGCTAAATTTTTGGCCGTGACGGTAAAAGCATTCTCCCCCACCCCGGTGTCTGGCTTGGTGATCGTAATCAAACCTGGATCGGCGGGGTCAGAAACAATATTTTCGCCGTTGATGGTCCATTGGAACTGGATTTTTTTGTTGAGATAAGCGTTCTGGGAAAAATAAAATGGTTCGGCTCTTAAATTAATTTCACCTTCGGGCATCTCAAAGGTGCTCGGGACCGGTTGATGGTGGGCCGTGCCCAAGAGTGGTTCCTCGTAATAAAGCTTAATGAGCCCGGGTTGAGGACTAATCGAGACTTGATTAGTCGCGCTTAGGCCGCTTGCCGAGTGGCTCACCGTGACTCGAAAAATAGCTTGTTCGGTAGCGCTAAAGATAATGGAATCTTTACCCACTCCCGAGACGCCGCCCATGGTTTGGCCATTTTTGGACCAAGTGTAAGTGAGACTGTCGGGACCCAAACTTCGGCCAGTGGCCGGATCAGTAAACTGGGCTAAAGCGGCCAGGCGGACGGTGCTGCCAGGCGCTGGCCGGCTGTGTCCAGGGTAAAAAGCCGGTAAGTAGCTATCGGCCTCCCAAATTAGATCAACCAAGGGGGCGGTTTGAGCATTAGCGGTTAGGCTCGAGGTAAGTAATGCGAGACTAACGAGAATTAACTTTGGGGAGAGGTAAGACACCCTTTAAGTTTACCATTAGAATGAGCGCGATAACACCGATGGTCATTGTGGGTAGCCAACTTAAGAGAGGAACAACCTCGATAATCATTGAAGACATAATAGTGACTAGCCGACGCCCCTCCAGTAAACCAAAGCCAAGCAAGAAGAACCACAAAGAAAAGATGAACCAGCCGACTAAGCCAGTAATGATGTTTAAGAGAGGAACGAGACTTAAGATGTCGAAGACTAAGGCTACGACGGTTAAACCAATGGCGCTTAGACCATTAATTTTCGGGGACGCTTTCATTGTTGTTTAGGGCCGCTAGATCTTTTTTGGCTTGGCGGATGGCCAGAATCTCTGACGGATCAGAAGTGATAATTTGATTTTCGGTGTAAGACGAAATGATTTTGATCGCCACGTGCTTTAGCCCGGCGAAAAAGATCCCCTCCCCGACCGCTGATTCGAGGAGTAAATATTTTTCTTCGTCAGTTAATTGGAAGGTCTGCTGGACGAGGTCAATTGAGGCCGGTGATTGCTTGAGTAAGAGTTGGATCGAAGAGTTGGTAATAATTGGCGTGCCGTACTCTGAGCGCAAGAAGTCGCCGACATCCTGGGTAATTGTCGCGACGCCAAGATAGTATTTGCGTCCGCGCTTAACGAGCGAGAAGAGGAAGGAGGCCGTGTCTTTGGACTTCATCATCCACCAGGCCTCATCGATTACCAGCAGGCGCTTTTTAAGATTGCGTCGGATGGAGTTCCAGATATTGTGCATCACGATGTACATCGCCACGGGCTTTAACTCATCCTCCATGTCGCGGACGGAGAAAACAATAAATTTTTTGTTGATGTCGACGTTGGTCGGTTTGTTGATAAAGCCCGACCAGGTGCCGCGGGTGTATTTGAGCAAGCGTTGCGCCAAGCCCTCCCCGCCCTCCATGCCCGCCAGAACTAATTCCAAGTCGGAGAGCAGGGGCGCCGGCTTGGTGGTGTAGTCAATGTCGGCCGTGATGTCTTTGAGGGCGTAAGTTTCGGTAATGGCGCGGTCGATAATGGCATCTTCCTCGGGGGTGAGGCCGCCAAGCATTAGGCGAAAGAGTCCGACGAGATTGATGATGTGGGAACGGAGAACGTCGGCCGGTGACTCATCTTCGCGAGGGAAAGGGAGATCAAAGGGGTTAATGTGATGTTCGGAAGATAGAGAGATGTTAAAGTACCGTCCCCCCACGGCTTCGGCAAGGAATTCGTATTCGCGCTCGGGGTCAATGACGATAACGTCGGTATCAAACATTAAACTACGCAAGATTTCTAGTTTGGTGGCGTAAGATTTACCGGAACCAGATTTGGCAAAGATCACTGAGTTGTAGTTTTCGAGTGAGAAGCGGTCAAAGAGCACGAGACTGGAATTGTGACGGTTGATGCCATAAAGAATGCCGCGGTTGGAGGTGAGATCAAAAGAGACAAAGGGAAAGACGCTCGACAGCGGTGAAGAGTTGAGTTTGTAATTGACGTTTAATTCGTCGGTGGCGGTGGGTAAAACGCTGCGAAAGCCTTCCGCTTGTTGGAAGAGCGCGGGCTTTAAATAGACTAGTTTGGCGTCGAGAATTCCTTTGACCTCGGTTTCGACTCGGTCGAGATCTTCTTCGCCGTCACCGTAAATCGTGATGTAGATACCGACGTCGAAGATTTTTTCGCGGGCTTGCTGGAGACTGTCGCGTAAGTCCTCGATGTCTTGGTAGGCGGTGTCGAGCACCGGGTCACGCACCAGTCCCCGATCCTCCTTCATACTGATTTGGCTTTGCACTTCGGCCACTTTTTTTTCTAGTTGACGCAGAGCCAAGGCGCTATCGATTGGATGGATATGAATCGAAATGTCAAAAATTTTGTCGAGATTGATGATGGGGGCAAACCAATCGCCAGACAGGAATCGCGGGTAAGAGATAACGTAAAAAGTGCGGGCCAATCGATCGCCCAGGTGGAGCATCTTGGGCGTGACCTTGAGGGCTGAAGGCGCGATGACGTCGCGTAGCTGCAAAACTCCCAATTGATAAATGTCTTGAGGCAGAATCGGAGTCAGTGTGGGGGCGGCCTCAGTTTTTTTGCCGAAATTAAATAAAGACATAAATTTAGATCGAAGGGATTTCGCGTTCCCCCGGATTAAACATCTTAAAGTATAACTCGACTAATTCCTCGGTGCCGAGTTGGGAGACCCGGAGGCCGGCGGCCCCCAGGCCGCCGGCGACGACGGCGGCTCGCTGTTCTAATTGAGTTCGATTTTCTTCAAAATTATTAAGCTGGTCTTGCTCGGCACTAGGTGATGGTTGGCCGCCGGGCCAGAATCGGCCAATTAAACTTTGTGATTTGGCATTGCTGATGATTGAAGGATTGAAAGGGACGATCACGAAAAAACTCTTCGACATAATGTCGGTGGTCTCAGTAAATTTTTTGATAAATTCGATGTACTCTCGAGTTTGGACCTTCATCAAATCGTTGGTTTGAGCCACCAATCTTTCCTCTAGGGTGGTGAGGTAAGGCATGATGTCTAGTTTGCGGGATTCTACAAACAGCTGGATGTCAAAATCCAGAGAGTTAAGAAAGTTTTGGAACTGGAGCAGAATCGCGGTTTGTTCGTCGGCCGATTTGAGCGCAAAGTTAATCGAGGAGACGATCAAACCTAAACGCATTCCCCCATCTTTAAGGATGACTACCCCATCCCGAATTTCTTGAATCGGAATAAATTCTTGCGAAGCTTTGGCTTTAGTGTCAGCGGCCATTGCCTATTAGTGTACCATTGTTACTGGATTTTTTCTTTCACATCTAGACTCCAGGAGAGGTCTTTTAATTTGCTGTCAGAGAGTTTGGGAATTTTTAAACCCGAGGTCGTCGGAGCGGTGACGTTAGTTTTAGTGGGAGCACTAGATCTTTGCCAGATATAAAGTTTGTGAGTTAGAGCGTAGCGGGCCGCGGCCTCCAAAATAGAAACAAATGGGCGATTATTAACTCGGTAAAAGGTTAGCAAGAGCCCTAAGATCAAAACCGGAATGACGAAAATTAAGGCAACAAAGCGAACCGGGATATAAACCCAAATCAGAAAAGCGGCACCAGCCGAACCAGCCAAGTAGACGAATTGTTTAAAGGTAAAGGGGCCGAAAATTTTGTCTTCGACCTCGATAAATTGGGGTACTTGGAAGTTCATGTCTTTATTCTAAGGGTTCTAAGTAGGGATCGGCAACTTTGGTGGGTGTGGTGGCGGTAGTGGCGGGTTGGGGTTTGATCAAAATTTCGTTCGAACTTTGATTTTGATTGCCGCTCCAGAGCCCTTTTAACTTGGCTTCGAAGACGGTTGGCGGCTGACTTTCCAGTGTTCGGAGAGTGTTTTGGACTGGCTGGAATAATTGCTGATTAAGATCCGCGGCTATTTTGCTAGCGAGATCGGTACTCATCGAGGAGGTCCGAACGAGTTCGGCAACAAAGTCCCGGGACTTAATTTTACCCATTAAAACCTGATCGGTAACGTCGTACAGGGCACCAGCTTGGTCAATGTGGAGTTGGTACTTGTCGCTAAGGGCGGCTAAGATCTCTTCGGTTCGGGCGTCGAGAATTACTTTTTGGAGTTCGAGGGGCAAGTGTTTGTATTTTTCCCGCTCCTCCGCTTCCGCGGCCTTGATTTCTTTTTCCGCTTGGTCGAGGTGTTTGGCTAAGGGGTTAAAAACATCTCGTTCTAAACGATCTTTAATTGAGATGATCGCGGCCGAATCACTGTGTAGAGCCGCGGTTAGATTAGCGGTTAGGTCGGTTCGTAACTCCAAACCGATGGCCACCAGAACGGTTTCGGCTTCTAGTTGTTCTTCTTGCTCACGCGATAACTTGTAATCAGCAGCTAGCTTTTTGACAACCTCGGGTAAATTGAGCCGCTGGAGGTCAGCTTGCCAGTCGGCTGGGAGTTCTTTTAGGCGATCAGTTAAGGGTTGCGTTGTCATAAATTAGGCAGTTGGTTTAGGTGGTTCATTGGGCGTCTTTTCGGCATTCGTCTCCCCTTCTTCTTTCTCTGCTTTTTCTAGAAGCTTGGCTAAGTTCTCTTGGTACTTCTCCTTTTTGGATTTAGCGCTTTCTCGAATGGCGGCGGCTTGAGCTTTGCGCGTGCGGGTCACCTTGCCGCGCCAACGATTAAAGCGGTACCAAGATTGAGGCTCTTTTCCGCCGGCGTCATCGTATTGATCGGCCAGTTCTTGGACACGTTTTCGGGGCTGGAGCTTTTCGGCCGCGGTGCGTAATTTTTCTGCCTCTTTAATTTGGCTACTAGCTTTGCTAATGCTTTCATCGCGCTTTCGTTCGACTTCCTTAATTTGCGCTTCAATGCGCTGGCGAACCTCTTCCTCCTTTCTTTCTCGCTCCGCCTTAACTTCTTCTGGTTTGGCTCCGTTACTTTGTAGTTGCGCGTTAGCTTCTTGACCGATGCGATCGATTTCTCGTGCTTGTTCAGCTTTTTTGGCGTTAATTTCTGCTTGAGCGCTAGTGGTTGCCGCATCCTGGGCCGATTTGGCTTGCGCCTGGATCTCGTCAGCGCGAGTTCGTGCTTCGAGTTTTTTATCGTCGATGCGAGCTTGTTCTCTGGCGCTAACTTCGCTCCCCTCGCTGTCTTTAGCGCCTATAAGCTTAGCGATTTTTCCGGCGGCCTCCGCCTTGCGTTTGATGTCACCCACGTAGCCACCTTTTTGGCCCTCACCAAGGCCTAATTTTTTAACTGAATCTAAGCCGCGAGCGTCAAAACTAGATTTGGAAGCGAAGTCGGCCACCTTAAGAGTTTGTTTTGCTAGCCAGCCGCTAACCCCGCGCTGATTAGACCGATTTAGGGTTCTTGGATCTTCGAGCTCGTTTTTGGCCGCCCGTCCGATAATTGATCGGCCTAAGCGTCCAGCCGCGCCAAAGGTGCTAGCTCCAGCTAGGCCCAGGCCTAAACTGCGCCCATACTGCTTAAGTTTATTGGCAACGTAACCACCGGAAGAATGGCCCACGAACTGCGCGATCAGCAGTGACCCAACCATTAGGCCAACGGTAATAAAATTATAGAAAACGGCGTTAACAAAGCTAGATGGTTTGCCCGGAAGATTAAATTCGGCCACGGCAATAAATTTAGAAGCCACTAACAGCATTAGTAGGTAGGCGGGGGCGAAGAAGGCTTCTGAGAACAGAGTTTTTTTCACCCATTCGCCGCCCCAGGAACGAGCTAGTGGAAGACCTAGTCCTAGAAAAAGGATAGGAGAGAAAACGATAACCAGGAGAAGCTTCAAAAAACGAGTAAGCATCATTAGGGCTCCGGCTAATAGCACGACGGCGGTGACGATGGCGAGGGTTGCGGAGCCTAAACCATTCATAATCGAAGCCGATAGAGCGTCAGTCGAAGTTTGATCGGGGGCTAGCGTGGTTTGAGAGCCGTTCCCGACAGTGTTTCGGTATTTAATTATTTTACCGGCCAAATCTGGTGTTCCATCAAGTAGTTCATCCCCCGCCGCGGCGAGATAGATTTGATTAGCCAAGACGTTGCTGGCGTTAATGACTATGCCCACAAAGAAGGCACTAAAGTTTACCAAAAGTGCTCCGACGACGATCATTCCGATCATTCGTTTGCCGTCAACGCTTTTCAGTTGGAGGATAATCGAGGTGGCGGCATATAGTAGAGCGAAAATAAAGCCGATATTAGTGAGGTCTCGTACAATTGTCCAACCGTCTTTAATCGATTGTTTGGAGGCGTAGGTTGAGAAGTCTCGGACGGAAAACTGGAAAGAAGCGTTAAACAGATAATTAGCCCCTTTTACTAGCTTTTCTCCTACTGGTTTGATAATCGTTTGAGTGAGGTAGTTTACGGCGTCAACAAAACATGGACCCCAATTCCACAGGCCACAATTGCGCCTCTGCTCGATGTCTTTTCTGATGTCTTGGTTGTAGAATTGTTTAGAAGCTTCATCGCCGAGCGCTTTTCTCTCGGGGTCCTTGGCCAGCTCGGTTTGGAGATCGGCCATGCGTCGAGACATCGCTTGGCGAGCCTCTTCATATGCTTTGGTATTGGATTGGTTTATTCCAGAATTTCCGGACCAATGCCTTTGTATGGCTTGCAGACGAGCGAAATTGTAGGCATCTGCATCTGTGCCGTAAATAGACATTGGGATCCACGGAGCGCCATCGTGGCAGACGCCACTTTTGTAGCAGCTATATTCCAGAAGCAGATTTTCTTTCAGTGAGGAGAGCTCGGCTAGATTGGCTGGTGGAGGGTTCGTTTTGATTTGATTATCCACGCTCTCTAGCTGATTTGCTAGTGCCCAGGCCTTGGGTGAGTAACCCTCGGCAGTGGGTTTTTCATTTTTTGCTTCAGCGAGGGTCGTGGTCGGATTGCCTATGTTGTCATAGCTATCGCTGATTGCCCATGCTTTACTTCCCCACCCAGTACTGAGCAGGATGAGGGAAAGAAGCAATAGGTTTTTAAGCCAGTTATTCATTGGTTACTTTAACTTCCGTCTGACTGCTCACGCCTTGGGAGTTATAGCAGTTTAAGCCGTAAGTCAGGTCTGTTGTGGTGGTGGCTGGGTAGTTGAGGGTTATTTCCCCCACCGTCTCCAGTAGACTGCCAGCGGTGGTGGTGCTAATGTCGCCGGGCCAAGTGCCGCTTAGCCAATCCGTGGAGGCAAAACAAGTTACGGCGCCGGTGGTCTTCCACGAGACTCTCGATTGTTTAATGCCGGGGGTGCTGTCGGTAGTGGCTTGTTGAATGCTGATGCCGGGGGCGGCCAAAGCCGGCTGCACCGCCAACTGATTTTGAAATAGTTGGTTAAAGTCGATGGCGGGTAGAGAGAAGTCAAGGGGGTTGGCGGGGAAAACAGTGCCACTAGTGGGAGAATTAATTGCGTCGTAGCTGATAGTGTCAAAAACATTAGAAAGATTATCTACGGTGTTTGCTAGACCTTCATCGAGTCCTTGAGAGAAGGCCTCTTCCAGGGCTGATCCTTCAGAAACCTGTTTTTTATTCCAACCAGTTCCCGGGCAGGGATCTGTTCCCGGGCAGGGATCATCATTTGGGTCAAACAATTGCTCCTCTGGTTTGGTGGACAGGTTTTGCACTATTCGTTCTGGTACTACCGCATAGTTATTGGCCACATCTTCTCCCACGGAATCAGCCGAGCCGATTTTTCTTATTATCGAAGCGATTAATTCAAACATGTACAGATAGTTGATTGATCCGGGGGTTAGAGTTGTCCATTCTTTACAATATTGCCGTGGTGCGCCAATTGGCGTTTGTCCAAGGATGTCACCGTTTTCGCCAGGTAGTGTTAAATCGCTCAGATCGGCTTCAAGTGGGTCGGTGGTCCAGCCTCCGGAGCAGTATCTCTTTTCGTTGACTCCGCTATAGGCGACAAACTTGGTTTGGGCATCTTCTTGGCCTCGCGCCTCCGCCGATAGGGCGCCCTGTCTCACTTGAGTAAACAGTCCGAACTTGTTATTGGCTGGTTTAGAACATTCGACCGCCAGGTCAGACGCTTCTTGAGAAGAAAGTGACCCTGGGTTATTTAGCTTGGAACAATCTTCGGGCGCGATCCAACTAGCAAAGACGTTTTCATCCGCGCGACTGCTGCGGTATAGTTCTATCGCCTCCTGGGTCAGGGGATTTTGGCTGGTTTGGGCAGTGGTTAAGACTAGGTTGCTCTCATCTTGCCCGGCCTGTTTGATGTTTTTATCTAACTGGGCCACTCCCGATTGACCACTGCGCGTAGTGGTCCCGTCGCCCGCGGCCACTCCTCCTTTGCTACCATCATCGTAATACTGGGAGAAGTAGGTTGTCCCTCCTTTGAGCATTCCAACGAGTTTTAAGAGCGATGATTTGTTGGCGTTTGGGTTGTGTTTAGTTAAAACGTCCTCCATGTTGTAAAGAGATCCTTTGAGCTGCTTTTCTAGAGTGCACATTTGGGTTACTAGAGCTTGAGTTTCTTGACCGATGGTTATTTGTTGTTTTTCGTTTTGATTGCTGGTTGAAGTGTTACCCAAAATACCGCCGGTGTTTACATTGGAGGCCGTAAGTCCTAAGTGCAAGAAGTTAAAGATGGCGTCGAGAAGCAGGCTCATGCCAGCAAATTGATGACTACTAACGGGTAGTATGCCTACAGTCGTGCCAAGTTTTAAACCGGTTTTAGCTTCGCCCTGGATTCCACCGCCACCGCCACCAGTGGCTCCTCCGCCTACTCCAGCACCCACACCGACCCCCAATACTTGTTGCATGGCTTGTAGGGTGACTTGGCGAACAACACCAGAGAGTAGCCCACCAACCACTGGCACATTATCCACCAGACCAGCTAGACCCCCCGCCAAACCGTTAGCGAGACTACCCTTAAAAGCATCACTTATTTTTGAACCCATTCCGCTTAGGGCGTTTGAAGTTATTTCTGATCCGTTGCCTTTAACGGCCTGAGCAGCTTCGTCGCTTACCGCGGCCACATTACCTACTCCTCGATCAGCAAATTCCGGGTCGGTTACTGTAGCCTCGGCCGCCGCTTGGTTGCCATTTTCTACGCCACCATAACTACCGCCCATTCCTCGATCAGCAAATTCCGCATCTAGTGTTGCCGATTCACCCAAAAGATCGGATTGTTCGAAAGTTAAACTTTCGAACAAAGCAGGATTTGTTTGCTCAAGACTTTGGAGGCTGTTTGTCCACGACGCTACTTGGGTTTGAACAACGTCGGCCAGGGGTTTTTCGATTGAGTTCATTATCGGCATTAGAAAATCCCCAGACATGCCGCGCGACAAGTCGAACCCTGGTCCCGTTAGAATGTTGTTAATTGAGTTGTTTAATGAGGATCCGGTGGGGCCATTTCTAAAGGCTTGAGATATTTGGGGGGTGAGTTGAGAGATTAATAAGGGGGTCAGTTGTGAGGCATAGCGTCGGGATACTTCATTGGACAGGTTAACTAAATTCCTTGATTTATAAAGGGTTTGCTGAGTGGTGCTGGCGACTCCGGTTGAAATTTTTTCCGCGATTAATTTACGATCGGCGTCGGAGATAGTGATTTCTGATCCAAGTAGGGGGCCGATTTCTGGGTTCTTGCTACTTATTGCATCTGTAATAATTTTTTGTACCGCTTGGGCGAAAATTTGTTGAATAATTTGTTGAACGTCGCCAACATTTTGAACCTGAGTCATTAATTGGATAACGAGGGGCAAAAGCTGGTTAATTGGATTTACTAGTTGATCGACCATCTCTTGAGTCTGGCGATTAAATCCACTAGCTTCCAAAATACTTGGCACTTGATCACCCATTTGGCGTGCTAGCTCTTGTGGCAAAGCAGTTTGGATCCCTTGCTGAGTTAGTGTTCCCGCGTGGGCGTTGATTGTTTCAGATACGATGGCCTCAATTGCCTGAGCGATGATTGATTGCAACTCTTGTTTTATTTGAATGTCAGAAAGCCCCCGGCTTCTCATTGTTCTAATTTGATTGTTGATGGCGGGGGCAAGTTGGCGCTGGAGGTTTCCGTTTATGAGAGCAGGTAATTTTTGGCTGATCTGCCTCGACATGATGGCGGGAACCTTGGTCTCTAGGGTATTTTTCAAAACCGTATTAAAACCTTCGGCTAGTCCTAGGGCCAAAGAATCAGCCAGCTTACGTCCCCCAGGGAGTGAGTTAAAGTTTCTGTTATTCTCTGCTTCCGCTTGGCAAATTTGGCTATCTTGCTGACGTCGCTGGTCAACACTGGTCTTATTTTGAGCCGCGGCCATTATGGGCACAAAAATCAAACAGGAAATTATCCAAATAAATATCATTCCGGAGCTAGCTTTTTTTATATTTGATCCGAGTTTCATGTTTTAAAATCGAAGAATCCCACTAAGCATTTCCGGTGTTAACGAAACGCCATATCTAATCAGATATTGGTTTATATCTAAAATTGCTTGGCTAACGTATGCTCGCTCAATCGGAAATTGTTGGCCAGCTTGCAGGGCGATAATTGGTTGTTTTTCGGCTTCAAGCATATTTTGAACTAAAACAGCCATTTTTTTTATTTGAGTTATTAGTTTAATGTGATGAGAACTAACTTCTTCTGGGGTGCTTATGTCTTCAAGTGATTGGGTCACCCCCTCGAGCATGTAACCGTAATTGGTCAGGTTTTCTGTGGCTGAGGATTTCTCGTTGTCGATTTTTTCTAGCAGCGATTTTTCGGGGTTGGGTCCGGAGTATTGCAAGTAGGGGGCAGTGGCGGCCACGAACTTCCTCGCGTATTGAATTGCTTCCTCGGCAGTTCGTTCGTTTGTTGTTGTAACTTTTACTTGTTTTACTGATGGGGATGCTAGTGGTGTCTCGGGGATAATTAATCCATTATCCTTAGATTTAAGCGCCTGATAAATTAAAATATTTAAATTATCTTTTGCGGTCTGTATCTCGTCACCTGGTCCAGCCCGTCGCGGGTCGCGACGGGCTTTAATTTCTTCTCCGTCGCTGGCGCCGTCGCCATCGGTGTCGGGTTTTTGTGGATCGGTTTCCCACAATTCTTCTTCCCAATCAGCCAGACTATCCCCGTCTGAGTCTGGCTGATCAATTTTTTTAAAACCTTGAGCCGCGAGCTCTTGGTCTTGGAGAGTTTTGTTTCCTAGTACCCACAAGAAAATCACTCCTCCACCTACAACAAGAATCGCGACAAGCGCGAAAATAAATATTTTTCTCTTCACCCAAGTTTATTATAACTTGTTTTTCACTGAGTGTTCACGACTTCTGGCTCAAGAAAGTGGATAAAATTACCCAGTGTAATCTGATGAGTATCGGCAAAGCCCGCGTTTACTTCCAAGACGTAGCGGATTGGTTCGGGTGGAGCAAAATAGTTGGGATAAGTATCGGGGGTGAGATTGGGTTCGATGGCAATAACTCGGCCGGCTTGATCAATCCAGATGATGTCGATGGCGAAGTTCATATCTTTCATCCAGAAGTTTGGTTCGGTGTCGCGATTAAAGATAAAGAGCATCCCTTCGAGTGGGCCGAGGGCTGGCCGCCCCGACAGGCCTTGGGCTTGAGCCACTGGATCAGCGGCCAAAAAGACGTCGAGGGTTAAGTTGTTGATCTTAATTTTCGAAGTAGTGGCCTTGCTGAGCGGTAAAGTGGAATTTTCGTCAATTGCGGATGGGTTGGCGGTGCTGGTTAGACCCGGGGCTTCGGATGCGGTGTTGTTCGATAAGGTCAAGGAGTGGGCTAGTCCCAAAACGACCAGAGCCAGGCCAATCATGGCCATAAACCAGCCTGAGCCGGGTAATTTTACTGGAGGTTCGGTTGCTTCGTTAGGCATAGCCATTGTTTAAGGGTTAGATTTTCTGCTCGGGCTTTGGGGCTAATTGTACAGAGCTCGGCGATGGCTGTCGAACAACCCAGATTTTTTAAGACTAACTTACGTTTATGAGCGAAGCCTAAATGGAGAATTTCCCAAAAACGAGACTCCTCTTCCCTCTTTAGACGAGCCCGAGAGATATTTTTAATGTTAAGAATGGCCGAATCGACGTTGGGCACGGGCGAAAAGGCGCCCCGCGGGACAGTTTTTACATAAATTGGCTCGCCATAAGCTTTGACGGAGATTGAGAGTAAGGATTCTTTGCCATCCCGGGCAATAATCCGGTCGGCCACCTCTTTTTGGAGCATCAAGACCATCTGAGTTGGTTGATGGGAGTGGGTTAAGAAGTGGCGCAAGATCTCCCCGGTCAAATAATAAGGTATATTAGCCACGATTTTGTAAGGCGCGCTTGGTGGCGGTTGATCGAGGGCGTCGCCATGGATTAACTTGAGCTGACCGGTCGTGAGTGGAGCGGAAAATTTGGTGGAAAGTAGGCCAATGAGGCGGTCGTCCTTCTCAATGGCGGTGACGGTGGCGCCGGTGGCCAGTAGAGCTTCGGTTAAAAAACCTTCGCCGGGGCCAATCTCGACGACGTTAGTCGTCGTACTTCGAAGCCCAGAGGGCGAAGTAGTGCCAAGCTCGGCCGCCTCAATAATCGCCGCTCTCGCCGCTTCGCTTCGGAGCCAATTTTGCCCGAGTGATTTTTTAGGACGAGTAATCACTTATTTAAAATATAAGTAAAAATAGCGACAATAGCAGTAACTGATAGTCCTACAATTACCTGACCTACTAGACTAGACCAGAAACTTCTTTCGACGGCCATGGTTTTTTTACCAATAACGTTGTCTCCATTTCCATAATGAATCTGTGAATTTACGAAAGTGCTCCCTGTAGAGGGTTGTTCAACATTTTGGGATTCCGATTCGTCGCTAAATTTGACCTCGCAGTCTATTAATTGAATTTTATACATAGTTAATTCACTTATTTTTCCCTTTACCCAAAATAGCTCCCCGTCATGTAAAATGTTAAAATGTGGGTAGGCGTCTTTATTTACCTCGAAATCTACATCTGGGTACAAACTATTTTCAGGCCAGGCGTGAATTAATAAGTTGGTATTTCTTCGGTGAGCGTCCTTAAACGTAAGTTTCCAATTAACTTTTATTCCTCGATAGCTTTCCTCCGCGCTTTTTCTTTGAAGCGGTGGCCGGCTTTTAATTTCTGCTAGAATTTCTGTTGGCTGTAACATGTGGAGGTAACTTGAGATTATCCCAATAATATGCGGATTCTTCTTGGTGTCAATTTTTGAAAAAGAAAAAAGCTCCGCGGGGCGGAGCTAAGGGCAAACTTTTTGTTTTGGAGGTGACGCGGGTCGGTTAAGGAATCAAGCCCTTGCCCTCAAGCAGACGGTTCACCTGCAGCTCGATGTTCGGGTTGGGCGGATAAGTCTCCATCGAACCGCTGGCTCGCCGCAAGTGAGCGATGAGGAGAGCTATGGCCACCTCTTCTCCTGCCACTCTGGTTGCCGCTTGGACTCCTTCGTCGCCGTCCACTTCAATTATCTTGGCGGCGTTGTGCAACTTAGTGATCGTTTTTCGGTCCATTCTTGTCCTTCCTAAGTTAAATAGATCCAAAACTACCCTACTCTCGCCCGAGCGCGGTGTCAATTTTTGAAAAAAGAAAAAGCCCCGGCGCTGGTGCGTCAGGGCGAAAGAGAACTTGTCGTTGGTGAGTGGTTTCTACTGGTACTCGTTGAGTATCCGCAGAAACGGGTATGACTTGGTTCCATAGGCATGGCCTCGGAGAATGTCTCTCATTCCGCGGTACTCCTCGTCGTACCCTCCGTTGAAGGAGAACCGGTTGGCCCACCACCAATAGCGAAAGCCTTCTACGGTCACGAACTCTTGCCAGTGTTCAGGGGCAAACTGGATCAGCTTGGCGCTGTAACCGTGTCCGGCCGAGTTCACCGCCACTCTCATGGGACGAGTGTCAACGCGGGCCACGGAAACCCAGGGCGACGTCAGGTGCCAGCCTCCTCTTTGAGTCCACATAGCACCGTTTACTCGATTGCGAGCAATGCCGATTTGGGTGGGCTCGTTGTGGTTAAGGCAAAGCAGGTAGAAGAGTACGGCGCCAGTGAGTACGGGCGTGATCCTTTTCACCCAGCGGTTATGCCAGGCTTTACTCAGGATGATCCCCGGTTGGATAGTCCGCATTACTTCTCCTTAGTGGCAACGGGGCCGGCAGCCTGATTCGGCGCCAACACGCTGATGACGGTGAGGAAGGGGCAATCACGGCCCTCATCACGATCGAAGGCGTAGCACTTCAGAATCTCTTTGAGGCTGTAAGTGTCGTCGCCGGCGGCCCGTCCGTGCCACTCCACAAAGGTCTTGATGCCTTCGGTGTTGAAGCGGATAAGCTTCGCGTTCAGAACGCGTTCGTTGGCGCTGATCGACACCTGGTAGGGTCTGGTGTCGATCGAATGGACGCTGTAGTGCCAGGGGTTGCGCACCACCCAGCCGGTGTGATCCAGGGGGGTGATTTCCCCGCTGAACTTGTCGTAGACGAAGCCGTATTGGTAGTTCTCGACAAAGTTGACCCAGAAGCCGTACCAAACGAGAAAGACGATGAAGGAGAGCACGAAGACTCCTCCTCCTACTCCAACCAGCATCTTGAACTTGCGTGTTTTTACGAATTTTGCAGGTTCCACAGACCGTTCCTTTCTTGAAAGAGGTGTTTTATTCTAGGCTCTTATCGAAGAGCTCTGTTTTGTAACTAACACAAAAATTAGTTAAAGTCAAACGGTATTTTAGTCAGCTTTCATTAGTGGGTAATAAACTTTGCCGGTTTTGTAGGCATCAAAAGCTAATTTGCAGAATTCGAAAGTTGGGCCCTCGGGTAAATTATTTAAATCGTGCCATTGCCACCCTTCGGCCTTTTCTGATTCCAAAGTTTTTGGTTCGCCGCTCGCCCATTCAGCCGTCACGCCAATGTGAACATAATGTTTAGGGGCGTACTTGGTAATGTTGGTGACGTAAAGAAATTTAATATTCTTTATTTCAATACCACACTCCTCGCGCGTTTCCCTGACGGCACAATCTTCAAACGACTCTAAATTTTCTAAGTGGCCACCGGGGAAGCCGTATTCTCCTGCACCGTGCGATCCTTTGCGTTTGGCCATCAAAACTTTCCCATCTTTAATAATCATCACCCCTACTCCCACTTTTGGTCGATTGATCTCGTCGCTCATAAAATATTTATGATCAAATCCTACTCCACTAAAACTTGGCGTCAATGAAAAAGGCCACGACAAGTCGTGGCCGCGGCGCTTCAGATGATTGGTTCATTCTATTTGAATGGTGGATCCGGGATATGTTTTACAAATTGCCCGGTTTCCATGTTTTTGAGGCAGCGAGACCAATGGTGTACTTGGCCGTTCATTGCCACATACACGCCGGGTTTGATCAATTGCACAGCGGCAATTGCAAAACCGAGATTAAAATCGGCGTCGGTCTCCTTGAACCGTTGCGGCTTGGTGCTGCCGGTCAGCACAATCCTCTTGTTTTCAATCCCCTGGATCGCTTTTGCTGTTTTGATCATCGTGTCCGTGCCGTGGGTCACAATAATTCGATCATTCTTGCAACTTCGGCACGCTTGGACGATCTTATCCCGATCCGGTTTACGAATATCGCTACTGTCCTTTTTAAGCAGTGTCACGACCTCGAACTCGAACGCGGGATTTACTGGGGTGAGTACTGTTGGCACGGCCGAATCACCGATCACAAACTCGTATGCTTTGCCGACGGGGTAATCCTTATCGAAGGTTCCGCCGGTCTGGATGAAGGTTATCTTCATCGTGGCCTCCTTTCTCGATGACCTGTTTGGACTATCCTACTCCCCCCGAGCGCGGTGTCAATTTTGGAAAAGAAAGACCCCGATCGTCGGCTGACGGTCGGGGTTGGTGGGTGTGTAACGGTTGCCGATCAGTGTTGCGGAGGAATTACTTGGCAAGGCCAAACTTCCTCGCCGCCCCAGATCACTTTGGAGTCTTCGTAATTCGGGTCTCGGGCCCATTCTCGATGGTCAGCTTTGTTGGCCGAGAGAATGAAATCGATGAATTCTGTGGCGGGATCGGATGCGGTACTCCCTTTTAGCATCCAACCTCGTAAGACATATTTGCACCACTGCCGGAGGTTGGGATGATTCTCGTAGACCTGTAACTCGGCCTTGCTTGGCCAACGGGTAATCTTGATGATTTTCCCGGCGGCCCCGGCTACGGCCCGGTCAGAATTCTCTACCCCCAAGGTTTCTACTTTGGTGCCAGGGATGGCACCCAGAATTTGGTGCGCCCCCTTAACGAGCTCGTAAGCCGCTAGAGGATTTTTTCCCCAAAGAGTATAGACAACCAATCTTGCCAGTTCCACTGTTATTCTTCTTGTGTGCTTGTGGTCTCTGACTTAACGCGGATTCCGTCATTAAAACTACTTAATATTTAAAATTTGTCAATTTTGGAAAAAAGAAAAAGCCCCAGAGTTGGGGCGAGCGATCATGGGCACCAGGTTTGATCTTGTAGATGGGAGATGGTTTGCCGGATCTCTTCTTGGGCCTTTTTATTCCTATTAGCACACTTTTGTTCTTGCTTGAGGGACATCTCCCACGCGAACGAGATGGCGTCTTGGATGTCGCGTTCGGTGACGTTGTTCGGGCCATTTAAATATCGCTGCGAGGTCACTCGTACGCCTGAGTGCTGGAGGCTGATCGTTAGACTAACCGCTAGGACTCCTTCCGGTACGCGGATGGATTTTCGTCCGTCCAGGCTGGGGCGGAAAAAAGAAAGTTCGATGACCAGTTTTTTGATTTGGTACCAATAACCCCTCGATCCATCCATGCTCCTGGATATGGCTCCGTATGCCAGTGCGGCGACAGGGGGAGTTAGAGATTGCTTGCCAAAGTGTTGGCGAACGATGATCTGGGCCATAACGGCCTCCTTTCTTGTCTGAGCATCATCTTACGCCGGGTGATTTTTAAGTCAAATATATCCGAGCAATTAAAAATCAATAAAATAAGAATTTTTAAATGGATCTTCGGCGTCTTCGGCCTCCAGTAATTCGGGCGCGATGTCGCCGATAAATTCTGAGGGCAAAGTCATCATTCGCTGGCCATAGATCGTGCGCATCTGCGCGTAAGTTAAGTAGAGTCGTTTTTTGGCTCGCGTCACCGCCACGTAAAATAGTCGTCGCTCCTCCTCGTCGTCACGCTGGTCGGCATCTTCGTTTTTCGATCGTCCGCTAGGGAATAAGTCTTGCTCTAATCCGGCTACAAAAACGTAATCAAATTCTAGACCCTTGGCGGCGTGGACGGTCATCAAGTGGACACCCTTTTGATCCTCAGTTAATTCGTCCTGATCCGACATTAGCGCCGCCTCAGTGAGAAGTTTCCAAATCCCCTCCTCTGGTCCGAGATCGTCATACTTAGTCGCGAGGGTGGCGAGTTCGCGGACGTTTTCTAGACGCTCGAGATCGTCATCACCGCCGGCCTTCAGAGCGTTGGCCAGTCCGCTTCGTTCAACAATGTATTTAATGGTGACTGATGGTTTTTCTTGTTCGGCGACGCGCTTGATGTCGGCCATAGTTTCGTAGAAGTCGTTAACTTTTTTCCGCACTTCTTTGGCGAGGGAGTCTGGCCCGTGAGCAAATAATTTGGCCAGCGTTACTTTGCCGATGCCGCGGGCCGGCACATTAATGATTCGCTTAGTGCTCTCAATGTCTTGCGGATTAAGCGCGGCTTTGAGGAAAGCTAAAACATCTTTGACTTCGGCCCGTTCAAAAAAGCGGGTGCCCAAAACATGGTAGTGGACGCCAGCGCGCAAAAAAGCTTCTTCCAGCGCGCGCGATAAGAAGTTGGCTCGATAGAGCACGGCGATGTCGCTGGCTTTGGTTCCGCCGCGGATGAGAGTGTTCGCTTCGTTCGCGATCCTGGCGGCCTCGTCGTTGCCATCAAAAGCCACAATCAATTTGATCAATTCGCCGTCTTCGTTATCGGTGAAAAGATTTTTTTCGCGACGGGAGCGATTTTTTTTAATGACCGCGTTAGCCGCCGCCAGAATAGTTTTGGTCGAACGATAATTTTGTTCCAAGGTGACGACGGTGGCATCGGGGTAATCTTCTTCGAAGCGCATAATATTTTTGTAGTCAGCGCCGCGCCAAGAATAAATTGATTGATCAATGTCGCCGACGACGCAGATGTTGCGATGACGCGTGGCCAAAAGACGCGCCATCTGATATTGGATGCTGTTGGTGTCTTGATATTCGTCGATGTGCAGATAGCGCCAGCGATTTTGGTAGCGCTCCAAAACGGCCGGATGATTTTTCCAGAGCTCGACGGTTTTTTGGAGCAGGTCATCAAAGTCGAGCGCGCCCTGCTCCTTGAGTCGTGAGTCGTAAGCGCGCCAAACACTCGAGACAATTTCGCCAAAATAGCTTTCGACGTGTCGCTCGGAAAAATTACTTTGAGTAATCCCCGCTCCTTTGGCGCGTGAGATGGCGCTCAAAACTTTTTTAGGTTCGACGGTTTTTGGATCATGGCCGCGCTCCTTCAAAATACTTTTAATGGCCGACAGAGCTTCGTCCTTATCGATGATTGAGAAAAATTTGCTTAATCCCAAAAGCGCGGCATTCTCTCGGATGATAAATACTCCCAGCGCGTGGAAGGTCGAGACGAAGGGCTGGCGATTTTCTCCGGTCGCGGCTGTGACCAAGCGGTGGACTCGTTCGCGCATTTCGCTGGCCGCTTTGTTGGTAAAGGTGATGGCCAAAATCGCCTCGGGGGGCACGCCGTGGTGGATTAGGTTCCAGATGCGATGAGCGACCGTTTTCGTTTTTCCGGCTCCCGCACCGGCAACCACTAGCAGTGGGCCGTTTTGGTGCGCGGCGGCAGTAGTTTGCGAAGGATTAAGGCCAGCTAAAGGATCCATGTGCGCTTTAGTGTAACATAGCTTGCCTGCTGGCGGAGAGGACGCTATAATGCCTCCGTAGCTTGGATGAATGATTGATTAAAATGGCTATGTAGAGCCATTTTACGACCGGAACATCAATAGCGGGGCTTACTTTAAGGCTTATTTTGGATCGACCTCAATTTAATAGCGATTTCTCAAGGGCACGACGTTTCGGGCCAGTTTTTGTTGCCATTTTAGCCGCGGTGATCTTGGCCGGCGGGGTTGCCCCCCGACCAGTTGAGGCCGGTTTCTTTTCTTGGTTTGACGTCATCTCTTCCGCTCGAGTGGAAGCGGGGTCTAATCTGGCCGCGGTTAATTCCCAAAAGATTGGTTTAGAGCCAAGTTTGGGCGTTAATTTGGGTTCGGGACGAGGTTTGGGTGGTGGCGACAACACTATTGTTTCGGGCTCAGCTCTCTTGGCCGAATCTGGCCCAGAAGGTACTTTGGCGGATCTTGATGATTCCCCCACCACCGACGAGATTAGTGTCTATGTGGTGCGGGCTGGCGATTCTATTTCGCAAATCGCCGAGATGTATGGCGTCTCGGTCAACACGATTGCTTGGGCTAACGATATGTCGGCCAAGACGCCACTTAAGGAAGGTCAGATTTTGATTATTTTGCCAGTTTCTGGTGTCCGTCATACGGTGGCGCGCGGAGAAACTTTGGCCAGCATCGCTAAAAAATATAAGGGTGACGCGACGGAAATCGCCCAATTTAACGGCTTAGAAAGCGACGAAGTTAAGGTTGGTCAGGTGGTGATTGTGCCTAATGGCGAGGTGGCGCCAGTGACGACGACTAAGCCGGGTGCCAAGTCACCGGTTAAGGGCAGTACCGGACCAAGTTACGCGGGCTATTATTTGCGGCCATTGGCGGGCGGAGTAAAAACTCAAGGCCTACACGGTTATAACGGTGTGGACCTCGCTTCTAAAGCGGGGACTCCAATTCTCGCTTCGGCCGCGGGGCAGGTAATTATTAGTCGTGAGGGTGGTTGGAATGGTGGCTATGGTAATTACGTGGTTATTTCCCACTCCAATGGGACTCAGACTTTGTACGCTCACCTCCAATCAACCGCGGTGGCGATGGGGGCGCGAGTCACGCAGGGCCAGGTTATTGGTTATATGGGTAATACCGGCCGCTCGACCGGCACTCACCTCCATTTCGAAATTCGCGGCGCGAAGAATCCGTTTTAATAAAAAAATCCCCCGGAGATTGGCAAGTCTTCGGGGGATCGGGGTCCCTAAGGTGAGCGGTTGAGTTTTGCTTACTGGCTGGGGAATTCCGAGGCTGCCGCCTTGGTGGGCTCCTCGGCTTCAGTCGTTTCCGGGGATTGTTCTGGTGGGACGACTTTGGGTGGGTCGATTGGTTCGCACCCTGGGAACAAGTATTCGCTCTGGTTGTTTTCCATTGCGCAGTCTCCTCTCAAGAAAGAAGTGACGATGGCGATCCCGATGATCGATTTCCGTGTACTATTGTAAAAATTTTTCTTCTAGACCGCAATAGTTCGCGGGCGATATTGCAAAGCTTCGATGAGATGTTCGTCTTTAATCCCCGCCTCATCCGCCAAATCGGCGATGGTCCGGGCTAGTTTAATGATTCGATGATAGGCGCGAGCGGAAAGGTCTAATTTTTTGGCCGCCTCGTTTAGCAGTTTGGTGCTACTCTCCGAGAGAGGCGCCAAGAGGCGTAAGTCCTTGGTGTTTAGTTGGCTGTTGGTCCGGGCTTCGCGGCCGGCGGCGCGCAGGCGCGCCGCCTGGCGGGCTCGCGCTCCTTCCACTCGCGCTCGCAAACTAGCCGAACTTTCCCCCAGGGTTGGCCCGGCTAATTTTTCGTGATCAATTGGGCCGACTTCTAGCCACAGATCAATACGATCAATAATTGGTCCCGAAATTTTTCGTCCATAACGAGCTAGGGCCATTGGTGAGCAGACGCATTCCCGACCGCGCGAGCCGCGGTGGCCGCAGGGGCAAGGATTCATGGCCGCGATCAAAATAAAATCAGCCGGAAAGCTCAGACTGCCTCGGGCTCGAGCGACGTTGATCACTCGATCCTCGAGCGGCTGGCGGAGCGCCTCAATGACTCGTTTTTCAAATTCTGGGAATTCGTCTAAAAATAAGACGCCGCGATGCGCCAAGGTGATCTCGCCTGGTTTAGGCCAGGCCCCGCCACCGACGAGCGAAACATAGGAGGAGGTGTGATGAGGTGAGCGGAAGGGTGCCGCGGTGATTAAGGTTTCTTCTAGTAATCCAGCGGCCGAATGGATGCCCGTCACTTCTAAAATGTCGTTAAACGAGAGCGGTGGCAGGATGGAGGTAAAGGCTTTAGCCAGCATCGTTTTGCCGGTTCCCGGTGGTCCAGACATCGCCACGTTGTGACCGCCGGCCGCCGCGATCTCTAGTCCCCGCTTAGCGGTCTCTTGGCCGCGGATCTCGCTCATGTCGCTTGGGTAATGAGCTTCGGCGTAAACGATCTTGGTCGCGGGCGCCGGGATAATTTCTTGTCGCACGGGTGGCTCTAGCTCGTCCGTCGGATTGGGCGGCGAGAGATGATCAGCTAGCTGCCTGAGTGTGTCTACGGGGTAGACGGTTAGATCGGTGATCAAAGCGGCTTCGGCGGCGTTAGCTCTGGGCAGATATAATTCGCGAAAGCCGGCCTTCTTGGCGAGGCGGGCAATCATCAGCGCGCCCTTAATTGCCCGGACGCTTCCGTCTAGGGCTAGCTCGCCTACAATCAGACGGTGATCAGAGTTAAAATTTATTTCTTTTCCGGCCAACAGGTAGGCCATTGCGATCGCTAAATCAAAAACCGGCCCTTCTTTTTTTAGATCGGCCGGAGCGAGACTAACGATTACTTTTTTGTTGCTCTTTTGGGGAGACTTAAAGCCCGAATTTTTGATCGCGGCGCTAATGCGATCTTTAGATTCTTCAATGGCCTTGTCGGGTAGGCCAACAATGGCAAAGGAGTGGAGGCCCTTGGCAATATCAACCTCAACAATAATGTGGTTAGCCGAGAGGCCGACAACTTGTGCCGAGTGAAGTTTGGAAACCATGGAGGTTTAGGCAATAGGCAGACTGTCTTCTTGGTCGAGATGAGCTTTGGCGGTCCGGGCGGCGGGATTGGCCTCGAGGCGTTTCGCCTCAATGGGCGCGCCCGAGATCTCGCAGATGCCATAAGTCCCCTCTTCTAGACGGCGGAGGGCGTGGAGGACTAATTTGTAGCGATGATCCACCTCAACGTTAGTGGCCTGACGTTCTTCTTGCTCTTCGAGTCGGTCGGCAATCTCGTCATTAAACTCAGCCGCAGGACTGCTTGGTTGATTGGCCCGCTCTTCCTCCAGTAGGCGCTTTTCGTTTAAGAGTTTCTCTTTAAAATATTCGTAATCAATAGCCATAATCCAATTCTACTCCCCTCGCCCGTGGATAGCAAGCCCAACTATTGACGATTGCTGTAGCGGAGGGCTAGTTCGCTAAAGGTGGCCTGATTAGTGGTGATCGCAATCGTGTTTTGGTCTAGAAAGCCGTAAAAGATTACTACCGAACCGTCTGGACGAGTGGCTTGACGGGCGTCTTTGTTGCGCACCAACTTGTCGCTGTAGTTAGTGATCAAGGGCGCGGCCGTGCTGTTTTTGGTCAAGAGCGGCCAGAGATCATCGGCGAGGGTCTTTTCCCAAGCAATCATGCCGGCAAAGGCTTGATCATACAGTCGAGTTTTTAAAATCAGAAAACGTTCGGTGCTCGAGGCGCTCTGGTGAGCGCCAAGCATAAACGCTGGTTCGAAAATGTTCACTAAGGAGGCGGGTGGTTGCCATTTGATTTTTTCTCCCAGCGCGATTAAAGAGATGGGGGCGCCGCCAGTGGTGGGCGTTAGAGCGATCAAGCCGTTTGGTGGACTGTTAAGGATTTGGTTGATGGCGCCGGTTACGTCGCCCGGAGTGCGAGCGGTGTCGAGCGGCAGATCTAAGGTGTTTTCGGCAAAAATTAGATTAGCCACGGGAGTGACGGGGTTGGGCGTGGGCGTGGAGACCGCGGGAGATTGGTTAGACCAATACCACCAACCACCAAAGCCTCCACCAATGACGACGAGACTAATAATTATCCAGAGCCCGCGTGAGCTTGGCGGGGTGGGTTCGCCCGTGGCCAGAGCGCGTCGCCCGTCTTCGCTTTGGGCGATTGAGGCCGCCGAGACGCCATCTTCGCGGACGGCCTTGGCCATATCGCTTCGGAGCGTTCGGAGGGGGTTAAGATTAACGGGGGCTTTTTGGAGTTCGCTAACTTGCGTCGTGGCTTGGTCGATGCGTTCGAGTCGGGCTTGCGCCTCGCGGGATTCGAGCCGTTGGGCTTTGGCCGCCGCCGCTTTGGTTTGGGCGGCCTGCCACGCCGCCTGTTCGGCGGCGGCGGCTTGGGCGCTGGCACTATTGGCCGTCGCGAGTTCTCGCTCGCGCCGCTGAAATTCTCGAACTTCGCGTCGCTTACGCTCCACTTCCCCTTCCATTGCTCGCGCCGCCTCGAGGCGGCGCTTTTCTAGAGCCGCCTCGGCGGCCTGCTCGGCCAAAACGCGGTCCTCACCGCCTAGGGCCCGCTTGGCTTCTGTTTTCGGGTCACTATTCTCCGCTGGGTTTGATGGGGTTGGCGGCATTGGGAATTTGGGCAAGCTTTAACTGATCAAGTTTTACTCGGGCTCGGTCCTCTTCTTCCAAGAGGGCTCGGTATTGCTTGGTGTTGGCCTCAATCGTCTGCTCAATGGCTAAAATCTTTTGTTCTTCGGTCCACTTCTTTTCTTCTAACGCCTTTCGCTCGGCTTGAATGGCCCAGCGCTTTTCTTCGGTCGCGTGGCGCTCGGCCGGGTCAGCGGCCGCGGCTTCGGTTTGTTCTAGGGTCGCCTCCTCTTCTTCGAGCTTTTTCTCTTGGGTCACGAGGGGGTTAAGCACGGTGCGGACGGCCTTGCGTTGATTGTCGAGCTCAATCCAAGCGAGCTCTAATTTTTCTTTCTGAGCGACGATTTCGCTTAGTTTGGTTTCTAAAACGCTGCGCTCGGCGGCGAGGACCTTTTCCTTCTCTTCTTGTTCTCTTTTGGCGGTGTGTTCTGGACCCTCGAGAGCGCGACGAGCGGCTTCGCGAGCATCCTCACCCCCCAAGGGAGTTATAATGTCAGGCATCGCTCTTATTATACTACGAGCCGAGCGAATCGTACCAGATTAGTTAGTCGCGGCGGGCGCTGAGTTGTTGCCATTTTCGCCTTCGCGACGGGGCGAACGACGGGGCGAACCACTACGCAATAGATATTTGCGAGGATTATCGCAGAGATCAATAAAGTCGTCAGCCGCTTCTTTAAGTTTGCCCGAAGTGCTTCGGCCAAAGGCGATGACTTCCACCTGATTACCCGAGTGGATTTGTAAGTATTCTACTAGGGGTACAAAGTCGCCGTCGCCGGAGGCGATGATGATGGCATCAACTTTGGGGGCTAATTTAATGGCGTCGACGGCCAAGCCAACGTCCCAGTCAGCTTTTTTCGCTCCCCCAGCAAAGATTTGCAAATCCTTCGATTTTACTTCGATTCCCATTTTGTGGAGGGAGTCGAGGAAGTTCTTTTCGTCCCCGGCTTCGGTCGTAACCATGTAGGCCACGGCGCGGACAAGCGTCCGATCAGCCACGGCTTCTTTTAAAACAGCGGCAAAATTGACCCGTGCTTGATATAAATTCTTGGCACAGTGATAGAGGTTCTGCGTATCGATTAGAATGGCGATACGTTGACCCCGATGTTTAATTATGGGCATTCCAAATTATTTCTTAGCCGAGGCGGCTTTCGCGGTGGCTTTCGCCTGCTTTGCTGTCACATACTTCTCATGAGCGCGGCGCTGGGAAACCAGCTTGAGCAAGCCGCGACGAGAACTATTGTCCTTCTGATTCTTTTTTAAATGTTTGGTTAAGTCGCTAATACGTTCATTCAAAAGGGCGATTTGCACCTCGGACGAGCCGGTATCCTTTTCGTGGGACCGGCTTTTCTTAATAATATTTTGCTTTTTCTTCAGTGACAGCATGGCTAGGATACTAGCACGCATTCTTTTAAAAAGCAAGTTCGGGTTATACTACTAAGAATATGGACTTGGCGCGGCTTAAACAGGAGTTCTTAGAGTATCTGGAGATTGAGAAGGGGCGCTCCTTGTTAACCGTGGCTAACTATGACCGTTATTTAACCCGTTTTTTGGTATTTACTAAGTTAAAACGAGCTGATCAGATAAATGATGAGTCCGTCCGTTCTTTTCGTCTTTGGCTTAACCGCCAGGCGGCTGGCCGCGGGACGCTTAAAAAGAACACTCAAAATTACTATTTAATCGCACTTAGGACCTTTTTAAAGTACTTAATTAAGCGCGGCGTTAAGACGCTTGAGCCCAATCGGATCGAATTGGCCAAAACGCCGGCCCGCGAATTGGATCTGATTACGACTGAAGAGCTCAATCGCCTACTAGCGGCACCCAAGGGCCAGGATCTTAAGTCCTTACGTGATCGAGCCATCTTAGAGCTCTTCTTCTCTACCGGCTTGCGCGTTTCGGAGCTTGGCAGTTTGGACCGCGATTTAGATCTAAAGAAGGATGAGTTTTCGGTCCGCGGCAAGGGCGAAAAGGTTCGGCTGGTCTTCTTGTCGGAGGCCGCTAGATCGGCGGTGCGTGCTTACTTAGACAAGCGTGAAGATGTTTCCGAAGCCTTGTTTGTTAATCTTAGATCTCGTCTCCAGAAGGGCAAAGATGTTGACCGCTTAACGTCACGCAGTCTGGAGCGGATTATTAAGCATTATGCTGTCCGTTCGGGCATTACGCGCAAGGTTACGCCCCATACTTTACGCCATAGTTTTGCGACTGACCTGCTCCAAAACGGCGCGGATATCCGCGCCGTCCAAGCAATGCTTGGTCATGCCAATATTGCGACCACTCAGATTTATACTCACGTTACCGACAAACATCTCCGTGACATCCACAAAAATTTCCACAACCGCCGCCGACGCTAGCTAGTTATCCACAGTAAAGATTGTTGTCCTTTAGAGCTGTCTCTTATATAATCAAGGACAGGTACGATTTGATCTTTAAGGACGTTCGTTCTGGACCTGTCCTATACAACTTAATAGCGTCTCTGTGTTTTAGAGTTTCCAAGCAGAATTTAGCTTTTTTATCCCACCCAGCTTAATTCTCGCCTTTATCTCTCCACCCACTTATGTGCGCGTTCTCCATTAGTGGGCAAGTCCTTTGAACAGAGTCCCCGCCTAGCTTTTATGCTCCAGGCGCCATCAAAATCCACCTCCACGAGGTGGGTTGTTTGCTTTTAAATCATTTCACGTGGAACTTCTGACGGATTTTGGCCAATTCTTCTTCCTCCTTCTCGTCTTTGGCTTCCTTGCCGCTCTCTCCCCGATTTTTTAGCTCCTCATCGCTTAACTCGGCCAATTCTTTGGCTTTGCTGGCCAAGATTTCTTTAGTATTAAGGCCAGGATTATCCAGTGTTTCTTCTAGTAGAGCATGGAGAATCTGGCCGATTTTTGGTCCGGTGGGCAGACCGGTTTCACGTATAACGTCTTGGCCGTTGATGGCCAGCATCCCTACCGAAGTGGGCGCCCGCAAGGCTTCCTCAATCATGGCTTCGTATTTTCTGAGCCGGTAGGACTCTTCTTTTGGCCGGCCCATGCCAATTCGGTCGCACATTCGTACTTCCATTAGGTCCCAAATGTGTTCGCGGCCAACATTGCGGATAATTCGCCGCACAGCTGAGAGCGTAATCTTCTCAATATCGCTAAAGAACATATGGTTTCTCACCAACTTAACCACGATCTCAGTAGTTTTCACGGGAAACTTTAAGCGTTCGAGAATCTTTTTGGCCATTTTGGCACCCACCACTTCGTGGCCGTAAAAGGTGTAATCCCCTTTTTCTTGGCTAAACTCCCTCGTCCGGGGCTTGCCGACGTCGTGGAACAAGGCCGCTAGCCGAACTTCGAGCGCGGCTCCGCGTTCGGCGGCGTGTTGAGCTACCCTGAGAGTGTGCTCCCAAACATCGTAAATGTGGTCACCATTCTGTTTCACGTGAACTCCTTCGGCTAATTCGGGTATAAAGTGGGCCAAAACGCCTAATTTTTGGGCCAAGCCAAGGCCCAACATTGGTTCACGTGAAAGCATTATCTTGGTAAATTCGTCCCTAACTCGCTCGGCCGACAAGGTTTTTACTAGCTCGGCCTTCTGGTGGATCGCCTCAGCGGTGGTTGATTCGATTGTAAAACCAAGCTCAACCGCCAAGCGGATGCCTCGGAGAATGCGCAAGGGATCCTCGGCCAAACGCTCTGATCCGTCTCCTACGGCCCGGATTAGCTTGTTTTTTAGGTCTTCTAGCCCGCCATAAGGATCAATTAACTCCCCGGTTTGGTGGTTAAGAGCCATGGCGTTAATGGTAAAGTCTCGTCGGCCAAGATCCTCCTCAATCGTTTTGGCCCAGGTAATCTCGTCCGGATGGCGATTGTCGCTATACTTCCCTTCCTGTCGATAGGGCGTTATTTCGATTTGTCGTTCTGGACCAGCTTCAATCTCCTCGTTAACGACGGTCACGGTGCCGAAGCGATTCTCGTAAAAGGTTTTGGGAAAGAGGGCTACAATCTGCTCCGGTTGGGCGTTGGTGGCAATATCCCAGTCTTTTGGGCCTAATTTGGGAGCTGGATCAAGAAAAAGGTCACGCACACAACCGCCTACTAAGTAGGCTTGGAATCCCCCGTCTTCGAGCACCTTAGTTGCACGTGAAACTGGAGGTGGAACCACAATTTTGTAGTTTTTGGCCACGTTTTTCGGTGCGGGTAGGGAGAATCGAACTCCCGTCTCATCCTTGGCAAGGACGTGTTCTACCACTAAACCATACCCGCAACAAAGTTATCATAGCAGGCGAGTTTCATTTTTGCTAGACTAGTGGAGACTGCTCCCGTGGTGAAATGGATATCACAACGGTCTTCGGAACCGTCGTTGGGGGTTCGAGTCCCTCCGGGAGCACCAGAAGTCTTTTAAAAAGTTTTGTTTTTAGCCAAAAACTGGGGATAACTATGGGGACAAGGGGGATAAGGACAAGTCCTTTTCGGCGGCTGTCTTAGAAAATGGCTTATAATCTGGCTTTTAGGGTGTCTAAGTTTCATAAGAAACATGGCTGATACTAACAAGCAAATTGTGGGTAAAAAGGGCGAAGAAGCGGCTTGTGCCCACTTAATTGGCTTGGGTTATCGGATAATTGATCGTAATTATTGGCGTAAGTGGGGAGAGATCGACATTGTGGCCGGACGGGGGAGCGAACTGCGATTTGTTGAGGTCAAGACGGTTACACGTAATCATTTGGCTAATTTGGCCGAAGATTACGAGCCGGAAGATAATCTGCACCCTTGGAAGCGTGCCCGCTTGAGGCGGGTGATTGCCACCTATCTAACAGACAAAAATGTCTCTGATGACCTTGACTGGCAAGTTGACGCCCTAACGGTCTATCTAAATCCTCAAGGAGTTGTCCTTAAGATTGAGCATCTAGAAGATTTGCTCTTGTGATTAAGTTGTCGGGACGCCGGGATTCGAACCCGGAGTCACACGAACCCGAATCGTGTATGTTAGCCGTTACACCACGTCCCGCCTTCGCCTAAAGTTACCAACAACACTTACCTTAACATATTTTTTTGGTCGGAGCGCCGGGA
>CAZYXJ010000001.1:350505-379566 GCA_964651115.1 uncultured Candidatus Saccharibacteria bacterium | reverse complement strand
TTAATGTTTTATGTTAGACGTTTATCTACTTCCTTTCTTTTCATTAAGTTATTAAGATCTGATTTGTTCTTGTGATTAAGTTGTCGGGACGCCGGGATTCGAACCCGGAGTCGTCCGCTCCCAAAGCGGAAATGTTAGCCGTTACACCACGCTCCGATAACCTCGCCACTCTAGCATTTTTAAGTTAGAATGTCTCGCATTAAGCGGGGTTACCTCGCCGAAGGCGGGATGTAGTATAACGGCAGTATACACCCATGGGGTGGGTGCGGTCCGGGTTCAATTCCCGGCATCCCGAAGGTTTAGTGTTATAATCTAGAGCAATGCCCCTTTATTTTTATTTGGTGACGATCGCGGCGTCGGTGGTTGGTTTGACGATTGCTTATTACATTGATGTCCACAAGCGTTCTGGTCAAAAGATGGTTTGCCCGCTCGATTCTGATTGTGAGGCGGTGGTGACTAGTAAGTACTCAAACTTTTTGGGCCATCCGCTTGAGAAGTGGGGGATGCTCTATTATGCCGCGATTATTGTCGTCTACCTCATCTTTATTTTCTATCCCAGCTTAGCTCACCCGGCGATCTTGGGCTTGGTCGGTATCTCTAGTGCCTTTGCCTCCATCTTTTCTCTCTACTTAACCTACATCCAGTTTGCTCGCTTACACGAGTGGTGCGCTTGGTGCCTGGCTTCGGCCTTGGCCTCGGTGACCATCTTTTTGGCCTTTTTGGGTAACTTATTTTTACTTTAGACTACGGATTTTGGGTGCGGGATGGGAGAATCGAACTCCCGACCGCGGTTTGGAAAACCGCTATTATACCATTTAACTAATCCCGCTTGTCACCCATGCTAGCAAATTTGGGGTGTTTCTCAAATGTGCTACGATAACGTCCATATGAAAAAATATTGCGCGGCCAATGGCAAAATTACGGAATTATCCCGAACTTCCGTTCCGGTGAATGATCTAGCGGTTTTGCGTGGTTATGGCGTCTTTGATTTTCTTAAAACCGTTAACGGTAAGCTGTTTTTGTGGCGCGAGCATTGGCGGCGCTTTGTTAACTCCGCCAAACTGCTCGGCCTCAAGGTGCCAGTCGGCGAAGCGGCCGCTCGCGATCTGGTTATCCGACTCTTGAAGAAAAATAAAATGCAAAACGGCTCAGTCCGTCTACTTTTAACCGGTGGGGCCACTGTGGACGGCATGACGCCGTCGCGCCCCAACTTTTTTATCTTGATTGAGGATTTGTATGTTTACCCACCAGCCGTTTTTGAGCGGGGAGCGGCCGTGGTCACGCACGAGCACGAACGAGTGGTACCAGAGGCCAAGACGACTAATTACATCACGGCCGTGCGCCTCCAGCGCGAAAAGAAGCGGCAAAAAGCGATCGAGATCCTCTACCATGCTGACGGCCAGATTTTAGAGTGCGCTACCTCCAATTTTTTTATTGTTAAAGATGGTGTGATTATTACGCCGCAAGCCGGCGTGCTGGGCGGCACGATTCGTAATCTGGTGATCAAGCTAGCGCGCGAGGGCGGTCTTAAGGTGGAGGAGCGGGATGTGGCGCTGGCCGAGTTGGCGAGCGCCGACGAGGCCTTCCTGACCGCCACCAACAAAGACATCACGCCGATCGTTCGCGCCGATGAGTCTAAGATCGGCACGGGCCAGCCGGGCCCCGTTACGCGCCAGTTAATGTCTCTCTTGGCCGACTTTATGCGGGAGTACTAACACTTTCCCCAGAGAACTTTTCCCACAAGGCCTCAAAGATGGCGCCAAAGCTTTTGGCAATCTGCTCATCTTCGATGATGGTAGTGATTGAAAATTGGTCGAAGGAGGTTAGGGCGACCTTGTTGGCGTAGATTAAGACTTGAGCCGTCATCTCCAGCTGTTCTTTGGGCGCGTGGCAACGAGTGACTAAGTTAACTCGATCTCGCTCGACATTTTGAGGATTGGCCGATCGTGAGGAGATAATCCGGGCTTTGATATTTTTTGCCACCTGCTTTTTGATTTGTTCGGCGATAAATTTGTCTCTTTCTGGCGTGTCGTTATCTAGGGGGGAGCGAATTAGTCGGATGTCTGCTCCGGTTCTTAGAATGTCTTGATAGAGCGCTTTTAGTCCGGCCATCCCTTCGTAAAAACGGACATTGGGTTTGTGATGAGTGAGATTGTATTGGGAAGTCAAAACGCCCAGGGCCTGTTCCATCGCGGCCGCGGCCAGGTCGAGGTCTGCTTTTTTGTGATTGAGGAGTTTTTCGAGCTGGGAGGGGTGGAGGGCGGAGAATTTGGTCACGACGGCGGGGCTAGACATCTCTTCAACCAAGCCGAGGGCTATTAATTGGCGCAAAATCTTATAGACCAAACTACGTTTAATTTGCGTTTCGAGCGAGATTTTTCTGGCTGGCAGGGTGCCAAAGGTAATGAGAGTGGAATAGACTTGCGCCTGCTCGGCTGTTAGGCCCAAATGTTCCAAAGTTTTTGTGTTCATGATTTGTTACAAAAATATGACAAATATAGGCCTATTGTAGAGCTTATATTAAAACCTGTCAAAAGTGGGTAAAAATATGGCTAAGATAAATAAATTTTGTTGCTTTATGCTTGACAAGAATAATGTATCTGGTATACTGATAGCATAAATACGGTTACGGTCGTGGGACGTTGACAGCTAAATAGGGAGTAGAGAGCAATAACAAGCGCAAGCTTGCGATGTTGTTCCTCTGCCCGACTAAGGGATAGCGAGTACCTTATTCTAAGGGAATAAGGGAAAAACTTAAGCTTTGGTCTGGTAAGAGGGATCGCATGTGCGGTTCCACTAGCAGTAGTTACTTAAGAAAGGGTGGCCAATGACTACGTATTTTGGTTTCGCTCTTGCAGATTCGATGTTCAAGGGCGATTGCACGATTAGCCGACGAGGGATCTCTGTCGAGGAGGTCAAGGATCGGGTGGTGCGGGGCGTCGAGTCCTGTCTCAATCCGTCGCACGCCGCGACGATCGCGGCGATGCGATCGCGGTTTGGGATCGAAGTGGCGATCCCCGAGGCTCCGCCCCGCGTGTGCTTAGGGCTGGGCGACTCCGTAATCGTAATGGGGGTGCGCGGTCTTCCGCGTCTAACCGATCGCCACGAGTACACGGAGGAGGAGATCGCTTCGGCGACCTTCGGGTTCGCCGAGTATTCGGTGGTCGGCTGAGCGTGTAAAATTTAAACAGTCTGTCACCATCCTGCGGCAAAGATGGCGAGTCGGCGACGGCAGTGTCGCAAAAACGGAGGAGTAAGATTAAAACCTTTACTCCTCCTCCTTATTCAACTTATCATCGCGTGATGGTGGGTTGATTGGGACGCCACATTCGAGAGGATGTGGCTCAATTGTTGGGGAGACCCAACAGAGAGGATCTTGTCATGGATCGTCAGAGCCTTTCTCTTCGTTTTTTGAGTCTCGCCAACGCGGTTGAGGTGTTTTCCCCCGAAGTCGCCGCGGCCATTCGATCGGCCGTGGCGGGGGAGGGGGGCCAGCACACCTGGTTAGTCAGGTGGAGCGAAGTCAAGAGGGAATACGCTGGGCTCCCGGAGCGTATAGTGGCTTACGCTTGGGTTATCGCCCGCACCTGTGGGGGTGGGCTTGTGAGGTTGGTGCCTCGGTATGGTTACTACCAGGCGCACTCAGTCAGCCGTGTTGAGCCTCTGAATGAGGTTGACGTGGAGGACGCCCGCAGGGCCAGGGAGTTGGGCCTGGTGGAGGTTTCAGTGAAGCCACAGTTTCTGCCACCGAAGGCGGGAACAATTACCACCGAGGAGGAGTTCGAGGGTGTCCTTAGGGTCGCCCGACCCATTTGGGTTGACGATTCTCCCCGGGGACACGTCATTCTGGGTGAGGAACCAGGGGAGGACCATGAGGGGCGGGCGACCACCTTCCCTATTTTGGGGGAAGATATTGAGCGGGGACCCGGGTTCGCGGTTGAGTGTGTGCCCCAGCCGTGGATCGGGGCTTACTCAAAATTGACCGCCTACGATGAAGGGGGGGCCACGAGAATCGAGGCCCATTTCTGTAACGGCGGCGGTGGCCCCATGGTGGCGGACCCGCCGGAGGACGCCGAATGGCGTATTCCGCGCCATTTGGTGGAACAAATTCTCGCCCTCGTGAAAGAGGGTGATCTCCTGCGGGAGCAGGAGAATCTTTTCCGTCGGGAGCAGGATGTTATGGCCGAGAGGTCTCGGCTGGAAAGGAAGTTTGGCATAAAATGAGGGAAACTGGTTTCGGTGATTCCAGTAAAAAATCACCTCCTTATTGAAACCGCGAGCGCGTGGCTCGTGGTTTCATTGGGAAAATAGGAGATTCTTTCGTATGAAGAAGTTCGTGCTTGGTATGGGTGGCCTGGTGGGGGCCATGGGCTTTTTCTCTCTCGGTATTTTTTATGAGAGGGAGGTCCGCCTCCCGGAGCAGGAGTTCCGGGAGGTGTGGTACGTTGAATCGGCGGTAGTCAGCCAGGATTACCGCCGCGCGGTGATGACTCATCTCCAGCGTCTGGAGATTAGCCAGCGCCACGACCTCGAGCACGAGGCGCTAAAAAAGCTGCTCGAGGCCCAGGAGTTCCGGTTGGCTTCTGGGTGGTGAGTACCGATTGCAAGCGTGGTGCTTGCCGGTGTCGAAAGACAACAGCTTGATCCGTTAATTCAAGCTACTTATCAAGCAGAGAATGAAAATTGTCTGCTTGTAGGTAAAGCATGGCAGATGGAATATGTCTTTGTAAAAACGAAGATACATTCCATCTGCTACTGCGAGCCAGAAGCTCATCCACCTATGGTGGAAGTAAGAACGATAAAATATGAGGGAAATATAATCTCTCGGATCGTTACTTTGCATGTCGTAGATTGGAAGGAGCTATCATGAAAAAGGTTTTTGAAAAAAATACAAAGGCCACGCTGGTCGTGATCTTCGTTATGATTGGCGTCCTACTCGCCTCCGTTGGCGGGTGGGACATGGCGGAGCCGGTTATTGGTTTCGCCACGCTGGGTCTAGCCTCGGCAACGTGGCTTCAGACTCGGCGCGCCGCCAAGGCCGTCTACACCGACAACGGCGACGGATCCTGGGTGGTCGCCCTTGAAGTTGGGCGGCCAGTTTCTGAGGCGGTCAAGAAGCAGTTCGGGCAACTGGACTGCTTAGTGACTGCTGACTCGGTGCTCGGGACGAGCCTCTTGGTTCTCCCCGAGCATTACGAGGCTCTGGCGAAGGCCGTTTATTTCGCTCTTTGTCGGGGACAGGATAAGTCGTGTCACTTGGTCCTTTCGGGCCCGGTGGCGCTAGCGGCCATCATCGGGCAGATGGTAGGAGTAATGAATTTCCGCCTGACGGTGTATCAGTATGCACCGTCGTCTGGTTCGTATGAGCCAGTTCCTCGTCCGCAAATGAATTGGCTCGAACATCGGGGAGGTGGTAAGTGAGAACCTACCAGATTTTCCAGCCCGGCAAGATCGATGTCGATCTCGCCGTTGGCTGTCTGGCGCTCCAGGGGCTGCAAAGAGATCGCAAGGTTTCGATGTTGCCCTACGGAGCAAAGGGAAACGTCGGGTTCGAAACTCGTCGGCTTTACTTTGCTCTGGCGTTGACGCCTGAGGGGATTCTCAATTCCAAACCCGAGCTTCGCGGTTCGGCGGTGGAAGATGTGAAGGGATTGCTCCCTGTCACTAGGATCTTCTCGTTCGGTAAGTGCAACGTGCAGTGCCCATACTGCAAGCGTGATTGTCAGTTCATCGGAGACGATGGGTTGCCGATCATCGCGACGCCGGTCGAGATCCTCGATCTCTTCCGGCTTGCCGAGGGGGCACACGCCCGTGGGGAAACCGTCCGATTCTCGGGTGGCGACCCTGTGGTGTTCCCGCGGGAGACGCTCGCCATTGCCGACTACATGAATCGTCGGCATAGCGCAAAAGTTTCCATTGCTCACAATGGCTCGGGGCCGGCGTGGGTGAGGAAACTTGCTCCATTTCTCTCATCTGCCGCCATTGACCTCAAAGGGGTCGCGGAAAAGATGGGAGGAATTATGGGTGTTTCGCAGAAGATGGGGGAGAACATCTTCCGTCTTTCGCAAGAGACCCAGCGGTCAATCACCGCCGCCGGCGCGCTCTTGGACGTGCGGACTCCGATCTTCGGAGACACAACGCTTGGCGAAATGTATCGCTTGGCAGAAGTGGTTTCCAAGAATGACCCGCGCCGCACCTTTTGGACCTGGCGAATGTATAAGCCAGTTGAGGGGTGTGATTGGTCGGTCCCTGAAAAGGAGAAAGTGTTCGGGATGATGGAAGAAGTCTCCCGGGCTTTTCCCGATCAGTGGATCGGGGTCCGCGCTAAGTGGGAGCGCGGCGGAATGGTCTATTTCTTGGGAGGCCGAATGGTCAATCAGGAAGAGGCCGAAGCCGTCAGCGAAGCAGAAGTGGTGGGGTCGGGAAATATTCCTGGCCTCGCCGGGTTTTGAACAGATCTTTACCAAAGCGCCTCGTCTTCGGACGGGCGCTTTTTTCATATCCAAAATTTAGGTACCAAAAAACCCCGACGCAGTGGTCGAGGTTTTTTGGGTGATAGAATAACGAAACTTACTTAACGGCGTCCTTCAGGGCCTTGGCGGCGCGGAACTTGGGTACGCGCATGGCTGGCACCTGGATGGTCTCACCGGTTCGCGGGTTGCGAGCGGTGCGAGCGGCGCGCTTCTTGGCTGAGAAGATGCCCAAACCTGCGATCGAGACTTCGCCGTCCTTTTTCAAGGTATCGACAACAGTTTCGATCAGGGTATCTACGGCCTGTTCGGCGGCAACCTTAGTGCCACCAATCTTTTCATGAATCGCGTCAACGAGTGCTGCTTTGTTCATAAGGGTGTGGGTTTGATTATTAAGCTCGACCACTCTCCACTTGGCTCTAATTATACAGTTAAGCCATTTCTTGGCAACTCGTCGGTGGAAGGTGGGTGGGGGAAATTAGCGGGCGTAGTCAATGACGCGGGCTTCGCGGATGACAACTACCTTGATTTCTCCTGGGTATTTAAGTTCTTTTTCGATGCGGACGGCGATCTCGCGGGCCAGCTTTTTGGCCTCCAAATCGCTTATTTCCTCGGGTTTTACGAAGACACGGATCTCTCGTCCTGCTTGGATAGCGTAGACCTTTTCGATGCCAGGGAAGGTGGCCGCCAAATCTTCTAGTTCTTTGAGGCGTTTGAGGTAATTTTCGATCGAGTCGCGGCGGGCCCCGGGGCGCTGGCCTGAGATGGCGTCGGCCGTTTGGACGATAATGGACTCCAGGGTTTCGTAAGGATATTCCTCATGATGGGCCTGCATGGCCTTAACGACGAGGGGATCGGCGCCAAACTTTTCCAAGATGCGTTTGCCGATCTCGACGTGCGTGCCTGGTACTTCGTGATCGACGGCCTTGCCGATGTCGTGGAGCAAGGCGCCGGCGCGGGCGATTTGCGGGTCGGCCCCCAATTCTTCGGCCAACATTCCCGCCAGGTGAGCCATTTCGATCGAGTGATCAAGGACATTTTGGCCGTAGCTGGTGCGGAAGTGGAGTCGGCCCAGGATGAGCAGGATGCGAGGGTCGAGATTAAAGACGCCAGCTTCGTAAGCGGCTTCCTCACCGCGGCGCTTAATTACTTGAGCGATTTCTTCTTTGGCTTTCTCAACAATTTCTTCAATTTTGGAGGGTTGGATGCGGCCGTCGGCGATCAGTTTTTCCAGGGCTAGCTTGGCGATTTGGCGCCGGACGGGGTCAAAGGAGGAGAGGACGATGGTGCCGGGCGTGTCATCAATAATTACTTCGACGCCCGTGGCTTTTTCGAAGGCGCGGATATTGCGGCCTTCTTTGCCGATAATTTTGCCTTTGACGTCATCGGACGGGATCTCGACTACTGTCGACATTACTTCGGGCACCGTGGCGTTGGCCAGACGTTGGATGACGGTGGTGAGGATCTCTTTGGCCTTGTGCTCTAGCTTTTCGGCGCCTTGGACCTCAAGTTTGTGCATACGGACGGCAAAGTCTTCTTCGTGAGCCCGTTCGATGGTTTTAATAATCTCTTGTTTGGCCTCTTCGGGTGAGAGCTCGGCTACGCGCTCTAGCTGAGTGCGGGCGAGATTCTCCATTTCGGCCACCCGCGCGGCGGCGGTGGCGGCTTCTTCTTGGGCGGTCTTGGCTTGTTCCAGCTCGGCGTCTAAGTCGGCCTGACGCTTGTCGAGGTAATCTTCTTTTTTGACGAGGCGATCTTCTTTGCGCTTAAGTTCGATCTCTTTCTCGCGGGCCTGGTCGCGGGCTTCGCGGATGGCGTCTTCGGCCTCTTGAGTGGCGCGTTCAATAATCTTTTGGGCCTGATCTTTGGCCTCAAGCATGGTTTGCTTGATGGCTAGCTCAATCGAACCCTTTTGACCGAGGGTAATAATCCAGCGGAGGAAGTAACCAAAAACAACGCCGCCCAGCGTAGCTGTGCCGACGATAACTAGTAAAGTAGCGATGTCCATACGGAGGTTAGTCCGCGGGCCTGTCTTTCTGTTCTGCGATTAAGGGTAAAAGGAAAAGCATTCGGAAGGGAGGGAGAAAAGCGGTAAGAAAGCGGTCGCGACGGAAAAAATTAATTAGCAATAAGGGCACGACTTTACAGTAACAGAGGTTACTAGCACTGTAAAGAGTGACCCGTCCGGCTATTTTTTGATTTTGATCACCTCGTCAACTAAACCGTATTTTTGAGCTTCTTCGGCCGACATAAAGTAGTCGCGGTCGACGTCCTTTTCGACTTGAGCTAGTGATTGGCCAGTAAATTCGGCCATGAGCTTATTGAGCAGATTTTTGGTGCGGATCATGTGGCGAGCCGTAATTTCGATATCCGAGGCCTGGCCTTCGGCGCCACCGAGTGGTTGGTGGATCATAACTTCGGCATTAGGTAGGACGAAGCGCTTTCCTTTTTTACCCGCGGCGAGGACCCAGGCGCCGCCTGAGGCCGCTAGACCCACACAAGTAGTGGAGACGTCGGCTTTGATTAAGCGCATGGTGTCGATAATGGCGAGGGTGGCCGTCACTGAGCCGCCAGGTGAGTTAACATAGAGTCGGATATCTTTTTTAGGATCCTCCGCTTCTAAAAATAGCAGTTGGGCAATAATCAGATTCGCGACGGTGTCGTCGATCGGCCCGCCCAAAAAGACGATGCGATCTTTGAGGAGGCGAGAGTAAATATCGTAAGCCCGCTCACCAAATTGCGATTTTTCTAGCACAGTTGGGATTAAGATAGACATGCGGTGAGTTTAGCAAATTATGCCTGATTTTCAAGCCAGGTTAGCGTTTTGTCATTGATGAGATAACCGCGAACGTATTGGGTGGCCGCGCTGTCGCTAGCGTCGGGGTAGTGCTGTTTGAGATGGGCCACTTCGGGGGCCAGCTCTTCGGGTGTCGGCTCGATCTTTTCGACTTGGGCAATTTTTTCGAGCAGGAGACTGGTTTTGATTCGGCGGACAGCGTCGGCTTGCCATTCGGTCCGCAGGTCGGCCTCCGTCTTTTTGAGATGAATCAAATAATCTTCAAATTTTAAGTTCATTCGCTCGACCTCATGGCGCAACTCGTCAATCATTTTTGACAGTTCGGTTTCGATCAAAATTTTTGGCGCGGTGAGTTCGGTGGCTTGGGCGAGGGCTTCCAGCAAGGCGACGCGGTGCTTGCTTTTGGCTTTGGCGATTTTTTCTTGCGTTAGATTGGCTTTGATCCGATCTTGGAGTTCGGTGACGGTTTTAAAATCACCCAAGCTCGCGGCAAATTCGTCAGTTAATTCGGGCACGGCCCCCGTTTCTTTATCGGCGCGGGCTTTTTGGACTTCGGCAATCACTTCCGTTACTTCCTGATCGGTGACTTCTGGGGCGGCGGGTTTGTTTTTGTTGGTGTCGCTGGCGATCTGGCGATAGTTGGGTAGGTTGAAGGTGGGGACGACGGCGGTAACGAGTTTAAATTCCACCGGATTTCCGAGGGCTAGTTTATTGAGCGTGATCATTGGGCGCCCTAGGACGTCCAATTTGTGTTCGGCAATAATTTGGGCGTAGCGCTGGCTGATTGCTCGCTCGGCCATGGCGTGGAGAATAGTTTCTTCTCCAAGATGTTTAATCAAAACGTTTTCGGGGATGTGGCCTGGGCGGAAGCCGTCGATTTTAACGTCACGTCCTAGCTCGGCGATCGCCGACGCGCGGAAACTCTCAAAGTCAGCGGCCGGGATGGTGCCGACAATTTCTAACTCAGAATCGGGGAGCGGGTTGATGGTGGTGTTGTTCATAGGTGCGGATAGTCTAGCCGCTCTCGGCCGGAAATGCAATTAGCCTCTTAAAGTTATCAACATTTTAGATTAAGAAAATTTTTTCACTCTCCTCCACCTGCTATACTTAAATCAAATGACGAACGACGTCGTTATGCCGCCGGTGGTACCGGCGCCGAGCACTCCGCCTGCGGCCCTCCCGCCAGTCTCTCATGAGCGGGTGGCTGTGGTCGCGGTGATCGTAGCAATTCTTGTGATTGGTGTGGGAGTAGCTTGGTTGTGGTTGGGACGCGAAGCTAAGGTGGAGGAGCCGGCACCAGTTGATCCGCGCGTGGCGGTCGCTCAGTTTTTGGAAAATGCGCCACCGGCGAGCGAGGAGGCCAAGCAGGCCGTGGCCGAGTTCCTTAAAAACGCGCCACCAGCGAGCGAGGAGGCCAAGTTGGAAGTTAGTAAGTTTTTAGAAGCAAATTAATTGGCTAATCAAAATTTTATGAAGCAGGACAAGATTACAAAGATCGTTCCTTATATTGGCACCTTGGCCGCCATCTTGATTGTGGGCGGCTTGGTGTCGGCCCAAACTTACGGCGGCTGGACAGACGCGCCGGCCAATCCACCAAGTGGTAACGTAGCCGCGCCGATTAATGCTGGGCCCGTGTACCAGACCAAGGAGGGCCACCTTCAGTTAAATAGCAGTTTTGGTGTTTCGGGCACTTCCATTTTTGCCGATACTATAAATTCGAACAAAAGCAATGGCGGGTATAACCTTATTGTTAATCAAGACGGTAAGGGGGCTTATGGGTTGGCTGTTAATGCCAATAATGGCGGCTTCTCGATTGATGATGTGGGCAGTGGTGCGGGGCAAACTCTCCTCCATATCACTAACAGCATCTTGGGTGGCAATGTGGCGGTGGGTACGGTCTCGCCAAGCGCGGGTCTTAAGCTCGACGTGGAGGGCAAGGTGGGCGCCACGGCTTACTGTGATGAGAAGGGGGAGAATTGTTATACGACGGCTCAAATGGCGGCAACTGGCGGAACGGGAGGAGGAACGGGCGTGGGAGATAACTTGGGTAATCACACCGCTACGCAAAATCTCAACATGAGTGGTTTTAACGTGGTCGGCGCTGGTTGGCTTAATTCAACCGGAAACATTGACGCGACGGGCAAGATCCAGGGTGGGAGTATTAAGTTGGGAAATGTTGAGCGGACAACTTGGCCAACAATTTCCTTGGTTAATCAGAGCAGTGGAGGAACCGGACCTAATGCGGCACAGTCAGAAGCAGTAGATACGTGTTCTTCTGGTTTTGTGGTGGGTGGAAATTCTGCATGTTCTAATGATGGAAGTATTGTTTTTTCACGCATAAAGAATAATGGATGGGAGGTTAGATGCCAGGGTAGATTAACTCCCGGCGGTTCCTACGGAAACACGGTAGCTCAAAGTATTGCTATCTGTTTGAAGTATCCTAATTAAAATTTGGTTCGTACAAAACCCCCCGCCTAAGTCAGGCGGGGGGTTTTGTTTTGCTTACTATTTACTGCAATTCAGCTTCGATGGCGGCACTCTCTTGGTCTAAGTTATCCAAGTTGGTCGCGGCGGCATCAGCTTCGATGTCGGCAATTTCGTCAGACTGACTAGTGGTTTCGAGTTGCGTCGTCGTCTCGTCGCCAACCACTTCCGTCGTCGTCGTGGCCGTTGGGGGAGTGGTGGTCATGTTACTGCGGTTAACAAACAAGTAAGCCGCTCCAGCAATGAGCAGGATCACTACAATAATTGAGCCGATTAGCGAGCCTTTGGATTCGTTTTCTGGGTTCATGTTTAGGATTTGAAAGAAGTTACTTAACGTTTAATTTAAGCGAGGCAATTGTTTTGACGATGGCTTCGTGGGCGCTTCTAAGAGCGGCAATCGTGGCTTGACTCTGAGTCCGGGCTTCAGCCGCCGCGGTCTTAGAGTTTTCGGCGTCAGCGATGGCCGTCAACTTGGTTTTTAGCAGGGTGAGGGCGTCGCTGGCCGCCGTAACCTTAACTTCTGCCGCGGCGGAGAGGGTTGCTGTCGCGCTCACATCCACGCCTTCGGCCTCTAATTTGTCGAGGCGAGAGTTGATGCGACCAAGCAAACTGCGTTCGCGGTTAAGGGCGGCTTCCAGACGGGCGACTAAACGAGTGGCTCGTTCGGCGATGTTAATTTTTGGTCGAACGGGGGTCGTGGTGCTAGAAGAAGCCCTAGTTTTATTAATAATTGGCACCTTGATGTTACGAAGATTGCCCTCGCGATCGCGAACTTGGATATTGGCTGTTCCTTGAGCTTCTACCTTAACGCCCGTTGATGCTTCCTGTCCGTAAACCGCACTGCTGCTAGCCACTAGTAAAACTAGCGCCGGAATTAAATATTTGGTCTTCATGCCAGCAATTATACTGCTTGTTTCTGTTTGTACAAAGCACAACCTTCGGTAAAGACGGCGACGGCCGCGGCCTGGTCTTTAAAACCGCCAACTTTCACCTCCTTGTTCTGCAATTGTTTGTAGGTCGCGAAAAAGTGTTCGATTTCTTTGAGGACGTGAGGATTGATGTCGGGCAGATCCTTAACGTTGGCCCAGCGCGGATCATCGACGGGGACGCCAATAATCTTGTCGTCAGCCTCGCCGCCGTCAATCATCGAGAGTAGGGCCACGGGTCGGACGCGAACAAGGATGCCCGGCAGGAGGGGGTAAGTCGTGAGGACGATGACGTCAACGGGATCATTGTCGTGCCAGTGAGTTTGCGGCACAAAGCCGTAGTCAAAGGGGTAGTCCTGGGCACTATAAAGCACTCGATCTAGAGCAATTAAGCCAGTTTCTTTGTCGATTTCGTACTTATTTTTCGATCCCTTGTTGATCTCAATAATCGTGTTGATGCTCTCGGCAGTACCGGGGGCAACGTGGTGGAGTAGACTCATGATTAATTAGCTTAAGCGTTAGCGGTTGGTAAAGATTCGGTTGGGGCCACGGCGGCTTCCGGAGCGGCCGCTTCGGGTGAATGGATGTCGATTTTCCAGCCCGTTAACTTGGCGGCGAGGCGAGCGTTTTGGCCACCTTTGCCGACGGCTAGCGAAAATTGGTCAGCATCAACCTCGATCTCGGCGCGGTTCTCTTCTACATGAAGTTTAACTTTATTGATCCGAGCTGGCGAGAGAGCGCTGGCGATAAAGGTTTCCGCATTATCTGACCATTCGATAATATCGATTTTTTCGCCACCCAGTTCTGAGATGACGGTGTTAACGCGCACGCCTCGTTGGCCGACGCACGAGCCGACCGGGTCAATGCTGGGATCAGTCGAGGTGACGGCAATTTTGGTGCGACTGCCGGCTTCGCGGGCGATGGCTTTGATCTGGACGGCGCCGCTGGCGATTTCTGGCGCTTCCACGGCAAACAATTCTTCCACAAATTTGGGGTGGGAGCGTGAGAGACGGAGATTAACCCCGCGTGGCGTGTCTTCCACCGCGTAGAGATAAGCCTTGATTCGCTCGCCCTGGCGATAATATTCGCCCATAATCTGCTCTTCGCGGGGCAGGATCGCCGTCGTGCGGCCCAGGTCAACTAAAACGTTGCCTCGCTCGATCTTTTGGACCTTGCCGTTGAGAATCTCGCCTTCGCGTCCCGCGTAATCCGAGAGAATTGATTGTTTTTCAGCCTCGCGGATGCGTTGGATAATCACTTGTTTGGCGGTTTGAGCGGCAATGCGGCCGAAATCATCCTTAGTTTCCAAGGGGAAAGTGATTTCGTCGCCGGCCTGGACATTGGCCTTCATCAGGCGAGCGTCGTCCAACATAATGTGTTGTTCGTCATTAAAGTGGACTTTGGTGGGAGTGGTCACGCCTGGCTCTGGCTCAGGAGCCTCCTCATCTTCGGCTAGGAGCATCGATTCGTCCACGACGATTTTGACCTGCCAAAAATCGGTTTGGCCGCTGGCCAGGTCTAATTTGGCTCGGATGATCTGGCCTTTTTTGCCGAAATCTTTTTTGTAAGCCGCGACCAAGGCGTCTTCGATGGCGCTGATAATTTTGTCTTTCGCAATGCCTCGCTCCTCCTCTAATTGATCAAGGGCGGATTTGAGAATTTTTAGATCCATCATGATGTGTCGTTTTTAGTTTAAAAAATGCCGGTTCGCGCGCGGGCGAAACGGACATAACCGATAACGTTTACACTCTAACTCAAGAGCTGGAGAAAAGCAAATTATACCCAGTGGTCGCGACGCAAAGTGCGTTATACTTAAAGAGTCTATGTGGCTTGATCAAGAACAATTAAAACATTTCTTGTTGGATGCCGGTCTGCTCTCGGCGGCAGATGTCGAAATTATTTTTGCCGATGCTCAAGCGCGCAGTGTTAGTTTTGATGAAGCCCTGCTCGCGAGTGGGAAAATTTCTGAAGATGATTTGCGTCGCGCCAAGGCGTATGTGCTAGGCGTACCTTTTGTTGATCTTAAGCGGCTAAAAATTGAGCGCGAAGTCTTGGGTCAAATTCCCGAGCCGATTGCGCGCAAGCACAACATTGTTGCTTACGCGCGCACGCCTAAGGGTTTGGAGGTGGCAATGATCGATCCGGCCGATCTGGAAGCGATCGAGTTTATTCGCAAGAGTATCGGTGGCAAAATTTTACCTCGTTTAACTGACGCCGGTTCGATTAAGAGCGCCCTGATTCAGTATCAAAAAAGTTTGAAGGCCGAATTTGGCGACATTGTGCGCAGTGAGGTGGGCAAGCTCGGCGCGACGGCCACGCCGGGCGACGAAGCCGGAGAGGAGGATCTTAAAAAGTTGGCCGAGGATCTGCCGGTGGTGCGAATTGTGGATAGTCTGCTTCAGCATGCGATTACGCAGAAGGCCTCCGACATCCACGTCGAAATTTTTGAGACGGAGGTGGTGGTTCGTTATCGCATTGATGGCTTATTGCACGACGCCATGCTTTTGCCGCGTCAGGCCGGACCGGGCATTGTGGCGCGAGTTAAGGTTTTGGCCAGTTTGCGTTTGGACGAAAAGCGGTTGCCGCAAGATGGTCGGTTTAAGCTCGAACTCAACGGCCAAAAAGTTTCTTTCCGCGTGTCGATTCTGCCCACCTTCTATGGCGAAAAGGTGGTGATGCGTCTATTGCCGGAGAGTAGCCGTGGTTTGTCGCTTGAAGAATCTGGTTTCCATGGCGAAGGCTTGGAGCGTGTCCATCGAGCGACGCGGCGAACGACTGGCATGATTTTGGTAACTGGTCCGACTGGTTCGGGTAAGTCCACCACTCTTTATACCATTATGGAGTTACTCAACACGCCCGATGTAAATATTTCGACGATCGAAGATCCGATTGAGTATCAGATGCCGCGCGTTAATCAAACCCAAGTTAAGCCCGATATTGGACTGACTTTTGCTTCGGGTTTGCGAAGCTTGGTGCGCCAAGATCCCGATATCATTATGGTGGGGGAAATTCGCGACAAAGAGACGGCGAGTTTGGCCATTAACGCGGCGCTGACGGGTCACCTGGTTCTCTCGACGCTCCACACTAATTCGGCGGCTGGTACAATTCCGCGGATGTTGGAAATGGGGGCCGAACCTTTTCTGTTGGTCTCGACGATTAACGTAATTGTGGCCCAACGTTTGGTGCGACGTCTGGGGAGTGGTAAGCAGAAAAAAACTTTGACCACCGTTGAGTTGGAAAAGCTCGGCGCTTTGGTTGATCTAGATCGTTTGCTCGGTTTTTTGAAAACCGAAAAGGTGGTGCCAGAAAATGCGACTTGGTCGGACGTGCCTTTTTATAATCCCGGAGCGGGAGGCGAAGGTGAGGAGGATGGTTATCGCGGCCGCATCGGTATCCACGAAGTTTTGGAATTATCGACGACAGTGCGAGATCTGGTGATGAAGAGCGCGACGGCCGCCGAGATCGAAAAGCAAGCTAAGGCCGAGGGGATGATGACGATGCTTGAGGATGGAGTGTTTAAGGCCACCCAGGGGATTACGACTTTAGAAGAAGTTTTGCGCGTGATTACCGAATGATATGGAATTTAATTTTCGAGCAACGCGAGGTGATGGTGAAGAGATTACTGGTACGGCGAGCGCGCCAGACCGCTTTGCGCTGGCGCGCGACTTGCGCGTTCAGGGTTTGACGGTGATTAGCGCGACGGAGGTCGGCAAGCTCACTAAGCCGCGCTTTGATCTAGAACGCTGGTTTGGTCACGTGGGAATGAAGCAGTTAATTATTTTTGCGGGCTCACTCTCCGCAATGATTAGCGCCGGCCTCTCGCTCTCGCGAGCGCTCGAAGTGCTTCGTCGCCAAACTTCGCACCAGCGGTTTAAGAAAATTATTGGTCAGATCTTAACTCGGGTAACGACTGGCGCCACTCTCTCTCAGTCTTTGCGGGAGTATCCCGATGTTTTTCCGGGTGTCTTTATTGCAATGGTCGCGGCGGGCGAGGAGAGTGGTAATTTGGCGCAGTCGCTTGAGGTGGTGCGCAGTCAGTTGGCCAAAAGTTATGATCTGCGACGTAAGGTTAAGGGCGCGATGATTTATCCGGCCATTATTTTGATTGTCATCATCGCGATCGGCGTATTGATGATGATTTATTTGGTGCCTCAACTGACTTCGCTGTTTAAAGAACTTAAGGTTGAATTGCCTCTCTCGACTCGCTTGGTGATGGCCGTTAGCGACTTTTTGACTACTTATACTCTGTTGGCGCTTGGGGGAGCCGTAGTGGTGGTGATCGCGGCGATCCAGTTGGTGCGTTCGCGGCGCGGTTCTCGTTTTTTGGCCCGACTATTTTTAAAATTGCCAGCCGTGTCGACGATTATTAAAAACGTTAACGCGGCGATTACGATGCGGACGCTCGCCTCGTTGATTGCCGCTGGTGTCTCGATGCTCGAGGCTATCTCGATTACCGAGTCGGTGATCCAGAACCCTTGGTATAAAGAAGTTTTGGCTTCGGCGGGAGCGGGGATTGAGAAGGGCGGCACTTTGTCGACAACCTTTAAGTCTCGCGAAGATCTTTATCCTGTTTTAGTTGGCGAGATGGCTGAGGTGGGTGAAGAAACCGGAAATTTATCAGGCATGCTACTTAAGGGAGCTAGTTTTTTTGAAGATGAAGTTGATCAAGCCACCAAGAATTTGTCGACAATTATTGAACCGGCGCTGATGGTGTTTATTGGTATCATCGTTGGCTTTTTTGCCATCTCGATGCTGGCGCCAATGTACTCTCTGACCGATGCTTTCTAATCGCTCCAGCGGTGCTCGTCTAGGATTTAGTCTCGTTGAGGCGTTGGTGGGCGTGACGGTTTTTACGCTTTTGGCTCTGGGTATTTATCGGGGCTTTGGCAGTATTATGCGTTTGTCAGAATTTTCGCGAGTCAAGACGGCGGCGGCTTTGGTGGCCAATAGTCAGTTTGAGTTGATGCGTAATTTGCCTTACGGTGACATTGGTTTGCTGGGTGGCATCCCGGCTGGAGTTTTGCCCCGTACCCAGGTGGTCTCGGCCAATGGCTTTACCTTTAACGCGACGACGACGATCCGCAATATTGACGACTCCTTTGACGGCACGATTGCTGGCACGCCTAAAGATTTTTCTCCGGCGGATTATAAGTTAGTCGAAATTTCTTTGGCCTGCCCCGAAGCGGTTTGTGGGTTAAGTAGTCCTCTAACTTTTACGGCCACCATCGCGCCACCTCATCTGGAGACAACGACGGGTAACGGCGCGTTGTTCGTCCAAGTACTCGATGCTAGCGGCCAACCTGTGCCGCAGGCCAGTGTCCGGGTCGAAAATCAATCGAGCAATCCGCCGATTGTGATTGATGAGGTGACGGATAACGCGGGCATGCTCCAATTAGTAGACGTCCCACCGGGACTGACTTCTTACGCCGTCGCCGTCAGCAAGAGCGGCTACTCTTCTAGTCGGACTTATCCTGATGATAATCCCGAGAATCCCAATCCCGTCGATATGGACGCGACAGTGGTAGCTGGTCAGGTGACCCAGGTAACGTTGGCCATTGATCGACTGAGCGAAGTGACGTTTAAAACTCTATCGAGCGTTTGTAGCCAGGTTGATTCGGTTAACTTTAGCTTGCGTGGCGTCAAAAAGATTGGCACTAACCCCGATATCTTTAAGTACCAATCTAATCAAGTGACCAACGTTAGCGGCGAGCGGGTCGTGTCTGATTTGGAGTGGGACACTTACGAGGTAACGCTCGGAGCGGGGAACTATCATTTGGCTGGTTCCATCCCGCTGTTGCCGCTAGTGGTGCCGCCGGACGCGACTTCGGAAGCCGTTCTAACCATGGCGTTGGCCGAGCCCAATGGCGTGTTGGTAGCGGTTAAGGATTCGGCGACTGGTTTGCCGCTCGACAATGTGTCGGTCACGATTGGGAGCAAAACGCTGGAGACCGACAAGGGATTTTGGCGTCAGACGGATTGGTCGGGTGGGAGTGGGCAGGATAATTTCTTGGCCGTTAACCGCTACGCGGTCGATGATGGTAATGTAGACGTTCTGACGACGCCCGGTCTCTTTACTTTGCGCGGGGCGTTTGGCACTTTTGTACCCTCCGGCGTTTTGACCTCTTCGGTTTTTGACACCGGCGCTTCGACTACTAATTTTTATCAGCTCACCTGGCAGACCGAGGCTCAGCCGCCCGAGACGGGAACGGATGCGGTTCGGTTCCAATTAGCGACGGCGTCGACCAACACCGCGACGACGACGTGGACTTATCTCGGGCCAGACGGCACCGCTTCGTCTTATTATGTTTTGGGTACCTATGATATTCCGGAGGTTCATGATGGCGATCGCTACGCTCGTTATCGAGTTTATTTGCAAACAGCCGATACGGCTTATTCACCAACAGTCTCGGACGTGAGTCTGACCTATGGTTCGGAGTGTCTGCCGCCGGGGCAGATTCTCTTTAGTGATTTGGCGGATGGGAATTACACGGTGCGAGCGACCCGTTCGGGTTACCAAACTTGGGAGCAAGCGGGCCTGGTCTTTAATCAAGATTGGCAAATGTTGGTAATTAATATGTTGCCCCTTTAAATTTATGAAACGCGGGTTTAGCTTGATCGAAATTTTGGTGGTGGTCGGGATCGTTACCGTTTTGAGCACGGCGGTTTCTGGCTTTGGGCGAAGCCTGTTTCGTGATCAGCGAGTTTTGCGCGGTCAGCTGGCGGCCGAGGATCAGGCTCGTCGGACCTTGCGCAATTTGATTACCGAAATTCGCTCGGCCCGCAGTGCCGCCACGGGGGCTTACGTTTTGGCGGCGGCGGCCAGCTCGACCCTGACCTTTTACACCGACATTAATGGTGACAATTTAACTGAGAGAATCCGCTACTTTGTTTCGGCGGGTAGTTTGCGTCGAGGAGTGACGCCGGCCACTGGTCAGCCCTACGTCTATCTCGACGCGAATGAAAAATTGGAATACGCCGTGTCGTCTCTGGTGGCGACGACGACACCCCTGTTTACTTTTTATGATGAGAATTATGCCGGGACAAGTACGCCGATGACGGAGCCAATCCGAATTTCTGACGTCAGTTTGATCCGAGTCACTTTGCCGATCATGATTGCCACCTCTAGCGCGCCCGCCGTCTTTGAGGTCCAGGGAGTAATTAGGAGTTTGCGAAATTCGTCATGAACAAAAAACTTTCTTTACGCGGTGGCTATTTGTTAATTCAAGCTTTGGTCTTTGGCACCATCGGGTTAATCCTGATCGGGGCACTGGCTTCGTGGGGTGCCGTTAACTTGCGTTCCTCTCGCTCCTTCGCCGCTCGTGAACAAGCTTTTCATATCGCGGAAGCGGGGATTGAGTACTATCGCTGGCACCTGGCACACGCGCCGACTGACTATAAAGATGGTCAGAGTGGCAGTGGGCCCTATGTGCATACTTATAAAGACAAAGATGGTGCGGCCATCGGTACTTTTACGCTAACGATTACGCCGCCAGCGGTTGGTTCAACGATCGTGACGGTTTTGTCGGAGGGGCGAGTGACGAGTGATCCCACCGTCGTCCGGCGGATTGAGTCGCGCTTAGCCATCCCTTCGATCGCCAAGTACGCCTTTGTGGCCAATTCGGACATGCGTTTTGGTGAGGGGACCATCGTCTATGGACCGATCCACTCCAATCAAGGAGTGCGGTTTGATGGTTTGGCCTATAACGTGGTCTCGAGCGCTAAGGCGGAATATGATGATCCGGACCACACGGGAGCGAATGAGTTTGGCGTCCACACTCACGTGACTTTGCCGAGTGGTAATGTGGTGGACAGTTTTCGGGCGAGCGAGGCGCCGCCAACCAATCCAGTGCCGGTGCGCACTGACGTGTTTGTGGCGGGACGAGAATTTCCTTTGCCGGCTGTCGACTTTAACGGCTTTACTAGTGATCTAGCCACGATTAAATCTCAGGCCCAAGCTTCGGGCCGTTACTTTGCCAACTCGGGACGTCAGGGCTATCGAGTGCAATTTTTAACTAACGACACTTTTCGACTTTATCGCGTTAACACTTTGCGCAGTGCGCCCAATGGCTGTAGCAATACGCAAAATCAAACCGGCTGGGGCACTTGGAGTATTGCCACGGCGGGGAATGCTCAAACCTTGCTCGGGACTTACAACCTTCCCGCTAACGGCCTAATCTTCTTAGAAGACAATGTTTGGGTGGACGGTCAGATTAACACCGCCCGCGTCACGTTGGCCTCGGCGCGCTTCCCTGAGAATCCTTCCACTTATACCAATATTACGGTTAACGAGGATTTGAAGTACACCAACTATGATGGCCGCGACGTTCTCTCGCTTATTGCTCAGAACGACGTTAATGTGGGTCTCTATAGCGACACGGATTTGCAAATTGACGCGGCGCTGGTGGCTAAGAACGGTCGGGTGGGGCGCTATTATTACCCGGGGCCAAATTACTCTGGCAATCGCTGTTCGCCTTATCACGTGCGCAACTCGTTGACCTTGTTTGGTATGATCGGCACCAACGAGCGCTACGGCTTTGCTTATACTGACGGTAATGGTTATGACGATCGAATAATTACTTATGACGGCAACTTGCTTTACGGTCCGCCACCCTCTTTCCCACTAACTTCGGACCACTACGAAACTATTTCTTGGCGGGAGTTGTAGCCCCTGGGCTCGTGGTACACTGGAGGCCATGGAAGCCAAAATTATTGTCGCCAATTGGAAGCTTAATCCGGGTACTTGGCGTGAGGCGAGGGAGCTGGCGGCCCCCATCGCTCGAGCCGCTAAAAAGTTAACTCGCGTCCGCGCGATTATTTGCCCACCGGCCGTTTATTTAAATGGACTGAAGGGAGTTGAGCTGGGCGCGCAGGATTGTTTTTGGGAAAAGTCGGGCGCGCACACGGGACGCTTGGCGCCAGCAATGTTGCGGAGCGTGGGAGTGACTACCGTGATTGTGGGTCACTCGGAAATGCGAGCGGCGGGCGATGATGACGCGGCGGTCAATCGTAAAGTGCGAGCGGCGTTGGCCGAAGGTTTGGCCGTGATCTTGTGCGTGGGGGAGCGAGCGCGCGATCCTGAGGGACATTATCTGCGAGAGTTGGAAACTCAATTGATCAACTCGCTCGCCGGCGTGAGCAAGAAGCAGGCGAGCCAGTTGATTATTGCTTACGAACCACTGTGGGCCATCGGCGCGCTCGCGCTCGAGAGTGATTCGCCCGAGGGCTTTCGGCATCAGGCGATTTTTATTCGCAAAGTTTTGGCAGGGCAATTTTCTAAGGAGCTGGCTTTGCGCCTGCCGATTCTGTACGGCGGCTCGGTGAATACGAAAAACGCCGCTGGTTTTTTGACCAGCGGCGCCGCCAGTGGCTTATTGGTCGGACGCGAATCTCTGCGGGCCGATAAATTTATTGAGATCTTAAAAATTGCTAACTATTGACAGGGTGTCTTAAGTGCGGCATTGTTTAGGCGAGTAAGTTCCTTGTTAAGGGAACAGAGTCCGCGACGGTCGCGGGTTCAGGTGTCTGTAAAAATGGTCACACAAGGAGAAAATGATGACCAAACAACAGATTTCCAAAGTGGCGGCGTCTTTGGTCGAGCACCAGGCCTCCTTCGATCAACTGTCGGCCGAGGAGGCCCAGTGGGTGATCACTAACACGGTGGCCGCGATCGGACTGTTCGTGAACGCGGTAAAGAACCGAGTTCCTTCCAATGTCGAGGTGGTCAGGACTTTGATCGCCATCGTCACCTCTATCGTCCGACCGACTACGACCAGCAGCTTTGTGGCCAAAGACCACTTCATCGGCGGCCCCTTCTATCTAGAAAAACTGTTCTCCGAGCGGTTCTTGGGCAAAGTGGAGGGCCCGCAGGGAGCTGCGATAATCTGTTGTCATCGCCTGCTCCAGTCTCTGTTTGACTCAGACATTGTCGTGGGACTCGGCGGTCATGAGAAGGCCGAGACCACCCTGACCGACATCTTTTGGCTGACTCAACAGCAGAAGAAGGGTGAGTTGGGGACGCTTCTCACTGACGGTTCCGCGAACATCTTTTATGTCCGCGATATTCGTGGGTTTCTTGGACCGGTCCACGTCCGCTGGATCGTCGGCAAGTGGGATCTGCGTGCCAACCAGACTGACCATCCGCAGGAGCATTACCATCGCCTTCAGGTGTTCTCCCGTAAGTCGCCAGTTGGCGGGTGATCCTTTGTTCCCTTGATTCTTAGTCCCCTTAACTCTTTGCGGAGTTGGGGGGATTTTTCTGTCACTTTCGGTGATGATGAAATGCTATAATAGCAAATATGTTAAACATCAAGACGATTAAGGATGAGCCGATAGATTTTTGGCGGGGGAAAAAAGTTTTGGTCCGGATTGATGCCAATGTGCCCCTCGATGAGTCGGGGCGAGTGGCCAGTGGTTTTCGGTTGGAACAAGTGCGACCGACGATTGATTATTTACGACAGTCGGGCGCACGCTTGATTTTGCTGGCGCACTTGGGGAGTGACGAGTCACTTTCACTCGCCCCCGTGGCGGATTATTGGTCAAAAGATTTAGCTCTTAAATTTATTCCCACGCTTGAAGCGGGTCAGCAACTTTCTTTAAATGATGGCGAAGTGGCCCTGCTCGAAAATCTTCGTTTTAATCCGGGCGAAGAACAAAATGATCCGGCTTACGCCAAACAGTTGGCGTCGCTTGGCGAAGTTTATGTTAACGAAGCCTTCTCAGTTTCACACCGGGCGCACGCTTCGATTGTGGGATTGCCGGCGCTCTTGCCAGCTTACGCGGGGATTAGTTTTGCCGCTGAGGTCTCGGCGCTCTCGGAGGCCTTCGCGCCCGAGCATCCCTTCGTCGTGATTGTGAGCGGCGCGAAGTTTAGTACGAAGGTCCCACTGATTAAAAAGTTTTTGCCGCTGGCGGATCGGATTATTATTGGCGGTGCTCTGGCCAACAGCTTTTACCAAGCGCGCGGCTGGGAAGTTGGCACCTCGCTCGTCCACGAAGTGGAGTTGGTTAAACCTTTTCTTGATGAAGCCAAGTTAATGATTCCGTTTGATGTGCGAGCTTGCGCGGGTGATGTTTGTCGTGACGTGGCAGCTGACGCTGTTCGGGCTGATGAAAAAATTCTTGATGCCGGTCCGGCTTCGACGAAGGCGATCGTCGAGCTCTTAAAGACGGCGCGCCTCGTCCTCTGGAATGGACCACTCGGTAATTTTGAACACGGTTTCATCCAAGCAACGGCGGAGGTGGCTAAAGGATTGGCAAACAGCGGCGCTCGTTCGATTATTGGCGGCGGCGACACGGTCGCGGCTCTCCAGCAATTGGATCAATTAAATAATTTTAGTTTTGTCTCGACAGCTGGTGGGGCGATGCTCGATTTTTTGGGTAGTGGCACTCTGCCGGGAGTGGAAGCTCTGGAGGGTCGGGCGTAGTTACACACCTAGCTCAGCTTTTAACTTAGCGGCGTTGCCGGGCAAGTCGTGCTTGTCGCCAACGGCGGTTTGCGGATTAGGGATGAGCCAGATGTGCGCGTGCGGAACTTCTTCGCCAACGATTTTGGAAATGATTGATTCGGTCCCAAAGGCTTTTTGTTGAGCGTGAGCAATTTTTTGCGCTACGAGAAAATAATCACCGGCGTTGGGCACATCCCAGACCCAGCGATAGTGTTGTTTGGGGATGACGAGCGTGTGGCCGGGAGCTTGGGGGCGGATGTCGAGAAAGGCGAGAAAGTTTTGATCTTCGTACACGATCTCGGCGGGAATCTCTCGCTTAATGAGTCGGCAAAAAATACAATCAGTCATAACGAAATGTTATCATAGTGCATCGTGACCAAGAAGGCGTGGAAGTTAAGAACCTCAAGCGGGATCTCTTTGCGGGATCAGTTGTTGGCGGGACGAGGAGTGGCGGCCGAGGAGCAGGCGTCCTTCTTGATGCCTGATTACGCCCTCGCGATCCATGACCCATTTTTGCTAACAGACATGGAGGTGGCGGTGGAGCGACTATTGCGGGCCATCCGTTTGGACGAGCGGTTGGCCGTGTTCGCGGACTACGATGCCGATGGCGTGCCCGCGGCCGCGATTTTGGTGAGCTTTTTTCGTAAGATTGGTTTTAATAATTTTGAAGTTTATATTCCCGATCGCCACGAAGAGAATCATGGCTTGAGCGACGTCGCGATTCGGAGCTTGGCCGATCGCGGAGTTAAGTTGATCGTGACGGTTGATTGTGGCATCGCCAACGCCGAGTCGGTAGCGACCGCGGCCACTTGGGGAGTGGAGATAATTATTACGGATCATCATTTGATCCCGGCGAGCGGTTGGCCCGAGGCGGCGGTCGCGGTGGTCGATCCCAAGCGCGATCTGGGAAAATATCCGTCACCCGATCTCTGCGGTGCGGGTGTGGCTTTTAAATTAGTCCAAGCTCTGATCGCTCGGGGAAATTTTAATTTGCCCACGGGTTGGGAAAAGTGGTTGCTTGATCTGGTGGCGATCGCGACCGTCAGCGATATGGTGCCACTGGTGGGGGAGAATCGTGCTTTGGTTCGTTACGGATTAATTGTGCTTCGCAAATCACCGCGAGCGGGTGTGCAGGCTCTGTGTCGAGTTTTAAATTTAACGCAAGAAAGTTTGAGCGAAGATGATATTGCTTTTTCGCTCGGACCGCGAATCAACGCGGCGAGTCGCATGGCTCATGGTTCTCAAGCGCTCGAACTTTTGACGACCAGCGATTTGGCTCGCGCTCGGGCCTTGGCGGAAGAGTTGGAACGTTACAACAAACAGCGTCGCGTTTTGGTTGATCGGATTTTACTGGCGACAAAAGCGGTTGACGAATCTTCGCCCGTGGTGGTGGCGGGGGACGCGGGTTGGTCACTTGGTGTCCTCGGTCTGGCCGCCTCGCGCTTAGTCGAAAAATTTGAGCGGCCCGTTTTTTTGTGGGGGCAGAATAGTCAGGGTTTGATCAAGGGATCTTGTCGCTCTGATGGTTCGGTGGGCGTGGTGGATCTAATGGAGGCCGCCGGTGGAGCGGATTACTTTTCTAATCACGGCGGCCACTTGCAGGCGGGCGGCTTTGCGCTGGCGGCCGAGCGGGTGGCAGAGTTGCCGGTTCGCTTGCAGATGGCTTACCAGGCTGTGCCGAAACAATTAGTTGAGAGCGAGCTGTGGTTGGACGCCGAACTCTCCCTGATGGAAGTTGATGAAGTGGTTTATGCTCACGTCGAGGCCTTGGCTCCCTTTGGGATGAATAATCCCAAGCCCGTCTTTTTATTTTCTGGCGTCCCCATTTCGACCCTGCGGATTATGAAGGGGGGACTTCATTTGGAGCTCGGTTTGCCGGGCCGTCATGGTCTCTTAAGCGCCTTTAGCTTTTTTAATTCTTTTCCGGAGCTGGGCTTAAGAAGTGGCGATCGGATTGATCTGGCCGCAACGATCGAGAAGTCCTATTTTCGCCGTTACCCCGAATTGCGCTTACGGATTGTTGATCTCAGGCGAGCGTGATAAAGTAAAAAAATGATTTACACCCTTTTGGCCATTGTGGTCGCGGTTTTGATTATTAGCATTCGTCAGATTAACCAATACCAGCGGGGAGTCAGATTTACGCTTGGTAAATTCACGGGGATCATGGATCCAGGCTGGCGGCTGGTGATCCCCATTTTCCAAAGTTATCGTCGGGTGGATATGAGAATGAAGGCGGTTGACGTGCCCGATCAAAAGGCGATTACTCGTGACAACGTTTCGGTGACCGTTAACGCGGTAATCTATTATCGAGTGTCTTCGGCGGAGAAGGCGATTATCGAAGTTGAGGACTTTCGCTATGCCATTTCTCAATATGCTCAAACGACGATGCGCAACATTGTGGGTGAGGTGAGTTTGGACGAACTGTTGGCTGGTCGCGACAAGATTGCGGAGCGCATTCGGGAGATTGTTGATATTGAGACCGATAATTGGGGGCTCAAGGTTCATAATGTCGAACTTAAAGACATTAGTTTGCCTGGAGATATGGAGCGAACGATCGCTAAGCAGGCCGAGGCCGAGCGTGAGAAGCGCGCTGTGATCATTACCTCTGAGGGCGAGTTGGCGGCGGCTCAGAATATGGCTGAGGCGGCGCGGATGCTTTCGGCGGTGCCAGGAGCGCTCCATCTGCGGACCCTCCAATCCATTAATGACATTTCTTCCGACAAGTCCAACACGGTAGTCTTTGCGGTCCCGCTGGAGGTGGTTAAGGCGATTACTGGCTTTAAGCAGGAGTAGGTTACTTCTTTTGCTATACTGGTCTCATGGATTTGGCCGCTCAAAAATGTGTGCCCTGTGAGGGTGGGATCCCACCCCTTAGCTCGGAGCAAGTCGCTGAGTTGATTAAAAATCTTGGCGGTTGGCAGGTGGAGGGGGTTAAGCTCCAGAAAGAATTTAACTTTAAAAATTTTGCCGAAGCGATTGGGTTTGTAAACCAGGTGGCGGCGATTGCCGAGAGCGAGGGGCATCATCCTGATCTGCATGTTTTTTATAATAAAGTGGTGATTGAACCCTGGACTCACGCCATTGGTGGTCTCCATCAGAACGACTTTATCCTGGCCGCCAAAATTGATAATCTGAAGTAAATGGAAAAAGTAACTATTAATACGGATGGCGGGTCGCGGGGTAATCCCGGGATCGCGGGAGCCGGAGCGGTAATTGCTGACGCCCAGGGAAATATTTTGAAAGAAGTTTCTTTGCCGCTGGGAGTGGCCACCAATAACGACGCGGAATATCGAGCGGTCATTTTGGGTTTAGAAAGTCTAAAGAAGTTGGTGGGGGCCGACCGAACCAGAGCGCTGGAAGTCGAGATTAGGTTAGATAGTCAGCTCGTCGCTAATCAATTGTCTGGTAAGTACCAAATCAAAGAGGAGACCTTGTGGCCGCATTTTATCAAAATTTGGAATTTGCGCGTGGCTGATTTTCCGCGGGTAACCTTTACTTATATTCCTCGGGAAGAGAACGCCCGCGCCGATGCTCTCGCCAACCGGGCGATGGACGAAGCCAGTAGCCAGCAGGGAAAAATTTTTTAAGTCATGAGTCGCTTCCCGATAATCTTGTCGGGGTTTTTGTTCGGAATATGGCTGGGTCTGCTGACTCAAATGGTGACACTAGCCGCGGTTGTGGCCGGGATAATTTTGGCTTGCTTGGCGGCCGCGGTGTCTCCAACCGGTCGGCGTTGGCTGGTGTGGTGGGTGGTGGTAGCGATTTTTTTCGGTGGTTGGCGGGCTTCGTTGTCGTTGTTTGATCTTGGTCCACCCGCTCGAGCGGTGGGCGAAGTGGTAACTTTGTCTGGCGTGGTTTGGGAATTGCCTGAACGTCGCGATCAGAGCTTGCGGCTGGTGCTTAAGACTGATTCTGGCGCCAAGGTTCTGGTTTGGGTTGAGCGGCAAGCTAGTTTTAAGTTAGGCGATCAATTGCTGGTAAAAGGCCGCTTGGAACAACCAGAAAATTTTACGACGCTCGCGGGGCGGGAGTTTGATTATCGGGCTTTTTTGGCGCGGCAGGGAATTTATTACGAAGTGTCTTTTGCTGAGGCGGCGCTTATCGGTCAGCAATCCGTGCCGTGGTGGCGTCGCGTTAGCGCCGCGACGCGCGAACGATTAGACGCGGTCATCAAAACTTTGTGGCCCGAACCCGCCAGCTCGCTGGCGGGTGGACTGTTGGTTGGCGCTCGCGAATCGCTGGGGACCAAAATTTTAGAACAATTTCGCCGGGCTGGCTTATCGCACTTAGTCGTTCTCTCTGGTTACAACTTAACGATTATTGCCGAGGGCTTGAGTCGGGTCTTGGTTTTTTTGCCGCGAACTTTGGGTGTGACGGCGGGGGCGGTCGCGATGATTTCTTTCGTCGTGCTGACGGGTGGCGGCGCTAGTTTGGTCCGAGCATTAATAATGGCGCTTTTGGTTTTAGTGGCCCGCTCGACTGGGCGTTTGTATGAGGCTGGCCGAGCTCTGGGTTTGGCCGTTGGATTGATGGTGCTCTGGGAGCCAAGTATTTTGCTCGACGATCCCGGTTTTCAATTGTCGGTGGCGGCTACGGCCGGCTTGATTTGGGGTTCGCCGCTCGTGGCGCGTTGGTGTCGCTGGGTGCCCGAACGTTTTGGCCTGCGCGAAATTGTGGCGACGACGGTCGCGGCTCAAATCGCGGTGGCGCCTCTGTTGGTTTATCACAGCGGACAGTTGCCCATGGTTGGGTTGCTATCCAATGTTTTGGTTTTGCCGACGATCCCGGCGGTGATGGCCACTTCGGCGGCGGCGGTGGCTCTGGGTTTGGTCGCTTCGTGGCTTGGCTGGTTGCCGGCGGCGCTGGCTTTGGTGGGACTTCGTTATGAGTTAGGGGTGGCGGGGCCGGGGCGGACGCTGGGACGCCCGGGCCCGCGGCGT
>CAZYXJ010000001.1:285594-350495 GCA_964651115.1 uncultured Candidatus Saccharibacteria bacterium | reverse complement strand
TTCTGTTTTGGGGGGGCGGCGGGGGGCTTGGCTGGGCCCCGCCGCGGCCCTGCTCTTGCCGCCGGTGCCCGGTTGGTCGGTAATAATTTGGTATAGTGGATACATTCTTATCTATGTTTGGCTCATCCGTTCGTCGTCTCGTCTTAGTGATTGGCCTGCTCCTCGTAGTCACGCTGGTGTGGACGCGAGTGTGGAGATTTAAAACTGGTCAGTTAGTCGTGGCTTTTTTGGATGTCGGTCAAGGTGATGCGATTTATATTGAGTCACCAACCGGTCGTCAGGTGCTCGTTGATGGTGGCGCTGGCGGCGCGGTCTTGCGCGAATTGGGGCAGGTGATGCCTTGGTTTGATCGGTCACTTGATCTGGTCATTGCTTCTCATCCGGACGCGGATCATGTGGGCGGGTTAATTGATGTTTTTAAGCGTTATCAGGTGGCCGGTTTTATGGAGTCGGGGGTGGAATCGGACAATCGTTTAGATGATAACCTGCGGGATTTAGTTGAGCGCGAACCAGCTACTTTGCTCCTGGCGCGGCGAGGTCAGGTGGTGGAGTTGGGTGGCGGCGCGCGGTTGGAAATTTTATTTCCCGATCGTGATCCGAGTGGTTGGGAGACGAATGAGGCTTCGATCGTGGCGCGACTGGTGTATGGCCAGCACGAATTTTTATTAACTGGTGACGCGCCGCTCTCGGTGGAGCGGCGCTTGCTTGCCGCTCCCGAGACGCTCGGGGCTGATGTACTTAAGGCCGGTCATCACGGTTCGCGCACGTCGACGGGCGATGATTGGTTGGCGGCGGTTAATCCGGATTGGACGATTATTTCGGCGGGGGCAAAAAATCGCTACGGCCATCCTCATCCCGAACTTTTGGCTAGGGTGGCCAAAACAAGCTCGACCGTCGTTAAGACGGTCGAGCGGGGGACGATTGTTTTTAAAACTGATGGCCGAGAATTACGCTATCTTAACCGTTAGGTGCTTGTTGGCCTTAAGACACTTGGTGCAGATTTTGATCCGGCGACCAGTCGTTAAGGTTGCCCATTGGAGATTGGGCTGTTGGCGGCGCTTGCCGGTGGGGTTAAACTTGGTCGCACGGACCCGGTTAGAATAACCGCCAGCTACTCCACTCGTTTTGGCACATAGGGGACAAATTTTCATAGTCGTGGCTATCATGCTACCATAAGTCCGTAATTGCGCAACTAGGCCATGATCGAATCCTTATTTTTTATTGCTATTTTGATTGTCTCGGTCGTCATCCATGAGGTAGCTCACGGGTACGCGGCCTATGCTTTGGGCGATCCCACCGCCAAGTTGGCCGGACGATTGTCGCTTAATCCACTAGTCCACATTGATCCCGTGGGTTCGGTTTTGGTGCCCGCGATCTTGGTGTGGTTGGGTGGCTTGGTGTTTGGTTGGGCTAAGCCAGTGCCCTATAACCCCCATCAGTTACGGGGAGGCAAGTGGGGTCCCGCTTTGGTGGCTTTGGCTGGGCCGCTCTCTAATTTTGTGGTGGCCCTGGTCTTTGGCCTGCTTTTGAGATTTAGTTTGGCCTCAGAACTTATTAGCGGACCGGCCTTGGGACTGGTTTCAATGATCATTTTGCTCAATGTAATGTTGGGAGTATTTAATCTTTTGCCCCTGCCGCCGCTTGATGGTTCCAAGGTCTTGTTTGCTCTATTGCCCTGGCGTTGGCGCTGGCTGGAGGCCTGGACTTATCGCTACCAATTTGCGTTGTTGATCGCCTTGGTCCTAGTGGTGACGAGATTTGATTTTTTGGGCTTGGTCGTCCAGGGACTCTTCCGCTTGTTAACCGGGGTTTAAAAAACCGCTCCGAACTTCGGAGCGGTGGCGCGAGCTGGCTACGCCGGGCGGGGCTAGCCGCTTTTGCCAGGTTTTTTATTTTCTAGGATTTTTTCTAGGGCGATTTGGCCCAGTTCGACTAATTGTTGGTGCTGGCCTGCGGGTGATTCTGGCTTGGCCGCGATTGGTCGGGGAGCTTGGCCTAGAGCCGCTAGGTTAACTCGTGGGGGCTTTCCTGGGCCGAACGGTCCGGGTCCGTCCATATCCGTTCTCCTTAAAAATAAAAAGGAAGGTTCTGAGCTTGGGCTACCTCTACTTTAGACCCCCAGCGGTGCCGTCGTCAATCATTTCCGTCTAATTCCTCTTGCATTATTTAAAGCGGTATATTAGAGTGTACCCTACGTTCTATGGCCACGATTAATCAACTTGTCCGCCGGGGTCGCAAGCAGATCCGTCGCAAATCTCAAGCGACGGCTTTGGCGCGCGGCGTCAACACGATTCACAATCGTCCAGTCTACTATCCTTCGCCATTTAAGCGTGGAGTTTGCACGCAAGTTAAGACGACCACTCCTAAAAAGCCTAACTCGGCGATTCGTAAAATTGCTCGCGTCCGTCTAACTAATGGCATGGAAGTGACGGCCTACATCCCTGGTATTGGTCACAAGCTCCAAGAGCACTCGGTGGTGGTGATCCGCGGTGGTCGCGTTAAGGACTTGCCGGGCGTTCGTTACCACATCGTTCGTGGCCGTTTGGATGCCGAAGGCGTCGAGAAGCGCATGCAAGGCCGATCCAAGTATGGTGCCAAGAAGCCTAAGAAATAATCCTTTATGCGTCGCAAACTCAAGTCCAAGCGTTTAGTTAATCCCGACCAGAAGTTTAATTCACCGAAGGTGGCTAAACTGATGAACTATATTATGGAGAAGGGCCACAAACATATCGCCAGCGGTATTGTCTATGGCGCTTTCGCTGAGATTGCCGAAAAAACTAAGCGTGATCCGCTTGAGGTTTACGAAGATGCCCTTAAGAATGCCGGCCCGCTCATGGAGATCAAGACGCGACGGGTTGGTGGTGCTAACTATCAGATTCCTCACGAGGTTAGTCCCGAGCGCCGCTTGGCCCTGTCTCTCCGTTGGTTGATCGAATTCGCTCGCGGCAAGGGTGGCAAGCCAATGCAAAGTCGTTTAGCTGATGAGATTATTGCCGCCAGCAAGAATGAGGGTGAGGCAGTTAAGAAGCGTGAGAACGTTCACAAAATGGCCGAAGCCAACCGCGCTTTTGCCCACTTTGCCCGCTCCAGCGCTCCTCGGGCTTAAAAATTTGTTACTATAAAATTTAATATTAGGTTTTAATTATCATGGCAGATTATCCCATTGAGAAGATTCGTAATTTTGGTGTGATTGCCCACATTGATGCGGGCAAGACGACAACGTCGGAGCGCATTCTTTTTTATACTGGTTTGTCACATAAGATTGGCGAGGTGCACGAAGGAGCCGCCACCATGGACTGGATGGAGCAAGAGAAGGAGCGTGGCATTACCATTACCGCCGCCGCGACCACCGCTTTTTGGACCCCGACCCAGGCCGGTGAGAGCGAGAAAGAGTCTCAGAAGGTTAAGCTCAATATTATCGACACTCCTGGGCACATCGACTTTACGATCGAGGTAAAGCGCAGTTTGCGTGTGCTCGACGGCGCGGTGGTGGTCTTTGATGGTGTGGCGGGCGTTGAACCGCAATCAGAAACTAACTGGCATTACGCCGATGATTATAAGGTGCCGCGAATTTGTTTTATCAACAAACTCGATCGGACGGGCGCCTCTTTCGAGCGTTCGTTCCAATCAATTTTGGACCGTTTGTCACCTAAGGCCGTTAAGGTTCAAATTCCTGATGGGCACGAGGACCAATTTAAGGGCATTGTCGATTTGATGACGATGGAGTATGTAACCTTTGAGGGCGATAAGGGGGAAAAGATTATTCGCGGTCAGATCCCGGATTCGCTTAAAGATTTGGCTACCAAAGAGCGTGCCACGATGGTGGAGAGAATCGTTGAACATGACGATGTCGCGATGAATGATTATTTGGAGGGTAAGGAGATCTCTCTGCCAAAGTTACGCGAGATTTTACGTCACGCGACGATCGCTAACCATATTTTCCCAGTCTTTTGTGGCTCGGCCCTCAAGAACAAGGGTGTCCAATTAGTCCTCGATGGCGTGGCTTATTACCTGCCTTCACCAGTCGATATTCCGCCCACTAAAGCCGTTGATCAAAAAACTAATGAAGCCCTTTTGGTCCAGGCCACTGACGAAGGTATCTTTTCGGCTCTCGCTTTTAAAACCGCGGCCGACCCATTTGTTGGTTCGCTTACTTTCTTTCGCGTTTATTCTGGTAAATTAACGGCTGGTTCTTATGTTTTGAATACGCGCACCGGTCAGCAGGAGCGCATTAGTCGCATCGTGCGTCTGCACGCTAATGAGCGCCAGGAAATCAAGGAGATTTTTGCTGGCAACATTGCCGCGACCGTGGGCATGAAGGATACCAAAACTGGCGATACGCTCTGTGATCCTAACCATCCGATCTTGCTGGAAGGCATCGATATTCCGGAGCCGGTTATTTCGTTGCGTATTGAGCCAAAAACTAAGGCCGATCAGGAAAAGATGGGTATCGCGCTTAAGAAATTGGCCGATGAGGATCCGACTTTCCGCATCAAGACGGACGAGGAGACGGGCGAGACGATTATCTCGGGTATGGGCGAATTACATTTGGAAATTATTGTTGACCGCATGAAGCGCGAGTTTAACGTCGAGGCCAATGTGGGCAAGCCGCAGGTGGCTTATAAGGAAACGATTACCGCGCCAGCCGAAGCTGAAGGTAAATATATTAAGCAATCGGGTGGTCGTGGTCAGTACGGTCACGTGCGCATCCGGATTAAGCCTCTTGAGGCGCTCGATCCCGAGGCCAAGATTCCTAAAAACGTTTCGCGCGAAGCGCACTTCGAATTTATTAACTCGATTAAGGGTGGCGTGGTGCCTCAAGAATTTATTAGCCCGACGGAGAAGGGAGTAAAGGAAGGTTTGGAACGTGGTGTAGTCGCTGGCTTCCAGCTGGTTGACGTCTCTTGTGAGCTCTACGATGGTTCTTACCACGATGTGGACTCGTCAGAAATGGCCTTTAAGATTGCTGGCTCGATGGCCTTGCAGGACGCCGCTAAGCGAGCCAAGCCGGTAATCCTCGAACCAGTGATGAAGGTGGAAGTGGTGGTGCCGGAAAAGTTCATGGGCGATATTACTGGCTCCCTGTCTGGTAAGCGCGGTCAGATCGAAAGTATGGAAGATCGCGGCTTGGCGAAGGTGATCCGCGCCCGAGTGCCACTTTCTGAAATGTTTGGTTACATGACGGCTTTGCGCTCGATGACGGAGGGTCGCGGCACCTTCAATATGGAGTTTGATCGTTACGAAATTGTACCGGCGAATGTGGCGCAGAAGATCATCGAGGCCCGGCAATAAGGACTCTTGCGCTCTAGCGCAGTTTGCGTTACGCTAATTCCCAGATTGCTCAGCTTGTAGGAGTTGGGCTCGGGAGACTGTACTATGAATTGTCTAACCAAGAAAGGTAGGTGATCCTAAGTAGGTCTTCCCTTACAGTTCTCCCAGTGTTCTAGGGTGGGTTTGCACTTTTATTTTCAGGAGGTGACCATGCGGCTGTTCTTGGTTGTGGCCTTCTGTTTGGCTTTGCCGTGGTGCTTGCCGCCGCCGGCAGAGACCGCAGGGAGTGGGTTGCATACTTCAACGGCAATCGTGTCTCCGAGCGCCACGTGGGCGCCGGCGATCCATCTGAGACCCGCGCTCACCACGGAGGCGCCCGCGCGCGCTTCGCCGCCGCTCTCGGCCCATCCGGGCCGCTCCGAGCGCCTCGCGCTCGCGCCGGGCTACTGGCTTCTGGTGTGAGTCAAGACTGTAATCGGGGCAGCGTCACGCCCCAGGCGTCCTCAATTGAGGACGCCTTTTTCGCGGCCCATTTGACATCTTTCTCGTCTCTGCTAGGATGGTGCTACGCATTACGCGCGCCTAACTTTCGTCGTTTATTATTAAAAATTTACTAGGCAATATATAAAGTTTTATGGCAGACACATTTGATCGTTCCAAGCCACACGTTAACGTCGGTACGATTGGTCACGTTGACCACGGCAAAACCACGCTCACGGCGGCAATTTTACATACCCTCGATCTCAATAAGGACAAGGGCTATGGTGCGCGGGTAGAAGGAGTTGATGGTATCGACAATGCTCCAGAAGAAAAGGCTCGCGGTATTACCATCTCGCTCCACCACTCGGAGTACTGGACGGCTAAGCGTCACTACGCTCACATCGACGCCCCAGGCCACGCTGACTATATTAAGAACATGATCACCGGTGCCGCTCAAATGGACGGTGCCATTATCGTAGTTGCCGCGACTGATGGTGCGATGCCCCAAACTCGTGAGCACGTTCTCTTGGCGCGACAGGTTGGTGTACCTAAGATTGTAGTCTTCTTGAACAAGGTAGACATGGTTGATGATCCCGAGATTGTCGACTTGGTGGAGGCCGAAGTTCGCGAATTACTTACTAAGAACGGTTATGACGGTGACAATGTGCCGGTAATCCGCGGTTCTGGTTTGAAGGCCTTGGAGGCGAAGAGCGCTGACGACGAGTGGTCTAAGAAGGTTTTGGAACTCATCGACGCTTTGGACACTTACTTGCCTGATCCAGTTCGCGAAACGGACAAGCCATTCTTGATGCCAATCGAAGACATCTTCTCCATCGAAGGTCGTGGTACGGTCGTGACTGGTCGCATCGAGCGCGGCAAGGTTAAGGTGGGCGAGGAAGTTGAGATCGTGGGTATTAACCCAACCACCAAGACGACGGTTACCGGTATCGAAATGTTCAACAAGCAGTTGGACGAGGGTATGGCCGGTGACAACGCTGGTATCTTGCTCCGCGGCACGAAGAAGGAGGACATTACTCGTGGTCAGGTCTTGGCTAAGACTGGCTCAGTTACGCCTCATACCGACTTTACGGCCGAAGTTTATATCTTAAAGAAGGAGGAGGGTGGTCGTCATACGCCTTTCCTCACTGGCTACAAGCCTCAATTCTACGTTCGCACGACTGACGTGACGGGTGAAGTAACTTTGGCCGAGGACGTTAAGATGGTAATGCCTGGCGATACGGTCACCTTTACGGTTAAGTTGGTGGCGCCAATTGCCTTGGAAGAGAAGCAGCGCTTCGCGATTCGCGAAGGTGGCAAGACGGTAGGTGCCGGTGTGGTGACCAAAATTATTGCCTAATTAGCTCTTTAAGATCTTGACCATGGCTACCGAGACTAAAACCAAAAAGAGCGCCCCGAAAGCGCTTGGTGATCTGCAAAAGATCCGCATTCGAGTCTCGGCCTACGAGAACAAGATCTTGGATGCGAGCGTTAAGCAGATTGTCGACACGGCCGTCCGTTACGATGGGACGATCCAGGGTCCGATCCCTCTCCCCACGGAGATCAAAAAGTACACTGTTAACCGAGGCGCTTTCGTGCACAAAAATGCGCGCGAGCAGTTTGAGATGCGCATTCACAAGCGCTTGATTGATATCTCGAACCCTTCTCCGAAAATTATTGAAAGTTTGACCAATCTGACCTTGCCTTCTGGCGTCAACATTGACGTCAAGATGCTCTAAGGCGGGCTTGATAAATTACCCGCTTTCGTGTAGATTCGTAACCATTCGTACTATGAAGTTTATTATTGGCCGAAAATTGAATATGACCCAGATCTTTACGGACGCCGGTGAGGTGGTGCCCGTAACGGTAGTTGCCGCTGGGCCGGCCAAGGTAACGGCGACCAAGACCAAAGAGCGCGATGGTTACTTGGCCGTCCAATTAGAGGGCAGTGGCGTTAAGCGCGAATTTGTGGCTCCCGAGAGCCCGTTGGCGGTGGGTGAGGAGGTGACGGTTGACGCTTTCGCCGAAGGCGAAACGGTGGCCGTGAGCGGCATATCTAAGGGTAAGGGCTTTCAGGGTGTAGTTAAGCGCCATGGTTTTGCTGGCGGTCCCCGAACTCACGGTCAGAAGCATTCCGAACGGGAACCAGGTTCCATTGGTGGCGGTGGCCGCGCTGGCGGTCGCGTGATCGTGGGCATGAGAATGGCCGGTCGGATGGGTAGTGATCGCGTTACCGTGAAGAATCTTAAGGTGGCTAAGGTTGATGCCGAAGCCAACCAGCTTTATATTCGTGGCGCGGTACCTGGTCGTCGTGGCACCTTACTCGAGATCCGCAGTGCCCAATAAACTTTAAAGTATCGTGACTAAAACTATGGAGACCAAGACTTATAATCAAACAGGTAAAGAGACGGGCACGATCCAGTTGCCTAGCAATTTCTCTTTGCCTTGGAATGAGACCTTGGTCCACCAGGTTGTGACTTCGATGCAGTCTAACGCCCGCGCTGGCACGGCTGACTCTCGGGGTCGGGGCGAAGTTCGCGGTGGTGGCAAGAAGCCTTGGCGCCAAAAGGGTACGGGCCGCGCTCGTCACGGTTCTAGCCGCTCACCGATCTGGAAGGGTGGTGGCGTGACGCATGGACCGCTCGCCGAAAAGTCTTACGACAAAAAGATCAATAAGAAGATGAAGACAAAGGCCCTCTTTACGATCTTGTCGCAGAAGGCGCGAGATGGCGAGTTGATCGTGATGGAGGAGTTAGTTCTCAAGGCCGCTAAGACCAAAGAGGCGCATGGCGTGCTCAAGGCCTTGGCTAAGTCGGGAGTCGAGAAGATTGATTATAAGCGTGGTCGTCGCGCCTTGGTGGCAACGCCGGCTTATGATGAGTCGTTAATTAAGAGCTTCCGCAATATCGCCTCAGCTGGCGTGCGCGAGGCCCGCGATCTTAACCCGGTCGATGCTCTGGTTTACAAATATATTGTTTTGCCAAAGGCGAGCATTGACGTTTTGGTCGGCCGCACCGCGACTAAGTAAATTTTATGTCTAAACTTGCTCACACCCTCGATCAGACCACGATTTTAATTAAACGTCCTCACGTGACGGAGCGCTCGACGGCGCAGTCGGCGAATGTGGAGCATCCGGTTTATACCTTTGTTGTTGATAAGACGGCCACCAAGGGAGCCATTGCCGCGGCGATTAAAACTCTTTACAACGTTAAGCCCGTTCAGATCCGAACGGTGACCGTTCCGGCCAAGCGCGTCTTTGTTCGCGGCAAGATCGGTCGCACGGCGAGCTTTAAGAAGGCCTTGGTTTATCTCAAAAAGGGTGATAAGATCGATTTTTCTTAAACGATTATGGCCACGAAAAAATACAAACCTACTAGTCCCGGTCGACGCGAGCTGATTTCGATTGATTATCGCAAGACCTTGTCGGCCTCGGAGCCACATAAGTCTTTGACTTATGGTCGCAAGCGCGCCTTTGGTCGCAACGCTGATGGCCGGATCACTACTCGTCATAAAGGTGGTGGCCACAAGCGCCTCTATCGCGAAATCGAATTTTCTTACGACAAGAAAAATATTCCCGCTCGCGTGGAGACGATCGAGTACGATCCTAACCGTTCCGGTTTTATTGGTTTGGTTGTTTATGCTGACGGTACTCGCCGTTATGTCTTGTTGCCTGGTGGGGTTAAGGTCGGGGACCAGTTTGTTGCTTCGGTTGAAGCTGATGCTAAACCCGGTAATCGCCTGCCTCTTTACAAGATCCCGGTAGGTACTTTTATTTACAATATCGAAGTTCAACCAGCTGGCGGGGCTCGACTGGTGCGCTCGGCGGGCAGTTTCGCTCAGATTTTGGGCAATGACGCCGGTTACAGCACGGTTAAGATGCCTTCCACCGAGGTGCGCAAGATTAACGAAAAGTCTTGGGCCACGGTTGGCGCCGTTTCTAACGATGAACACAAGTTGGTCAGTCGTGGTAAGGCCGGTCGTTCGCGTTGGTTGGGCGTGCGCCCCACGGTTCGTGGTAGCGCGATGAACCCGGTAGACCATCCTCACGGTGGTGGTGAGGGTCGCCAGCCCATTGGTTTGCGCCGCGGCCCTAAGACGCCAACTGGCAAGCTCGCTTTCGGCGTTAAGACTCGCCGACGTAAGAAATATTCTCGCGGCGCGGTGCTTAGTCGACGCAAGAAGATTGATCGTCGTCGCTAATACTCGGGGTTGACTTTTCCGTCTTTTTACGTAGGATGGAAGAGTTTTCGTGGTTTTATTGATTAGACTAACTTTTACGGTTCATGAACAAAATCTTTATTGGCGCGGGGGCAGCTTTGGCCTTTGGCCTAACGCTGGCCTACGCTTCAACTGGCGCAACGGTAGTTAGCTGGGAGAGCGTCCGCAGTCACGCGGTGGTAGGCGAGCAATCATTGGCTCTTAGCCCGCTGGCGACTGCGACGGAGACCCGGCAGGGTGGTTTGCAGAAGGTGGTGATCAACTTTGACTTACCAGTCCAAAAGCGCCCAGTTTATACTCATGCTCGTAGCTTGAGTACCGGGATCCTTCATCGTCCAACTTCGACCTTCTTAAGCGACGACGGTAAGCGCTTGGAGCTTGAGTATGCCAACTTGCCTGACGGTGCTTGTTACAAAATTGACGTTAATAAGCGCTTTGATGGCTTGGCCGAGACGGGCGACAAGGCGGTTTACGTTAAGGTTTTGGCTGGTGACGTTACGGGTGATGGCCTAGTTTCTGGGGCTGACGTTCTTAAGCTGAAGAACGTTATCGGTACCACGACGGACTTGGCTATCTATGACGTTAATCGCACTGGCGAAGTAAATTTGGGTGACGCTCTGTTTGCCCGCTTTAACATGGGCCACAGCGCTTCTTGCTCAGAGAAGCCAGTCACGACTCGCTAACTCTAGGTTCAGTTCGGTTATCAACAACCCCCGCCAGTGGCGGGGGTTGTTTGTGCTACTATGGAAGTGTTCGCTTTAATAATTAGTTTTTGCTTATGAAGTATTTGGCGGTGTTAAGTTTGTTGCTTTGGGCGAATGTGGCTTTTGGGGAGGCGACTTCGGTAACCTGGACGTCGGTGAAGACTCAGGGTGCGGCGGGTGAGCAGTCGCTGACGCTTAATAAGTCGGCGGCTCCGGGGACGACGACTGCGATTACCATCGAGCCACGGTTGGGGGGAGTGACCAAGTTAAGGGCAGTTTTTAATGACGTGGTTGAGTTAACGGGCAGTCCGATTGTGGTCCGGCACGTCTTAACAGGCACGACCAGTTCGCCGGTAGGGGTCTCCCTGGCGCCAGATGGCCTCAGCTTGGATCTGTTGCTCGGTGCTTTGCCTAATGGCGGTTGTTATGAGGTGACGTTATCGGGCAAGATTAGTGGGACTGCTTCTGGGACTGATCGCAACGTTTATTTTCGTAATCTCTTGGGCGACGTAAATAGTGACGGGGCCGTCGATATGACCGACGCGCTAGCCATTAAAGGTAAGATTGCTTTGGTCCCCGCAGGCAGTAACGCCAAGTATGATGGCACGGCTAATGGTCAATTAAATCTTGGTGATGCTCTGTTGGCTCGGTCGCAATTGGGGCAAAAGTCAATCTGCCCTCAGAGTTAGCGCGGAAAAATTTCTTGCAGGAGTTCGGAGTAGTAAAATTCGTAAGTTAACCGGCCAAAGGAGTAGGTCGTGCCGGCAATCTCAATCGCCGCCCCACCCATGACGGGGTTGGCTTTGGGGTGAGAATTATCAAAACCGATGTTAAACAGCGTGCCTAAGATTTCTGGTCGATCGCTGATGGGCCAGCCCGCTCGTTCCCACTGAGCCATAATCTGACGGGTAAATAATCCCGCGTAGAGATAGGAGTAGAAGTGATTACGCTCGTTAACGAGCCGTTCAAAGCGTTCTTGATCAGGGTTGGTGGTGGTAAAGGTTAGAAAATTTTCAAATTCCGGCCCCAAATAGAAGGGGGATTGTTGATTGGTGAGGTGGACCTCAACTTGCTCGGCCGTGGCTTGCTTAAAGCCGGCCACGCCCCAGGAGAACTGGCTCTGGTTGCCGAGAATTTTTAGCGGCGCGAAGATTTGTTTAAAAACCGCTCGCTCGGTGTGGAAGAGGCGGAGCTGTTCGGGAACGATGAGGGCCACTAGCAGGCGGGGACGCAGATTGACTTGGGCGGCGGCCGCCTCAATGACTGAGCGATCTTTAATTAGCGCGGCGGCCAGGGTTGACCACTCTTCGTTGTTGGCCCAAACGGGGTTGGCCGCCGCCGTCGGCCGGCCTGGATCAGCCAGGCCGGCCGTGTTGGTCCAGCCGTACTTAACACCAAAAAAGACCAAGGCCGAGGCGGCAAGGTAGAGGCCAACTAGGCCCAGTAAAATCAGCCAAATTTTTTTCGGTGAGGGCATGATTGTGGACAAGCCGATTTAGCGTAGCAGATAAAATAGCGCTATACTAGAGCTTAAGAAGAGCGTAAGTTTTTTAGCTTTAATTTTATTTATGAAGAAATTTTTGACGGCGATGATCGTGCTCGCAGTTCTGGTTTTGGGTGGGGCGGGATTGGTACAGGCCCAGACAAATAACGACAGTGCTCTCATTGCTCAACTGCAGGCGATGATTGTGAAGCTCCAGGAGCAACTCGCGCTGATCTTGAGTCAGCCAGCGGCTGGTCCTAGCGTTCAACTCCTCTATCCCAATGGAGGCGAAGTTTTGGTGACTAAAGGAACTTACCCGGTGGTGTGGAGTGGCGTAAATTTCCCCGCTGGCGCCGTGGTGACGCTAACACTTAAGGATGCCCGCGGGGAGATTAGTGATGTGAAAACCGAATTAGACAATACTGGCAACTGGGATTGGACGATTAGTGAAGATATTGAACCGGGGACTTACACCTTGGGTATTTTTTGCGACAAAAAGGGCGTAGACGAACGCTGTTCGGCTAACTCCTATGATTGGAGCAATGGCACCTTTAAGATTGTGGACGAGCGGGTTAACGTTCCCACTACTCCGAGTGTCTCCGTCGCTTGTACTGACGAGGGGTTGGACGGCTCAATTTCTTGGAGTGGTCGGGCTTCCGGGGACGGATATTTCTGGGTTGATATTTCTCGCCCTGGTTCTGACTCGTTTGCCAACAATACTAAGACCTGGAATCGTTCGGCTGAAGAGAACTCGATTGATTTCCGAGGCTTTACCCGTTGGGATAAGATTGGCACCTTGGCTCTTGAGCCGGAAACCACTTACCTAGTCCGTGTTTCTACCGGTGGGCAATTTTCTCGCGCTAAGAGCTTCAAGACGCCCGCCTGCGCGACGGCTCTTACGGCAATAACCAGGATTAGCTCTAAGGCCAATGATGACTTTGTTGTTGATGCTGGTGCTGAGTTTGCTATTGAGGGCTTGAATTTGTTGGGCACTGGACCGACAAAAGATCCCATCGTTTATTTCGAAAATGATGGTCAGTACCGGGCAGTGGTAACGCAATGGGGGAGTACTCTGCTTCGCGCCATTGCTCCTGCTGACCTGATTCCAGGGAAAACTTATAGTGTATATATGGTGTTTACCCAAGGTATTAGCAATAAGGTTAAAGTTAAAGTGAGGGGCTCAGCGAGCGATTCTCTTTCCAAAGAGACCATTCTCTGGCCCAACAATGGCGAAACCTTGGAAATCGGCAAGACTTATGTAATTAAGTGGGCGGCGGAGAACATTCCCGCCAACGGCTCAATTACCCTCACGCTCAAGAAGACCAACACCACTTCTGGTGAGAATCTTTACATCAAGCCAGAATTAGCCAACACTGGCGCTTATTGGTGGACAATTCCGGCTGGTCAGCCCACGGGCGAGTACTATGTAGGGGTGTTCTGTGACCTCGTAAATGTGGCCGGAACCTGTCCCGGTGATCGCTGGGACTTTTCCGATAAGCCGATCAAGATTGTAAATCCAGCGGCGGCTCCGACGGTGAACGTCACGGCCAATGCCAGTCCGCAGAACCAGGTTGTGGCCCAAAACACTAAATTTACCATCGGCTGGACGAGCACTAATGCGACGAGTTGTACTTTGAGCGATCCGGAAAACGATAGTTCGGTTGGCGTTTCCGGTGAGAGATCCTATTCTTACAGTCGCAGCGGAACTAAGGTTTTTGAGGTTAGTTGCGTCGGAGTCGGGGGGACAGATGTTGACCAGATTACAGTGACGGTGGGTAGCGCCCCGGCGCCAGTAGCTGGCGTTCCGGCTCCTAAAATCACGACCTCGTGCGTGGATCAGAGCGGTAGTCGCTACCAGAATGTGGCGATTAAATGGGAACCAGCCGTTTCTGGTGAGTATCGCCTTCAAGAGAAGGTGATTGGCGGCTCAACGGGCTATTTTGACTTTACGGGCGGCGAGCGGATCCAGACGGCTGGTAAAAATTATACCGCCACTCGTCAGTATTCCAACTGGGGCGGTAAGACGATTGAGTATTCAGTTAGTTCGGCCGCTTATGGTACTAGTCCCGTGGCGAGTGTGACGTTGCCCCAGTGCCCCGCTTCGACCGAACCAACCATTAGCCTCACTTCGCCACGTGCCTCCCAAACCTTTACCATTGGTCAGACTTATGAGATTAAGTGGACGAGCGCCAATTTCCCGGCCAATAGTTCCGTTTCGATCGCCCTCTATAACGAAAACAAGACCGCTCCAGTGGCTTGGCTGATCCCCGAGCACCCCAATACTGGTGTGGCTACTTGGACTGTTCCTGAGGGTCAAGCTACCGGCACCTTCTATTTGGCCGCTGTGTGTGACCTAACGACCCCGGGTGGCGGCCAGTGCACCTCCGGTTCGATCGACTTCTCGGATGGCCCAGTTACGGTGGCTCGCCCAACTAGTTCGGGAGCCTGGAAGCAGCTATCGGGCGTCGCCGAGTCACTGCGCAGTCTCTTTCGTTAGGACCAAAAACAGGGCTTAGTTGACATCGAAAAGAGTTCTGTTAATATGGAACACTGTCTAGTCCGCCATGGTGGATGACAGTGTTTTCCTTTATCTATGTCACGATCGCTCGCCAAGGGGCCCTATGTGGACCCCAAATTATTGAAGAAAATCGCCGGTAAGAAGCCGGGCGAGTCTAATGTGATCAAAACTTGGGCTCGTCGCTCCTCGATCAGCCCAGAAATGGTCGGCTTCAAGTTCGGCGTCCACAATGGTCGTGACCACGTGGAGGTTTTGGTGACCGAAGATATGGTCGGCCACAAGTTGGGTGAGTTTTCTCTGACGCGTAAGTTTATTAAGCATGGTGGTAAGATGCAAAAGGAGTTAGAGCAGAAGAAGCGCGAGAGCGAGATTGCTGCTGCTAAGGCCGCGAGCGCTACCCCCGAAGCTAAGAAATAATTGATTTTATGAAGGCTTCGCTCTCCAATTTTCGAATTTCTCCCCGCAAGATGCGTTTGGTGGCGGGTTTGGTGAGGGGCAAGTCAGTACCAGCCGCTCTGGATCAGCTTACTTTTTTGGCGAAGCGTAGCGCTGAGCCGATGGCTAAGTTGATTAAATCGGCGGTCGCTAACGCTCGTACTAATAGTAAACACGAGGGTGAACTGGTAATTAAGAGCGTGCGCGTTGATGGTGGCCAAGTGCTTAAGCGCATGATGCCGCGAGCCATGGGTCGGGGAGCGCAAATTTTAAAACGATCAAGTCACGTGGTAGTGGAGCTCGCTCCCAAGAAATAATTTATGAGTCACAAAGTCCATCCTTATTCTCATCGTCTCGGCATTATTCGCGATTGGCAGTCGCGCTGGTTTGGCGTTCGCGGGAAGTATCAAGAGTTTTTGAAGGCCGACGTTCTGTTGCGCGAGTTTTTGGAAAAGCGTCTTCGAGGATTTTTTGTGGATTCTTTGGAGATCGAGCGCGGGGCTCATTCTTTGCGGGTGATTGTTAAGACGTCACGACCGGGCATGGTGATTGGTCGATCGGGCGAAGGTTCTAATCGTCTCAAGCAGGACATCGCTAAGTTTTTAAAGAAGATTAAGGCCGAGATTCCTAAAGAGTTTCGTTTGGATATTGAGGAGGTTAAGAACCCCGAGGCTCATGCTCGCATTGCCGCCCAGATGATCGTGGAGGGCCTGGAGAAGCGGATGCCCTTTAAGCGCGTGGCCAAGCAGACGGTCGAGAAGGTGCTGGCTAACCGCTCGGTGGAGGGAGTTAAGGTGGCGCTCTCAGGCCGATTAGGTGGCGCCGAGATGGGTCGCTACGAGTCTTACAAAAAGGGCCGGTTGCCGCTCCAGACTTTGCGGGCCGATATTGATTTCGCTCGTGAGAAGGCTTATTTGTCTTACGGCGTGATTGGCGTTAAGGTTTGGATTTACCGCGGAGAAATTTTTGATAAATAAATTACCATGTTACTCCCCAAGAAAGTTAAGCATCGCAAATGGCATACCATGCGCCGCAACCCGGCGAAGCCTCGAATCGAGACTCGGGGAGTAACTTTGGCTTTCGGTTCTGTCGGAATGAAGGCGGTTGCGGCCGGCCGGGTGCGTTCTAATCAGATTGAGGCGGCCCGCAAGACGATCATGCATGAGATCAAAAAGACGGGTAAGCTCTGGATCCGAATTTTCCCTGATCGACCTTACACGCAAAAGGCGGCGGAGGTGGGCATGGGTGGCGGCAAGGGCGATCTTTCTGGCTACGAATTTCAGGTTTGGCCAGGTCGAATGTTGTTTGAGGTTGATGGTGTTGAGCCCGTGACGGCCAAAGAGGCTTTGCGCAAGGCGGGAGCCAAGTTGCCAATTAAGACCAAGGTGGTATTGCGCCAATAATCTTATGGAATACAAAGAACTCAGCACTAAAACGGTTTCCGAATTAACTTCGCTCTTGGCCGAGAAGCGAGGCGCTTTGCGACAATTTCGTTTCGCTTCGACGGGTAGTCGAACGACTAATGTTAAGGACGGACGCAATACCCGACGTCAAATTGCTCGAATTTTGACGGCCTTGCGCGGGGTTAAGGTGACGCAAAAATAATTATGACCACGAAAAAATTTACAACTAAGGGCAAAGTATTGGAGGGGGTGGTAGTTTCTGACAAGATGGTAAAAACCGTCGTGGTTTTGGTGAAGCGCTTTGTAAAGCATCCGAAGTATGGTAAGTATATGACGCTCACCAAGAAGTTTAAGGCGCACAACGAGGTGGGGGCTAAAGTTGGCGACAAGGTTCGCATTCGGGAGACCCGGCCGCTCTCCAAGGATAAGCATCACGAAGTTATTGCTTAAATATGATTCAGCCACGATCCATCGTAAAAATTGCAGATAATACCGGCGCTAAAGTTGGCCGCATCTTTAAGGTGCTTGGTGGATCAAAGCGCCGCTATGCCGAAATCGGTGATTTGGTGGTTTTGTCGGTGCAGATTGCTGAGCCGAAAAAGGCCGTCAAGAAAAAGGATGTTTGCCAAGCGGTGGTGGTGCGCCAGCGCAAACCCTTTCGGCGCACGGACGGTTCTTATGTTCGTTTTGATGAGAATGCCGTCGTTCTACTGGAAAAGGGTAAGCAGGATCCGCGCGGTGGCCGCATTTTCGGGCCCATTCCTCGCGAGTTGGCGGAGCGAGGTTATCAGAAAATCGCCTCTTTGGCTCCTGAGGTAGTTTAAATATATGAAGATCAAAAAAGGTGACAACGTAATAGTGTTGACGGGAAAGGATCGGGGCCGCGAGGGTTTGGTGGTCCGCTCTTGGCCAGAACTCGACCGAGTGGTGGTGGAGGGGATTAACTTGGTTAAGCGCCGCGAGCGCGCTCGTCAGCAGGGCAAGAAGGGCCAGGTGGTTGAGCGCCCAGCGCCGCTCCATGTTTCTAACGTGGCCCTTAAGTGTGCTAAGTGTAAAAAGGGAGTCCGGACCGGAATCAAGGAGGTAAGTGGCAAAAGGACGCGCGTTTGCAAGACCTGCGGCACTAGTTTGTAAAAATATTTTATGACAGGAATTAAAGAAAAAATTAATAAAGGCAGTGTTGAGCTTAAGAAAACTTCTGGTCACGATAACGTGTGGGCTTTGCCTCGCTTGCAAAAGGTCGTGGTCTCGACGGGGGTGGGCAAGATCAAGGGCGACAAGAAGCGAGTGGAGTTTATCACTGATCGTTTGACTCGAATTACCGGCCAGAAGCCCGCTCTCCGCGGTGCTAAGAAGTCGATCGCCAGCTTTAAGTTGCGCCAGGGCGACATCGTGGGTTTGGCGGTGACGCTTCGCGGCTTGCGCATGTATGGCTTTTTGGACCGCTTCTTTAACGCTGCCGTGCCGCGAATCCGTGACTTTCGTGGCTTTGACGCTAAGGCCATCGACAATATGGGTAACTTAACGATCGGCATTAAAGAGCATACGATCTTTCCTGAGACGGCCGACGAAGATATTAAGGATGTGTTTGGTTTAAGCGTTACCTTAACCACCTCGGCTCGCACCCCCAAAGAAGCTCGGGCCTTATTTGACCTAATTGGGGTGCCATTTAAGAAATAATGGCTAGTTTGCTTAATAATTTAGTTGACTTCCGCTTGACCTCCTGTTAGGATAGCGGCTACGCCTATGGCTAAAACGTCTGTCATCGCTCGATCGAAAAAAACCCCGAAGTTTAGCACTCGGGTGGTTCGGCGCTGTTTCCGTTGCGGTCGTAAGCGGGCGTTTATGCGCGCCTTTGGCCTGTGCCGGATTTGTTTCCGGGAGTTGGCCAATGAGGGTCGAGTGCCAGGCATTAAGAAGTCTTCTTGGTAATTTATGGTCACCGATCCAATTTCTGATATGATGATTCGCCTCAAGAATGCTGGGATGACCGGCAATCGCGAAGCGTCAGTCCCTTACTCGGAATTTAAAAATCAGATTGCCGAATTGCTCAAGCGCGAGGGTTACCTTAAGGTCATCACTAAACGCGGCAAGAAGGTGAAAAAGTTTTTGGAATTGGAGTTGGCTTATGAGGGCGAGGAGCCTCGCATCCATGAGGTCCGTCGGATCTCCAAGCCTTCGCGTCGAGTCTATCATCAGGTGGGAGACATCCGACCGATTCGCCAGGGACACGGTTTAGCTGTTTATTCGACTTCGCGTGGTCTTAAGACGGACCGTGAGGCCCGCACTGAGAAGTTGGGCGGCGAAATTTTGTTTACTCTTTGGTAATTATATTTATGTCACGCGTCGGCAAAAAACAAATCACGATTCCCGCGGGCGTAGAAGTCCGGCAAGAGGGCGAAACGGTCAGCGTTCGGGGAACGCGCGGAACTTTGACGCGTCACTTTAAGCCGGTAGTGACGATTGCGATCGAGGGGGGAGTGATTAACCTTAAGCCCGTACGTCACGACATGGAGACTCAAGCTTTGTGGGGAACCTATGCTTCCCATCTTTTAAATATGATTGACGGTGTGACAACTGGTTACACTAAAAAACTAATTATCGAAGGCGTGGGTTATCGCGCCGCTGTTTCTGGCCAGAAGTTGGTTTTAAATCTTGGTTTGTCTCACCAGGTCGAAGTGGCTATCCCGAACGAAATCACGGTGGCGGTCGAGAAGGGGGTGGTGACCATCAGCGGTAGCGACAAGGAGTTGGTCGGTGGTTTTGCCGCCAAGATTCGGGCCCTTAAAAAGCCAGAACCTTACAAGGGCAAGGGGATTCGTTACGAAAACGAAGTGGTTCGTCGCAAGGAGGGTAAGCGCGTAGTGGCTTAAAATTATGAAAACTATTTTTGCAAATAAACGAAAGCGCCGCCATCATCGAGTTCGAGCTCGCGTGTCTGGCGTGGCCGCTCGACCTCGCTTGTCGGTCTTCCGTTCTAATCGGGTGATTTACGCTCAGGTAATTGACGATACGACGGGCAAGACTTTGGTGGCCGCCAGTGAGCGAGATTTAAAGACGGAGAAAGGTTTGGCTGAGGGCAAGCGCGCCGAAGATGTTGGCTTTACCAAGGTGCCTCAGGCGTTTTTAGTCGGCAAGCTTTTGGCGCGTCGAGCGGTGGAGAATAAGATCACGGCCGTAGCGTTTGATCGAGGTGGCTATCGTTATGCTGGGCGCGTTAAGGCCTTAGCTGATGGCGCTCGCGAAGGCGGACTTCAATTTTAATTTATGACCGAAACTACACCAAACATTCCAGCCAGTGCCCCAGCCGCTAATCGCGGCCAGCGGCCTGCCGGCCGCGGCGGCCGAGGCGGCCGCCCGGGCGGCGGTCGAGGACGAGAAGATCGACCAAAACCAGAATACGACCAGAAGACCTTAGACGTCCGACGCGTGACTCGCGTGGTCCGTGGTGGTCGTCGCTTTAGCTTTTCCATCGTGATGGCAATCGGCAATCGTCGCGGCAAGGTTGGTTTGGGTGTTGGTAAGGGCGGTGACGTTTCGGCCGCGATCGATAAGGCTGTCCGCGATGCTAAGAAAGGTTTGATGGACTTGCCTTTGTCAAAAACCAATTCGATCCCTCACGAGGTGTCAGCCAAGTTTGCGAGCTCGAAGATTGTTTTACGCCCAGCCCCGGGACGCGGTTTGATTGCTGGCTCCTCGGCTCGTGCCCTGTTGGAGCTGGCCGGCGTCAAAGATGTTTCCGCCAAGTTTACTTCCAAGAGCAAGAACAAGCTTAATAACGCGCGAGTAACGATTACGGCGTTGCGCCAATTTATCCGTAAGTAAATTTTTATGCAGATCCACGAATTAACTCGACCAAGCGCTAATCGCAAGCACCGCCAGGTAGCTCGCGGTGGCAAGCGTGGTAAGACGGCGGGACGCGGTACCAAGGGTCAGAAGGCTCGTGCGGGACGCAAGTTGCGCCCAGAGCTTCGAGACATCATTAAGAAGCTGCCTAAGCGCCGTGGCTATCGCTTTAAGTCTATCGTCCCAACTCGACCAGTCGTCGTGACTTTGACTGCACTGGATCGTTTGCCGAGTGGTTCGGTGGTAACAATGAAAACTCTGATGGAGGCGGGGATTATTGGTCGTGATAGTGGCCGGGTGCCGCTGGTCAAAATTTTGAGCACGGGAGCGGTGACGAAGCCGTTGGTAATTAAGGGTTTGCCATTGTCGGCTCAGGCTCGCCAAAAGATTGAGCAGGTGGGCGGTAGTGTTAAATAATTAAACTCATGAACTCTTTTTCTCAAAAGTTGCGCCTCCTTATCCACGATGCGCCGCTCTTAAAGCGGATCCTCTTCGTGGTGGGGGTGCTGTTAGTTTTTCGTTTAGGCGCCGCGATCCCCGTGCCGGGGGTCAACACTTTGGCGCTGGAGCGTTTTTTGTCGGGCAATCAATTTTTTGGTTTGCTCAACATTTTCTCTGGTGGCGGCTTATCCAATCTTTCAATTTTTATGTTGGGCGTAGGGCCGTTCATTACCGCTTCAATTATTTTGCAGTTGTTGTCGATGATGATCCCCAAGCTAAAGGAGATCTGGCATGAGTCCGGAGAGCTTGGTCGCCGTCAGTTTACTCAATATTCTCGTTTGTTAACAGTGCCCTTGGCTTTGATGCAGGGTTGGGGTTTGTTGACTTTGCTCGAGGGCCAAGGAATTATCTCGCCTTTGGGGGTGGTCGATAGTGCTTTAAATCTTTTGACGATCACCGCTGGTTGTTTGCTCTTGATGTGGTTGGGCGAGCTGATTAACGAGTATGGTATTGGCAACGGCGTGTCGCTGATTATTTTTGCTGGTATCGCTTCGCGCGCGCCAAGCATTATTGGTCAGCTGGTCGCTAACTTTGAGCCGAGCCAAGTGCCTCTCTATTTGGGAATGGCGGTGGCGATCGCGGTGATCATTGGTGGCGTGGTAACCGTAACCGAAGCGGAGCGTCCTATCCCCGTGACCCAAGCTAAGCAAGTGCGCGGTAGCCGGGTTTATGGCGGCGCCTCTTCTTATTTGCCGGTGCGGCTTAATCAGGCGGGAGTAATGCCGATCATCTTTGCTTTGTCGATTTTACTCTTCCCTCAAATGATTGCTAACTTCTTGGCGCGCCTCGATAACGGCACTCTCCGTTCAATTTCGGATATTATTTTGTCGATTCTTAGCAACTCTTGGATTTACGCCGCGTTGTACTTTGTGTTGGTGTTCGTTTTCACCTACTTCTATTCGGCGATCACCTTTGATCCCGAATCCTTGGCTAATAACTTGCAACGCAGTGGCTCGTTTATTCCCGGTATCCGTCCTGGACGTCCCACGGCCGAATACGTGGCCAATGTTTTATATCGCTTAACCTTTGTGGGAGCGCTCTTCTTGGCGATTGTGGCGATGTTGCCCTTGGTCATGCAGGCAATTACGGGGATGGCGGCACTGGCTATTGGCGGTACTTCTTTGTTGATTGTGGTCTCGGTGGCTCTCGAATTCACCAAACAGGTGGATGCTCAGTTGGCGATGCGCGAGTACTAGGGTTATAATAGCCCTATGTCTGATGTACAATTTAACCCGGGCGAACCCCAGTTTACTGGCGGTGACTACCGCGGAGGTAAGCAGAGTGCGTTGGTAGGTTTGGCGATGAAGATTATGGGCACCGATGATGAGGCCAAGGCCAACTTGTTTTTGTTGGTCGTGGCCGTGGTCTGTTTGGTGGCCGCCGCCGTTATTTACTTTATCTTTAGCTAAAATGTCCGATCTTGCTCCCCAGACGGTGGTATTGGTGGGGCGCTCGGGCTGTGGCAAGGGGACTCAGTCGGCTGAGCTTCTTAAGTATTTGGGAGAGCGCTCGCCTGAGGTGCCGGTGATCTACATCCAAACCGGCAAATTGTTGAGAGAGCTGATCTCAACGGGGCGGGGAGAGACGGTGGATCGAGCGCGACGCTTGATGGAGACCGGCGGCCGCTTTCCGGATTTTTTGGCGGTTTGGAATTGGTCACAGCCGCTCGTCGCCAATTTTACTGGCCACGAGCACATCGTGATTGATGGCGCGCCGCGCTCTTTGCTGGAGGCTCAGATGTTGGGTACGGCCTTTGCTTTTTACGGACGTCAGCCGGCCACGATTTTCCATCTAGCCGTCTCTCATGATTGGGCCGTCGAGCGCTTGCGGGGACGTGGTCGAGCCGACGATCTTTCGGCGGCCGATATTGAGGCGCGATTGACCTGGTTTGAGTCTGAGGTCCAGCCCGCGATTGACTTTTTCCGTTCTCGACCCGAATATAGATTTGTCGAGGTCAATGGCGAGCAGCCCATCGAGGCTGTTCATCAGGAGATCATCGCCAAGCTATGATTACGATTAAGACGCCAGCCGAAATTGCCCACCTGCGCACGGGGGGTGCGCGACTGTCTCAAATTTTGCATTCTTTGGCGGCCTTAGTTAAGCCGGGGGTAACGACGGCCGAACTTAATGAGGCGGCCGAGCGGTTGGTGCGCGCCGGCGGCGACACTCCATCTTTTTTGCATTATCAGCCCGCCGGCGCGCCCACGCCTTACCCAGCGGCACTCTGCACTTCGGTTAACGAGGTGATTGTCCATGGCTTGCCAGCAACTGAGCAAGTTTTGCAAGCCGGCGATATTGTTGGGTTGGATTTGGGTTTGTGTCACGCCGGCTTGTTTACCGACATGGCGCTGACGGTGCCGGTGGGCGAAATTAAGCCCGAGTTGGCCGCCCTACTTAAGACGACCCAGGAGGCCCTGGCTGCCGGGATTAAGGCCGCCCGGGCGGGTAATACTGTTGGCGATATTGGCCACGCTGTTTCCGCGCTGGCGCGTCAGGCGGGGTTTGGTGTGGTGCGGGAGCTTTCCGGTCATGGCGTTGGTCGAGCGGTCCACGAGGAGCCTCACGTGCCCAATTATGGCAAACGGGGCGTTGGACCCAAGCTCCGGCCCGGCATGGTCGTGGCGATTGAGCCGATGCTTACTTTGGGTAGCGAGGCGGTGCTGTTTGATGAGGACGGCTATACCACTAGGACGGCCGATGGTTTGCCGGCCGCTCATTTTGAAAAGACGGTTTTGATCACTGATGGGGCAGCCGAAATTTTGACCCCCTAATTTGCTATACTTTAGCTTATGGCACATCCGAAAGAAGAACGGACTCTGGTTTTGATTAAGCCTGATGCCGTCCAGCGCGGTTTGATGGGGGAAATTATTAAACGTTACGAACGAATCGGTTTAAAGTTGGTGGGGGCAAAATTTTTGGTTCCGACGCCAGAGCTAATCGAACAGCATTACACGCTGGATCCGGCCTGGCGCCGAGTGACGGGGGAGAAAACGATTAAGGGCTATCTCGACAAAGGATTGGAACCGCCAACTCGCGATCCACTTGAGGTGACGGAGAGACTGCTTGGTCGGTTAAAGAAGTACATGACGCTCGGTCCTTTGGGGGCCCTGGTTTGGCAAGGGGCCAACGCGGTTAAGATTGTGCGCAAAATAACTGGTGGGACGGAACCGCTAACCTCCGACATTGGGACAATCCGGGGCGATTACGTGCTCGATTCTTACGCGATGTCGGATGCTGACGGGCGTTCGGTCCGCAATCTAGTTCACGCTTCTGGCTCGCCCGAGGAGGCTGAGGGGGAAATTAAGCTATGGTTTAATCCCGAGGAATTGGTGGATTACCGTCTTGTTCAGGAACAAATTCTTTACGACGTTAATCTCGATGGCCTTCTCGAGTAGGTGGAAAACTTTAACTGGACGTTCATGCTGGCGGGTATATAATTAGGTCAGCGGTTATTTGGGGGTATTATCTAAGATCAATTATATTTTCAGGGAGTCACAATATCGGCAGTCTCGAGGGGCTGTCTGTGCGGGCACCCACCTAGGGTTTCGATTCTAGGGTAATAAATTCCAAATAGCCGCATCAAAGAATCCCCGTTGGGGGATTTTTTGATGTCGTTCATTGGTGGTATGATGAGTTCGCAGCTAATTAAATTAATTTAATGAAAAAACTAATCTTTAAGTTCTGTGCCTGCACTTTAGTCTTAACCGCGGTGGTTGTTCCGTTGACCAGTCGGGCGGCAGTGACGGATAGTGCTCTGATTCAGCAATTGTTGAGTCAAGTTGTTGCGCTTCAGCAACAGTTGATCCAGCTTTTGGCTCGGCAAAATGCCCCTGTCCTTACGTCGACGGTAAACGGGTGGTCAACCTACAATGATCTGGCGAATAATCTTAGTTTTAGATATCCCGATGAGGCTGTTATCACCAAGGTGGGTGACTGCCTTAGTATTAGTTTTCCGAAAGGAGTGATTTCTTATGGTAATGGAGACAGCCAAGGAAATTTCTGTACCTTTACGGGGACGGGAGTATCTTCTAAGTCGATCATTATTAATGCCACGATTGATGGTCAGGGGTACGCGCTTTCGGGCTTTTTAGACGCCGATGCTTCGACGTGGAGTGAGTATGCTCGGGCCCAGGTGAAAGGTAAGACTCTAACCGTTTCAAGTAATTTCGGATACGGCAAGATTCCTTCTCAGGCGGAGATTGATCAGTATCGCCAAGCGCTCATGGATATTTTGTCTACCTTTAAGTTTAGTTCTTCGTCGAATTAAATAAGCGGGGCCCTATTGGGTTTTGCGGTATACTTACTCCATGGCTGATACCAAAAAGGTGCGACTGACATTCTGCGGCGGGGCGGGCACGGTGACGGGGGCAAATTTTTTGTTAGAAACAGAGGCTGGCGATAAGATACTGGTTGATTGTGGACTATTGCAGGGACCGCGCGTGGCTGATGATCCTAATTACCATCCTTTTAGTTACGATCCTAAATCAATTAGTGCCTTATTTATTACTCACGCCCATCTTGATCACATTGGTCGGATTCCACGCTTGGTCCATCAGGGATTTCGAGGAAAAATCTATTCGACGCCACCGACTAAAGAAATTGCCGAACTTAGTTTGATCGATAGTTTGGGTGTTTTAGAAAAAGAAGCTCGTAATCACGAGACCGAATTGCTCTACACCGAAGCTGATGTGACGGAGACGATGCGTTTGTGGCAAACTAGAGAGTACGGCGAGACGATTGAGCATGGTGAGTTGGTGGCCACGCTTCGTGATGCTGGGCACATTCTGGGCTCGACGATGTACGAGTTTGTTTATAACGGCACGAAGATTGTTTTCACTGGCGATCTGGGCAACTCACCAGCGCCACTGCTTAGGGATACGGAAGTGATTGGCGATGCAAATTATTTGATTATGGAGAGCGTCTATGGCGACCGTAATCATGAGGATCGGACCGCGCGTAAGCAAAAGTTAGAAGATATTATCGAAAACACGATGAAGGCTGGTGGCGCGCTAGTCATCCCCGCCTTTTCCATTGAGCGCACTCAGGAGATGCTGTTTGAGATTGAGGAGATGATGGAGCACTCCCGGATCCCGCTCGTGCCTGTTTTTATCGACTCACCACTAGCGATTAACGTTACGGCGGTTTACAAGAAGTATGCCCGCCAGTATCTCAAAGACGAAGTTGCGCCAGCGGTGGCGGGGGATGGGGGAATTTTTCGGTTCCCTCAATTGCGCTTGTCGGTGACGACGGACGAGTCTAAGTCTATTGCCGGGCACAGTGGCCCGAAGATTATTATTGCTGGTTCGGGGATGTCTAATGGTGGGCGAGTAATCCACCACGAGAAGCGTTATTTGCCTGATCCGAAGAGTGCTTTGCTCTTGGTGGGCTATCAGGCGCCCGGTAGTTTGGGTCGCCAATTGCAGGATGGCGCTGATAGTGTGACGATTTTGGGTGATCGCGTGCCCGTGCACGCTAAGGTGATTACGATTAACGGTTACTCAGCGCACAAGGGCTCTGACGATTTGATTGATTTTGCGCATCGTACCGCCGATAGTCTCAAGCAAGTTTTTGTGGTGATGGGCGAGCCTAAGTCGGCGTTGTTTTTGGTCCAACGCTTGCGTGACTACTTCGGCTTAAAGGCGATCGCCCCCGAACCGGGGAGTACTTTTGAGCTGCCTTGTTAAAATTAAGCTATACTAGAATTAATGATTACTCGAGAGCAAAAGCACGGCCATCTCCAGTTTAAAATTTGTGTCTCTGGCGCCGCCGAGACGGGCCACTGTGGACCCAATGCCATGGACCTGGCTAAGTCGCTTGGTCAGGAGGTGGTTAAGCAGGGTGGCGTCTTGATGACGGGGGCGACCACGGGCTTTCCGCTGTGGTCGGCGATGGGGGCTAAGGAGGCGGGCGGGATGTCGATCGGTTTATCGCCCGCCTCGACGGAGCGGGAGCATGTCGAAGTTTACGGCTTGCCTATTGATTATATGGATGTGATTGTCTACACCGGTTTTGGTTTCTCGGGGCGCAATCTTTTATTAACTCGCTCGTCGGACGCGGTTTTAATTGGCTGTGGTCGGGTGGGAACGGTCAACGAATTTACCATTGCCTTTGAGGATGGCAAGTTAATCGGCATTCTGGAGGGCGATTGGCTGACGGACGAAGTGATCCGCGACATTATGGTTAAGGGTCATCGTCCGAGCGACCGAGTGATTTTCGATCGTGATCCTAAAAAGTTGGTCAGTCGGATTGTTGATATTTTGAAAAAAGAGAAAACCGAAAGTTATAAGTTCTACAAAAATCCCGAACATCGGACGATTCCGAGCGGGACTTGTGAGACGATTTTGTAGGTTAGTTATTTGACGGACTCAACAACTCGCTGGAAGGTGGCGGGTTCTTCTTGAGCCAACGTGGCCAAAATTTTGCGGTCTAGCAAGATGCCCTTCTTTTTGAGTAGATCCATAAAGCGACTGTAAGAGAGGTCGAAGGGGCGGACGGCGGCACCAATCTGGATTTGCCAGAGACGACGGAAGTCGTTCTTCTTGGCGCGACGGTGGGCGCGGGCGTAGGCACCGGCCTTAGTGACGGCCACCTTGGCCTCGCGCTCTTTCTTGGAGCGGCCAAAACGGAAACCTTTGGCTTGGGCCAATAGATTGCGGCGGCGCTTTTGGGCAATAGTTCCTCGTTTGACTCGTGGCATATTGGGTAGATTAGCTTGTTAGAGCTGATTGGGCAAGAGGTGGGAGGCCGCCTTGGTTTTGATTATAAAATTGACCTGGCGCTTGTTGCTTAGTTGCTTGGCGCGGCTCTCTTTGGCGTTAAAGTGGTTCTGACCACCTTTGCGCGCCAAAATCTTCCCCGTGCGGGTGATCTTAAGACGCTTAGAATATGATTTGTTGGTTTTGATGCTCATATAAAAACTTACTAACTTATTTGGCTCGTTCGATAACGGTGGTTAGGCCCTTGGTGCTTTTTTTGGGAGGATCGGAGATGCGGTAAGCTTCCGATACGAATTTAAGTAGTCGCTCCAGTCGCTCCTCGAGGAACTTGGGATTGAGATACTTGGCTCGTCCCGGCAAAAAGAGATCAATTTTGACGCGATGACCGTCCCGGAGAAATTCGGAGACTTTTCCGGCTTTGATCTCCAGGTCGTGGTCGCCCGTACCAATTTTGACTTGCAGAGACTTGGTTTCGGTAACCTTAACCTTGGACTTTGAGGCCTTTTGTTTTTTGTTCTCGATGTACTGATATTTACCAAAATCCATTATCTTGGCCACTGGCGGTTGGGCCAGGGGACCGATCTCAATTAGATCTAGTCCGGCGGCTTGAGCCCGATTCATGGCTTCTTGGCGAGAGAGGACGCCCAGATTTTCTCCAGACTCGTCAATCACGCGCAGTTCTCGTGCCGAAATTTCGTGATTGACTTTAATTTTCGCTGCCAAGTGGATTTAAGTTACCTCCTTTTAGAACCCTAGCATCATAGGTGATTTGCCGTTAGAAGTCAACCTATGCTAGGGTTTGAAGAGAGGTTTGGTTGATCAACCGTTTACTGCCGAAAGGAGGCGCTAAATTGATCATTGTCTTGGTGGGTCCACCGGGTTCGGGTAAGACCACGCAGGCCCGCCGATTGCACGACCGCATGGTCGGAGGGCCGCCCTTTGGCGATATGAGCGATTGGTTGAGGGGGGCTGATGTTGAATCATCTCCCGTTTGGTCTGGACGCCAAAATGAGGGTCGTCTGTGGCCCGATCATGTGGTGTGTCGAGTTTGGGAGGAGAGGATCAGGCGTCCCGAACATGATCGGGGTGTGATCATGGCCGGGTTCCCGCGTACGATTGAACAGGCCGAGAAACTGCTGGAGGTGGCTCGATATAAATTTGTCTGGCGAGATCACCCGGCGTTGGTGGTTGAGCTTGAGCTGGGGCGCGAAGAGAGCGATTCGCGTCGCCTGAACAGGATTAATCAAGCCCAAAAAACCGGTCTCGATGTCCGACCAGATGATCGGGAGGCAGTCTTCTGTCGCCGCTGGGAAGAGTTCGAAAGTTCGACTTGGCCGATGATTGAATCCCTTAAGGCTGGACGCTCCGTGCCAGTGATTACGATTTCGGCCAGTCCTTCAGTGGATGAGGTGGCCGACGATCTGTTTAAGAAATTGGAGCAAAAAGGGGCTACTTTTTTGGCTCCGGCTGGTGGTCGTTGTCGAGACTGAGAACTGCAACACCCCGTCCGCGCTTTCGCGCGGACGGGGTGTTTTTTGCAGAGTAAAAAGTGATTACTGAGTAACGGTGGCGCTACCGGTGGCGGTGATGCCTACGGCGGCGGCGTTATCAGAAGTGGTCGCCGCGGCTGTGGCGCTACCATCTTCCATCATACCAGTAGCAGGCGTGGTGGTGTCTGGCGTGGTGGTCTCAGGAGTGGTGACGGCGGCATTGCGGCTGTAGTACATATAACCACCGATGATCAAGATCAAGGCGATAATTACTACAACTGCGCCAACGCCGAAACCTCGATTCTTTGACATTTGCGTGTTGATGAATTTTAACTTTAAATAATTCTCGACCTAAAACATCTTAGCGACATTATACCCGTCTTGAGGTAGAATGCAATTAAGATGTCTTCGCTAGTTGCTAATTCGCGCGCGCGCTTTGATTACGAATTGCTCGAACACTTTGAAGCCGGGTTGGTTTTGCGTGGGTACGAAGTTAAGGCCATTAGGGCAGGGCGAGCTCAGCTTAAGGGCGCGAGGGTTTTGGTGAGGGGGAGCACGGCGTACTTAGTGGGCGCGACGATTAGTCCTTATCAGGCCGGCAATACGCCGCCAGACTTTAATCCCGAGCGGAGCATTACCTTGCTTTTAGGAGCGAAAGAGCTGGCGCGGTTGCGGGCCGCGGAATCTGCTCCGGGCTTGACGATAGTGCCACTTGAGATGTATAGTAAGGCTGGTCGGCTTAAGTTATCTCTAGCTCTCGCTCGCGGTAAAAAGAAATATGATAAGCGGGCAGTGATAAAAAAACGAGAGGCCGACCGGGAAGATCGGAGAACGTTGAAAACTAATCGGGGATGATCGGCTTCGACGATTGACGAAGCAGGAGGAAGCAGGTCGAGGCGCTTGACCTCGTAAAAACAAGCACCCAGATACGTGCAAACGCATCTGATACGGGTGTAGTATCTCCATACTACACTTCTACGTTCGCTTTAGCGTAATGTAGCGGTGCGGATCCGAGTGCCTGTGCTCGATCCGTTCCGTGTTGCCTTGCAGGATCGGAAACCAACTCGGCTCGGGTTGGAGACCTAAAATTATGAGCTCGATTGTGACGAGTTTGGTTAATTTTTTATCGTCACAGTTTAAAATTTAAAGTTAACTAAACTTGTAGATTCCAACTGACCGACTCATTCGGACGCGGGTTCGATTCCCGCCATCTCCACTGCTTCGCCAAGGCTTCGCAGTGCAAGCACTAAAAAGCCAGACGCAAATTACCACCACAAAAGGTGGTTTTTTGTTGTGAGAAGCAGTGGTTCTTCGAAGCTCGACACAGGCGGGCGAAGTAGAACGAATTGATGCATAATTAAACTCATGCATTTTGTTTATGTTTTAAAAAGCAAAGTTGATGGCAGCTACTATGTTGGCTCTACATCTGATGTTCGAAAAAGAGTAGCCGATCATAATAGCGGTTCAGCGAAATATTCTTCGAGTAAGAAACCCTATGTTTTGATTTGGTATTGTGCTTTTCCTGACAAAACTAAGGCGATTAAGTTTGAAATGTATTTAAAAAATGGTTCTGGTTTTGCCTTTCGCAACAAGCACTTAATTTGAGCAACGGCGAGCTAAACTTATGGGCGATTCAAAATTAACGTTTTTTCTGTTCGGGAAGCGGGAAGTTAGAACCCAACGTCAACTTCTTGACTTAAACACATATATGTAGTATGATGTAAAAAGACTCGTTACTTCGTGCGTTGCGGGGGAGTCTGAGTAGAACTTTGAATAGGGTGGATTAGGCAATGAACAAAAGAACGGTAATTGCGGTTTTTGTGAGTGTGGTCGTAGTCTTGAGCATGCTTTTTTATTGGATGTATGTCGCAGACCAAGCTGTCGCGGATAGTTCGATTCAAACCGAGGCGGAAGGTAGCCAGCTTGGCGTTGCCCGGCAGATCCTTACATGGTCAACAACGGACAGCAAGATCATGGCGGAATATCCGCAAAACAGAATCAGGCTGGCTCTAGTTGTTCTTGATGGCGACGGTCGTCACGTGATCGCCATTCTTCAAGACGGATGCATTTGCGAGGGGGATAAGGTGGCTATCTGCGCCATTAAAGGTTATCACCGTCGACCCGCCGCAAATTTCGGTGCGGTTCACGTCGCCTACCTTAACCCTGATCGTCGGCCGTTCTTGCGTCAGACGGTGAGTGGTTTATAAACGGAGTACAATGGCCAAAGCAGCCGCGGAGAGAGTCAAAGGACTTTCCCGCGGCTTTCTCTTTTTTAAACAAAAGTTTCGTTTCTAACTTTGGCCCCCAATCCCCACTAAATTTTGGGTAAAATTTTTGCTTGCCAAATGGGCAATAATTCGTAAGATAAAAAGTGGCGTGGTTCTTTACTTTAATCAGTTCTCTGGAGGAAGCGGCACGATGCCAAAAATTCCTTGTGGTTGCGGGCGTGACGAGTGTGAACTGGAGGTCGAAGTTCCCAACCGCTTTTTGGGCTGGCTTCGGCGTCGGAGTGAGCTGGTGGTTTACCACCTCCAGTGTCCCGAGGTTGCTGTGAAGGGTAAGGTAGTCCGGCCCAAGAGGAAGGAGTACGACCACCCGCAACTTTTCGGTGGTCCGTGGTTGATTGGTGTGTCGGTTAAGGGGGTTCGGAGCTGGCGCGCCCACTTTCAGCATCCCGAGTTTACGTCTAGTCGGGGGGAGACTTTGCGTCGTCGGCGTAATTGGCGCGGTGGCCGGTTCAATTTTCTCCGCAACCAAATTTGATCTAAATCAGGAGGCTAAAACCCCGTTCTCACATGAGAACGGGGTTCACTGTTTTTTAATGCCCGAGGTGCAGACTGGGGATGGTCGTGATTATTATCAATAACCATAATTTATATGAACTTTTTACTTTGGGTTATTTTCGGTGCGCTCGTCGGCTGGGTGGCCTCGCTAGTGATGGGGACCGATCGCGAACAGGGTTCAATTCTCAATGTGGTGGTGGGCATCGTGGGCGCCGTATTGGGTGGTTGGATTATGGGCGTATTTGGCCAAGCTGGCGTGACCGGCTTCAATCTCTACAGCTTCTTGGTGGCCCTAGCCGGAGCGGTGGTCTTGATTGCTATTGTTGGGATGATTCGTGGAGCCAGTGCGCGTGAGCGCCGCTTGGTGGCCTAGATCTCGAGGAGGATTCATTTGTTGTTCATTTCACTCCGTATACTGTCTGATGGCAGATCCTTGTGAACAGGGGTCAAATGATTCTCCTTTAGAAAAGGGAGGCCGCGAGTATGATACTCGGACCCGGTGGAGGGGGAGGCCGTTAGGTATTCTCCCCAACTAACGACGCCGTTTTACCAATCTTGGTAGACGGCGTCGTTTTAGTTCTTTGCCGTTTTAGCACAGAGTTTTTCGATTGACTCGAGGAGTGCTTGCCCGCCGAAGGGTTTGGCCAAGAAGGCGTCCGCTCCCGCCTGGTAGACGGAGTCGGCGACCTGAGGATAGGCCGAAAACATCAACACGGGAATGTGTTTAGTGAGAGCGTCTTTTTTAATCTGACGACATAGTTCTCGGCCGTCCGCTCCCGAAAGAAGGACGTCGAGGATGATAATGTCGGGTTGAAGTTCTTGTTTTTGCAAAATCAAAAGTGGCTCGCCGGTATGCGAGACGGCGACGTCGTGGCCGGCGTTTTTTAAAATCAGACTAACTACCCCGGTGATTTCGGGGCTGTCATCGATGAGGAGGATGGAGCAAGATTTTTTAGGCATCAACTTTTTTGCTTAGCGGTAAGGTGAGAGTAAAGGTTGATCCTTGTCCTGGTCGACTGTGGAGGGTGATGTCTCCGCCATGCTTGTTGGCGATTAACTTAGAGACGTGCAAGCCGATGCCCAAGCCAGGAAAGGTGTCGCCATTATTGTGAGGGACTTGATAAAAGCGATCAAAAACTTTAGGTCGGAAGGCGAGGGGGATGCCGATGCCAAAGTCTTGGACAGAGAGGAGGATTTGGCGACGTTCGCGGGTGAGGCGGACGATGATGTCGGCGCGTTCGGGAGAATATTTTTGCGCGTTGCTCAGGAGATTGTTAATAATCTGAGCCAGCCGAGCTTTGCTGCCCCGTACGCTGGCGCGCCGCAGATCGCTAACCCACTGGATTCGGTGAGTGGGACTGGCTTTGGCGATGGTCTCGACGGTCTCCCGCGCGAAGGAGACAAAGTCGAAGTCTTCCATCTCGAAGTTGAGTTTACCAATTTGGATGCGTGAGAGATCCAACAATTCGGAAACCAGCTCATCTAGCTGTGAGGCTTGGTTGAGAATTTTTTTGGCGTGGTCGATTAATTCTGGATCTTTGATCTGCTCCTGGAGCAGTTCCGCGTAGAGCCGGAGAGTAGTAATGGGAGTTTTTAATTCGTGGCTGGCTAGACGAATAAATTCGTCCTTTCGTTCATCAAATTGTTTGCGTTCAGTAATGTCGCGATAGTAGACGGCCAATCCGCCTGAGTCGATAGGGAAGACTCTCACTTCAAACCAGATGCCTTGGTCAAATTCCTCAAAGATGACTGGTTGTTTCGTGGTAAAAACTTTTTGATACTGCTGGTAGAAGGGGGTTTCCACAATCCGCGGGAAAGCTTCCCAGATTTTTTTCCCTAGGACTTCCGCTTTGGTGGTGGTTTCGAAGTACTCGGCTTGTTTGTTGAGATGGGTAAAGCGCCAGTCACGATCCAAGGTAAAGTAAGCGTAACCAGTACCCTCTAGCAGAGTTTCCCATTGGTTCATCGGTATCAGGTATAATACGGGCCATGGGACTTAAATACAAGATAGCCGGCTTCATCATTTTTTCATGCGCTTGGCCACTGATCGGCCAGGCGCAAGCGCTCCACCAAGACGTTCAAGGGACGTGGCGGGCGAGAGTCATCACCGCCGTGGCCACCGATCCTCAGGCTGTGGCTGGCACGGAGGTGGTGGTTGAGACGCAAAAGATTGTCGCCGAGATTACCGAGGGCGAGCGTCGCGGTCAGGTGGTTAACTTGATTAATGATTACCAGCCACTGGCTCCAGGAGATAATTTTTTTCTTAACTATTTGATCTCGGCTGATGGGGTGGAGTTGTACACCGTTTCGGATGTTGACCGACGATCGGGGTTGGCTTGGCTGGGGGCGCTGTTTGCTGGCGTAATTATCTTATTTGGTCGCGGCCAGGGCGTCCGCTCCTTAATTAGTTTGGCGCTTAGCTTTGGCGTGATCGCGTGGGTGTTGATCCCCTTGTTGTTAAAAGGTTATCCGCCGGTTTTGGTTGGAACGTTGGCCGCTACGGCCATCTTGTGCGCGGCCATTTTTTTGACTCACGGCCTTAATCGCGAATCGGTGTCGGCGTTTTTGGGGACGGTGATGGCGGTGGCGGTGACGGGCTGGTTGGCCAGCTTTTCGATTAAGTTTTTGTCCCTAACGGGCTTTGCGAGCGACGAAGCGATTTATCTTAATTTGGCTACCGGCGGGACACTTAATTTTAATGGTTTGTTGCTGGCCGGGATTGTCATCGGAACGCTTGGTGTTTTGGATGACATCGCGGTCACTCAGGCGGCGGTGGTGGCGGAGTTGTCTAAGACGGTTAAGGATCGTCATCAGCTGTATCGCCAGGCCATCCGGGTTGGTCGCGAGCACGTGGGGGCGCTAGTCAATACCTTGGCTCTAGCTTACGCCGGAGCGTCACTGCCGTTACTCTTGTTCTTTTCCAACTCCGTTGTCTCTCTGGACCGAATTGTTAATCAAGAAATTTTTGCCGCCGAGATCGCGCGGACGATTATTGGTAGCATCGGTTTGGTTTTGACGGTGCCGTTGGCGACCCTGCTGGCCGTTTGGTTGGTTCCGGGTGCGACCGCTCGCGCAGGGGAGCATCATGGTCATCACCACGGTCATCTTCATTAAAAAATTCATGGACGAGTGTTATCTTTCTTTTTGTTCCGTCTCGAGTATAATACGGCCATGTCAAAATCATCTTCACGTAGACCAGCTAGTCGACCACCCAGCGGCCAATTGATGGGCCAGCTCGGCTCCCGTTTGTTGGGGGCGATTTTGGTGTTGATGGTTTTAGTGAGTCTTTATAGTTTGGTCTCGGGCCAGCGGGCGGGGATCACGGAGGTGCCTCTTTCGGTTGTTGCCCAACAAGTTACGCTAGGTCAGGTTAAGTCGCTAGTTTTGGAGGGAGATGTTTTAACGGTGACTTTAACTTCTGGTGAGGTGGTAGAGTCTCGCAAAGAGCCAGAGATCGCGCTCTCGGACGCGCTCCTTAATTTGGGCGTGACCTCCGAGATGCTAGCCAAGTTGCCCGTGTCGATTGAGAATTCGGCGGGGGTGGGTTTTTGGATTCTTAATTTGTTGCCAATTATTATCCCGCTGATTTTTGTCATCATCTTCTTTTGGTATATTTCGCGGCAGGTTAAAGGAGCTTCAATGCAGGCGTTCACCTTCGGCCAGTCCAAGGCCAAAATCATTGATCCTAATGATCTAACGCAGAAGATCACTTTTAAGGACGTCGCGGGTGTAAAGGAGGCCAAAGAAGAGTTGGAAGAGATCGTTGACTTTCTTAAGTCGCCCAAAAAGTTTTTAGATATTGGCGCCAGGATTCCGAAGGGCGTTTTGTTGATGGGTGCGCCGGGCACGGGTAAAACTTTGTTGGCGCGCGCCGTGGCGGGCGAGGCTCATGTGCCGTTTATGTATTTGTCCGGATCAGACTTTGTGGAAATGTTTGTGGGCGTGGGAGCGTCTCGGGTGCGAGATCTTTTCCGCATGGCCAAGCGCCTAGCGCCGGCGATTATCTTTGTGGACGAGATTGATGCCATTGGCCGTCACCGAGGTACGGGTTTGGGTGGCGGCAATGACGAACGCGAGCAGACACTAAACCAAATTTTTGTGGAGATGGATGGTTTCGAGCCGAGCGAAAAGATTATCGTGATGGCGGCCACCAATCGTCCAGACGTCTTGGATCCAGCGCTTTTGCGGCCGGGTCGTTTTGATCGTCGGGTGATTTTAGACAATCCCGATCTTAATGATCGCCAAGAGATTTTAAAAATTTACGCGCAGAAGAAGCCGCTGGCCGAAGACGTTAATCTGCACGAAATCGCCAAACGAACACCCGGTTTCTCTGGTGCTGACCTGGCTAATCTAATGAACGAGTCAGCGATCTTGGCGGCGCGAGAGAATCGCAAAGAGATCCATCAGTACGATTTAATTCGGAGCGTGGAAAAGGTGATGCTCGGACCGGAGCGTAAGAGTCATATTTTGTCGGAGGCCGAAAAGCGGATCACTGCTTATCACGAAATTGGTCACGCTCTACTCTCCTCCGTTCTGCCGCATGCCGATCCGGTTCATAAGGTGTCGATTATCTCTCGCGGGATGGCGGCCGGTTATACGCTTAAATTGCCGCTGGAGGAACGAAAACTTCAAGCCAAACGAGAATTTCTTGATGACATTGTAGTTTCGCTAGGTGGTTACGCGACGGAAAAAATGATTTTTGGCGATATTACCACTGGGGCCTCTAACGACATTGCCGTCGCGACGGGCTTGGCTCGAAGTATGGTGACTAAGTTTGGCATGAGCGAAAGTTTGGGGCCGATTGCCTTTGAGGGTGGGGCGACCAAGCTTTACCCGGGGCAGAACTTTGGTCCAGAACGTTATTCGTCCGAGGCGGTGGCGGCTCAGGTTGATGCTGAAGTTTCGCGGATTATGACCGAGGCGTTGCGACGAGCGGAGACTTTGTTGACTACTTATCGGGGGGCGTTAGATGATCTTTCGGCCGAACTGATTAAGCGCGAAACAATCGAACGCGAAGATTTCGAAAAATTGTTGTTGGTTAACGGCATTAAGCCCAAGGAGCATGATCGGATTAATCCCGAGCCGGCCGTGGTGGCGCCTGGGCCAGACGGCGACCTGGCTTAAAGTCTTGCATTGATGGTGGGCGGCCGCTATAATTTGCCGAGAAGCTCTTGAAGCTCAACTTAGCTTCTATGAGCCACTCTCCTAATTACCCTGTCGAAGAAAATCACCAACCGGGTGATTTTCGTTGTTTTGGTTGCGGCAAACTTTTGGCCAAGGCCGGATTAGACGGCGCCGGTTTTGAGATTAAGTGTCACCGCTGCGGCTTGTTTAACTCAATTCTCCAAGAGATGTGTGAGCAGGTGATCGTGACTGATCCCGAGGGAGTAATTTTGTTTGTTAACCAAAATGTTACCGAGATCACCGGCTACACGATTGACGAGGTAGTTGGCGCGACTCCCGCTTTGTGGGGCAAGCAAATGTCCCCCGAATTTTATGCCTCGTTATGGCACGAGATTAAGACCAAGAAGCGTTCGGCCGCCGTCGAAGTTATTAATCGTAAGAAAGATGGCGAGCTCTATCACGCCCAGTTGCGAATTTCACCCGTTTTAGACGTAGCGGGGGAGATTCGTTTTTTTGTGGGGATTGAGACGGCCATCGATAAGAAAAATTACTATGGTCCCACTGCACCCGCAAGAAGTTGAACGCCAAGCGGCCTTGGAAAATCTAGGTTTGCTGGAAACTCCAACTGAGGAACGTTTTGATTTGATTACGAAAGAAGCTCTAGATAAATTGCGTGTGCCCATCGCAACGATCTCGCTCATTGATCGTGAGCGTGAGTGGTTTAAGTCTTGTCAGGGATTATCGACTCGCGAGGGTCCGCGGGAAATTTCGTTCTGTGGCCACGCTCTTTTGGCTAAGCATGTTTTTGTGGTTGAGGATACTCTTTTGGATGACCGCTTTAAGAACAATCCTTACGTTACTGGCGCGCCTTTTGTGCGATTTTATGCTGGTTCGGCCCTTAACGATTTTAGTAGCGGTTTGCCGGTTGGCGTTTTCTGCGTCAAAGATACGGCGCCGCGTAAATTTACCAATGAGGAGTTGGCGGTTTTTATGGAATTAGCCGATCGGGCCGAAAAGGAGGTTAATCAGCAGTCCTAAAAGCCAAGTAGTGCGCGTGCTTGGAGTCGAACCAAGGACCGCCGAGGTATAAGCTCGGTGCTCTAACCAACTGAGCTACACGCGCTCGTTCACTATAGCTCAGGTCGTGCCGGCTCTCAAGCTATTCAAAATGGATGTTTTGTGTCCGCCGATTTAGAGCCCTAGCTAATTCGGGGTAGTTCTTGAGGGTCGGATCAGCTTCAATCAGCGCGCGGGCCTCGGTGCGGGCCGCCTCGACCATCTTGAGATTCTTGATCGCTTCCATGCCCATATCTGATAAGCCCCATTGTTGACCGCCAGAGAGCGCTCCGGCGCCCCGTAATTGCAGATCGATTTCCGCTAGTTCAAAACCGTTCTTGGCGGTGACGAGGGCCTTGAGTCGCGCGCTCTCGTGGCCGCCGGGTTTGGAAGTAAAGAGGTAGCAATGAGCTTGAGTGGAAGAGCGTAGGACGCGACCGCGGAGCTGGTGGAGTTGCGCCAGGCCGAAGCGCTCGGCGCCTTCAATAATAATCATGGTGGCATTCGGGACGTTAACGCCCACCTCCACCACGGAGGTGGCCACCAAAATTTGGGCGTCGCCTCGCGCGAATTGGGCCATCACTTTTTCTTTGTCGGCGGATTTTAATTTGCTGTGGACGAGAGCTACTTTGTAATCGGGAAAAATTTGGGTTGCCAGTCGTTCGCGTTCGGCGGTGGCCGACTTAACTTGCAGTGCCAGTTCTTTGGTTGGATCTGGTTCGTCGATGCGCGGGCAGATGACGTAAGCTTGCCGGCCGGCCGCGAGCTCTTGCCGGATGTGCTCGTAAGCCCGGGCGCGACCTGATTCCGCCACGATCTCGGTGATGACAGGTTTGCGGCCGGCCGGCAATTCGTCGAGCAGGGAGAGATCTAAGTCGCCATAAATCGAGAGCGCCAGCGTCCGGGGGATGGGAGTGGCCGTCATCGAGAGGAGATGGGGCGCGCGACTGGCTTGTTTGCGCGCGAGGCGGGCTCGCTGCATCACGCCAAAGCGATGCTGTTCGTCGATAATCACGTAAGCTAAGTTTTTAAACTTAACGGTTTCTTGGATCAGTGTATGGGTGCCGACGACAATTTTTATTTCGCCGTTGGCCACCCACTTTAAGAGTTGAGGTCGCGAGATGTTGGTGTAGCCGCCGGGATTAATTTTGGATGGAAATTTGTAGCAACCACTGCCCGTGATAAGCGCTACTTGGACGCCGGGCAGGTGGCGAAAATAACCAATAAAAGATTCGAAATGTTGACGGGCCAGAATTTCGGTCGGGGCCATGTAAGCCACCTCCCAGCCGGCGCGCACGGCCGCGTAAGCCGTGGTGGCCGCGACCGCCGTTTTGCCTGAGCCGACGTCGCCTTCTAGGAGCCGCGTCATTGGCGCGGTCTGATTAAAGTCTTTGAGAATCTGATCGATGGCGCGTTTTTGCGCGGCGGTGGCGGCAAAGGGGAAACGTTTAATAAATTCTTCGACTTCCGTTTTTTTGGTGGCAATCGGCCAAGCGCCATTGGCTTGATAGTTAAGACGATCGCGCCAGCGACTAAGTTGAATAAAAAATATTTCTTGGAAGGCGAAGCGTTTGCGGGCGCGAGTAGTGTCTTTGTCGGTTCGGGGGGCGTGGATCCACACCAGGGAGCTGGCTAGTGTCGGCAGATTATATTTTTCCAGTAGATCCGTCGGTAGAGGGTCGATTAAAGCTTCGTGTAAGTTGTGGCTAATTAATTTTTTGATCGCGTGTTCTAGCCAGCTAGAAGAGAGTCCGCGCGTTTCGGGATAGACGGGGGTGAGAGTGAGGGTCGGGTCGCTATTGGTGGTAAAGAGTGATTCGGGCGGCGGCACATTGGCGGCTGATTCGATTTCTGGATTGGCTAAATATTTTTCGCCGCGTCGTTCGGCGACTTTGCCGGAGAGCCGAGCGTAACTACCCTCGGCCACTTTTTTGGCGAGAAAAGCTTGATGGAACCAGATCGCCTTGATGCTACCGGTCGCGTCCTCAATTTTTATTTCGCCAATCGGGATTCTCTTTTTCCAGCCGCGAGTAATTCGACTTTTGGTTACCTGGCCGTAGATGACCACCTGTTCGCCCACGGCGAGGGTGGCAATGCTTTTTTGCAAACCGGGAGCGGCATAGCGGTTGGGGAAGTGCCACAAGAGATCAGCTACCGTCTCGAGACCTAATCGTTCTAGTCCGCGTCGCTGGAGCGGATTAGGTCGGAAGTGCTCAAGGATGGGATCAGTTGGCTGCATGTCCGGCGCCAATGGCTTGGCTGATTGAGGAGTAACCGTCTTCGTGGAGTAATTTTACTAAACTTTGATTGATCTCGTGGACTAATTGTGGGCCGCGATAGATTAAGCCGGTGATCAGTTGGACTAAGGTGGCGCCTCGCAAAATTTTTTCGTAAGCTTGCTCGGCCGAAAAGACGCCGCCGGAGCCGATGATGATAAAGCGCGAATGGTAGTGGTAATGGGTTAGGGAGATTAGCTCGTTGGCGCGTCCTTCGGTGGGGTGGCCGCTAAAGTTGCCTCGGCCGGCTTGGGCGATTTCGGTTGGGTCGAAGGCGGGGTGAGTGCGATCTTTTTGTAAGTTGCCAAAAATGACTCCATCGATTGGCGCGGCCGCGATCACTTCGAGCATTTGGCGGACGTCGCGATTGTTTTTTTCAATCGGCATTTTAATAAAAATTGGTCGCTTAAGATTGAGACTGGTGACGGCGCTTAAAAGATCGCGCAGAGCTTCTGGTGGATAAAACGAGATGTTGCCCATCAGGTTGGGGCAGCTGATATTTAATTCGTAATAGTGATGGCGGACGCGAGATTCTTCTAGGGCGCGGAAGGCGCTGACGATGTCCTCAATACTCTCGGCAACATTTTTTAGTTTAAGGGTGTTGGTCCGACCAAGCGAAATACCGATGGGCATTTCGAAGCGCAATTGAGAAAGTTTGCGGGCGATGGAGGTAACCCCAGGATTTTTGAACCCTTTGTTGACGAGGAGGGATTTTGATTCTGGCAGGCGGTCGAGCTGAGGTGGTGGATTGCCGCGGCAAGGTTCGTTAGTGATGGTGCCGACGGTGGCAAAACCAAAGTCGAGCGCGGGCAGAAATTGAGTTAAGCGGGCTTCGTAGTCGAAGCCCGCCGAGAGCCCAATCGGTTTAGCAAATTTAATGCCAGCGACCGTCTGCTCGAGTTCCGGGTACTCTTGCTCCAGCAGCCAACTGGTGGTTGATTTAATCCAGCCACCTCGACCCCAGCGCTCGCCGGCGGCGGCCAAACGCTCATGAACCGTCTCGGGGGATTCAGTAAAGAGAATGGGTTTGACGACGTTGCGATAGCCCATCCCGATGCTCTGGATTAAGACTCTTTTAAGCATGTGCGTATAGTATACTACCACATATGACCGAACCGTTGGCGGCTAAGTTACGCCCTGAAAATCTGGATCAATTTGTTGGTCAGGCCCATTTGGTGGGTCCAGGTAAGCCCTTGCGGGTGGCCATCGAACAGCGCCATCTCTTCTCCTTTATTCTGTGGGGTCCGCCGGGGGTGGGCAAGACGACGCTGGCACGGATCTATGCCAGGTCGCTGGAGGCCGAACTTTATGAGCTCTCGGCCGTCTCGGCGGGCAAGGACGACATTAGAAAAATTGTGGAGGGCGGAGCGCTCTTGCGGCCGAAGATTTTGTTTTTGGACGAAATCCATCGTTTTAATAAAAGTCAGCAAGATTTTTTGTTGCCTTATGTTGAGTCTGGTGCTCTGCACTTGGTGGGCGCGACGACGGAGAATCCGAGCTTCGAAGTGATTGCTCCCTTGCTCTCGCGCGCCCGCATCTTTGTGCTTAAGTCGCTGTCGCCGGAAGAGCTCAAGTCCCTGCTTAAGCGCACTAAAATTAAGTTAGCGAAAAAGGCGCTGGAGTGGTTGGCCGATTTTGCCGACGGTGATGCGCGGCAAGCGCTCGGGATGCTCGAGGCGACGCTCGAACTTTATGGCGAAGTCAATTTAGAAAATTTACAAGAGACTTTGCAGACCAAGACGATCCGTTACGACAAGAAAGGCGAGGAGCACTACAACGTCATCTCGGCCTTTATTAAAAGTTTGCGCGCCAGCCAGCCCGATGCCGCCATTTATTGGCTGGCGCGGATGATCGCGGCGGGAGAAGATCCCAAATTTATTGCCCGGCGCCTGGTGATCTTCGCGAGCGAGGATGTGGGATTGGCTCAGCCGACGGCCTTGGTGGTGGCTAATGCCGTGTTCCGCGCGGTGGAAACCGTCGGCTTGCCGGAGGCCCGGATCAATCTGGCCCATGGAGCGGCCTACTTGGCGACCTGCAAAAAAGATCGGCGGGCTTATAACGCCATCGAAGCCGCTCTCGCTGATGTGGAAAAATTAGGCAGCTTGCCCGTACCGCTCTCGCTCCGCAACGCGCCGACTAAGCTCTTGAAAGATCTCGGTTACGGCAAGGATTACGAACCTTACGACGAGAAAAGTTTCTTTCCCGAGCGGCTCAAAAAAAAGAAGTATTGGTAATTAGCCTACTTTAATAAATTTTGATTTTTGCTAGGATGGTTTTTGGTGGGTCTTGGATAAAGATAACTCTCATAACGAAAGGGGGTCATCGTGGCGCACAGCGAAGCGACGGGATCAATCCGAATTACTAAGGAGCCGGCAGGAGAGGCACCGCTGTGGGTGCGCCAGGCTTGGCCGAGCGAAGTTCTGCCGTGCTTGCCCTTTTTTGGAGCCGTCTACGGCGAGCCCGATCGGGGCGTGCTGACGGGCCAGCCAGTTGGTTGCGCCGAGTGTGGTCGGGTGCGATTTTTGGTTCCCCAGCGCGAGGCTCTCGATGCGCTGGCGGCCAGCGGAAAAAACGAGGCCGTGGGTTGGTGGCGAGCAGAGGGATTCCCCAAGCCTGGTCAGTTTTTTTGCTTTGGCGCTGACGAGGTGGAAATCATTTCCGGCGTTGAGCGGTCGGTGACTCAGATGGTCGAGGATGATGCCGACGGGAATCCTGAGAGGTAGGCAACTTTGCTCTTTCTGTTCATTACTTAAAAACCGTCCGACCCCGGACGGTTTTCTATTTTTTCGTCGGGCGAGCCGAATTTTGATAAAATTAAGAGACGATGAGCAAACCATTTAAGATTTTCTTAAAATCACTGGCCGTACTTTTTGGCGTGATTATTCTACTGCTCGGGGCATATGCCTTATGGGCATACATCTCGTGGTCAAACCAATCCGAATTCAATGTCGAAGGTCGTCTCGGCAACATTGATGTTCCAGCAAATACACTTCACATCATGTGCTCTAAGGGAGAAGGTGACATCAAGGATCCTGCTCCGGTCGAGCAATTGAACACTTTTCTTTCTCAGATAATCGAGAGTTGCGGCGACAATGCAAACGCTATACTCCTCTACGGTTCCAATGGAAGAGGGCATGACATCCTTGTCAGGAGCAATTCAAAATTTGCCCCGGGCAAAATCATTGTCCTCAAGCAGGATGTAATTCCAAGCGACAAATCAACGAGGACTGAACTCTTTGTGTATGGTGGGTCTTCCTACGAACAGGTGTACCACAAAGACCTTGGCGTAATTCCTTCCTTTCTCAGAGAGGGTGAATGGGGCGTCGTCTTCAAGGATTTTGACGAGGACGGAAAGACTGAGGCTCGCGTTCGCACAGAGTTTCCTGCGGAAACTGGCTACCTGACTTTGCATTACTCAGACGGCAAGTTCAGCAGTTGGAAGAGCCCCGCTCGAAACATGCATTATGGTTTCGTGTTTCGAGACGATGTTCTGTACTGCGGAGATACGCCTCGTCCCGACATTGATCTCTCTTCCTTCGTCATATTCAACAGCATATGGGCAAAGGATTCTCGTTACGTCTACAAGTACGACTGCGCACCGCACGATGTCCAGTATGACGTGGCGAGCTTCATGGCTATTGACGAGGAAGGAAACTTCGTGAAGGACAAGAACGGCGTGTACTTAGATGGGTACCTTGGCGGTCTCGGTCTTTCTGGAAGCTACAAGATTGAGGGTGCAGACCCCGAGACATATGTTTACTTCAGCGCGGGCCTCGGCAAGGATAAGAGTCGGGTTTTTAACTGGATCTACCCTGACGAGGGCTACGAAGGCGTGGACGTGGCTACTCTTGTGGGTGTCGAAGATTCGGAGCACGGGGGATTATGGATGAAAGACGCGAATCATGTCTACTGGCGTGGGGATCTTGTTGAAGGAGCTAATCCCGCAACATTTATGGTGATGTCGAGTGAATATGGTAGGGATGGCGACAAGCTTTACTACACTTACAAATACATCCCGACTGGCGATCCTGATACGCTCAAAAATATTGTCGATGATATCGGTGCCTATCAGAAAGATAAGAACAACGTCTATTACATTGAAGGTTCTTTCGATGAAGGTCCGATCATAGCCACTGCTGACCATGCCACGTTCCACCCGATCAACAGCTACTATGCGAAGGACAAGAGTCATGTGTATTACGGAAATAGGATAATCGAAGGTGCCGACCCAGAGACATTCGTTGATTTGGGCGAATACGGATACTCAAAAGACAAGAACCATGTTTATTTAAGTGGCAATATTGTCGAGGGGAAAGATCCTGCAACTTTTTCTCTAGAAGATAAATGAGGTGTTTGTTGAGCGCTTTAAGGGACGCGCATGGCTCATATTTTAAGGTCGTCAGTACAACCGATATAAAAACCTTAGCGGCTTCTCGCCTATACTCTTTCGAGCTACGGCGAGGCGAAGGCGGAGAGTGTGGGATTCGAACCCACGGTCCCGGTAAAGGGACACCTCGTTAGCAGTGAGGCGCTTTCGACCACTCAGCCAACTCTCCAATGTGGCTTTAACCTATCATAAATTTACCACAAATAAAAACTGTTTAATGGTCGGGGCGCTGGCCGCCTAGACCAAAAAGGCTAGCTGTGCTATAGTGGCGCCCATGAAGACAATTATTGCAATTATCGTGCTGGTAGTTGTTTTGGTGTTGGTTGGTATGTGGATGAATAAGAGCGAAGCTCCAACCACGACCGACACGGTGTCAACGACGACCCCAGTCGGAGAGGGCAGTTTCCAGACGGAGTAATTATCCCTGGGCAAGTGCCACTTTCACAATCCGCGCGGCTCCGGCCGCGCGGATTGTTTTGGCTAACTCCCGCAGAGTTGCTCCGGTGGTGTAGACGTCGTCGATGAGGATGACGCGCCGGCCGGCTAGCTCGGCCGGCGCGCTGAGCTCGAAGGCGTCTTTGAGATTTTGCGCTCTGGCCTCGCGGCTCGCCTGCGAGACCTGACTTTTGGTGGCCTTAATTTTTCTCACCGCTCGTTCGCGTAGATCAAAGCTTTCGGGTTGGCGAGCCGCGAGGGCGCGGGCGATGAGCGCGGCTTGATTATAGCCGCGCTCCGCCAGTCGTTTGGGATGCAGGGGGACGGGGATGAGGATCCAGGGCTCGACGTGAGGATAGTAACTATCAATTTCCGCCAAATATTCGATGAGGACGGCGTAGAGATTGCCAGTTAAGCGTTCGGCAATGGAGTGGACTCCTCGATATTTTAGATACCAGATCGCCCGGCGCACGCGCCGATCGCCATAATCATACAGCGCGACGACGTTTGGCTCCGGCGGGAGTGGCGCGCGTCGGAGCAGATCCTCGCAAGTTAAGCACAAAAATTCTTTGGCGCGACCACAACCCACACAGCGGGGTGGGAAGAGGAGATCCGCGAAGAAGGTTAGCCAGGCGCGCATGTTCCGTCTCGACTTTCTTTAATGATATACTAAGACGACGGTATGGCGAGTCCATTTGAAAAACTTTTAAATTTTAAATCCTTTAATCTTTTCCAACGTCGGGCCAACAGCGTGATTGGTATTGACGTGGGCACCTCTTCAATCAAGGTCGTGCAATTGCGACGCGAAAAGGGCCGAGCGATTTTAGAAACCTATGGCGAGATTGCCACTGGTCCTTATCGGAGTTTGGCGGTCGGTCAGGTCGCGATTGTGCCGCCCGAAAAGATGGTAGAAGTGACGCGCGATCTATTTAAGGAGGCCAATGTTACTACCACACTCGGATCGCTTTCGATCCCGCTGGGCTCAAGTTTGGTGACGATTATCGAGATTCCCAAGGTGAGTCGTGATCTGTTGCCTAAGGTGATTCCGATTGAGGCGCGAAAATATATTCCCGTACCGATTTCCGAAGTGGCGCTGGATTGGTGGGTGTTGCCGAGTGAGGGCGGTGGATCCGAGGCGAGCGAGAACAAGCTCCAGGTTTTAGTGGTGGCCATTCACAACACCATTATTAGTCAGCATCAGGAATTTGCTAAACAGATGGGCATCCAGCCAGCGTTTTTTGAGATTGAGACCTTTAGTGCCATCCGTTCTGTCTTTGGCGGGGAGATGAATGCGACTGTCATGCTCGACATCGGCGCCTCCAATACCAAGATGGCGATTGTGGATTACGGGATTGTCCGTTCTTCGCACACCATCCCCAAGGGCTCGCAAGACATTACCCTAGCTTTATCGCGCTCCTTGGGGGTGGATTTTGCTAAGGCCGAAGAGATTAAGCGCACCGTGGGCTTGGTGGAGCATTATGATGGACGCAATGTGTCGGTGACGGTTAATAGTATTGTTGAATTTATTTTTTCGGAAGTCAGTAAGGTGATTAGCCGGTATCAAGAAAAGAATCGTCGGTCGGTTAATAAGATCGTGTTGATCGGTGGTGGCGCGCTCTTGCGTGGCTTAGTCGAAGTGGCCGGAAAAAATTTCGAAATTCCGGTGACGCTCGGCAAACCATTCGAGATGGTGGCCGCGCCCGCATTTTTAACCCCAATTTTAAGCGAAGCGGGTCCGGGTTTTGCCGTGGCGATTGGTTTAGCGCTTCGACATTTGCAAACTTTAGACTAACTTGTGGTATTATTATTAGACGGATATGCCTCCGAGTTCATCACCAACTTCGTTCATTCCCAAGGCGGCGCTCACCAAGAATGAGCGGCCGCGTTCCTCCTCGTCTAACTTGCTTTTAGTTATTGCCGTGATCGTCCTTTTGATCTCGGCCGCTATTTACGGTGGCGCTTTTGCTTACCGGGGGATTTTGCGCGCCGAGATTGATCGTCCTTGTACCGCGGATGGCACGGGAGTTTTGCGTTGTGGTCTTAAGGCCTCGGTCGAACGGGAGCGCCAAAATATTGATCAGAACACCATCACCCAATTACAGCGCCTTGACTCTAAGTTGGAGGTGGCCGAGCGAGTGATTGTGGATCACGAGACGATTTTGCCCCTCTTTTCTTTGCTGGAAGAACTCACTCTGCCCACGATTAGTTACAAAACCTTTGCTTATTCGGCCGAGGGCGTAACCATTGCCGGCACCGCCACTAGTTACGAAGATATTGCGGTACAGACGCAGGTTTTTTCAGCCGAGAAGCGGCGGATCCAGAGCTTTATTTTTTCTGACCTTAACTTGGATGGCGCGGGAGAGGTTACCTTTAAGCTGACGCTCACGCCTGATCCATCGGTGGTCAAACAAATTAAAAATCAAACTTCTTAATTATGCTGCGCTTTCTTGGACCACTAATTATCATCCTCGTCGCCGTTGGTGGTTTCTTGCGCTTTACTCAGCCCCTGTTTGCCGACATCCGTTTGATCGAGACGGAAAAGCAAACGCTCAATCAGGCGCTCGGTAATGCGAAAAAGTTACGCGAAGCACAGGATCGGCTCTTGGCCGAGTTCCGAGCAATTCCCGAAGACGATCTTAATCGGCTTAACAAGCTTTTGCCCGATAACGTTGATAACGTCCGTTTGATTATCGACATCAACAACATCGCTAAGCCCTATGGGATGAATATTCGCAACATCCAGATCAAGACCGAGGAGGGCAAAACTGAGGAGTCGGTGATCACCGCGGGGAGCGACAAGCATGGATCGGTCACCTTTGGCTTTTCGGTGACCGGTTCGTACGAAAATTTTAAGGCCTTTCTCAACGATCTGGCGCAAAGTTTACGTTTGATTGATTTGACGGCCAGTGGCTTTAGTTCGGCTGAGAAGGATGTGTACGATTACACGGTCGAAATTCAAACCTATTGGCTCAAATAATATGTCACGCACTTCATCACTGCTAAAATTGTTGCTGCTGGTCATTGTGATCGTGGCTTTGTTCTTTGGTTATCGTGCTTGGCGGAGTGGGCAAGAGCCGGCGGCGGATTTGCTGGGCGTGGAGGCCGTGGGTTATTTGGATGGCACCGCGGCGGCTGGTGGGACGGACGAATTTCTCTCGCTGTTGCTGAGTTTGCAGAATATTAGTTTGGAGAGCGAGATTTATCCCCAGTTACGAACTTTCAAAGACTTTTCGACCGAGCTTAAGCCCCAAACCCCAGGTCGGCCTAATCCGTTTGCGCCGATTGGTAAGGATGCCGCCCGGCCGGCGACTTCTTCGCCGGCCGCCGCCACTTCGTCGGCGGGGAGCCGCTCCGCGGCTCCGGCGGCCCCAGCCGCGCCGCGCAGTGCGGTGCAGGATCTGTTCGATTTTCTCAATAATTAACTTTTTTACGCATGCCGTCTGACGCCGAGATTCCGGTAGCGCAAATCGAACCGGGAGAAAAAATTTCTCAAGATATTCTCAAGTACATCCCGAAGACTTCGGCGCAGTACTATAATTTTGTGCCGCTAAGGATCCGTGACGGCGTGCTGGAGGTGGGGATGATTGATCCGGGTAATATCGAGGCTCGCGACGCGCTCCAGTTTATCGCCACCAAGGTGGGGATGCCGTTTAAAGTTTTTGGCATTAGTCAAAAAGATTTCGATCAGGTGATTACGGGTTATGAGGGTTTGACCAGTCAGGTGACTAAGGCGCTCTCTGATTTGGATTTGGAGATCCAGAGCGAGGAGCAAAAGCAGACTGCCACGGAGAAAAAGCCCACTCGTCCCAGCGAGGTTCAGATCGTTGAGGACGCGCCGGTGACCAAAATCGTGGCGGTGATCCTCCAGCACGCCTCATCTGGGGCCGCTTCCGATATCCACATCGAGCCAACCGACAAGCAGGTTAAGGTGCGTTTCCGGGTTGACGGCGTTCTCTATACTTCGCTGTTCTTGCCCGTCTCGGTCCATGACGCGGTGGTGGCGCGTATCAAGATTCTTACTAATATGAAGCTTGATGAGCGGCGCAAGCCCCAGGATGGCCGCTTTTCGGCGCGGATTGATAATCGCAAAATCGACTTTCGTGTTTCCACGATGCCGACTTACTATGGCGAAAAGGTGGTCATCCGTATTTTGGATCCGGAACGGACGCGTCTGCGCGTTAATGATCTAGCCCTCTCCGAAGAGCAAAAACAGCTACTTTTGGGCGCCATCACTCGTCCTTACGGCATGATCTTAATTACTGGGCCGACTGGTTCGGGTAAGACGACGACGCTCTACGCCTTGCTCCAAGAGATTGATCGCGAAAAGAATAACGTCGTTAGCTTGGAGGACCCGGTGGAGTATTCGATCGAAGGGATTAGCCAGTCGCAAGTCCGGCCGGAGATCCATTACACCTTTGCCAATGGTTTGCGCAGTATTTTGCGCCAGGACCCCGATATCATCATGGTTGGTGAGATCCGCGATTCTGAGACGGCCAAGCTGGCTGTTCAGGCGGCGCTCACTGGTCACTTAGTGCTTTCCACTTTGCACACCAACAATACGGCTGGCGTGATTCCGCGTTTGATCGACATGGGCGTCGAGCCCTACTTAATTTCGGCTACCTTGATTTTGGCGGTAGCTCAGCGCCTGTTGCCAACGCTCTGCGAGGAGTCGCGGGAGGAAGTGCCCTTGGAGGGCGGCTTAAAAACGATGGTGGAAAAGTATTTGTCCGACGTGCCCGAGTCGGCGCGCGGGCAGTTTACTTTGCCGGGCCAGGTTTATCGGCCCAAACCCTCGCCAACTTGCCCAGGTGGCTTGCGTGGCCGGATGGCGGTGTTTGAAATGTTGCCTATGGACCGCGATTTTGAGCAGTTATTGCTTGAGGCGCCCAGCGAAGAGCGTTTCGCTGAACAGGCCAAGAAAAAAGGTCTCACCACGATGCGTGACGACGCGCTCAAGAAGGCGCTGGGCGGATTTATCCCACTTGAGGAGGTCGGGAAGTTGTGATTTGGCAAGGCCAGTAATATACTTAAAGCATTATGGCAGAACCTACCTACAAAATTTTGATTACGGATGACGACAAGTTTCTGTTGGATATGTATTCGCTCAAGTTTGGTGAACATAACTTTGAGGTGGTGACGGCCCGCGATGGCCAAGAGGCACTCGAAAAGATTGATGGTGGTTTGCGCGCCGACATTTATTTGGTTGATGTGCTGATGCCCAAGATGGACGGTTTCCAGTTGATCGAGCAGTTAAAACAGCGTGGCGTTCAGAAGGATGGCGCCATTATTATTTTGTCGAACTTGGGTCAAAAGGATGACGTGGAGAAGGGGACGAGTTTGGGCGTCGATGGCTACATTATTAAAGCTTCGGCCACGCCCTCGGAGGTGGTAGCCAAGGTGATGGACATTGTTAAAAGCAAGAAAAAATAATTTTTTAGAATGAACTATCGAGCCGAGCTTGATGACCTGATTTATATCGTCTCTAAAGAGGGGGCCTCCGATCTCCACTTAACGGTGGGGCGTCATCCAACGATCCGCGTGTCTGGCGACTTGATCCCGATTGTAAAAAAGCCTCTCCTTACCGCCGAAGATACGCTGGGCCTTATCTCGGAGGTGATGACGCCCGGCAACCGCGAGGAATTTCTTAAAACCAAGGAGCTCGATTTTGCTTTTACGGCGAGTGATGGCACGCGCTTCCGTGGTAACGCCTTTTTCCAGCGCGGAGTGGTGGGCGCGGCGTTTAGATTGATTCCCAACAAGATCAAGACGATGGCCGAGCTTAATCTGCCCGATAAACTGCTCGAATTTGCTTCGCGCAAGCAGGGATTTTTCTTGGTGGTTGGGCCGGTCGGTCAGGGCAAGTCAACGACTCTCGCCTCATTGATCCAGCACATTAACCAAAATCGGGCCGAGCACATCGTGACGATTGAGGATCCGGTGGAGTATTTGTTTACCGGAGATAAGTCGATTATTGATCAGCGCGAGGTCCGCTTCGATACGGTCGACTTCCCAGTCGCTTTGCGCTCAATGTTCCGCCAAGACGTTAACGTGGCGATGATCGGCGAGATGCGCAGTCCCGAGACGATCTCCACCGCGGTGACGGCCGCCGAGACGGGGCACCTAATCTTGTCGACGCTCCACACCAACAGCGCCTCGCAAACCGTTGATCGCATTATCGACTCCTTCCCGGCCGCTCAGCAAAATCAGATTCGCATCCAGCTGGCCGGTTCTTTGCTCGGCATCTTTTCTCAGCGCCTTATTCCGCGATTGTCGGGCGGGCTGATTCCGGCCTACGAACTGTTGATTAATAATAACGCCGTCGCCAACCTGATCCGTGAGGGCCGCACGGCCGAGATCGACGTGGTGATCGAGACGGGGATTGAGGAAGGAATGATTAATCTTAATCATTCCTTGGCGGACCTGGTGCGTCGAGGCGAAATTGCTCCCGATGTGGCTTACCACTTCTCGCTTAATCCCCGGGCGCTCGAACGAATTTTATAATTCCCAGCCATGATTTTTAAGTACAAAGCGACGACCAAGGAGGGCCAGCCGCAAGACGGCACCATTGACGCGCCCAACGTCGATTTAGCGATCGGCTCGCTCCAGCGCCGCGGCCTGGTGATTATTGATGTCCGTTCCGTCGAGGATCGTGGGCGGCTCAACTCACTCCTCTCGTTCGGTGGTCGTCGGGTTAAGATGAAGGAGATCGTCTTTCTCTCGCGGCAAATTTCGACGCTGTTTGAGGCCAAGGTCTCGGCGCTCTCCACCTTTCGCCTCTTGGCCTCAGAGGCTGAGACGCCTCATCTCCGCTTGGTGCTAACGGCGGTGTCGGACGATCTTAACTCCGGCGTCCTTATCTCGCAGGCGCTCGGCAAGCATCCGGAGGTCTTTTCTGACTTTTACGTCAATATGGTTAAGGCCGGCGAGGAGTCGGGCAAGCTCTCCGAAGTCTTTTCTTATCTGGCGGCTTATCTCGAACGTTCGCACGCGCTGGTCTCTAAGGCCCGCAACGCCCTGATCTACCCCGCCTTCATCATCTTTTCCTTTTTGGTGGTGATGATTTTGATGCTCGTCTATGTGATCCCTAAACTCTCGGCGATTTTGCTCGAGACGGGGCAAGAGATCCCCATTTACACCAAGATCATTATTGCCATCTCTAACTTCTTTGTTAGTTACGGTATTTTGCTCCTCTTTTTGCTAATCGTGGTGGGCTTTTTCGTTGGTCGGTGGCTCCGCACCAAGTCGGGGCAGATGCAGTTGGCCCGCTTTAAGTTGACGGTGCCTTATGTGAGCGTGCTTTACCAAAAGTTGTATCTCTCGCGCATTGCCGATAACCTCGCCACCATGTTGACGGCCGGTATCTCGATGGTCCGGGCGCTAGAGATCACCGGTGACGTGGTGGGCAATGACGTCTACCAGAGCATTTTGCGAGAGGCCTCGGAGGGCGTTAAGTCGGGCAATGCCATTTCGGCCATCCTCACCAAGCATCCTGAGGTGCCGACGATTATGATCCAGATGATCCGCGTCGGTGAGGAGACGGGGAAGTTGGGTTTTGTGCTCGATACGATGTCGCGCTTTTACCAGCGCGAAGTTTATAACGCCGTCGACACTCTGGTGGACCTGATCGAACCAGCGATGATCGTCTTTTTGGGTGTGGGCGTGGGCATCCTGCTCACCTCGGTTTTGGTCCCGATCTACAATCTCGCTTCGGGCTTCTAAGTGGAGTTTGATTGGAGCGGTTGTCCACAGGCCGATTGTGGCGCTACCTCGGCCGTATTATAATGAAAGGCGTCACAACTTTATCAAAGTTGGTCGAACAAAGGTTTATAAAATAACGATTAATATAATGAAAAGTAAAGGTTTTACTTTGATCGAACTCTTGGTGGTCATTGCGATCATCGGTATTCTTTCGGGTATTGTTTTGACCTCGCTTGGTAGTGCTCGTCAGAAGGCCAAAGAAGCTTCGGCTGTTGCAAGCTTGTCTTCCGCTCGAGCCGAGGCTGAGCTCGGAGCAAATTCATCTGGTTCGTATGTGGACGCTGTGTGCGATTCTACGGCAACTGGAGGGTTGAGTCGTCTGGTTACTGCCGCTGGTACAGCTTTGGGAAGTGGAGTTACTGTAAGCTGTTTTGATAACGACGCTTCCGGTGGCACTCTGCCGAGCGCGTGGGGTATTCAAACCTCTGCTCTTGGGAGTGGTGGTTTCTATTGTGTAGATTCAACTGGATATGCTGGCGAATTAGCTTCGAGCCCGGTTTTGGCCGATACTAATTTGACCTGTTTGTAAGTTTTTCTCTACTCCAAAACCCCGCTCTAATCAGAGCGGGGTTTTGCGTGTCTCATGATATACTAGAGCGATGGATATCTGGCTAGAAATAGTCTCTTTTCTCTTTGGTTTAATCGTCGGCAGTTTTCTTAACGTTGTTATTTATCGCTACAACACCGGCGCCGGTGGTTGGCGGATTTATAATGGCCGCTCGCGTTGCTTGGCCTGCAATCGCTCGCTCCGGTGGTTTGAGTTGGTGCCCGTCTTTAGCTACATCTGGCAAGGCGGTCGCTGTCGGCGTTGTGGTAGCGCCATCTCAGCGCAATATCCGTTAGTCGAGCTGGCCACGGGCTTTTTGTTTGTCGCGATTGTAAGTCAGTCGGCCACTTGGCTCGGGGCCGGTTTGGCGGCGATCATTTGGAGTTTGTTGGTGGTGATCACGGTTTACGATTTGCGGCACCAAATTATTCCCGATGGTTTGGTTTACGCCGCCAGCGCCGCGGCGGCGCTCTTGGCCGCTAGCGAGGGACGATTGGTGGCCGCGCTTGGGGCGGCGCTGGGTCTGGCCGCTTTTTTTGCGGCGCTCTGGTACTTCTCGGGCGGGCGTTGGATGGGCTTTGGCGATGCCAAGTTGGCGCTGGCGGTTGGCTTGCTCTTGGGGCCCACGCGCGGCGTCTCGGCCATGGTCTTGGCCTTTTGGCTCGGAGCCGTCGTCGGTCTCCTGTTGATTATCTTGTCTCGCTTTGCCGGCCGCTCGCGATCATATACAATGAAAAGTGAATTGCCTTTCGCTCCCTTTATTATTTTGGGTACGGCGCTGACCTTTTTTGCTTCGATCAATGTCTTTACGCTTTTCTAAATCTTCGGGCTTCTCTTTGATTGAGATGTTGGTCGTCATTTCGATCTTCGTGATCGTGACGGGTATTGTGCTGGTTAATTTGCCGTCCTTTCGCGACAAATCTTCTCTCGATCTAGTGGCCCAAGAGATTGCGTTGACGATTCGCCAGGCGCAAGTTTTTGGGATTGGCACCCGGGCCTTTGGTGGCAGTGTCTACCCTTCGCACGGTATTTATTTGGATCCAGCGCAGACTCAACAGTTTGTGTTGTTTGCTGATTTGCCAACCGGACCTGGCAGTTTGTTGGGTGACCGCTTATACAATAAGGCCTTAAATTGTGGTCAGACGGGGAGCGAGTGTCGCGAGATTTTCCGTTTGGGCGGCGGTATTTCGCTTGAGGGGATTTATCGTTGTCCGGCCACCGGTTGCGATAGTTCCAAATATACTCAGCCGGTCAACATTGTTTTCCAGCGGCCGCGGACTGATGCCAGCTTTTATATTTCTCGTCGCGGTTCGCCCACGAGCTTAAATACGCCGGCGCTTAAGATCCGGGTGCAAAATAAGGTGGGGAGTTGGCGTGATATTATGATCACTAAGGCGGGTCACATTTATGTTCAGAAATCTTAAATTTTTAGCGCGCGGCTTTTCGTTGATCGAGCTGATGGTGGCCGTTTCCATTTTCGCCATCGTGGCTTTGATTGTTAGCGGTGCCGTGATTACCGCCAACCGGATCAATGAGAAGGCGCAAGCCATTAAGGTGGTGATGGACAGTCTCCACTTTGCCGTTAACAGTATCTCGTTCAATCTTCAAGATGGCGGACTTTATTATTGTGAGGCCGGGGCCGCGCTCTCGACCTCGTTTATTCCCACCGAAGGTCATAATTGCCCGACGGGCGAATCATCTCTGGCCTTCCGATCCAGCGATCTCACTCGCACTTATTTGTATAAGCGTGAGACGATCAACGGTCGAGGCGTGCTCTCGGTCTCTGAGTCTGGCGCGGAGTTTGTACCCATTACTTCGCCAGATTTGATTGATTTGCAGTCGGTTAAGTTTTTTGTAAAAAACAGCGAGGAGCTGGGCGGGTTGCCTAGTGCCCAACCACTCGTCACCGTCGTGTTGTTGGGGGAGGGTGGTCGAGGCGATCTCAAGACTAGTTTCGCATTACAAACCACTATTTCCGAACGTTAGCTTATGAAGTCTTTTAATTCTCGTGGGTTTACCTTGATTGAGTCGCTGGTGGCGATTACGATTTTGGTTATTGGCGTGCTGGGGCCGCTGACGATTGCGGTGCGGGGGATTAGTGACGGATTGTACGCCCGCAATAATTTGGTGGCCGCCTTTTTGGCTCAGGAGGGTGTGGAGGTGATCCGCAATTTACGCGACACCGCCTTGATTGCCGCGCTGTCTCAGGGTTTGGGTGAGGCCGATGTGTTTGCGGGCCTAACCGGAACTTTTTGGATCGATGCCGCAACTCCGCAATTACAGTCGGGTTGCCAGGGGCCGATTACGGCGCGAAATGTTTCGCCCTGCGTTTTGGGCTTTAGTCCCGGAGCCGGCCGGTATGTGCCCGTGACTACTCAGAACGATATTGTTGGCCCGCGCTTTCTTCGTCGAGCGACGCTGGTGGTCGAGGACAATGATACCCCCAACACGGCCGATGATCGCTTGGTGGCGCGGGTGGAGGTCCAGTGGTTTAACGGCGTCACCTCTAAAAATTTAATTATGCCGCTGGAGCTATTGCGTCAGGGTCCGGGCGGTAACCCTCAATAATTTATGGTTAACTGGCGACAAAAAAATAATCGAGGAGTTGCGATCTTATTCGCGGTGTTGTTGGTCAGTGCCGTGTTGGCGATTAGTCTAAGTTTGTTTAACATTACCTACAAGCAAATAATTTTGTCTCAAGTGGCGCTGGAGTCTAAGTATGCCACTTATGCCGCGGACTCGGCTCGCGATTGCGCCTTGCAGTGGGAATCTTTCCGCGGCGCGGGTAATCCTAACCCTTTTGGTTATTTTGATGTGGTCAACAATGTTTTTGTGCCGCCGAACGCTAATTCGCTCTCTTGTAGCGAAGTCGCTTCTGAGTTGGAGCGGATTAACTGTGAGGCTAGCGGCGGTGGTGATTGCCAGGTTAACTTTGTGGTGCGATACCCAGTCCAGTTGGGTGGCGGTGAGACGCGAGAATTATGTTCGCGAGTAGAAGTGGTCCGGGCCAAAACCTTGGGGGCTAAGCCGGTGATTAGAGCTTACGGTTATAATGCCGCCGCGAGCGGCGATAATTGTCCGGGAAAGATTACTGATCGGACGGTTGAACGAATCATTGAGACCAAGTAGGATGGAGGCGTATGGCCGCTAAAGCAACAGCCGCAATTAAGGATCGGGTGGCTCGCTTGCGCGAGCTGATTAATCACCATCGCTACCAGTATCACGTTTTAGATCAGCTAGAAATTTCCGAAGAGGCGCTCGACTCGCTCAAAGATGAGCTGGCCAAACTGGAGGCCGAGTATCCGGAAGTGGTGACGCCCGATTCGCCCACCCAGCGCGTGGCGGGAGTGGCGCAAGGTGATTTCGCGAAGGTGGCTCATGAGGTGGCGCAGTGGTCTTTTAATGATGCTTTTACGCCAGACGATATTCGAGACTTTGACGCTCGCGTGCGCAAATTTTTAGGCGAGCCGTCGCGGGTGACTTATTTGTGTGAGTTGAAAATTGATGGTTTTAAAATTGTGTTGACTTACCGCCAAGGTCGGCTGGTGACGGCGTCGACGCGTGGTGATGGTCGGGTGGGTGAGGATGTGACTAGCAATGTGCGGACGATCGAATCAATTCCCTTAGTTCTGACCGAGCCCGTTGACGTGATCGTGGAGGGTGAGATTTGGCTGGGCCGGACGGCTTTTGAGCGACTTAATCGTGAGCGCGCCGCCGCGGGCCAGCCGCTATTTGCTAATCCGCGTAATGCGGCGGCGGGCACGATCCGTCAGCTTGATCCGGCGATTGTGGCCGCTCGGGGACTGGATAGTTTTATCTATGATTTGGCGCAAGCCAGCTTCCCCTTACCGCAAACTCAAGCCGAAGAGTTAGAGCGGCTGGCCAGCTTGGGATTTAAAATCGATCGACACTATCAACTGGCGCCGACGATCGAGTCGGTGATTGAGTTTTGGCACAAGTGGCATGATCGTCGCGAAGGGTTGGAGGCCGGTTTAGATGGCGTGGTGGTTAAGGTTGACGACCGGGCCGCGCAAGAAATTTTGGGCTACACGGGCAAAGCGCCGCGCTTTGCGATCGCTTTTAAGTTCCGTGCCGCGGAAGCCACCACCGTGGTTGAGGAGATCAGCTTCCAGGTGGGGCGGACGGGGGTGGTGACCCCCGTGGCTCATTTGCGGCCAGTTTTTTTAGACGGCTCCACGGTGTCGCGGGCCACTCTGCACAACGAGGATGAAATCAAGCGTTTAGATGTGCGCGTGGGCGATACGGTGATTATCCAAAAAGCTGGTGACATCATCCCCGACATTGTTAAGGTTTTGCCCGAGATGCGGACGGGGCAAGAGCGACCCTTTGTCTTCCCGACGGAACTGGAGGCCTGTGGTGGAGCGATTGAGCGCGTGCCGGGTCAGGCGGCGCATCGTTGCGTCAATAAAAATTCTTTTGCTCAACTGCGGCGGAAATTTTATTACTTTGTGGGCAAGAGCGCGTTTGATATTGAAGGTTTGGGGCCAAAGGTGGTTGATCAATTGCTGGCCGCTAAGTTAGTAACGAGCTTTGACGACATTTTTACTCTCCGCCGCGATGATTTGCTGAAGCTGCCTCGTTTTGCGGAAAAATCCGTGGATAATTTGTTGGCGGCAATTGCCGCGCGCCGAGAAATTGCGCTTAGCCGTTTTTTGGTCTCCCTTTCAATCAGTCAGGTGGGCGAGGAGACTGCGGAAGATTTGGCCAACCACTTTAAAACGGTGGAAAAAATTAAGACGGCCACTCCCGAAGAGTTATCGGCGGTGCCGGGGGTCGGTCCGGTGGTAGCGGAGTCGGTGAGCAACTGGTTCCGGTCGCCAAGCAATCTTAAGCTGCTGGAAAATTTATTAAAGTCGGTGACGATCCGGCCGGTGGCTCGGGTGGCCCAGGTCGGCGGCCCACTTAGTGGTAAAACTTTTGTGCTGACGGGGACGTTATCGACTCTGGGGCGGGATGAGGCTAAGGCCCAGATCAAAAAACTTGGTGGCGAAATCTCTGAGTCGGTGTCAAAAAAAACGAGTTTTGTCGTGGCTGGGGCGGAGCCTGGATCCAAGCTGGCCAAAGCCCAAAGTCTGGGGGTCGAGGTTCTCAGCGAGGAACAATTTCTCAAGCTGATTAACTAATGTTAGGATAGCGCTATATGTTGGGATCAGAAGAAGTCGCTCGTTTGGCCGCCTTGGCGCGGGTAGAATTGACGCCAGAAGAATTGTCCGCGCTGGGGCGAGATCTGGAGTCGGTTTTGGGTTACGTGGCCGAGCTGGAACAAGCTCCGGTCGCGGCGGCTAACGATCTACCGGTTTATCGCCCGCTCAATGTCATGCGTCCGGATGAGCCGCTTAATCAACCAGCCACCGAGGGCGGTACGCCGCTTAAGGTCAAAAAGATTTTATGAGTTTAGCGGAGATTGCTCGCGCAGTAAAAACGGGCGAACGGACGGCTACCCAAGTGGTTGAGGAGTATTTAAAACGCGCTCAAGAAAAAAATCCCGAGCTCAATGCTTATTTAGAAATTTTTAAGGACGCTCGCGAACAAGCCGCGGCGATCGACGAGCGTCGAGCCAGGGGGGAGGAGCTTGGACCGCTCGCCGGCGTGCCGCTCGCGGTCAAAGACAATATTTTAATCAAGGGGCGAGTGGCTTCTTCGGCGTCAAAAATTTTAGAAAATTATGTGGCCAGTTATGACGCCACGGTGATCGCCAAACTCCGAGCCGCTGGCGCGGTGTTTGTGGGCCGGACGAATATGGACGAATTCGCGATGGGCGGTTCGACCGAAAATTCGGCCTTTGGCCCCACGCGCAATCCAGAAGATTTGTCTCGAGTGGCCGGCGGCTCCTCGGGTGGTTCGGCGGCGGCCGTAGCGGCGAAGTTGGCCGCCGCGGCGCTGGGCTCCGACACGGGTGGCTCGATCCGTCAGCCCGCCGCCTTTTGTGGCGTGGTGGGTCTTAAACCGACGTATGGCACGGTCTCGCGTTCGGGCTTGATGGCGATGGCCTCCTCACTCGATCAGATTGGTCCCTTTGCCGAGACGGTGGCCGACGCCAAATTATTGTTTGAGACGATCCGGGGCGTTGACCCGCTGGATGCGACTTCGGTGGCAACGCCGGTTCAGCCAGCTCCCACTGGTCCGCTAAAGATTGGCGTACCACGACACTTTTTGCAGTCGGGTGTGGCGCCAGAAATTTTGACCGCGCTGGATCAGTCAATTGCCACCCTGCGCGCGGCCGGTCACGAAATTGTAGAGATTGAATTGCCCAACATTAAATATTCTTTGGCTTGTTATTACATTATTATGCCGGCAGAGAGTTCGACCAACTTGGCGCGCTTTGATGGCTTGCGTTATGGTCGCTCGGTGCCGGGAGATAATTTGTTGGGAGATTATTTACGGACTCGCGGCGCGGGCTTTGGTCGTGAGGTGAAGCGACGCATTATTTTAGGGACCTATGTTTTGTCGGCCGGTTACTATGACGCTTACTATCGTCGAGCGGTCGCGGTCCGTTCGCTTTTGGAGCAGGATTTTGCTAACGCCTTTGGCCGTGTCCAGGCGATCTTGTTGCCTACTACTCCCAGTACGGCGTTTAAGATTGGTGAGAAAACTGGCGATCCACTCCAGATGTATTTGGAAGACATTTTTACGGTCTCCGCTAACCTAACGGGTTTGCCGGCGCTCTCGGTGCCGGTTGGCCGTGACGCCAAAAATCTGCCCATCGGCATGCAATTACTGGCACCTCACTTTGCCGAGAACACACTTTTTGCCTTGGGTGCTACAATAGAAAGTGGGCATCATGTATAGCGGACCACTTTTTCTTAATCTCGAATATTTATACTTGCAAGTTTATAACTTGCTCACTTCGGCTGGCGGTTGGGCGACGGTCAAATTAATCGGTTGGTTGCTGTGGTGGGGTTTGGTGATCGTTACTCCTATTTTTTTGTGGCGGATTTTTTATTGGACGCGCACTATCCGAGAGGCGCGCCGTGGTTATGTGGGTAATTTGTCGCGAGTGCCAGTGGCCGCACTTACTCCGCGGGAGAACAAATCTTGGCAGAAGGTGGAGCAGTTGATTGCGTCGACAAATCCTTCCGATTGGCAGTTGGCAATTATCGAGGCCGATAAGATGCTCGATGAGCTCCTCAAGTCCATGCAGTATCGCGGAGACTCGTTGGGGGAGAAACTTAAGGCCGTTGAGCCTAGTGATTTTACTTCGCTTGACCAGGCCTGGTCGGCTCATAAAGTCCGCAACCAAATCGCTCACGAACCAGGCTTTGTGCTGACGGATCGCTTAGCGCGACAGACCATTGCCGATTACCGGACCGTCTTTGAAGAGTTTGAACTTATTTGACTTTAATTTTAAATATAGTATATTTTAAGGTGGCGTAGTTAAACGGCAATCAAGGTTCTTTTCTAAGAAAGGGGACGATTTTGGAGAATAATAACAAGTTGTTATCCCAGTTAACTTTACAGGGCAATTACCTCGGTCCGGACGGGGCGATCCGGTTGGCGCGGGACATTTATCGAGAGGAGAAAGCGAAGAAGAACAATCACCGTTGGGTGCCGCTGGCCAGCACTTATTACAGCGCGGCTGGGCACTTTCGGTCGGTGCGGCGACCGGTGCGGGCCGCCTTCTATCTCCTGCTGGCTCTGCGTTGTGTGCTGTTGCAGCTCTCGCGAACCTCGCTTTACGAGCTCTCGTCGAGCGAGCTCGATGTCTGTGCCTCGGTTTTGCGCGCGGCGCGACTGAGGAGAAGGGCGCTCCGTCTGGTGGACGAAGCTCTGAGCCCACAGCGATCCCTCTCACCGGATAATCGGCTGTTGCTGGTTGCCAACCGGCTCCAGCTTCGCGTCTCCCTCGGGGGGATTGATGATGCTGACGCCTCCAAGGCTTCGATCGACTTGTATCGGGGGTTAATGGGGGCGGAAGGTTGCCCACCCCTTGAGGCCTCGCCACTGGCTCGGGTGCGCGGCTTCCGCGTCTTGGCGGCGTATTACCGGCAGGGAGGATCGAAGTACCGGCTATATGTGGAGCTGGCGATCCAGATCTGCCTCGACAACAATCTCCCCGAGCCCCTCAAAAAGGTGGAGGCTCAGTTCCCCGAGTTCTACCGAAGTTAGTCGACCGCAGTTAGCAAAAGCCGCCTCAAAAATGAGGCGGCTTTATCTTTTCTAATCGCCAGGTCTTAGACGTTATCTGGGATTGCCAGAAATTCGCCGGAAACCTCGGGCGACCAGTACCGTTCGTAAATGTTCTCCAAAAAAGAAGGGTTCTGGCATTGCTTGAGCAGGTTCGTTAGTTCAAGTTCACTTGTCAGCTTTTTATCGCCGATTAGCGAACTGTGAGCTTCGTCGATAACTTGCCCGATTGTTTGATACCAGAACACTTGTCCAGAGATTCTTCGTCTTAGTTCGGTGGCCAAAAGATCTTGGTCGTGGATTGCCTTTCTGATCCGATCGTGAACCTCTTTTCGTACCTGTTGCGCTTGCTCGTAACTGTTGACGGGCAAGTACAGTTCCCAGTCAGCCTGTTTGTGGGGGTGACCACCGTCAAGTTCAAAACCCAGATTGTAGGACCAGCCGAGTTCCCGTCTCAGCCAGTTATACAGAGTCCCATGAACCGTGTTGACCAGCAGTCTACCGAGAAAATTGTTGCCCTGCAGGATTTGGAGATCTCTTTCCGGCACGATGCCGCCCAGGTGATAAATGAAGCGGTTAATCGATGGGAATTTCTCTTCGTGATACTGTCGATGTTCCCACCGTAAGGTCTCTATCTGCACGGAGAGGTTGTGTTCGGCGGTTGGGAAGCGAGAAAGCTCCTGGAACACCAGGCTCCGATCGAAATTCCCTCCCACCAGCATGTACGCTCTGGGGTCGAGATAGGCCTGGTGCATCCTTCTCAGTCTCTCGACGCTCATCTGTTTGAGATCGGGGTCTTCGCCGAAAATTTGCCTCAGGGTCAGAGGGTGATCGTACTTCCACTTAGTCAGGCAGTGGTGTTCAAGTTCGTCGCTGCCCGGGTACCACCGACTTCGTCTCCGGCGTTCGCTACTGATGATTCCAATTTCGCGTTCGAGGTCCCGCTCATCAAAGATTGGCTCAAGAACGTGGCTAATCAACCCCTGGAAAGCGGGAACAAAAACAGTAGTGGGGATTTTCAGGCGATACTCGGTCCAGGCCGGATGAGTTGAGGCATTGAACTGCCCGCCCTCGAGTGCCACAAAGGTATCGTAGCTGTCGCAGTCGGGATAGAGCGCCGAACGTTTACACTGCATGTGTTCGAGGAAGTGGGCGGTTCCAGGCAAAATGTCGCCAGTGTTATGGACATGGCCCACCGGAAGGTAGAGGCGGACATAAGCAAACGGAACATCCGCTGGCTTAGCGTGGACCGTGATGCCGTTGTCCAAGACGGTCGTTTCAAACTTTAGACGGTCTTTCAAAGTTCACTCCTTTCTGTTTTGGTTTGGGTCTGGTTTGATTTATATAACAAAACCTAATTTATGTCAACAAGTGCGCGGTCGACCGGACTTGAACCGGCAACCTCTCGCGTGACAGGCGAGTGCTCTAACCAGTTGAGCTACGACCGCAATTCCCAACGAATATTATCCTACTTGGTTTTGGCCTATTTGCCAAACCCCAAGCTGGTGCCGGCGGGTGGAATCGAACCACCGACCTTGGGCTTATGAGTCCCACGCTCTAACCAACTGAGCTACACCGGCAGGTGCTTTTTATACTAAACAAAACCAAGAGATAACGCAAAGCTGGTCGCGGGGCCCGGATTCGAACCGGGATCTCGAGGTTATGAGCCTCGCGAATTGCCGTTACTCTACCCCGCTGTCGTGCTCAGAATATAATAGACTATCCTTCAAGTCAATGGTAAGGTAGGGATTAATGATACATAATCAACCCAAAGATATCGCTTTTGATTTTGATGGCGTAATTGCTCAGTATGATGGTTTTAAGGGAACAGAACATGCAGGGGAACCTATTCCCTCAATGGTCGAAGTTATTAGGAAGCTTAAAGATTTGGGCCACTCAATCATCATCTATTCCACTCGCGGTAATGATTTTCTCAGAGATTATTGTCGTAAGTATGAAATTCCAGTTGATTATTTTAACGAAAATCCCAATAAACAAGGAGCTAATCCGGGAAAGCCCATTGCTTACGTTTATGTAGATGATCGGTCTGTCACTTATAAAGGTCAAGACTCAGAATCACTGTTTCAGGAAATTATAAATTTTAAGGCCTATTGGCAAAAATAATTTATGAAGATTCTTTTTGTTTGTGTTGGCAATGTGGGAAGAAGTCAAATGGCTGAAGCCTTTTTTAACAATCTCAAAACTGGTCATATAGGTATTTCAGCGGGGATTAAACTTTCTGGTGAGCCAAAATCTTTGGAAGATCTTTTACCTAAAACTCAAGAGGTGATCGATGCCATGAGGGAGAAGGGCATTGATGTTTCCAGGTTGACTCGTAAACAGCTTACAGAGGATCTGTCTTTGGCTGCGGATAGAATTGTTGTGTTAATCGAAGATAATGAATGTGAAATTCCTTCGTATGTTTTAGCTAATCGTAATTTTGAACAATGGCCAATTCCAGACCCAAAGGGGCAAGATTTAGAATTTACTCGAAGGATTCGCGATCAAATAAACGAGCGGGTTAAAAAATTAGTTGAGTCTTTGCAGTAAATTATGCGGCGGAATAGTCCTCACAAAAAGTTTTGGAATCGCGAATATCAAAAGCCAACTCATTTGGCGATCTCGACGGAGCCGTCTGAGGATTTGCAGAAGTTTACTCGCTGGTTGGAGCGTCACTATCGCGGGCGGATCCTTAATCTGACCACTTCGATTTTGGATTTAGGTTGTGGTAATGGGCGCAATAGCATTTGGCTCTCGCGCGAATTTGGCGTCCATGGTAGCGGTTACGACTTGTCGTCTGAGGCGGTCGCCCAAGCGACGCGCGCCGCCGTGGGATTGCCGCTCACCTTTGCGGTTCGTAATTTGGCCGAACCACTTTCTTTGGCTGATGAGAGCGTGGATCTAGTTTTGGACTTGATGAGTTCCCATGTTCTAAAATCAGCTGAGCGTCTCCAATTAAAGCAAGAGATTAAGCGGGTGCTAAAATCCGAAGGCTGGTTTATGTTCAAATCTTTTTTGTTGGAAGATGATGATCACGCCAAGCGATTACTGCGCGATCATCCGGCCGATGAGGAGCATTCTTATCTCCACCCCGAGTTAGGCGTTCAGGAACATGTTTGGACGATTGATGAAATTGTGGAATTTTTTGGGAGCGATTTTGAGATTCACAAAATCGACAAATCGCACAAGCACCGTTCGCGTGGACGCGCTTTTCGTCGGCGGACGGTGAGTGTCTATTTGCAGAAAAAAACTTAGTCCGGAGCCACCTCCCGGGATTGAACCGGGGACCTACGGTTTACGATACCGTCGCTCTACCAGCTGAGCTAAG
>CAZYXJ010000001.1:171899-285584 GCA_964651115.1 uncultured Candidatus Saccharibacteria bacterium | reverse complement strand
ATACGCAGAGAATGCAGTGATATACGTTCCTACGAATAGCGAGAGGAGTGGATTCTCTCGAAAGAAAGTCATGGAGCCATTGGCCGGGATTGAACCGGCGACCCCGTCCTTACCATGGACGTGCTCTACCAGCTGAGCTACATTGGCAATCGTTTGTTACTGTAACATAGTCTTTTTGATAAGAAAACCGCTCCGACGATGGTTGTCGGAGCGGGAGGGGTGCGTAGCTCGACGAGAGCTACGAGGGAGAGCGTGGTTAGGAATTGGTTGGATTCAACAGGTCTTCGAGGACTGAGAGAGTGGCGGTTAATGTTGGCGGGATGCTGCAAGCCATTTCTTTTCCTGAGGTATGTTTTTGGATGGCTTTAACCTCTTGGAGTGCCGCACGGCAATAGGTTTCCAGATTTTTTTCATTGCTCAATGTGTCCGCAGGAAATTCTGGTGAACAAATTGCCAATTCTGGGGTCCAAGTGGCGTAATTGTTCCAGAGCCCTGTTAAACGCCGGGCGTACATCTCTCCGCAGACCACGATTGCGGAATTGAACTGTGATTCCTCTCCCAGTTCCGTTTCCGCTAACTGACGAGCGTTGCGGAGTGTGGAAAACAAATCTTTACCACCGAGGGTGTCGATTTTTACGCTCTTTGGGTTGGCCGTCAGTATCAGTTCTGCGTAAGCCCCGCTGGCGATGATCATTTTTCCTTTGCCTACAGCCTGGGCTTGAAGGGCCAGTTCGCAGACATCTTCTTTGTTGGTTTCATCATGCAGGCAGGCAATGATGATGTCGGCGAACGGTGCGTTTCTCTCTGAGTAAATTCGCTGACCGGCTAACCACTTCCAAATGATGGGGAGAAGAAAACTGAGTTGATCAAGTCTGCTGATCTCGTGACTCAAGCTGAGTCTCCTTTCTTTAAATTGTGAAGTTCGTGTCTGCTTCTACTTGAGCACTTTACTCGTCGCAAGTCAACTGATTTGTGCCCCGGCTCCCCTCGGCTTATAATCCAGTGATATGGACGATCTTAAGATGCGTTTGGCGGCGATTGAGGCCCAGATGGCCGAGCCCGACTTCTGGTCCAATAAGGTGGCCGCTCAAGAGACGTTGGCCGAGTATCAACGGCTCAAAGATGAGCTGGCGGGGGTGGGCAAGTACGACAAGGGTAATGCCATTATTACTATTTTTGCTGGCGCGGGCGGTGATGATGCCGAAGATTTCGCTCGGATGCTCTTGGAGATGTATCTCAAGTATGCCGCGCGCGTCGGCTTTGGCGTGGCTTTTATCCATGAGAATCAGAATGATCACGGCGGTTATCGCAACATCACTTTTGTGATGCAGGGGCCTCGGGCCTATGGTACACTAAAGAGCGAATCGGGCGTCCACCGTCTCGTCCGGATCTCACCTTTTAACGCCAAGGAGCAACGGCACACGTCATTCGCTTTGGTGGAGGTGATCCCGGAGTTCCCCAAAGGCGGTGAGATCACGATCGCGCCCGAGGATCTTAAGATTGAGTTTGCTCGCTCGAGTGGTCCTGGGGGCCAAAACGTCAATAAGCGAGAGACGGCCGTGCGCATCGTCCACGTGCCAACGGGTTTAGCCGTTCACGCCGACTCGGAGCGCAGTCAGGAGCGCAATCGCGAGCGAGCCCTCGACATTCTGCGTGGCAAACTTTACAAGCGAGCCGAGGAGGAGCGCCTGGCTAAGGAGCAGGGGATGTATATTTCTAAAACGACGGAAATTGAGTGGGGCAACCAGATCCGTTCTTACGTTTTGCATCCTTACAAGTTAGTTAAGGATCATCGGACGGGCGTGGAGGTGGGTGACGTGGAAGGGGTTTTGGCTGGTGAGATTGAACCTTTTCTTATTTCTTCACAATGATTTATTTTGATAACGTTAGCAAAGTTTATCGAGACAACACCGTCGCCCTAGAGGACGTAACTTTTGCCGTCGAACCGGGGCAATTTGTTTCGATCGTTGGTCACTCGGGTGCGGGTAAAACAACTTTACTCAAAATGATTTTGGCCGAGGAGCGGCCAAGTCGGGGTAAGGTCTTTTTTGAGTCCACCGACATCCATCGTCTTTCGCGCGAGCACGTGCCCAAGTTGCGCCGACGGATCGGTAGCGTTTTTCAGGATTTCCGTTTGCTGGGGAATAAGACCGTTTTCGAAAACATTGCTTTCGTGATGGAGGCGGCGGGTCGTACGGACGAAGAGATCCAGTCGGACGTGCCGCATGTGCTGGAGCTCGTTGGTTTAGGCGAAAAGATTTGGAACTTCCCTCGCGAGCTTTCGGGTGGTGAGCGTCAGCGGGTGGCGATTGCGCGCGCGATTGTTAATCAACCCGACCTTTTGATTGCTGACGAGCCAACGGGCAATCTTGATCCGATCAACACCTTTGAGATTGTAGAGATTTTGCGTAAAATTAACGACATTGGCACGACGGTGATTATGACGACCCACAATAAGGGGGTGATCGATATGTTGGGCAAGCGAGTGATCACCATGGAAAAGGGCAAAGTGACGCGCGATAATAAAGAAGGTAAATATATTTTGTAATATGTTGGTAACGACTTTAAAACGAATTTTCCGCTGGGGCTTCCTTAATTTTTGGCGGTCTGCGGTGGTCTCACTCGCTTCGGTGGTGACGATTACGGTGACGCTCTTTGTGATCGGGGGACTCTATTTGGGCGCGGCTTACCTTAATTCTTCGCTGGCCGAAGTCCAGAGCAAGGTGGATATTAGCGTCTCGATGAAGCCGGATGCCGCCGAGAGCGATGTGGAGGCGCTTAAAAAGTCGATCGAGACTTTGCCCGAAGTGAGTGAGGTGACCTACAGCTCGCGCGAGGCCGAGCTCGAAGATTTCCGTAAGCGGAACGAGAATAATGTGCTGATCATCCAGTCGCTCGACGAGGTTGGTAATCCTTTTGGCGCGCGTCTCAATATCCGCGCCGTTGATCCTGCCCGCTACGAGGCGATTGCCGATTTCTTGGAGAGCGATAGCGCGCTCTCTGATTCTGGCAAGACGATTGTTGATCAGATTAGTTTTAAAAAGAATGTCGTGGATAAGTTGGTCAAGCTGATTGCTACGGCCCATACGATTGGCTGGGCAGTGATGCTGGTGCTGATCTTTGTCTCCGTTATCGTTACCTTCAACACCATCTCGCTGGCCATCTACATCTCTCGCGAAGAGATCGCGCTCATGAAGTTGGTGGGCGCGGGCGATAATTATGTGCGCGGACCATTTATTGTGGAGGGGATCATTGCGGGCGGGATTTCGGCCTTTTTGGCCCTACTCTTTTTGTACCCCGGCGTCTTGTGGGTGCGTAACGAGACGATTGGCGTTTTTGGTGGGCTCAATCTGGTGTCTTATTTCTTAGAAAATTCAGCCATTCTTTTGGGCTTGCTTTTGGTGGTGGGGATCTTTTTGGGCGTGGTCTCCAGCTTCTTGGCGACTCGCAAGCATCTGAAGGTCTAGACTATGACGCGGCACAAATACATCTTTGTCTTGGGCGGAGTGATGTCGGGAGTCGGCAAAGGCGTCACCACCTCCTCGATCGGCAAAATCCTCGCCGCTCGAGGATTTTCTATTAACGCGATGAAGATCGATCCGTATCTCAACGTCGATGCTGGCACGATGAATCCGATTGAGCATGGCGAAGTCTTTGTCCTCGACTCCGGCCTGGAGTGCGATCAAGATATGGGCAATTATGAGCGCTTTCTCGACACGAGTATCCCGCCGGAAAATTACATGACCAACGGCATGGTTTATAAATACGTCATCGACAAGGAGCGAGCGCTCGGCTACGGCGGTAAGTGTGTTGACCCAGTGCCGTATCTCTCGGAAGAGATTTTGCGTCGGATCCGACTCTCCACCGAAAAAACTAAACCCGATATTACTTTGGTGGAGATTGGTGGGACGATTGGCGAGTATCAGAACGCGATCTTCGTGGAGGCGGCGCGCATCCTTAAGTTGCGGCATCCAGAGGACGTGCTTTTTGTGCTCGTTAGTTATTTGCCAGTGCCGAGCAAGATCGGGGAGATGAAGACTAAGCCCACGCAGTACGCCGTCCGGACGATGAATAGTTATGGCGTCCATCCCGACATCATCATCGCGCGCAGTGATCGGCCGCTAGATAAAAAACGCAAGGAGAAAATCGCTTTTGCCTGCAACGTCCAATCTGAGAGTATTATTTCGGCGCCAGACGTGGAGAGTATTTACGACATCCCGCTTAATTTTGAAAAAGATGATCTCAGTACGACGCTCTTGCGTCGGCTTAAGCTCCGACCCAAACAGACCGACTTGGCCGACTGGCGGGCGATGGTGGCTCGCTTGCGGTCCGCTAAATCGGAGGTCAAGATTGCGGTCGTTGGAAAATATTTTAAGACCGGCGACTTTGTGCTTTCGGATGTTTACATCTCGGTGATTGAGTCGCTTAAGCATGCCGCGACCAAGCTGGGGAAAAAATTGGTGCTGGAGTGGCTCGACTCTGGTGACTACGAAAATGGTGGAGCGGCCAATTTGGCAGCGCTCGAGGCGTACCACGGCATTGTGGTGCCAGGCGGCTTTGGCGATCGAGGGGTGGAGGGGAAGATCCGAGTGATCCAGTATGCCCGTGAGCATGGCATCCCGTATTACGGTCTCTGCTACGGGATGCAGTTGGCGGTGATTGAATATGCTCGCAACGTGGCTGGCCTGCGCGGCGCGCACACGACCGAAGTTAATCCCGAGACTAAGTATCCGGTGATCGACATTATGCCCGAGCAGAAAAAGCATTTGCGCGAGGGCAACTTTGGCGCGACGATGCGACTCGGCGCTTACCCCGCCTGGGTGCGGCGCCACACTTGGGCGTATCGCGCCTACAAGAGCGAAAAGATCAGCGAGCGGCACCGTCATCGCTACGAAGTTAATCCGGAGTACGTTAAGGATCTCGAGGCGGCGGGGCTCGTTTTTTCCGCCACCTCGCCGGATGGGCACTTGATGGAAATCGCGGAATTGCCCGCCGCTAGCCATCCCTTTTTTGTGGGCGTGCAGTTCCACCCGGAATTTAAATCTTCGCCGCTTAAGCCCCACCCTTTGTTTGTGGAATTTATCCGCGCCGCCAGCACTCGCTCCCGCCGTGTTGGCAAGGAATAGGGGGCCGTGTTAGGGTGATTTTGGAAGTCGAATTTCAAATTTTCTCTAGTTAAGTAAAGGAGAATTGGCGTGGGTTACGGAAAGCACAATGGCCGAGTAAATCGAGTTGCCAGATGGCCATTCTGGACAGGATTGACTGGTCCCGTAAGTTTGCCTTTCGAAAACTGGGCTTTTTGGAACAGTCTCTTGCCTTTCGATCGGCGCATGGAGTGTGTCTTGGGAGAGGGTGGCTGGTTTCTTTTTGCTCGTAACCAGTATGTTTACAGCCTTAACCGCCAGGTGATTTGTAATGTGGTCGGCATGGGACACGACAATATCGTCCGGTATGAGGCGCACGTTGACCTTGGTCTATCACCGGCGGTCCAGTTGTCTAGAGCGGATTCTTTGGCTCGAGGAAAGTGGCTTAAGCTGGCGTTTGCGGCCCACCAACGTCAGCTTATCCAATTGCCGAGAAAGGAAGTAGGAATGGGAATTTTGAAACTCACCCTAGCGCCAAAGGCGCTAGGGTGCTTTATTTGATTTTACGCTTAAAAAACGTATAATCTGGCTGTGCTTTGCCGGATCGTCTAATGGTAGGACATCGCCCTTTGGAGGCGAGTATCTTGGTTCGAGTCCAAGTCCGGCAGCACTCATGTGAGACCTATCGAGGTCTATATATCAACGTATTTTTGAGGTCAAAATTGAGCACCAGTCATGGGCTCGAACTTTCCTGAGAAATCAATATAATTACTAATGTGAAGTCGTCCATACTAACCAGCATAAAACTGCAATTTTCTAAATTCAAAGATCACTTCTCCGACTTTAGACTCGTCGCGGCAAATCTCATCGTCATTATAAAAATGGCATTCTTTGGAGTGCTGTTTACCGAAATTGCCTATTTTTCATTAGTTATTGCTGAGCAACTCAATAAAGCTTTGTTGAGTTTTGGACATGAACGGTGGATCGTATCCATAGGAGCGATCGGACTCATTATGACGGTAGCGTACATGCTGGCGAGAGGAGTTCTTAATGATCTGATAAAAATATTCAAAAGCTATCGTGTAGATGTGCTTATTGCGCTTTGTTTCGGTATTTGGATTGATGTCGCATGGGGAGGATTTTTGTCTGGGTGGTATGAGGTTTTAGTTGTTGTGTTTACATTCCAGCAACTACTGGTAATAATTCTCGCTCCTTTCGTTATCGCGACTCTGGTCATTTTTAGATCTGTATCCTTAAGCAAGAAAGAGCCCGATTCAAGCTTTCTCCCAGACAAAGAGTTGGAGGAAAGAAAAAATGACTTACTTAACCTCACAGAGAAAGCTAATAGATTCGCAGAAAGAGTTTTTAATAAGGGTGCCTCGGAGAGCTTCGTATTCGGGGTAGATGCCCCTTGGGGTATCGGCAAGTCGTCTTTCATTAATTTCTGTAAAGAATACTGGGACGAGCATCATAAAGAGAAGATTGTAATCTACAAGTTCAATCCTTTGAGATATGCAGGTAATGAGAATCTGTTGGAAGTCTTTGTTGATGGATTAATACATGCAATTCAAAAAGACTCCTTTATTCCAGAAATAAGACCTTTAATTTCTAGGTATTCACGATTGCTCAGGGAGGTAAATCGTTTTTCTATTTTTGGTCTCAGTTTACCCACTTTGACCGTTGATTACACAGCTGATGAGGCTTTCGATGATTTGAGTGCAATGCTCAGTCGATTCGATAAGAAAGTAATCATTGTTGTTGATGATTTAGACAGGATGAATTTTTCTGAAATCAAAGATATATTATTCGTAATACGCAAAAGTTTTGTTTTACCGAACATTTCCTATGTACTCTGTTACGATACGGAAAATATCGGTATTCTCGAAGCCGAAACGCCTGCTCCAGAGAAGGTAAGTGAATTTCTGGAAAAGTTTGTAAATATTAAGATCAGTCTTTTTCTTGATAAGGTGGATTTGTCAAAATACGTGTCGGATAATCTTGATAGGGCAATCTCTACAAAGTCGGTAGACCCAATTTTGGTCCGTCAGGCTATTGGAGGATTACTTGATATTTACAAGTCCTCGGGCTATCACAACTACTTACCGTTTATCGGCGATGTCAGAAAGCTCAAGCGTCTGATAAATACCGTCGTGCTTTTTGAGTTGGAAAGCACTGATTTTAAAAATAGTGATTTTGACAAGCAAGACCTTGTTCATTTGCTTTTGATATATATTCATTATCCTAATGTGTTCAGGAAGATTTATGATAGTGAAACCAACGGCAGTCGCGGATTCTTCTCACTAGTCCTACCTCATGAAGATGGATATCCTCCACAAGATCCGAATCAGCGAGGCGGATCTTTTAGTGAATCAGAATATAAAAATTCAACTTACTATACGGAGTACATTAAACAGTTTCCTGTTATGAGTCGACAGCGATTTCTCCTTGATAAGGTATTTGATGTTGATGTCAGGCTTGGGGCAAATGCAGAGTTTCCTCATCGTGATACTTATGCCCGAATAGATGGCGTACCAGAAGATGTTAAAACTTCCTATGCATGTTTTAACGGGGGATGGACAAATGGAAGAAATTTAGAGGCTTACCTTAAACTCATTGTTGATCTTTCTAAGCCAGAAGATACAGATCAGCATAAATTTTATGTTAACTGGAAAAATGATATTGAAAGTGAGACAAAGACAATTGAAGAAGTTCTTGCTGATCCAAAATTTGCTTTCGATAAGGGAGAATTCACGCGTGCAAAACTCTGGCGCATCATTATAAACAATGCTCGTAGCCTCCCTTCTTCTGTTAGTAACACACTTATTACGCATTTGCTTAATAACCTTCCTGATTATTCGCATATTGAAATAGAGAATATTGGGGTGGGTCTAAGAAAAAACTTCGACCTTTTCCTAATTCGTCTTCTAAATGATGCTGGTTGGAGTGATGAATCAGGGAAGCATTCTGGTAATACTGAAGAAAATGTAAAGGAAATTGCCGAGTGGATTTTCGGAGAGGGTGACCATTCGGGTAATGGAGTTTTGGAAAAGCTTGCAGCGCCAGAAAGGGGGGTCCTTGGACTCTATGATCTCATGGCATTTCGTCTGTATTGCAGTGCAGACAGAGGGGGAGACATTTTTGATCTAAGTAGAGCGCTCTCAAAACATGCTAACCCTGACGCTCCGACAGAGGGAGATACTCGCGTGATCGCAAAAGAAGAGATGCGAGAAATATCACAGAAAGTCTTTAATATTTTTAAGGTTCAATATATTGATGCAAATAGAAATATATTCACCGAAATTTCAGCTCTCCAGCTCGGGGATCTTGCTGGTAAGTACAAAGATTATCTTGAGTTACAAGTGCAAGCAGGCAATCTTTCCCAGGCAGAATTGGACAAGCAAATTGAGGTACTTAAAAGCATCATAACAGGATTTACCGTCTATCAATTAGGGAATTCATTTATCAGTAGTGGGGTTGGTTGTGGATATTATGACCCATCAGGTAAAGAGGATAAACATCTCATAGCAGAAGCAATTAACGATTATTTGTTTGGAGTTTGCTTTGACCTATCTATACCAGAAAATGCTGAGCATTTTGCTAACTATCTTCTGAGAAATTTTGCGAGTGTTTTTGCGTCAGCTAGAGAAGATGGTCGCAACTATATTCCACATATTAATGAGTTCACTAAGGTCTTGGATAAGGTTAAGCTTGCTGCTTATTGGCAAACAAATTCTGTTACTATAAAGGCACTGAACCTTCATGAGAAGGAGAAGACTCTACATGTTGGTAATTATACAGCTACCTATAAGGAAGATTTACCTGCTGTGTTCAAGGTACTAGATGGTCACTTGGTAGAAGCGGCAAGAATTGCACAGGAGGCAATTGTGTCGGCGACGGATACTGAAGTTGTTACTCCAGAAATTATCCCCGCAGAGTAACTTTCTTCTCTTTCAGTATCAGCTTGCTTCTTAGGTGACTCAGCAACTCCCGCTTTTCATACATCGGTCTCTTCCTCAAAATGTGTTTCGCATAGTTCCTAATATCCACTTCTTTGATCTTCACTTTTTCTTTTATCTCTCGTCCAAGCACAGACTCTTGGAATTCGTTGTGCGATTCGATCTCTGTCTTGATCCTATCTTTCATTCCGATTTCGTCGAGAGAGATGGTGTCGAGTACGTTTGCCAATTGTTCGATCAAGTCTTCTTCTCGTAGGTATCCGCATTGGCAATTCTTGTCCTTGAATTTTGTGCATCCGTAGTAGACGTATCTGTTTGTCGTTCCGTCCTTGAGCTTTTTGAATTTTTCATCCGCTGTCACTCCCGAACCGCACAGTCCGCAGGTGATCTTGCAGAGCGGATATATCGCAGAGGAAATTTGCATGTTCTTGAAATTCCGCAGGATAGTAGTGACCAGTTCGCGATCTCGGATAATCCAATTGTACTTTTGGATTTTGAGAGACAAGATTTGTTGCGTTTCGTGCCGTGGTGGGAAATTGGACAAAAAGATATATGGCTATTCATGTCCATATCTCCAAAAAAGGGAATATTTTATACCGAAGGAAAACGAAAGGATGGTCCTATCGAGAATGAAAATGAGTCTTTGGTTCAATTATTTAACTTCGGTCAGTATTTATGCTGCTCTGACGAGGTTTTTTCGCAGAGTCTAGCCATGCTCTTAACAGACACTTGCGGTTGTTTTCCAGAGAATTAAAGTGTAACAGGTTTTCAGCCAGAACTTGATTCGACTAGCTTATTACGAACACGAATTTTACTTCTGAGATTACTAAGCAGATCTCCCTTTTCAAACATCGATCCTTCGGTCAGTAGATACTTCGCATAGTTCCGTTTGTAGTATTTCGGGATTAGAGTATAGTTGGGCCATGATCACAGTAGCTTCCCCTAAGGCAGTAGAGTCTATTCGCTATAAATTTCAATTTTTGGCGGCCATTACCCTATTCTTCCCCGTTACTCTTCAGGCGGTTTTTACTGCTTTCGAGCAGGTTCAAGTTGATTACAAAATAATGTCTTGGGGGATGGTCGTTGCTTTTCTGGTGATGAACTATCTCCTCATTGAATTCTTGAAAGACAAGATGAGGCCATATTTTGCCGATGTTGTGAGGACGATAATTTGCTTATCCATCCTTTCTTATGTCCCGGTTTTTGTTGTGCTTTCTGGGCCATTTGAACCATTAATCCCCATCTCATATGGGATTTTATTTATGTTGGGGTTTGTTGGCACTATGGTGTTGCCCGTTTTGTTGTTTCTTATTTTATCGATCTATGCGGTTATGTTTTTGATAGGACTTATCGAGAAAAAATTAAACAACCTGTTCCTCAAATTCTCTGAGCGGCGGCAGGGGTAGCCAGTGTTATAATTAATTTGATGGAAAATTTGGCAACGGCGGTTTTTGCTAATGGCTGTTTTTGGTGCACAGAAGCGGTTTTTCGGCGGCTCAATGGTGTGCGGTCGGTGGTGCCGGGCTATGCTGGCGGTACGACTGAAAATCCAACCTACGACGAGGTAAGCACGGGCGAGACTGGCCACGCTGAGGCGATCAAGATTAGTTATGATCCCGCGGTGATCTCTTACGCCGACCTGTTAGCTGTCTTTTTTAACACTCACGATCCCACAACGCTTAATCGCCAGGGCAATGATGTGGGTTCGCAGTACCGCTCTGCCATTTTTTACGGCAACGCGACGGAGCAGTCCGAGGCGGCGACGTTAGTCCAGGAGCTTAACCGGGCCAATGCTTTTCCTGACCCGGTCGTCACCGAGGTCGTTCCGCTTCAGCAATTCTACGAAGCGGAGGATTATCATCGGGAGTATTACGAGCGTCATTCCGACCAGGATTATTGTCGGCTCGTGATCGCGCCTAAGTTAGAAAAGTTGCAGGCGCGTTTTGCCGCTTTGCTAAAATAATTTATTCACTATGGACGAACAAGAAATCAAAAAACGTTTAACTCCCGAGGAGTATCGCGTGTTGAGGGAGCGAAAACTCTCCAGAGCATTACCGGCGACTGTGACTCTTTTATTGATAAGTAATAATCGACTTATAAACTACTGTATCAGTTTTTGTTTCCCTCGAGTTGCTCCTTTCTCAAGAAAGTATTTCATATAACCTCTAGCGTCGAGTTTGTCTGGCCGAATCTTGGCATCTCTGGTGATTCCCAGAACTTTGTTTCTGAAGTCTCCGCATGGGCGGTTATTTCTTAACTTGATCTGAGCGCCAGACTAGTTCAAAAATCATTTTGAACATGTCATGAATCAATTTTTCGTCGATAACAACACCGATTAACTTGTCGCCGCGCAGTTTTGTTAGCGCCAGCTTCGAGTTTCCATAAAGCGTAATTTCCGCCTCGAAAGGAAAAAATTCGTTAGGAACATAACGGATCTCTAGCCAGAAGTCTTTCTTGATACCCTCAAAAACGGCAGTGGTATATTTTCGGTTTTCCTCCGTGTCTGGAGCAATCGCTCGGGTGGTGATGCCATTGCGCTCTTTTGCGCGCACAAATTTCCTTAGTGCCGCAGTGGGCAGGTAATTCTTAAAAGCTTCTCCGTGGGAAAAAGAGACCATTTCATATTTTTTTTCAGATACCATTTCTTCGTAGATAGAAGCAATGCCGGCCTTGTCTTGGAAGTAGCGGATTACCGGTTTGTTGGGATTGGAAGCAAAAATCGTTTCGAGCTCTGGTATTAGTTGTCGAATCTGGTCGTAAGCCCCTTTGGCTAAATCGGCTTGATTTTTTGCAAACCTAAGTAATTTTTCAGGTTTTTCAGCTTGGTAGTAAAGTTTTTTGCCTCGTTCAACCTCGGTGACCAATCCTTTTATTGATAGATCTAGGAGAAGTTTATAAACGGTACTACGGTTAAGCTTGGTGGCGGCTGCGAGGCTAGAAGGGTAGGCCCCACCAAGTTTAAGTAAGGTGGTATAAACTAAGGCTGCTTTCTCGCTTAGACCAGTGTCCTTTAACTGGTTAGTTACTTGGCTATTTATCATAACCATAACTCTAACACGTATTTAAACATTTGTCACTTTTAACGAACAAAAAAATTAATAAGTTAAAAAACCTTTAGTTAAGGCCATATTTCCTGTGGCAATTAGATAATTATTAATGACAAGAGAAAAATCTAGTTTATGCTTGAGTGGATATAAGATATATTTATAATCATATATGAATAAAAAAATAATTTGGACCATTATTGGTCTTGTCATCATCGTCCTGATAGGCCTGGTTTTGACCAGGCAAGATTCTCAAGTCCCAGAGGCGATGAGACCAACAGTTATCGTTGGCGTTAGTTTGCCGTTGACCGGAGACGTAGCCATGCTTGGCCAAAGTGCCAAAAACGCAATTACCTTGGCACAGGAGGGATTGCCAAAAAATCTCAAATATAACTACAAACTTATCTTTGAAGACGATCAGTTTAAGCCAGCTCTGGGTGCGACCGTGGCGAACAAGCTTATCGCCATTGATAAGGCAGACGTTTTGGTATCTTTTGGGTCGCCGGTGGGCAGTGTGATTAGTCCGATTGCCGAGAAAAATGGAGTGCCTCATATTAATGACTTTGCTTCGGCTTCTCAGGTGGCTGACGGTGAGTATAACTTTGTTCACTACACACCACCGTATGAGGATTCGCGGCTCTTTATTCAAGAGTTACAAAAAAGAGGCATAAAAAAGCTTGTCTTTTTTGCGCAGCAAGATAACCAAGGGGTAGCAGCAATCATTAACAGCTTCGAGAAGGATATAAAAAATACTAATATCCAAGTGCTTTCGACTCAGAAGTTTAACACTGGCACCCGAGATTTTAAAACCCTTATCGATAAGGGTTTTAAAATCTCGGGTGCCGACATCTATGTTCTTGAGGCAACCACGCCCGAATTGGAAATTCTTGCCAAACAAATGCGTGAGGCCGGAATCACGACACCGGTAACAACGATGGAAGCTTTTGAGTTTTCTGATCAGTTGTCACTGTTTGAGGGGATGTGGTACGTCAATGGCGCTGATCCAACTCAATGGTTTGTTGACTTATATACTAAACGCTATGACCAAGGACCAAAGTTTGGCGCTGCTAACGCCTACGATGTTCTTAACCTGATTGTTATGGCCACAGAGTCTGCGGGCAACGGAGAAGTTAAGCCCAGCAGAAGTGAGATCCGTGATGCAATCGCCGATATTCCTAAGTTTGATGGTGCTCTTGGTAAGGACCTAACAATAGATGATAATGGCGTTGTAAATTCTAAGGCCGTAGTGCGCATGATTAAAGACGGCAAGCCGGTGACGATCAGTCAGTAAAAAATTAAGGTTTATTCCCAACCACCCGCCGAGAGGCGGGTGGTTGGCGTTTGGAAAAACTTCATGATAGTTTAAAACGATGTCAACTATAACCGCTAAACGGCTGATTACTGACCTGCTTGCCAAGGCTGGCGTTACCATTAATGGTGCCGCGCCGGGGGATATCCAGATCCACGATGAACGTTTTTACGCTCGGGTTTTGGCCGGCGGTTCCTTGGCTTTAGGAGAGAGTTATATGGATGGTTGGTGGGACGCCCAGGAGCTGGATCAATTTTTCGATAAAATATTTCGCGCCAAACTCCACCAGCAAGTTCGAGGGGGTTGGCAACTCGCCCTTTCTTATCTAATAAACACTCTTTTTAACCGCCAATCAAAGTCTCGGGCTTTTATGGTGGGCGAGGAGCATTACGATGCCGGCAACGATCTTTACCGCCAAATGTTGGATCGACGCTTGGTCTACACTTGTGCTTATTGGCGCCAGGCGAACTCACTCGATGAGGCGCAGGAGGCCAAATTAGATTTGGTTTGCCAAAAGCTTAATCTTAAACCCGGGATGCACGTTTTGGATATTGGTTGTGGTTGGGGCAGCTTTGCCAAGTTTGCGGCCGAGCGTTACGGGGTGCGGGTTACTGGTGTCACTGTTTCTAAGGAGCAGGTGGCTCTTGGGATGGAGTTGTGTCAGGGTTTGCCGGTCGAGATTTTATTGCAAGACTATCGTGATCTAACCGGCCAGTTTGATGCGATTGTGTCGTTGGGGATGTTTGAGCATGTGGGTGATAAAAATTATCGCAGCTATTTTGAGGTGGCCCGCCGTTGCTTAAAAGATGGCGGACTCTTTTTGCTCCACACGATCGGTAAAAGTGTGGGCTCAAGGGTAACGGATCCTTGGATCGATAAGTACATTTTTCCTAACGGTGTTTTGCCAAGTGTCGCCCAAATGGCCCGAGGGATTGAGGGCCTGTTTGTGATGGAAGATTGGCACAATTTTGGTTCTGATTACGATAAGACTCTAATGGCCTGGCAGCAAAACTTTGAGCGCAGTTGGGATCAGATCAAGCAAAATTACTCTGAGCGCTTCCGACGGATGTGGCGTTATTATTTGCTAGCCTGTGCGGGAGCTTTTCGGGCTCGCAGTATCCAACTGTGGCAGATCGTGTTGTCTAAAGATGGTATACCTGGCGGCTATAAATCACTACGTTAATACCGTTGGAAACAATACAAGGAATAAGGTATAGTTTGGTTGAAAAGGCATATGGATAAGCGGGAAGCGACTCTCCAAGAGGATAACTTAAAGATGCTAAATCAAGACCAGAGAAATCTGGTTTTGACCCAATGGGAAAAACACCAACACGAAGATTTTGAAGTAAACTACGACGTAAGCGGGGAGGACGACACTCTGAAAAACTTTCTGATCAAAAAGGGGGTGTGGAATCCTCTAATTGCTTCGGGTCGTTATCACGCTCGTTATCTTTTTTATCACAATGCTCTCTTTTTTAATAAAACTGCAATTGAAATAGGATCAGGTACTGGGCTAATGGGAGTAATAATGGCCAAGTATGGAGCCAAGAAAGTCGTTATGTCTGATGTTTCCCTTCCGGCTGTGGAAAATACGCAGGAGAATATAAAAAGATTTAATGTTGAGGCGATTGCTTCTGTCGTCCAGGGTGACTTATTTGAAAAGATCGACGAAAAAGCGGATCTAATAACTTGGATGATCCCGTTTTTTGCTGGTAAGTCTCCAGAAGGTGATACCATTTCTGCCAGCATGCTCATGCTGCCCGAGCTGTTTGAGAGATTTCTGGTTGAAGCGAAAGAGCACCTTAACCCTCAGGGTGTGATTGCGATTCCTTCCTACAGTTTGGGTGGTGACTTAACTGATCCCAGAATTGTTGGGGAAAAGCTTGGTTATGAGGTACAAACGACCTGGTTACACAATTCAATCAACAACCTCCAAAGAGGGATGATTTACATGCACGAGCTTATATTAAATAATTAGATATGAAAAAGGTAATAATTTGGATCGTCATAATTCTGGTAGTGATGGGGTTAGGAGTGTGGGCGAGCAGGAGAGACGAGGCGAGCCCGGTGAGGGGCGAGCCGATTAAGATTGGTGTGGTTATTCCTTTAACGGGGGCTCAGGCTAAGGTAGGAGAGGATATCAGGGCAGCCTTGGAGATCGCCAATAAAGATTATGGCGAAAAGGTTGAACTTGTCTACGAAGATGATGGATTTACTTCAGAAAAAGCGGTATCAGCCTTCAATAAATTAGTGACGGTAGATGGTGTCGACGCCATTGTGGGTCCGCTAAATAGTTCCGGAATAGAAGCGGTAAAACCTCTAGCCAGCCAAAACCAAATCGTCGCCTTCACACCCTGGGGTGCGGCCAATAAGATCGAGGGATATGTGATCAAGGGCTCCCATGAAGCAGACAGTGAGGCACGAGTGTTGGCGGAATTAATTGTCACCAAACTTAAAAAACAAAAACCGGCCATTATCTATATGAACAATGATTTTGGTCTCCTTCATTACCGATCGTTCAAAGAGGAAACAGAAAAACGTGGTGGAGTTTTGGTTGGGGCCGAGCCTTTCCTTGTTGGGTCGCAGGATTTTCGAACCAGCCTGCTTAAACTCAAAAAGGCCGCCCCGGATGCTCTATATATTGTCTACAATGGGGCTGGAGTCGGGCAAATTGCTAAACAGGCCAGAGAATTAGGAATAGATGTACCTCTGTTTGGTCAATACGCGACAGAGGCGTCTGATTTGGTGGCGGCTGGAGGTAGTAGCTTGGAGGGATTGGTTTACACTTTCCCAATTAACGAGAGCTCTCTTACTAGTGCTCAGCAAAAGTTTATCAGCGAATTTCAAAAGGTAACCAGCGGACGGCCTCAAGTGGCGGCTTACAATGCTTACGATATATACAAAATATTGATTGATGCCCTTGAGAGTTGTGGCAAAAATAATTCGTCTTGTGTCAGAGATTACATTTTACAACTAAATAATTACCAAGGAGTAAGTGGGGTCATGTCTTTTGACCAGAACACCATTCAAAGAGAGTTTTACTTTAAATCTATCCAGGATGGTAAGTTTGTGAGAATGGCAGAGTAGGCTTGTTTTATTCCGGACCTGATTTGTAGTCAGCTCAGGTTGCTGTTATAGTTTGGTTGAAAATATATATGGATATCTTGCCACAACTTGTTGCTAATAGCATTATTGCTGGCGCCATCTATGCTCTCTTGGCGCTCGGTTTTAATTTAATCTTTGGTACGGTCAAGTTTTTTGATCTTGGTTATGGTGCTCTCACGGCAGTGGGTGGTTATACCGTTTTCTTTTTTTATAAAAAACTTGGTGGCGACTTATGGTGGGCGGTGGTTTTGGGCGTCTTGGTGGCTGGTTTGATCGGGCTTTTGATTAACTATCTAGTTTATCGACCGCTTCGGAAGCGCAAAGCTTCCAACATGGTTTTGCTAGTTGCCTCCCTGGGTGCCTTTACCATGCTCCAGGCGATTATCGCCATGCTCTTTACTAGTCAGTTCCAGACCCTAAGTCGCGCCGCCGGCAGCGGTCAGGTCTACGAGATTGCCGGCGGCGTAATCACTCAGGTCCAGCTTATTATTGTGGCCCTGGTCCTGGTGATCGGCGTGCTGCTGGGACTCTTTCTTAAATACACGGCGATCGGTAAAGCCATCCGGGCCGTGGGCGATGATGAAGAGGTTTCTAAAATCGTGGGGATCAATACCAGCAATGTGATTGCCACCGTTTTCTTTCTCGGCTCGGCCATTGCTGGGTTGGCGGGGATCATGATCGGCTTTGATACCGGTATCGAGCCAACGATGGGGTTATCACTCCTCCTAAAAGGAGTGATCGCGGCGATTATTGGTGGCGCCGGTAATATTTGGGGTGGGATCATCGGGGCTTTTATTTTGGGCTTTGTAGAAAATTTTGGGATTTGGAAGTTGGCCGGGGAGTGGAAGGATGCGATCGCCTTCGTGCTCCTGCTTCTGTTTCTTTTATTTCGCCCGCAGGGTCTATTTAAAAAGTAGCCATGGAATATTTAATCCACTTAGCCATTCTGATCGGTATCTACGGGATCTTGGGGATCAGCTTAAATCTGATCGTTGGCTACACTGGTCTCCTTTCCATCACTCAAGCCGCCTTTTATGGCATTGGCGCTTACGCCACAGCGCTGCTGCTAACAGGAATGGGGTTGAACTTTTTCTTGGCAACTTTGATCGGGATGATTATCGCGATGTTGGTCTCGGTGGTAGTGGGCGTGGTGCTCTCGCGCTTCCGCGAAGACTTTTACGCTCTCGGCTCCTTTGGCTTCAACATCATCATTTATAGTATCTTTCTCAACTGGCAATCAGTAACTCGCGGCCCCTTGGGTGTCCCCGGGATTACTCGCCCCTCCTTAGGAATTGGTAATTGGAAATTGGACCTTAACTCAAACCTTGAGTTTCTGGTTTTAACCGCCGTAGCGCTTGCTTTGGTTTACCTTGTATCACGTTTGATTGTTAAATCCTCGTTTGGCCGAGTTTTAAAGGCGATTCGTGAGGACGAGGAGGCGATCCGGGTGTTTGGTTATCACACCTTTAATTACAAACTTCTGATCTTTGTAATTAGTGCTGGATTGGCGGCACTAGCAGGCTCACTTTTTGCTTCTTATATCACCTTTATTGATCCTTCCACTTTCTCGCTTAATGAGTCGATCTTTTTGCTGGCGATTATTATTCTCGGCGGACTGGCCAATCTCCGCGGCTCAGTTTTGGGGGCGGTTTGTTTGATCCTGTTGCCTGAGGCCTTGCGTTTTGTGGGCTTTCCCACCGATATTGCGGCGCAAATGCGCCAAGCCGTCTATGGCCTCTTGCTAATCGTCCTTATGCTCTACCGCCCTCAAGGCCTGATCGGGGAGTATAAGATTTAAATCCCCAGATCAATTTTTTGTTAAAACATTTCTCACGGCTCGGTTATGGTCGATCTTGTGGCCGTCTTTTTTAACGAAGTCAAACATATCTTTCAGAAAGGCGGTCATACTTTTGTTAGTAATTTCTATCGCCACCTCATCGTGCCAATTAATCAAAAGCGAAGTATTTTTAAATAGCCACAGCTCGGCATCATGGTTAAACTTATTGTCGGGAAAGCAGGTGTAATCCGCCATCCGTCCTTCTAGGCTTTCGATAGAGTCCTTATACTTGTTCGGGTTTGTTCCAACTTCTTCTTTGTAGGCTTGATAAGCTCCTTCGTTCAGCATCCCCTCGATAATGAGGCGATTTTTAATGATGGTTTTATTGAAGGCAACCAACTGGGTAGCGGTGATTTTTTCTAATAGTTCATTGTAAGAGCGATGGTGTTGGATGGCTTTAATGCGCTCATCTTTGTTCGCGGAGGCGATGCGGGTGTAGGCGGGGATAATCTCTTTGGCTCCCACATGGATAACAAATTCGTCCTCTTTGGTGGACCGGACTCTCGCGCCCCTCTTTTCCGCCCCTTCGATTTTTGATCCGTCGATGGCCTCTTGCAGCAAATTAACAAGTTCTAGCTTAGTCAGGCCAATGAATAATCTTTTGCGGCCCTGACGGATAATGCGCACGAGACTACGTTTAAGTAGGGAACTGAGACAATAATTTATTCCCGTTCGAGAGATACCCGTCTGGCGGGCAATGTTTTGCACGTTTTTTGCTGACTGGAGTGCCCGCAGAATCCGCTTTTCGGTCTCGGTGAGGCCCATTAGGTTATAGATGGCGTTGCTGTTACCCATCAGCTGAGTATAGCTTGTGACTAATTTTTAGTCAAATTATAAAAACCGTTCCAGCGCTATAAATAAGCATATTTTTGAGAAACGGTCCAACCGAGCCTCATCTATATACAATAAAATAGCTCATCTGTATAATGCTATTATGAAAAAATCAAAAATAATTTTGGCGATTGTTGTCATGACAATTATTGTCGGGGCGATCATTACTGTAGGTTCGAAGAACCCCGAGACCTCTGGGCTGAAGATTGGTGCCGTCATGTCGCTAACTGGTGATTTTGGCGCAGTGGGAGAAAATACTTTAAAGGGTCTAAAAGTGGCGCAGCAGGTTTATCAAGAAGACACGGGAAATAATATTGAGATTGTTGTGGAGGACGATGGCGGTGATGGCGCCAAAGGCTTAAGCGCTTATCGCAAACTTACCACCCAGGACAATGTTGGGGGGTTAATCAACTTCTTTACCACAACGATGGACTCTATTTACGAGCCGGGTAAGGCCGCGGGATTTCCCGTCATGATGGTTGCCTTCCAGGCCAACAATGTTGCCGATGACTACGTTTTCCAGATGACCCAAGGGAATGATAATGTCTGGGATCGTTTTAGCACCTACATTAAGGGCGCGGGCTTTAACGAATCTAAAGTAGTTGTTGTTCATTCTATTGATGCCGCTCAGGACTCTTTTGCTAAAGCTTTTGTAAAAGAGTACGGCAAGCCAGTTACTACCTTTGTTGCCTCGTCAGACAAAAATTCGCTAAGAAGTGATGCCGCTAAGATCGCCGCAGCCAAACCAACAACGGTTGTCTTTATTATGACGCCGGAGAACGGGGCGATTCTGACAAAAGAATTGTTGCCGCTTCTTAACTCTGGAACACAGCTTGTTTACGATATCCAACTTACGACAGGGACTTCCTATTATCAGGATCAACTCGGAGAAAATCTAACTAAAATTAATGGGGCCATTGCTTTGGGGATGGAGGGTGACTTAAATTCGCAAGAGTACAAGGAGTTCTACAACGCCTTCAAGAAAATGTATCCTAACGAAGAGCCTGGTTTTTTGGCTGATTACGGCTACGACACCTTTATGACCTATCTCAATGCCTATGATAGTGATAGCTCAAAGTGGGTTGCCAATCTTAAAAAGACCAATACGATGGGCGCGAGCGGCAAGGTCCAGTTTGATGAGAATGGTATCCGGATCCCGCCTCTGGTAATCAAAAAAGTGGTTGAGGGTAAGTTGCAGACGATTGACCGTTTGCCATAACGGGCAATAAAACCAGTATAGTCAACTTTTGCTTTACAGTTCACCCGAGCTTGCTAGACTAGAGTCATGTCTAAAAAAGCCATAATTTGGGTGGTAATTGTAGTAGTTTTAGTCCTCATTTTAGTTCTAATTGGCCGAAGAGATAGCGCTCCAACCAGCAGTGAGCCGATTAAGATTGGAGCCGATTTACCGATGACGGGCATCGCAGCTATTTACGGCGAGCATCAGAAAAATGCGATCTCGCTTGCCGTGGAAGAAATAAATAATGATGGAGGAGTTTTGGGGCGACCGCTCGAAGTGATCTATGAGGATGACGGCACCGAAGCTAAACAGGCTGTTTCGGTGGTTAACAAATTAATCTCTGTCGATAACGCCCCAGTAATTATCGGCGCTACCTGGGACTTTTTGGCCGGCGCAGTTATGCCCGTGATTGATTCACAAAAACGGATTTTGATTACGCCGTCTGCGTCCCAAGATATGATCGAGTCAACCAGCTCGTATCACTTTACGACTTACATGGCAATTTCTAGTAATCGGGGAGTTGTCGAAAAATATTTATCAAAATTTCGACAACCCAAGGCAGTTATTATTTATGCCAACAATTATTGGGGAAAAGCTCACGGCGAGATGTTTAAGAAGGCGCTGGAAAATTCCGGCGGAGTATTGGTAAAGGAGGTCGTGCTGCCAAAATTTGATAATAATGACATGCAGCGAGAGTTGTCTCTCATTAAGGCGTCTGGTGCCGATGTTGTTCTTGGTGCTCTAAACTATAATGATGTTGTAACATTTTCTAAGAGACGAACGGAGCTTGGTATTGCTGCGCCAGTGTTGGCGCATGCCAATTTTGCTAACGCTTATTACGACAAAAAAATTTCTGCAGGTTCGTTAAAAGATATTTCTATTTTTCGTCCGGCTTTGCCCAAGACAGATTTTGTAGAAAAATATCAACAGAAATTTGACAAATCCCCATTGGCAGAGGCTGATTCGGCCTATGATGCCGTGTATGCAGTCAAATATGCTATCGAGGAGGTCGGTAAAACTGATTCCGAATCTATTCTCACTGGGCTCCGGCAAATTGATTTTGTTGGGGCATCGGGTAGGATAGACTATCCCGAGCTAAATTATCCAGTTAATAAATTGCCCATTTTACAAACATTTAATGGTCAAGATTTTGTAACTTTAAAGTAACCAATATGAAAAAAATAATTATTTGGGTAGTTATCATTGCCATTATTGTGATCGGGGCGGTTGTTTGGTCTGGCAACAATCAGCAAGCTAAAAGTTTTAATCTAGGACTCATCGCCATTCTTAGCGGAGATTACGCGGCCGTCGGCGAGAACATCCGCAACGGCGTTGTTTTGGCTAGTGAGGAATATAATCAAGCGCATCCTGATGCTAAGATAAATGTTTTTATGGAGGATGATGGCTTTAATGGTGGCAAGGGACTCAGTGCTTATCAAAAATTGATTACGAGCAATCAGATCCAGGCGCTGATCAATGTTTCTACGCCGACGATCGATGCGATTTATGGTGCGGTAACGACAACCGATCTACCGGTTATCCAAATGGGCGAGCAGGGACGAGAGCCGGCTGATGATAACGTGCTTGGTATTTTGCCCAACAGTATCGCTTCTGAGTATGAGTACGGAGTGTATATGAGAGAGAAGGGTGTTAAAGAGATGGCGATTGTCTACAGCAATATTGATGCCATGGTCCGCTTTGTAGAAAGTTTTAAACAAGGCTTCCAGGGTACAACTACTGATTTTGTTATCCAGGCTGACGAAAAGGATCTCCGACCCCACGCTTTAAAGGTGGCCGCTAGCAACTCCAGTACGATCGGTCTCTTTATTGTGCCGCAGCAGGGCGCTCGCTTTATGCAAGAATTTTTGAAGATTAAGAAAAATAATCCGCAATTCTTTTTTGACACCAACTTCCAATCTGGCTTCTCTGATTACCAGCGTATCTTGGGTGATATGAAGGTTCTTGATGGCACGATTGTCGGAACGGTAAAGTCGGACGTGGCCGATGAGTTTAAAGCTAAGTACAAAGCTCGCTTTAATGCTGATCCTGGCTTTTTGTCTGATATCGGCTACGATGCGTTTAATTTGCTGGTCGCAACCTATGACGCTAATCAGGCCACTTGGGTCAAAAATCTTAAGGCTGCAAACTTTGCGGGTGTGGGCGGCAAGATCGAGTTTGACGGCACCGGTAATCGCAAGCCAGAAACTAAAATTATGGCGGTAAAAGGTGGTCAGCTAACAGATCTAGAATAAAATATGAAAAAAATCGTTATTTGGGTTGTCATAATTCTAGTGCTGGTTGGGTTGGGGGCGTGGTTTTATCGTGATGGGCAGATGTCAAATAATACTGATGGCCCAATTAAGATTGGCGCAATCCTCAATTTAACCGGTAACTTTGCTGATACCGGTGAGAATGCCAAACGAGGTATTGATCTGGCTGTTGGAGAAGTTAATCAAGCTGGAGGCGTATTGGGCCGACCGGTTGAAATGGTTTATGAGGATAATCTTGGCGATAATCCCAAAGGTGGATTATCGGCGCTTTATAACCTAATAAATCGTGATGTGCGTTTGATAATTGGTCCGGATTTCACTCCCACAGCGACGGTGTTGGCTCCTGTAGCAGAAAAGGCAAACGTAGTAATTATTTCTCCGTCAGTCGGGTCAGAAAAATTTGCTGAAATGAGTCCAAGAACTTTTGATGTTTTTCCGCCTAACAAATTTGATAGTTTTACCTTGGCCGAGTATCTCTATAAGCAAAGAGGATTTCGAAAGATTGCTATATTTGGCTCTCAGCAAGAGTGGGAGATGGACCAGGCTAATTTTGTAAAGAAAAAATTTGAAGAGCTTGGTGGAGCCGTAGTCTCAATTCAACTGCCTACCGTCGACAACAAAGATTTGCGAACCGAAGCAACGAAGATAAAAACGTCTAATCCAGAGGCCGTTGTTTTTACTAATTATGGACAAACGGCCGTTTCTGCCCAGCGGCTGCGAGATTTAGGGATGACGATCCCATTTTTCTCTGTATTGTTGTTTCAGCCTACGATCGATCAAGCCCAAGGTTCTTTGGAAGGAACGATCTTTGTTTCTACTGATACAGTTGATAGTGCGTTTAATAAAAAATTCCAATCTAAATATCAGCGAGAGGTTGGTTTTCCGGCTAATCAGGCTTATGATGCATTTAACCTATACATCAAGGCGATCAGCGATGTCGGGTCGACTGATCCAGAGCTAGTTGCTAAATCTCTCAGTAATATTAAAGAGTTTGTTGGCGCATCTGGCACGATGACTTTTGATGATGACGGCAATGCTCATAAACCAGTGCTGTTCTTTAAAGTTGAGAAAAATAGAATTATTCCTCTGAAATAAATAAAATGACTTCTAACGATCAAAGATTTAATAATATCCTGGGCGAAGAGTATGAGCTTTTGAAGTTGGCTTACCCGCACTATGATGAACTTCAGCAGGCGGTTGGGCAAGCTATCCGCGAGCACTTCAAGGATTCTCAGGTGGGGAGTATTGTAACTATGGAGGTCGGATGTGGGACCGGGATTACTACCAAGTTTCTACTTGACTCAGATTCTCGTGTACGCGTTGTGGCTGTTGATAATGAGAAAAAAATGATTGATCAAATCCAGGATAATCTTAATCGTTGGCAAGCTTCCAATCGGGTGACGGTAATTGAAAGTGAGGTCGGAGAATATTTGAAGAATATACCAGACTCATCATTTGATGCCGTAGCTTCTGGTTTCGTGATCCATAATTTTGAACAAAACTTTCGTCGACAGATAATTTCAGAAATCTTCAGGGTCTTAAAGCCGGGTGGCATTTTTGTTAATGGTGATAAGTATGCCCATGATGATCCAGAAAAGCGACAAGAGATTTATAGAGAACAAATTGCCAAATATGACATTTACGACACCATTGGTCGGTCGGATTACAAAAAAGAGTGGCTTGCACACATGGAACGTGACGAACAAGAAGATCTGGTGTTTTTTGAAGGGGAGGCAAAAACGTTTATGACTTCGATTGGTTTTAAGGGTGTGGAAACGGTTTATCGCAAAATGATGGAAGCTGTTGTTGTGGGAATTAAATAAACTATGAAAAAAACAATAATTTGGATCGTCATAATTCTGGTGGTGGTGGGGCTGGGAGTTTGGGCGAGCAAGAGCAAAAATCCTAATTCAGTCTCGGCGGAGGTTATCAAGATCGGGCAGATGTCTGGGCAATCTGGCTTAGGCGCTGAAATTGGTGCAGAGGAAAAGAACGGGGCTCTGCTAGCGGTGGAAGAAGTAAATGCTCAAGGTGGGGTGGGTGGCAAGAAAATAGAAATGGTTTCAGAAGACGCTCCTGGTCTTGATCTTAAACGCGGAGCGGCAGCGGCCAAGAAGTTAATTGCAGTTGATAATGTAGTCGCTATTGTTGGTCCTCAGTGGGACGGTAACGGCGAGGTAGTGGCTGCCATCTCTTCAGCTGACAAAACTCCAGTGGTGAGCCCCAATGTCTCAACCTACATTGAGTCTAAAGTTAACTCACCTTATTTCTTTGTTACTTGGCCCAAGAACGAAGTGGGGATTAGAGAATTACTCAAGTTTGCTCAAAATAAGGGCTGGAAAAAGATTGCCATTGTCCAGCCAGCAAACTTTAGCTTCTGGCTTTTTACTGCTAACTTGGTTGAAAAAAATGCGCCAGAATTTGGTATTACTGTGGTGGCTAAAGAAATGGGTACGGACTATGCCGTTACTGATTATCGAACTTTGATTAGCAAGGCTAAGGCCAAATCCCCAGACGCCTTCTTTGGCGCTTTTGCCGAGTTGGAATGTGTCTTTTTGGCTCAGTCTAAGGAACTTGGAGCGCCTTTACCTCTTCTCTCCACCGAGTCTGCCGGAACGCCAAAAGCTTTGAGCGAATGCCCAGAGCTGATGCAAAACCGTCTATATTTTGCAACGCCAAGCCAGTCTCATGGTTATGATCAGTTTGAGAAGGCGTACGAAGCTAGATTTAATCTAAAGCCATTGTCGCCATCGGCTGTTACCTCTTACAACGCAGTTTTGGTTCTGGCGGAGGTGATGAAGGGCCTTGTTGAGTCTGGCCAAGAAATTAATCGAGAGAATGTTCGATCAGGTTTAGAGAAGGTGAGGTTTGAGGGCAGTGTATCTATTCCTCTCATTGAGTTTGATGACAAGGGTTTTGTTGAGACTCCAGTCGAAGCCTTTGAAATGAAGACTGTTCGTGAGGGTAAATTCGTGAAGGCTGAGTAATGGAAATCAAACCACAAGCTGATTCCCCGCAGACCCAGGGAATGGTCAAAGAACTGGAGCGCAAGAAAGCCCAAGGAACTTATCGGGTGAATGTCGAAATCGATGGCAAAATTATCTTAATCGATGTCTTCCCTGGCATTTTTCCGCCGGCCGCTGATCACTCCGTGTCCTCTCGCACATTATATGAAGCTCTTGGTGATTTGAGCGGTTTGGATGTTGCTGACATCGGTTGCGGTACTGGTGTCGAATCAATTGCGGCAGTTATTAAAGGGGCCAAACACGTTGATGCTGTGGATCTTATTCCGGAGGCGGTAGCTTGCAGCAAACATAATGTTCAACTAAATGGTCTAGAAGACACAATATCGGTATTCGTAAGTGATCTCTTCTCAGCAATGGGGAATAAAAAATATGATCGGATAATTGCTAATCTGCCCATTACGAACGCTGTCCCCACAGAAAAAACAAGCATCACCGCAGCGCTCTATGATCCGGGGATGGTCCTGCACCGAAGACTATTTGAGGAGGCCAGAGACCATATTAATCCAGGCGGCTACATACTCTTAACTCACTCTAACCTGCAAAGCGCAAATACTAAAGATCCCAATGCTGATTTTGTGGTGCTGGAGAACTTAGTTAGCGATTGTGGTTGTGAGGTTGTCGGCAGGCGCTACAATAATGCCCTGGGTTACACCTGGGTTTGCTATTCAATTAGACCAAAACGGTAATTTGACGGTCGGGGCAACATCCTATTTAATTAGGCTACGATGCTTAAAACCCACGGTCTCTCCAAACAATTTGACGGGGTTAAGGCGGTAGACCGGCTCTCGGTTGAATTTGCTGCCGGCAAGATCACTGGCGTGATCGGTCCCAACGGCTCGGGCAAATCGACTCTTATCAATACTCTCACTGGCATGTTCCCGTTTGAGGCGGGGGCGATCGTAATTTCTGGCGTTGAGCTCTCGCGCTTGCGCGCTTATGAGTCAGCCGAGTACGGCGTAACCCGCACCTTCCAAGACGTACGACTCTTTGAGCAAATGCCGGTGCTCGATAACATCTTGGTGGTCCTAACAGAGCGGAACACTTTTGCCTCACTGTTTGAGAAGCACAAAGATTTTCATGTGGCTCAGGCTGAGGCGGCCCTTAAAAAAGTTGGTCTGTGGGAGAAGCGCGGGGAGTTAGCCGCTAATCTCTCTTATGGTCAGCGCAAGCTCTTGGAGATCGCGCGCGTGCTCGCGATGGTCTCGGCTAGTGACAACGCGGCCTCCATCATTTTTCTTGATGAACCATTTGCCGGACTCTTTCCTGAGATGATTAAAACAGTGGTGAGCGTAATTAAAGAGCTCCGGGCGGCAGGTAAAACTATTATTTTAGTCGAGCACAACATGGATTTAATCCGCGAGTTGTGTGATCACTTAATCGTGATGGACGCCGGCCAGCTCTTGGCCCAAGGTTTACCAGAAGAAGTTTTAAAAAAGCCAGAAGTAATTGAGGCATATTTAGGAGAATAGCAAAAACACCATGTCCAACACAGCAAAAATTATAATCGCGATCATTGTCATTATTCTGGTGGTGTGGGGTATTGGCGTGGCGGTTAAAAAAGATGGCCCTGTGGGCACAAGCGAACCTGTCAAAATAGGAGTAATCGCGCCGCTTACTGGTCCACTGGCTGATTATGGTGAGGAGGTCCGCCGAGGTGTGCAGGCTGGTGTTGGGAGTACGACGGCTGTTAGTTTGATTTTTGAGGATGATCAATGTGACCCAAAGGTGGCGGTAACTGCTTATCAAAAATTAGCGGAGTTTGATAAAGCTAAATACATCATTGGTCCCGCCTGCGGCTCGCCTCAAGAGGCGGTTGTGCCGCTTTTAAAGGGTAAGGAGGTTCTGTCCATTGTACCAGCCGCCGCTTCCTCAGATTTGTATGCGGCTAGCGGCAACAACTTCTTCAATATCCAGTATTCTCTCCAAGAGGAGTCGAAGTTTGTGGCTGAGCAAATGTTTGCTCGTGGTCATCGCAAGGTGGCGCTGGTGAGCTTTAAAAACGCCTTCTCTCAGACTCACGCCGACAGCTTCCGTAAAAACTTTAAGGGCACAATCGCTCAAGACGTTGTTTTAACCGACGAGACTGTTGATCTCTCGCCGGAGGTATTAAAGATTAGCAAAGCTGGCGTTGACGCTATCTACTCACCTGATATCTCCTTCTTCTTTGGCAGCGGCGTACCCAAGCTCCGCCAACTTAAAGTGATGGTGCCGGTCTATACAACTTACGTAGCGGAATTACCGGCCGTGCGTGAGTTAGTACCCGATGTGATTTATTCGTTCCCTGGCGATTTGGAGGGTAGCGAGGGGGCGGTTTTTGGACTCTCCAAACAAGCAACCGAGGTTTTGGTCCAAGCTGTTACGGAGTGTAAGGGTGATTACAGCTGTGTCAAAAGTAATCTTCTCTCAGGCGCCAAGTTTAACGCTAGCGGCATCTACACCCGCCCGATTATCATGAAGCAAATTAAAGGTGGCCAGCCAACGATCTTAACTGGTAATTAATAAACCATGCCCACGGCTGTTGCTACAGAAAAATTGCTAAAACTAGAGGATCTCCATGTCCACTATGGTGGCGTGAAGGCGCTTGACGGTGTTTCGCTAGCAATTGATGAGGGTGAGGTGGTGGCCTTGATGGGGCCCAACGGGGCGGGGAAGTCGACGGTTCTAAAGGCCCTCTTTGGCCTGGCGCCTATCGAGCGGGGCAAAGTCTACTGGCACGAAGAGTCGGTTACCCCAGTCTCGCACGAGATGGTGTTGCGGGGGATCACTTTTGTACCGCAGGGCCGCCGGGTTTTCCGTCATCTGACGGTGCAGGAAAATTTGGAATTAGGCGGGATCGTGATTAAGAACAAAAAACTAGTTAGAGAGAAGATTGCGGAAGTTCTCGACCTTTTACCGGCGCTTAAAACCAAACTCAAAGCCAAATCGGGGACGCTCTCTGGGGGCCAGCAGCAAATGCTCGCGATCGCTCGCGGCTTGGTCACCGACCCTAAGGTTCTGCTTCTCGATGAGCCATCACTAGGACTTGCTCCCAAGATCGTGAAGGAAATTTTTGCCACGATTAAAGAGATTAATCAGAAACGCCAGATCGCCGTGGTGGTAGTTGAGCACAATCTTAAATCACTTTTAGAAATTACTGACCGAGCCTACGTGCTTGATAAGGGCTTACTGGTCGCCGAGGGGCAGCCGACTACGCTCATTGCCAGTGGTGTTTTGGAAAAAGTTTTCTTAGGCAAAGTTTAGCACTAATTTGCAGCTTCTCTGAGCGGCGGCAGGGGTAGGCAGTGCTATAATTAATCAATGGAAAATTTATGGACGAACAAGAAATCAAAAAACGTTTAACTCCCGAGGAGTATCGCGTGTTGAGGGAGAAGGGGACGGAGCCGCCTTTTTCTGGCCAGCTGCTCCACGAGGAGCGGACGGGCACTTACAATTGCAAAGTTTGCGGCAACCAACTGTTTAACTCCGAGGCCAAATTCGACTCTGGTACTGGCTGGCCGTCTTTTGATCAGGCGATGCCTGGTTCAGTCAAGGAAGTTTCTGATCGTTCTCATGGTTTAGAAAGGACCGAAGTTGTTTGCGCGCAGTGTGGTTCTCATCTCGGGCACGTTTTTGATGACGGCCCCACAGCTACGGGTCGGCGCTACTGCCTTAATTCCGTCTGCCTGGATCTCTCGCCGGAGGAGAAATAAATTAAAAAATGTAGGATAATAATCTCATGACGGCAAAACGCTGGGCGGTGTTAATTGGGTTTATTGTGCTCTCGCAGTTGGCGGGCATTATTGGCTCGGTGTTTACTGTGCCGGCAATCGACTCCTGGTATGCAGAGCTGGTTCGACCAAGCTTTGCCCCACCCAACTGGCTCTTTGGCCCCGTCTGGACGATCTTATATATTTTGATGGGCATTGCGGCTTTCGTCGTTTGGCGAGTGGGGACTGATCGCGCGCTGGTGCGTCGGGCCTTGGTGGCGTTTGGCGCTCAGCTGATTTTAAACACGTTCTGGTCGATCATCTTTTTTGGTTGGCAATCACCGGGCTGGGCCTTGGTGGAAATTATCTTTTTGTGGCTGGCGATTGGGTTAACGATTTTATCTTTTGCTCGCGTCTCTCGCCTCGCGGCCTGGCTCTTGGCCCCTTACCTGGCCTGGGTTACTTTTGCCGGGTATCTTAATTACGCCATTTATGCTCTCAATTAACTGGTTGGATTTTATCGGTTTGTTCGGTTTGCTGGGCGGGATTGTAATCGGTTTGGGGGCCGTGACGGTGATCGACCTGCATGGTTTTTTGGGGCGCCGCTCGGCCTACTGGACGGAGGCGACGACGCGGACGCACAAAGTTACCAAGCCGCTGATTTGGTTGGGAATTTTTTTGGCGGTGGTGGGCGGATCGATCTTTTTCCGCGGCGCAAGCGGACCAGTGCCGCTGGTGCTGGGATTGATTGCCGGTGTTCTGATTCTCAATGGTCTGTTTTTGTCTTTTCGCGTTAGTCCCTACCTTTTGGCTCGCGAGCGAGCGGGGAGAGCCAGCGAACTTTTGCCTGCGCACTGGCAGCGGCAGATTGCGCTGGGCCTGATTGTTTCCGATCTTGGCTGGTGGGGCGGTTTGGCGATTATTGTGTGGCATTTGGTCGGCGGAAATTAGAAATTTAGAACCTATAAATGAATTCAATCATTAATTATTGGGCGGTGATCGGGTGTGCGGTGGCGGCGATGGTGGTCGGGGCAGTGTGGTACGGACCACTCTTTGGCCGAGCTTGGCTTAAGGTGATCGGCGCGACGGCCGCTGATTTGGCCGCGCGGCGCGAGATGCAGAAGCGCGCCGCGCCGCTCTACGCCATTCAATTTTTACTCACCTGTTTTCAGGTTTTTGTTTTGGCTCATTACGTCCGGCTCGGACTTGGCGGCGTGGAGAGCGCGCTGTGGATCTGGGCGGGCTTTATTGTCCCGACAATTGCCGGGACCGCGATGTGGAATAATGATTCGCGGCAAGTGGCCTGGGCTCGCTTCCTGATCCAGGTGGGTTACCAGTTAGTAGTCTTCGTTATTTTTGGTTTAATTCTAACCATTTGGCGATAGCAAAATGATAAAAAAGATTTTACCCTTTTTGGCAATTGCGTTGATTATCTTTGGCGGCTGGTGGTTTGCTCGTCAGTTAACGCCCTTTGTGAGTGGGGGCTTAGGGATTCGCTTCGGCTACCCACCGTCTTACGAAGTAACGGAGTTGGCGGGAAATGAGGGAGAGAGTCGTCTCTTTGGCCTGGTGTTGCTGGTGCCCGAGGTAGTCGGCTCGACGCCAGCGCTTGAGGGCCCAACGGCTATCACGATTGATTTGTTTAAAAACGCTGGGCAGTTGAGTCTGCGCGATTGGATTTTGGCTGCGCCCGAGGCCAACTTCCAGCTTTCGCCAACGGGCGAGTTGGCGACGACGACGGTGGCGGGTCAGTTGGCCCATCGCTGGCGGTGGTCAGGTCTGTACGAAGGGGAGAGCGTGGCTTGGCTTAAGCCGGGGTCGCCGGAGGTGTTGGTGGCTTCGGTAACTTGGCTTGAGCCCGCCGACCAAATTAAGTCTGATTTTGAGCTGATTCTCAAAACGATTAAATGATTGCTATACTACGTTTATGAATAATAAATTTTGGTCTATTCCTTTCGCGGTGCCGGCGACGATTGTGGGCGTTTCGCTAATGATTTCGGCGGTAGTGGGAGCCTATACCTTTTATCGTGTCCGTTCTTTTGATAACTCGTTGTCGGTGGTCGGCTCGGCTAAGCAGGCGGTGACGGCCGATTCGGCCAAGTGGCAATCTAGCGTTTCGCGGACGGTGCCGGCCGGACAACTTCAGTCTGGCTATTTAGAATTGGCCCGGGACTCTGCCGTGGTGGTTGATTTTTTAAAGAAGAACGGGGTTACTGATGGCGCACTGGTGATCTCTCCGGTTTTTGTTAACGAACGTTATGACTATAACAATCAAGGTCCTCGCGAGTATGACCTGGTCCAACATTTAACGGTTAACTCCCAAGACGTTAATCAAATTGCGGATTTGGCTAAACGTTCTAGCGAGTTGATTAATCGTGGCGTATTTTTCTCTCCCGGTCAGCCCGAGTATTATTATTCTGGTTTAGCGTCGTTGCGCGTCTCGCTTTTGGCGGACGCGATTAGGGATGCTCGAGCTCGGGCGGAACAGTTGGCGGTTTCTAGTGGTCAGCGAGTTGGCGCCCTTAAGTCGGCCGCCAGTGGGGTGGTGCAGGTCTTGTCGCCCAATTCGATCAACGTCAGTGATTACGGAGAGTACGACACGAGCAGTATCGCTAAGGAAGTGATGGTGACGGTGCGCGCCAGTTTTGTGGTTCGCTAATCATGAAGACGCCAGAGACTTCTTGGGGTGGGGTCGCCGATTGGTACAATCAATTACTCTCGACGGATGAGGATAGTTTTCAACGTCGGGTGATTTTGCCTAATCTCTTGCGCCTAGTGGCGCCCAAGGCAGGCTTGCGCGTGCTCGACTTGGCGTGTGGTTCGGGATTTTTCTCTCGCGAACTTTTGGCCGCTTGCCCTGGCTTAGCCCCGATTACCGCGGTTGATCTTTCGGCCGAGCTGATTGCCCTGGCCAAGCAGGCCGAGACAAAAAATATTTCTTACTTTGTAGCGCCGGCGCATAAATTGGGGATGGTGGAGCCGGCTTCGCAAGACGTGGTCATGAGCATTTTGGCGATCCAGAACATCGCAGAAGTTAAAGAGGTTTTTGCCGAGGTCCGTCGCGTGCTAGCTCCCGGCGGGCGTTTGATTTTGGTGCTTAATCATCCCGCTTTTCGCATCCCTAAATTTTCGGCTTGGGGCTGGGATGAGGCGGAGGGCCGTCAGTATCGACGAGTCGATCGCTACTTATCGGAACAGCGATCCGAGATCCAGATGCATCCTGGGTCAGCGCCGGGCGTGACCACTCTCTCGTTCCATCGGCCGCTCCAGTGGTATGCCAAACTATTGACTAATCAAGGATTTGTGATTTCGCGCTTAGAAGAGTGGGTGTCACACCGTGAGAGCCAGCGCGGCCCCCGGCAGGCGGCCGAGGATTTGGCCCGTAAAGAAATTCCTCTGTTCTTGTATTTGGAGGCCCGCTTGGGGTAAAATCCAACCATGACCGAAAAAATAAAAAATTATCTCGGCATTGCCGTGATTATCGCAGTATTGCTTGTGGGGGTGGCGGCTTGGTCTTATGCCCGTACTTACGCGCGGACGGTTGAGCCATCCACTTATCGGAGTTTTTCCGTTATGGGAGAGGGTAAGGCGGTTGCCGTACCAGACGTGGCGGAGTTTAGTTTTAGTGTGATCACCGAGGGCGGCAAAGATTTAGCGGCGCTCCAGGCGGAAAATACCGCCAAGTCAGAGCGAGCCATCGCTTTCGTTAAGGGTCAGGGCGTGGCCGATGCTGATATCCGCACCGAGGGTTACAACGTGGAACCTCGCTATCAGAATTCTTACTGTGGCGGCGTTGTTTACGCCAATGGCGTGACGACCTGTCCACCGGCTTCGATCGTGGGCTACACGGTTAGCTTGCGTGTCGTCGTTAAGGTTCGTGACTTTGCTAAAGTTGGCAGCTTGCTCTCTGGTGTAGTCACTAACGGCGCCAACAGCGTTTCCCAGCTAGCGTTTACGCAAGATGATCCCACGGCGGCTCAGAGCGAAGCTCGCGCTGAGGCGATTGCTCAAGCCAAAGAGAAGGCCAAAGAGATTGCCAAGGCCGGTGGCTTTAAGGTTGGTCGTTTGCTCGGCATCGACGAGGGTGGCTACGGTTATCCTTATCCTTACGCCAAGGATGGTTACGGTGGGATGATGGAGATGTCGGTGGCTCAGAGTGCCGCTCCTCGCGTGGCGGTTGAGCCAGGTTCGCAGGAGGTGATGGTGACGGTTACTCTTCGCTACGAGATTGAGTAAGACCCAACGTCTCTAACAGTTTAGTTTTTTCCACTGGCCGGAGCTCTCGCGCAGAGCCCGGTTTTTGGTTGCCTAGTCGCAGGTTGGAGATGCGGGTGCGAAGTAGGTCAGTGACTTGGAAGCCGAGGGCAGAACACATTCGGCGGATCTGATGTTTTTTTCCTTCGCGCATGATGATTTTAAAAGTGCGGTCGTCGAGGATTGTCACCTCCGCTGGTTGGGTGTGGTAACCTTCGATGTCGATGCCGGCGGAGAGGAGGCGGGCGAAGGAGGGTGAGAGATGTTTGTCGACTTCAACAACGTATTCTCGGGGGTGGCCATGTTCTGGATCAAGTAGACGGGCGGAGAGGCGACGATCGTCGGAGAGCAGGAGCAGACCGCGCGACTCTTTGTCGAGTCGGCCAAGCGCTTGGAGCTGGGCGCCTTGCCAGGCGTAGACCTCCTTCATTTCTTCGCCGCGCGGCTTGTGGTAGAGCGCGTAGTGGTAAGTGGGGTCGGGGCGGCGCACTTCTATTTGGTCGCCGGCGGCGACCTGTTGGCCGAGCGCCGCCCTCTGGCCATTGACCCACACCAAACCCTTCGTGATTAGCTCATCAGCTTCGCGACGGCTGGCCAAGCCATCAGCGGCCAGACGTTTATTAAGCCGCTGAGTTCCCGGATCCTTCATGTGGCTAACTCTACTTTAAAAATCATCTTTTATCAACGTGAGTCAGCCGTTCTTCAGTGCTTAAAAAAGCTTGCCGAATTTGACCGCACGTAAAGAGATATATCGTTCGCTATCGCTCTTATGTTGACAGTTAAGATTATATATAATATAAATTTAACGGGTCAAATCAGGTAAATTAACCAAAACAGATCTTCATAAAAGGAGGTAATTTCGATGGTTCAGGCCGACGGTCCCGAAGGCCGCCAGTTCCTTAAGCTGGTGGCAGAGGCTTACAACAAGGCCCGTCTGTCCAAAGACGAGGCCGAGCGTGTCAACAATGCTCCCGGACTCGGTGATGTGGTGGCGAAATTCATTGGTGATTGGCGTTTTGACGGTCCGCCTTTTTATTTACGCCTCACCCTCTCTTTCGTTGTCGATGTCGATTACGAACACGCTACGGCTCTGTCGAAGTTGCCCAATAGTTTGTTTCTGTGTTCAAAAGAGGTAATTGGTGACGAACATTACCGTGAGCCGAGTCATCGTCTCATTCCCGGCCACGCCTACGAGGTGGATGTTTTTGACATTAAGCCGCGTCGGGTGATGGGATTTGAGGAGTGCCTGGAGCTGGCTTCTGGTAAGAATGGTCTTCTTACTGGCATTCAGGGGATCGCCATTATCTGGCAGAAGTGTCGAAGGGATTTTCCTAGGATGTTATTCTGGACCTCTTTTGATAAGAAGGAGCGTCTGTATCAACATCCTGTTCAGGGCCATTTGGTGCCATCGCTATCTCGCCATTTTGATGCGGGCGAGCTGGGCCGGGATAGTATCGACCTTGAAGACGTCGGGTGTGGTTGGGATCATAGTTCTAGCATCCTCCGCTTTCGTGACGTTACCGCGATTCCCGTTCCCACCGCTTAGACCTTAAACCTTGGCCGAATTGGCCAAGGTTTTTTAAAAACTATTTTAAGAGTTCCTCCACCACCGCTTTGACGTCCGCGCCGTCGGCTTGGCCGCGGGTCTCTTTGACGACGGCGCCAATCACCTTGCCTAGGTCAGCTTTAGTGGCGCCCGTGGCGGCGATTACGCCTTCGGCCACTTTTTTAATTTCTTCGCGAGGCATGGTGGCTGGTAAGTAGGTTTCGACGTAGGCGAGTTCGGCCTGTTCGCTCTCTGCTAAGTCACTTCGGCCACCGGCGGTAAATTGGGCGATGGCGTCTTTGCGTTGCTTGGCTAGTCGCTTGATGACGGCGATGGCCTCTTCGTCAGTGAGGATCTGGTCGGGCTTGTAACCCTTGGTGACGGCCTCGTTCATAAAGGCCGAGATCAAGCCACGGATAACCGTGAGCTTAACCGAGTTCTTCTCCTTCATCGCCTCTTTAATGGCGTTTTTAATCGTTTCGTGTAGCGTCATATCTTAGACTATAGCAAATGGTATAATCCGGGCAATGTCGGTGGATCAATTTGAGCAACACTATCAACGTCTTAATCCCGCTCAACGTCGGGCCGTTGATCTGATTGAGGGTCCGGTGATGGTGGTGGCTGGTCCTGGCACGGGCAAGACTCAAGTGTTAACTCTGCGGATCGCCAACATTTTGCGTCAGACCGACACGCCCGCCGACGCGATCTTGGCGCTAACTTTTACTAATGCCGGCGCCCACGCGATGCGCCGGCGACTGGTGTCGTTGGTGGGCAGTCGCGCCTACCGGATCCCCATTCACACCTTCCATAGTTTTGCTAACGAGTTGATTAGACGTTATCCCGAAAAATTCCCACGTATTGTGGGAGCGATCAATGCTTTACCGATTGATCAGATTCAGATTTTGGAGGAGGCAATTTTGGAGAGCGATCTCTCGCTCCTCCGACCCTATGGCGACCAATTCCACTATCTCTTTCCGGTCCAGCAAGAAATTGATCGACTCAAGCGCGAAAATGTCAGCCCCGACGACCTGCGCGCGATTGTTGAGCTCGAGCAGAAGGCGCTCGAGAGCGTGCCGGATTTGCGTCACGAGAAAGGGGCCTACGCGGGCCAGATTAAGGGTAAGTATCAAGTTTTGCGGACCAATATTACCAAAGCTGAGGAGCTAGTCCGACTTTACACGGCTTACGAAACCAAGTTGGCCACCCGTCGTCTCTACGATTTTGGCGATATGTTGCTAGAGGTTAATCGCGCTCTTGGCGAAGACAGCGACTTCCGTCTGCAGATTCAAGAAGAATATCAATATGTGCTGGCTGACGAGCACCAGGATGCCAATCAGTCACAAAATCGTTTGTTGGAACTGCTGTCTAGTTTCCACGATCAGCCCAACTTGTTTATTGTCGGCGATGAGAAGCAGGCCATCTTCCAATTTCAAGGCGCCTCGCTGGATAATTTTAATTATTTTAAAAAACTTTTTCCTCAAGCGACGCTAATTACGTTAACGGATAATTATCGTTCGACCCAGCTTATTTTGGATGCGGCCCAGAGTGTGATCAGCAAGAGTCAGGCTTTGCCGGCTGAGAGTTTGTCGCCCCTGGTGGCGCGCTCCGAGCGAGCGTCCCTGCCGATTAAAGTTAGATCCTTTACTAAACCCGCTCACGAATTGTTGTACCTAGTAGAAGAGGTTAAGTCAAAGCTGGCCGCCGGTGTGCCGCCGGAGCAGTTGGCCGTGCTTTATCGCACTAATGGCGACTCGCTACCGATCATTGATTATTTTGAGCGGGCGGGAGTCCCTTTCGTGGTCCGTTCCGACTCTAATATTTTAGAAGATATTGAGGTGCAAAAATTAATTGTTCTCTTGCGAGCGATTAATGGTTTTGGTGATGATCGCTTGTTGCTGGAGTTTTTGCATCTCGATTTTGTGGCAGTGGATATTCTAGAAATTTATGCCCTGCGGGAGGAGGCGACCGGCGGTTCGCTCTGGCAGCGCTTGCGGACCAGCCGTAAGAAAAAATTAAAATCTTGGTCGCAGAAGTTGGAGCGCTGGGCCCGCTTGGCCGCCAATCAGAGTTTTTTGGATTTGTACGCGGTGGTGGTGCGGGAGTCGGGTTATTTGGAGCATGTTTTGGGTTTGCCCGAAGCCCAGGAGGTGTTGAGCAAATTACACGCGCTCTACGACGAGGGGGTGGCGCTCTCGCGGAGTAATCATAATTTTAGGTTGGCGGACTTTATTCAATTTCTTAATCGTTTGGCGACGCATCATCGCGGGATCAAGACTCGTCAGGAGGCAGGCCAAAGCGGTGTGGAGTTGATGACGGCGCACAAGTCCAAGGGTTTGGAGTTTGATTACGTCTACGTGATCGGGGTTTCGGATAATGGTTGGGGGAGTCGTCGTTCGCCGCAATACTTTAAGATCCCGACGCGCGCGGGCGTGCCAACGGCCGCCGATCCGGTGGAGGATGAGCGCCGCCTTTTTTACGTGGCGCTCACTCGCGCGCGTTTGGCTGTCGCGCTCAGTTACTCATCTGAGGGATCGGATGGGCGGCCACTTTTGCCGAGCCAGTTTATTGAGGAGTTGGATCCGGAGCGCTTGGTGTTTGAGCCGATGGCGGAGTGGGAGAGCCAGGTGCGTCCCGAGTGCAATTTGATTTTTACACCGCGGCAATATCAGGGGGCGTCAATTTTTGATCCGGCTTATTTGGCGGGCCGCTTTCGCGAGCAGGGTCTCTCGGCGACGGGGTTAAATAATTATTTGCGCTGCCCGCTTGATTATTTATTTACTAATTTGTTGCGGGTGATCCAGATCCGCAATCGTCATACCATGTATGGTACGGCGATCCACGGGACGCTCGAAGTTTTTTTTAATCGTTATCGTGAGGGCGGTGAGGTGACCGTCGAATCGTTGTTGGCCAGTTTTGAGCGTCTGGTTCAGCATGAAGCTTTTTCGGAAAGAGATTTGGCGGCGGCGCAGGTGCGGGGTAGAGAAGCGCTGGCTGGCTGGTTTCAAACTTGGTCTACTTCGCCAGTCGGCGGCTGGCCGCGATCGATTCTTAACGAGTATAAAGTTCCGGGTTGTCATCTCACGCCCGATCTCAAATTGGTGGGCAAGATCGATAAGATCGAATTTCTGAGTCCCGAGACGGTACAGATCGTGGACTATAAAACAATGTCGCCCAAGAGTCGTAACGAAATTTTAGGTACGACCAAAAATTCGACGGGAGATATTTATCGTCAGTTGGTGTTCTATAAAATTTTGATCGAAGAGTGCGAGCGCGGACGCTTTAAGGTGGCTAGCGCGATGGTGGATTTTGTGGAGCCGAGTGAGAGTGGAAAATTTAAGCGCGAAGCTTTCGAAATTCCGCCTGCCGATGAGGCGACGGTCCGTGACCTGCTTGATCGGGTGACGGGGGAGATCGTGTCGGGCGAATTTGTTAAGCGGGGCTGTGGTGAAAAGGATTGTTTGGGCTGCCGCCTCAGCCGAATGATGAAATAATGGCTCAACTTGGCCGTTTTATTGTTAAAGTACTAAAAATACTTGACAGGATTTTTGTATGTGCTATGATGGTGGCAGGTTGAAATGGGGTGCAGGTTCCTCAGGTCAGCGGAACTGCTTGCATCGTATCGGAAGGGCTTAGTCCCAAGTAAGTCTGACAAATCGCGTCGGTAGTTATCTTCTCCTGTAGTCTCGCTAGTGAGATTGTGATCGATTAGTAGCTAGCGAGAGAGGAGCGCGAGGATCGTTGAATCGATGCCTGTCGTGGAGTTTGGTTGATTGTCCGCGCCAGTTCATTAAAAAGGATTAGTTCATTTCAATCAATCTTTACTCTTCGGCTTATCTGGGTAATTTGAGAGATTATAACCAGAATCAGTCGAGGAGTGAGTCAAATCGAGAATCGAATCTCTCTGGGCGACGAGAACGTTGGGTCTGGATATCGTTGCTCATTTATATGTTAAGGCCCGCAGAAATCCTCAATTGAGGTCCCCGCGCGTAGCTAACGGCGGGGTTTTCTTTTTGTAAAAATTAGCGCGTATCCTTAAGTTTGCTGGCGACGGGGATCATTGCGAGCAGGACTAGTCCCAGACCAAAGTAAAGATTTTGAAGTGGCATCACCAAGAGAGCGGCGGTGGCGAGGACCGGAGCAATAATGTAAGCCAGCGGGTAGGTGGCGCGTGAGAGAAAGATGGTGTTAATGTCGCCGCCGTCAATTTGTTTAAAGAGATAAGATTCCTTCATCATTTCAATCGTGGCTGCTCCGACTCGAGTGGCAAAGAGCATGACGGCCCACACAAACGCAGAATTGGTGGTTAAGAAGGCGAGACTGCCAGTGCTGACGCCCGCGACTCCTAGACCAATAAGCAACAATTCTTTTTCTCCGAGTGTAGTATCGGCAATTTGGCCCAGGACGAAATCGATCAGGACAAAGGGGAGGAGCATGATGGTGAAAATTTTGCCGATGGTCAGCCAGTCAAAGCCGAGGACGCGGTTGAGAAAGATTGGAGTATAGATCACCATTGTGGCGTAGAAAAAGTTAAGTGCCAGATCCACTACTAGGATGCGACGCAGAGCGCTGGCTTTGGCGGTTTTGCCAAAGCTGATCCGGCGCAGAGTTTTAAGTAAGGTAAAGCGCTCGTGACGGGGATTTTTTGTTTTGGTCGCGGTAGTGGCCCAAATGAGCAAGGGGAGCAGGGCGGCAAAAGAGATTAGATAGACACTGCTAAAACCGTTTTTGCCGACTAGGTAGGTGGCTAAGAGTGGCGAGAGTAGCCAGGCCAGATTAACGAGAGTTAGAAAGAGACCTCTGATCCGTCCAGTAATGGCATGGGTTGAGAGTTGCTCAAGTTGGATGTCGAGGGTAATAGCCAAGAGATAGGAGGTCACCAGATACGCCAAGAGCGCCAAAATTGAGATGAGGGCGGAGCTGGTGAGAGTGAGAGTCAAGAGTAGCCCCGCTACCACGGCACTTAGCCCGGCTAGAATTTTTCTTGGTCCGTGGCGGTGGGCTAGCTCGGTAAGCGCGATGGCGCCAATTAAACTGACGAGCGAGGCGACCACATAAAAGATCCCCACAAATTTTTCTGGAGCGAATTGATTTAAGAACGAGGAGTTGATGTAGGCCGTCAGAGCCGAGCTGGCATTGAGAAAAAATCCACCTAAATAAATCGCGTAGCGTAAACGTCGTTTAGTGGCGGGTGTTAAGGTCACCCTTTCATTATATTACACTTACTCTACACCTCAATCAGGACGGGGAGGATAACTGGACGATTATGAGTTTTTTGGAAGAGGAAGCGACCCACTTCTTCGCGGACGACGTTCTTAACGTAATCAAAGTTGATCGGATGCATCTGGGCGGTGGCCTCCTCGATTTTCTTTTTTGTGACCATGCGGACGTGGCGCAACAGATCTTGTGATTCTTTGAGATAGATAAAGCCGCGGGAGATGATGTCGGGCGATTTGCGAACCTTGCCAGTTTTGACATCGATGATGGCGATGATCACAAACATCCCATCTTGGGCGAGCATCTGGCGGTCGCGGATGACGACTTCTTGGATGTTGTTGGTTCCGAGGCCGTCCACCATCACGAGCTTGCTCGAGGCGGTTTGCTTAAGTGGCGTGATCTTCTGACCATCATCAACGATGTCGATCACCATGCCGTCGTCAGGGATGACCACGTTCTCTTCCGGAATGCCGTTTTCTACTCCTAGTTCGCCGTGCAGGCGGAGACGGTAATGATTGCCGTGAACGGGGATGAGGAAGCGAGGCTTGAGTTTTTTGTGGAGCCACTCAATTTCGCCGCGATTGCCGTGACCGGATGAGTGGATGTAGACTTCCGAACTGCGGTAGTGGACGATTCGGGCGCCTTGGCGGGCGATATTGTCTTTGAGTTTTTCTACCGTGCGTTCGTTGCCTGGGATGATCGAGGAGGAGAGCACGACAGTGTCGCCCGCCTTAAACTTAAAGGCCTTGTGAGTGCCCGTGGCCATGCGCATTAAAGCCGCAAACTCCTCGCCTTGGGCGCCGGTCGCCAGGACTAAAATTTTGTTATCGGGGTAAGAGCCAGATTCTTGAGCGGGAATAATCGTGTCTTTCTTGGGCTTAAGCATGCCGGCCAGTTGAGCCACTTCAATATTGGTCTTCATGCTGCGGCCCTCAACGACGATGTGGCGGCCATATTTTTCCGCAATCTCGATGACCTTGATGATGCGTTCGAGTTGAGAAGCAAAGAGTCCGATCACCAGGCGGCCCGAAACGTTTTTGATAATTTCTTCCAAGCCCTTGTGAACTTCTTTTTCCGGAACGGAAAAGCCGGGGTTTTCGACGTTGGTTGAGTCGGCCATCAGCGCCAGGACGGGATAGTCGTCAAAGATTTTGTAGGAATTAAGTTCGCGCTCGCTGGGCACGCCGCCTTCGTGTTCGAGTTTAAAGTCGCCAGGGCAAACAATGCCGCCGTAGGGCGTCTCGACGATAATACCCATTGAGTCGGGGATGGTGTGAGTGACGCCAAAGAAGCGGATCGACAAATCGCCGAGTCGGATGCGACTATCGTTTTCGATAATCTCGATCGGGAACTTGGGCAAGTGAGCAAATTCTTCTTGCCGTTTTTTAATCATGATCGCCGTTAGGTTGCGGGTGTAAAGCGTCGGATTGCCAAGCTTGGGCATGATGAAAGGAATGCCGCCGATGTGATCGAGGTGACCGTGAGTGACGATCATGCCGCGGATGCGACCCTTATTTTCTTCGAGATAGGTGGTGTCGGGAATAATGTAATCAACGCCCGGCTGATTTTCGTCAGGGAATTGGAGGCCGGCGTCGATGACGACAATGTCGTTACCGAATTCGATGGCCGTCATGTTTTTGCCAATCTCCTCAACGCCGCCCAAGGTGATGATGCGGACGTTGCCGGGGATGAGCGCTGGCACCGTGCCGGTGCCAGCGCGCGAACGCTCGGGGGCGCGGGGACCGCGACCATTGCGGCCAGAACGGGGAGGACGATTGCGAGTAGACATAAGAATTAAATTAATTTACTGATTAAATATTTTCCAAATCCGATCGGTAGCGCTATACCAAGTATGGATGGCGGCAAAGCGGTCAGACGCGGTGTTGGGTTGGGGGAAAGACACATTTTTAATTCGCGCGGGCACTAGATACACCAGGTCCGGAGCGTACAAGAAGGCGGCCGGCACGTCCGCGGCAATCGTTTTGGCGATGCGGGCATTAAGCTCTTCGCGTTCCGCTTCGTCCGGCGTCGCGCGCATCTCGGCGAGCAATTTGTCGACGGTGATGTTGGTGTACAGCGCGATGTTTAGTCCAGGATCAAGTCGCTGGGAAGAATGCCAGAACGAAGCTAGGTCGGGCACTCGTCCCAAAACTTGGCCAAAGAGCAAACTTTCATACTCGCGTGGTCGGATCACGTCTTGATTAAGATCGCCGAGCTCGTAAATTTTTAAGTCGACGGTGACGCCCAACTTTTCCCAACTGGTCTTAACGAACTCGGCGGCCTCGCGCAACTCAGGCGTCTCGGCGGTCGCCAAATTAAAGCGCAGTGGCACCGTCTCGTTTTTGATTTTCTTGCTCCATGATTCTGAGGAGGCGTTCCAAGTCCAGCCGCCGGCGGTGAGCGTGGCGCGGGCTTGGGCTAGCGGGTCGGTACTGCTAGCTACGAGAGTACTGCTGGCGTTAGCCGTCGGTAGAGGTTCGGCCGTCGGTAGACCGTAACCGTGTAGAATTTTTTCTACTAACGCTTGGCGATCAATGGCTTGCGAAAGCGCCAGGCGGACCTCTTTTTGGGTAAAGACTTGAGACTTGTTTTGATTAAAGAAGACGGCGAAAACTCGCGGCAGGGGCAGATGTTTAATATTCGCCCCACCCTCTTCTAGGGCTGCGGCGGCCGAGGCCGAGATGGCGCTAAGACTTTCGATCTCGGATTGCTGATAGGCCTCAATCAAGCTGGTTTCGGTGGGATAAAAGGTGATGATCAGCCGTCGGAGATAAGGTCGGCCCAGAGCAAAGTTGTTAAAGGCGGCAAGCTCCATCTCCCGCGGAATGCCGTCGTCGTCGCGAGTGACTTTGGTGACGCGATAAGGTCCAGAGCCGACCGGGGAATTATTTAAGTCGGTAAACGAAAACTGATCGATGGCCAAGTTAGACCAGAGATGTTGGGGCAGAATACCCATTGTCGCCACTTCGAGGAAAGCGGGGTAGCGCTCCTTAAGATGGAACTTAATTTCGTGATCATTTACGACTTCTACGCGCACCCCTTCCCAGTTGGGGCGGCGGGGACTTTTCAGAAGCGGATCTTGGGCTTTGGCAATGGTAAAGGCCACGTCGGAGGCCGTGAGTGGTTGGCCGTCGTGCCAGGTGAGATCGGATCGCAAGATAAAAGTATGAGTTAAACCATCTTCCGATACCTGATGGCTAGCGGCGAGGTCGGGAGTTAGTTCCCCCTCGGGCATGGCGCGCATTAGTCCGGAATAAGTTAGAGCGGTTAGGTCGCGGTCGGCGTCAGAGATGGCAAGTAGAGGATTAATGAAGCGCGGCGTGCCCACAATCCCTTCGTGGAGCGAACCGCCAGCGCTGGGTACCTCAACCGAGACCAGATTATTGATTTGCCACAAAAGTCCGATGACGGCGGCGACGAGCACCACCCCGAGCCCAACCAATAATCGCCGCCGCGCCGGAGGCAGAGTTTGGAGGGCGGCGGCTAGCTCATTTTGCCGCTCGGTTGAAAGATGAGAGAAGAAGGGGATGGCCATTGATTGATGGCGAAAGTTTTAAGTCTAAATCTTAAGGTAATCGTTTAAAACAGAAGTTGGGCTAGACTAGTGAGACCAAAACCGATGGCGAGGATTACCGTCAGGATAAATAGATGTTTCTCGAGACCGCGCTTGGTGTGAAAGACGCCGCCGGTGCTGGATCCGCCGAAGGCGCTACCAAGACCCTCGCTACTGCGTTGGATCAAAATAACGACTACCAACAGAATGGCTACCGCCGCGTGAATCCACGGGAGGATGTTGATGAGAGTTTCCATCTATGCCCGGGAGTATAACATGGTCGACAAAGAATGCAACTCGATTTGACGAAGCGCCCAGGGCCATTATAATGAAAGCCGCATTATTAGGTAATCTAAAAATAATATGAGCAAGATCAACATTAAGCCATTGGGTGATCGGGTGTTGGTTCTGCCTCTTTCGGCAGCCGAATTACAGCAGACCAAAAGCGGGATCATCATCCCGGAGACGGTGTCTAAGGAGCGGGGCGAGCAAGGGACGGTGGTGGCCGTTGGTCCTGGTCGGCTCACCGAAGATGGTTCGCGGATCGCGCCGAGCGTCAAGAAGGGTGATCGGATCATCTTCTCTAAATATGGACCGGACGAGATTAAGGTCGAGGGCAAGGAATACTTCATTATTAGCGAAGCCAATATTTTGGCCGTCATCGAATAATCCACTAACTAAAAAGACACTATGGCAAAACAAATTCTGTACGGAGATGAGGCGCGGCAGGCGATTAAGCGGGGCGTGGACGCGGTCGCAAGCGCGGTAAAAATTACCATCGGCCCCAAGGGTCGCAACGTCATTTTGGATAAAGGTTTTGGCGCGCCGACGATTACTAACGACGGCGTTTCGATCGCGAAAGAAATTACTCTCAAGAATCGCGTCGAAAATTTGGGCGCGGAGATTATTAAAGACGTCGCCGGCAAGACCAACGACATGGCCGGTGATGGGACGACAACGGCCGTCGTTTTGGCTCAGGCGATTATCGAAGAAGGTTTTAAAAAGACGACGCTTGGCGCTAATGCCATGGGCGTCCGCTTGGGGATTGAGGCCGCCGCGCGCGAAGTAGTGGAAGCGCTCAAATCACTGGCTAAGCCGATTAAGTCGAGCGAAGAGATCCGGCAAGTAGCGGCCATCTCGGCGGAGAGCGAAGAGTTTGGCGCCATTATTGCCGAGGCGATTGAGCAAGTCGGCAAGGACGGCGTGGTGACGGTGGAGGAGTCTCAATCTTTTGGCGTCGAGAGTGAGTTGGTGGAAGGTATGCAGTTTGATAAGGGTTACGTTTCGCCCTACATGATCACTGACTCGGAGCGGATGGAGGCCGTCTATAATGACGCGTCAATTTTGATCACCGACCGTAAGATCTCGTCAATTAAAGACATCTTGCCTCTGCTGGAAAAGTTGGCCCAGACCGGTAAGAAAGAGTTGGTGATTATCGCGGAAGATGTTGATGGCGAAGCGCTGCCTACCCTGGTGCTAAATAAGATCCGGGGAATCTTCCACACTCTCGCGATTAAGGCGCCGGGTTATGGCGATCGTCGCAAAGAGATGCTCGAGGACATTGCCGCGCTGACGGGCGGTCAATTGATCTCGGAGAGTTTGGGCTTGAAGTTAGAAACGGTCGAGCTTAAGCAGTTGGGTCGAGCGCGCAAGGTGGTGGCGACTAAGGATGGCACCACGATCGTGGGCGGGGCCGGCAAGAAGGCCGACATCCAGGAGCGGGTGGCCCAGATCAAGACTCAGCTGGAGACGACCGAATCGTCTTATGATAAGGAAAAGCTGCGGGAGCGCTTGGGTAAGTTGTCGGGTGGCGTTGCCGTGATCCGCGTGGGCGCCTCGACCGAAGCGGAGATGAAGTATTTAAAATTAAAAGTCGAAGATGCCGTCGAGGCGACGAAGGCGGCCATCGAAGAGGGTATTGTCTCTGGTGGTGGCACGGCCCTGGTACGGGCCGGAGCCAAGGTTGGTAGTAAGACGCTTAAGCCCACCTCGCCCGATATTGCTGACGAGTTTGCTACGGGCGTTAAGATCGTTCTTAAGGCGCTAGAGGCGCCGCTCCGACAAATTGCCATTAACGCGGGCAAAGATAATGGGGAAGTGATTGTGGAGAAGATCAAATCAGCCAAGGGCAATGAGGGTTATGATGCTAACGCTGACGAGATTGTGCCGGATATGTTTGCGGCGGGCATCGTTGATCCGGTGAAGGTGACGCGCACGGGCATCGAGCGCGCGGCCAGTGCGGCGGCCATCCTCTTAACCACCGAGGTGGCGGTGACTGATGAGCCGGAGGAGAAGTCGGCCGCGGCCGGCGGTCATGCTCATCCGGGTATGGGTGGGATGGATTACTAAGCCCGTCGTGCTAAGATAAAGACTATGAAAAAAACCTGGCTAATCATTGTGGTGTTGGTGCTGTTGGTGGGTGGTTACTTTTGGTTGACCTACAATTCGTTGATTACGAAAAATGAGGTGGCCGATAGTCAGTGGGCGCAAGTGGAAGTGCAATATCAGCGACGCTTCGATCTGATCCCTAATCTCGTGGCGAGTGTGCGCGGCTTTATGACGCAAGAAAAAACTATTTTTGAGAATTTGGCCGAGGCGCGCACGCGCTATGCCGGCGCGGCGACGGTTAACGACAAGGCCTCAGCCGCCAGCGCGGTGGAGACTGGTCTTGCCCGTCTCTTGGTGGTGATGGAAAATTATCCGGCTCTCCGTTCGGTCGAAACCGTTCAGGGCTTGATGGTCCAGTTGGAAGGAACGGAAAATCGAGTGAGCGTGGAGCGTAAGCGCTTTAACGACACGATTCGGGATTACAACTTGATCGCGAAGCGCTTTCCGGGCAGTGTGGTGGCTCGGCTAGCTGGCTTTGACGAACGGGCTTACTTTGAAGCGGCCGAGGGCACGGACGCTGTCCCAGCCGTTAATCTCTAAAAAATCATGACCACCACCTGGCGCTCGCGAGTGGTCGGCGGACTCGGCATCCTCGTGATGCCGATTTTGCTGTGGGCCTACACGAGCCCGGGCAATCCCCGTGGTTTGGTTAATGACTTTGCTGGCGTGATTGATGACGCCGAAGAGGTCCTGCTGGAGTCAGAGTTGGCCGCTCATCGCCGGGAAACGACCAACGAGATCGCCGTGGTGACGGTGCCCGCGCTCGGCGACGAGACAATCGAGACTTATGCCGTCGCCTTGTTTGAAGAGTGGGCCATTGGGACCAGCGAGAAAGATAATGGCGTCCTGCTCTTGGTGGCGCCCAATGAGCGAGAAGTGCGGATCGAAGTGGGCTATGGCCTCGAGGGTGACCTGCCCGACGCGACGGCTTGGAAGATTATTGATCAGATTATGTTGCCACTCTTTGCTGGCAACAATCTCTCGTTAGGCACCGTGGAAGGCGCGCGGGCCCTCGTTACGACGCTTTCGGGTGCGGTGCCTCCTGACTTGGCCCAACCGCCGACGGATTGGAGTCAGTTGTGGCCGACCTTGTTTTACTTTGTTCTTATTATCGCGATACAAATTTTTGGTCGCTCTAAGTCTTGGTGGCACGGTGGCGTGGTGGGTGGTGTCGTGGGAGCGCTGTGGGCCTACTTTGGTAGCTTGCCGTGGATCGGCGTGGCCGGGCTGGCGCTGGGCGGCTTGCTACTCGACTTTTTTGTTTCGCGCTTTGTGGAAAAGGGGGGTAAGATCAATGGCGGCGGTGGTTGGACGATTGGTGGCTTTGGAGGCGGTGGTGGGGGACATTCGAGCGGCGGCTTTGGTGGCTTTGGCGGGGGATCTAGTGGTGGTGGCGGCGCCAGCGGACGGTGGTAAGATAGCACTTACGGAGAGGTGCGAGAGCGGTTTAATCGGCAGTCCTGGAAAGACTGTGTATCCGAAAGGGTACCGAGGGTTCGAATCCCTCCCTCTCCGCCAGAAAGGAAATTGTAAATGCGAGTTGCCCGCCTCCCTGCGCTCGGCGGCTAATTTGTATGGGATTTTTGGCGAAAAAGAAATTTTTTCATTCTGAATTTTTCCAAGAAGCAGCTAAACGCTGCTTCTTGACGTATTAGGTAAATAATGCTATGATTGCTCCGAAATCTAGGCACGTTGCTTAGATAAATTGAACCTTGAAAAGTGGAGGTAAAAATGAACATGACACGTGACTGGCTTTCAATCGCCCTTGCGTGCGCTTTCGGCGCTTTGGTCGGCACCCTGACCGCACTCGAGATCTCGACACGATTCGAGTACGGCTCGTATCTGTGCGCTTTCGGCGCTTTGGTCGGCGGTATCACCGCTTATGTCGCGATCGACTTTCGGCACTTCTGCGCCGGTGTCGTCCATTCCTACCGCCGCACGATCGCGTGGCGTCCCGATTTGCACGGGTGGAAAACACTCGTGGTGATGTCGGGAGGTGTCGTCATGATGTACTCGTCAATCGTCGGCGTTGGAGGAGTCGCGTTCGCTTACTTCAGCGACAATCCCGTGCCGGTTCTCGTCGGTACGCTCTGGTCAATGCTCGTCTTTTCGGTCATGGGCGCACTTCTGGGGTGGTTCATGACAGTTAGCATTTCGAGTGGCGCGAAAGATGCGGCAGACCGCGAACAGGGACTCCGCGATATCGCCGAGATAGGGTGGATGTTTATTCTCCACTGCAATCCAATCGGCGCAACCCTTGCGGTCATTCGCGGACTGAAGTGGGTCGCCGTTCGTACACCGTCAGCGATTGCGCGTGCAGTGCCCGCGACAATCAATGGTGTGCGCCGCGTGGCGAGCGCCCTCGCGCAGTTCGTCGCTGGTGTGTTCGTGTACGTTCACTCACAACGCCGGACGATCTGCTTCGTCGATGCCACAATCGGTGCCGCCATCGGCTACACATTTGGCAGTGCCATCATCGGCGCAATCGCAGGAGCGCTCCTCGGTGTTCTCAACTACGAGATCGTCTCGGTGCGGTTGCTTCGGCTCGTTCCATCCTCCCGTTGAAACATCACAGCAACTGATGGTGCAAGTGCCTGGACTTCGGTCTGGGCACTTTTCTTTTAAAAGAACAATTGTGCGTGCTTCGCACGCTCGAATTTGTATTCCGCTAAAGAAAAACTTAAAATTGTTAGTGTGCGCGGCGAGGAGCGAATTCCGTTCGAACTAATTTCAGAATCCACCGCAATGACTGACAGAATCTCAATCACGGAGGTGTTCGGAGAAGATTTGGCAGTAATGCTTGCGGAGAAAATATCGGCCGTATATAAAAATTTTGATACGAAAGGTTTTGTTCGCGATACTAAACGAGCAGTTGTTGGTAAGAGCTACACGCAACGGATCGGAATCATTGCGGATCTACTCAAGCAGTATCTACCAGAAAAATATCCGGAAGCACTTGATATCCTTTTGCAAATACTCGGGCCAGAAAACAAAGAAGAAACTGGTATGTTTACTAATTTTTATTGGCTCATGCCGGTTGGAAAATTTGTCGAGAAATACGGGCTTGATCACTTTGCGCTGTCAATAAAAGCTATCGAAGAAATTACCAAAAGAAACACGGGAGAATATGCTATTCGTCCGTATGCTCGTAAGTATCCTGAGAAAACTCTTGCGATATGTAACAAATGGGCAAAAAGCAAAAATTTTCACCTCCGCCGACTTGCAACCGAAGGACTTCGCCCCAAACTACCCTGGGCACCGAAGCTTGATGTGTGGAACGAGAACCCAAAGCCAATTTTTGAAATCCTCGAATTACTCAAAGAAGACGAGATAAAATTTGTCAAAAAATCAGTCGCCAATCATGTCCGAGACTGGGTCAAGGTAAACCCAAAAGAAGCTAAAAAGCTCATTGCCGCTTGGTCGAAGTCCAAAAACGAACACACCAAATGGATCCTAAAACACGCTCAACGATAGCTCGAATCCCTACCTATTGACAATATAGAAAATATAGTATATAGTTGAGCAGTCAGTTGGCGTTGGGCCAACTTTCCTAGGACCTTAAAAAGAAAAAGGGGCTAAAAATGAACCGTCTGTTTTCCTTTGTGGCGGCGGCGTTGGTGACGTGTTCCGTTGCGGTAGCGTCGCCGGTGGCGACGTTGGTTTCCAGTCAGGCGGAAGTCTGGCAGAAAGACTTCGAGGAGGGGAGCATCGGTTACTTCCGGATGTGGTTCGATATCATCGCCATCTCCGGGGATGTCTATGTTCCACGGCTGTCCGCCAGGCCATCACCGCTGCTCCAGTATTCGTTCTTCAACTTCGCCACCCCGGGGGTAGGATCGCCGATGATGGCGTTTTTGAGTACAAGTTCTTCCCCCAGTGATGGGCAAGACTTTTACTTAATAGCGGAGGGGGAGAAGAGGCGCTTCCATGTTGGTGCGATGCTAGAGCCTCGACTGTCGGGCTATTATGCCTTGCAGTTGGAGCGGCTCAGTTGGAGTTCAGACCCCAGCGCCGTGGGGAATTGGTTAGAGTTTGGTGCGGACGAGTTCCGTACCAACCTCATCTTTCTTCGGGGCTCCGGCTTGCCGGAGCCGACGAGCCTCGTGCTCCTTGGGTTGGCGGCGCCACTGTGCGCTCGCCGCCGGCGTAAAACGTAGTTCTTACCCCCCCGAATCGCTAATCAAGACCCTTGCTTTTAAGCAAGGGTCTTTTCTGTTACTTAGAGAGCCGGGCCGTTGGAGTGGTGAACTCCTGTGCTTGGTGGTAATATGGCCGAAGGCTATTTATACAGGAATTCAAAACATGCTAGAAACATACCTTTCTGCAATTGCACGAACTCGTAGTGCGACTTCCAGCGTGGGTACCAAAGATCTAGAACACCAGCACCGCCCCGCACTTAAGGTGCTACTTGAGGCAATGCTTCCCGACGTGGACGCGGTGAATGAGCCGGGAAAGATCGAGTTTGGTGCCCCCGACTTTGCCCTCATCAAGGGCGGATTTCCAGTCGGCTATGTCGAGACCAAGCGTCTCGGGGAGAACCTCGACGATATCGTCAAGGGGGAACAACTCAAACGTTACTTTGGCTATGCTAACCTCATCCTTACGAATTATCTCGAGTTTCGCTTCTACAAGCATGGCGGAGCGTATTGCGACCCCATCGTAATAAGTGACCTTGAGACACTTTCACCGGACGGAAACTCATATGCCCTTTTAGAAACCACAATTCGAGCCTTCCTCGAAGATGCGGCGGAGCCGGTGCGCCGTGCGAACCGCCTCGCCGAAATCATGGGAGAGAACGGCAAGCGCCTCCGCGCCAATCTGCTGCGCTTTCTTAAAACGGATAGTCCCAAGAATAAACCTCTCCTCGACATCTACGAGGCGTTCAAATCGCAACTCATCCACGATCTTTCGCTCGACGACTTCACCGACATGTATGCGCAGACGCTCGTGTACGGTCTTTTCGTCGCGAGGTATCACGATGAATCCCCCAAAGACTTCACACGAGCAGAAGCGCGTGAGCTTATCCCGCACTCAAACCCTCTCCTGCGTCGCTTCTTCGACCACATCGCCGGTGCTGACTTTGACGACCGATTGAAGCCAATCGTCGACGACCTCTGCAAAGTGTTCGGCAACGCTAATGTCCGCGCACTCATGCAACAGATTTACAAGCAAGACCTATGGGGCGCAGAACAGGCGGCGCCCGACCCTGTCATCCACTTTTACGAGGACTTTCTCAAAGCATACGACCCAGTAGAGCGAAAGAAGCTTGGTGCGTATTACACACCACCCGCCGTCGTGCACTTCATCGTGCGCTCGGTTGATGCCATTCTCAAACGCGACTTCGACCTACCCCAAGGTCTCGCCGACACGAAGAAGATAGATATCACGCGAATGGTGCAGGGCAAGAAAGTGAAGGACACCATTCACAAAGTGCAGGTGCTCGATCCAGCAACTGGCACTGGCACCTTCCTTAACGAGACGATACGTCTCATCCGTCGCACATTCGCCGGACAGGAAGGACGATTCAGTGGCTACGTGAATGAAGACCTCCTCCCTCGTCTCCACGGCTTCGAGCTTATGATGGCGCCCTATACCATCGCTCACCTCAAACTTGCCGCCACCCTCCGCGAGTCCGGTGCAAAAGATTTCAAAGACCGTATCGGCGTGTATCTCACGAACTCTCTTGAGAAAGCGGAGCGCCCTGACGATTCGCTCTTTGGCATGCTCGGTCTCGCACAGAGTATTAGTGAGGAGAGTCGTGCCGCTGCTCGCATCAAGAACGACACACCGATAATGATTGTGATAGGAAATCCCCCCTACGCAGGAGAGTCAAGTAACAAGGAGTACACAGGGCACGATGTCTACAAGGTTGAGCCGGGTACTTCGCAAAAGCTCAAAGAACGCAACAGCAAATGGATAAACGATGACTACGTGAAGTTCATTCGCTTCGCCGAGAGTCTTATCGAACAAACCGGTGAGGGTATTGTCGGAATGATTACTGCACACGGGTACATCGACAACCCAACGTTTCGGGGTATGCGCTATCACCTCATGGAGACGTTCAGCGAGATTTACGTTCTCGACCTCCACGGAAATTCCAACAAGAAAGAAAAAGCCCCCGATGGTGGCAAAGATGAAAACGTGTTCGCTATCAAACAGGGCGTCTCGATTCTTATTGGCGTACGCCGCAAAGGAAAACGCTCGGGCTCTCTCGCCAACGTCTATCGCGCCGACTGTTTCGGAACGAAGCGAACGAAGTTCGAGTGTCTCAATGAAATGGAACTTGGCTCCATGCACTGGCACGAGCTCGCTCCCAAGTCGCAAAACTACGAATGGACAGTGCGAGATGAGAAAACAAAAGCTCAATACATAAAAAACATTTCTATCAAAGACCTCTTTATTGAAAACGGGAATGGGGTGGTTACAGCCAGAGACGCCTTTGTTATTGGCAGTGACACCCAGAATCTTGCTTCCAACGCGGAACGTTTCCGTAACTCAACAACAAACACACAAAGGGCATTGTGCGCCGAGGTTGGTATCAGCGATAAAAAAGGTTGGGATGCGTTGAAAGCTCGAGATGCTTTGCGGAAAGAAAATGAATTATCGAACTTTGTAAAAGAGATCGCATATCGTCCTTTTGATGATCGTCTGATCTTTTACCACTCATCGCTAGTTTGGCGTCCGGTAGACAAAATAATGAAGCATTACCTACAAGGATCTAATCTCGGACTTTTGGTCACAAAAAGCGTCCGCGATGCTGACTACAACCACGTCTTTGTTACAAATACCATTTCCGAAGCAATATTCTTGTCTGGAACGACAGCCACAAACGCCATGAACGTCCCACTTTATTTACACGCGGGGGACGGCACTCGTGTACCGAACCTCAACCGCGACATTGTGAAGCAGATTGCCTCTTTGGTCGGAAAAGAACCAACGCCCGAGGATATCTTTGATTATGTCTACGCCGTTCTGCACTCACCAAACTACCGTGAGAAGTACAAGGAGTTTCTTAGAATAGATTTCCCCCGCGTCCCATATCCGAAAGATAAGGCGCAGTTCGCCGCACTCGCGGCGCTCGGTAAACAACTCCGGGAACTTCACCTGCTCGAATCAGCGGCGGTACGCACCCCCATCACTACCTACCCCGAGGTCGGCACGAACAAGGTAGAGAAAATCACTCGCAAGGGCGACAGTGTATACATCAACGCAACGCAGTATTTTGGCAACGTCCCCGAGATCGCATGGTCGTTCTACATCGGCGGCTACCAACCCGCGCAGAAGTGGTTGAAAGACCGCAAGGGTCGCATGCTTTCAAATGGCGATATTGAACACTATCAAAAAATTATTGTTGCTTTGGTGGAAACAGACAAAATTATGAGAGAAATTGATGAGGTGGCCTTATAACACAAAACCGCACATTGTGCGGTTTTGTGTGAGCGAGGCATACTTTTCTAGGGCTGTTAGTGAATGGCTGTAACCCAATCAATTCTCTTTCTCCGCGAGCTCTCTATAAGCCAGTAACTTTTGCTCAAGTTAGCCTCTATTGGCGGTCTTGACGCTGTCGCAATGCAGAAGCGGCAGCTATCTTTGGATTTTTTCCTGCACTTTTGCTCCGCAACACTTTTGATGCAGCCCTACCGGCCTTTTTTGAGGTTTTTGCCATAGTACTAAGGTATTAAGTTTATTTTTCTGCTGGTTCGACTAGTCCAGTGCAACAATTTTACCACGAGCGTGTATAGAATATCAACACCCTGTGTTTGTATTTTATACACAGGTTATGTACACTTTAGACATGAGCACCAAATACGCATCATTTATAAAAGCCCTTAGAACAAAGAGGGGTATTTCGCAGTTAGTAGTAGCCGAAAAACTTGGACTCTCGCGCCAATCCTATATGGCCGTAGAGCGTGGAATACGCGAAATGACGTTACGGGAAGCAGAAAAACTATGCGAATTGTATGGTATTTCAATCGAAGAACTTTCAAAAGTAACAGCTCCACAGTATGAAAAATACAAGCAGATGATTATTGCGTATCTTAAATTTCCTGCATCAACTGATGGGCGGGTGCCAAAAACAAAACTCGCAAAGCTTCTCTACCTTGCCGATTTTGCTTGGTATTACGAAAAATTAGAAAGCATGAGCGGAATGCAGTACTTACGTCGTGCCTACGGTCCGGTACCCGATCCGTATTTCCGTGCGATTGACGAACTTGAAGATGAGGGGAAGATCACAATAGACCGCAAGGGTGACGCAATGCTCGTGTCAATTGGTGCAGGAGCCCTCCGTCAAAAGCTTGATCTTCTGCAGGGCGAAGAGGTTGAACTTATGAAAAAGATTTCCACAAAATGGAAAGATAAAAGAACTAAGGAAATTGTTGATTTTACTCATGAACAGCTTCCGTACAAGCTGTGTGCGCCGGACGAGGCTATTCCTTACGAACTAATCACACAGGAAAATCCGGACCATGTCTACTAGTTATGCGGTTATTGTCGAAAAATTTGCCGACCGACACTACATCTCAAAATTTAAGAAGAAGTATAAAAATGCTTGGGATGTTACATGGAATGCTATTGCGGAGCAATTTAAACGTATAGAATCACTGATCGGTGTTAATAGTCGTGTGGAGATAATTTGTGATGCTGGCGACGTCAAGATTTGTAAAACGGAATTTCGGATTGCTGGACCTGGTAAGTCGCGCCACGCTTCGGGTAACAGGTGTATTATTGCTATCAAAAAAAGCAATGCCACTGTACACGTTCTGTTAGTTTATACCAAGGGTGATTTGGGCAGCACGAATGAAACGGCTGCATGGAGATCCATTATTAAGGCCAATTATCCCGATTATCGATCTTTTTTGTGATTAATTTTATCTTGAGGCATAAATTTTCGTTTTTTATTGCGGTTGGTATTCTTGCTTTGGGTTGGGCATTTGACGTTAATATAAAGAAAACGTTTTTAGCTGAAGTAAAGAATCGTATTCCTTTTGGCGATATAGAGTTTTTTGACTCTCAAAAAATGTATCAATCGAGTGATGAGGTGGCGGTGCTTGAGGGTGAGCCATTATCTCGTGGAGGGGGAGTTTATGTTTTTGAAGAGATTTATAATGCTGAAAGATTCAATTTAAAAGAAACTTTTTATTTCAGAGGAGATTATTACAAGGTTATAAAAAACCCCAGCCTTTTCGTGGGTTTTGAGTCGGGTGGTTCCAGGACCAGATCATCAATTTTTTACGGCACCGTCGTTAAGAAAATAAGGTAAAATTTACAATTTTATGTCACTTAAGTATTGGGATCAAGAACATTATGACAGCTTAGACCGAGCGGAGACTTATCGGGATCTTTTTATTGTTGCTGAACAAGTGTTGCGGAAAATGCCCCCACCCATTGGCCAGGTGTGCGGTCCGATTTCGACCGGTGGCGCTGGTTCGGTGGAGAAAAATTTAAAGCGATTCGAAGTGACGATCGCTAGTTTGCAACAAAGAGGGATCGAGATTTTTGATCAAGTTCCTTTTGAAGTACCGATGCAACGCATTAAGAGTCGACGCGAGTTTGAGCATTACGATGACTTATTGTTAATCGATTTTTACTTGCCAATATTTGAGTCTAAATTGGTTCATAAGTTGTATTTTCTCCCTGATTGGCAGTCTTCGGTCGGTGCACGCTGGGAGCATGATCAGGCCCTGCGGCTTGGGTTGGAAATAGAATATATGGAATAATGGCCGTATGAAAAGAATCCAACAAGAGGTGGAGGGGTGGGTGCAACAATATAAGATCGGTTATTTTAAACCCCTAGAAATAATGGCCCGTTTGACGGAAGAGATTGGGGAGTTGGCTCGGGAAATAAATCACCGTTTTGGTCCTAAAAAGAAAAAAGATACTGAGGATGTCCAGGATATTGAGGAAGAGGTTGCTGATGTTATCTTCACTTTAACCTGTTTATCTAATTCTCTGGGCCTCGATATGGATCGCGGCTTTGATCGGGTGATGGCTAAGTTGAATAGTCGAGATAAAGATCGCTGGGAGAAAAAGTGAGATTATCCGTAACTTAAATATATGAAAAATTTAAAATATTCGATTGAGATTGAGGCGCCACGGGAAAAGGTTTGGCAGACAATGCTCGAGGATGCCACCTATCGTCAGTGGACCAAAGTGTTTTGCGAGGGGTCGTATTACCGCGGTGATTGGAGCGAGGGTAGCAAAATGTTGTTTTTGGGCCCTCATCCTGAGACGGGCGTGGAGGGCGGGATGCTCTCGCGGATTAAAGAAAGTCGGCCGCCCGAATATATCTCGATTGAGCATTACGGCGAGGTGATAGCGGGGGAGGAAAAGCCCTGGCCCGATGGCCACGTCGCTTACGAAAATTATACTTTTCGCGAGCACGGCGACGGTACGGAGCTGGTGGTGGAGCTGATTGACGTCCCGGACGAATATGCTCCCATGTTTGAGGATCTGTGGCCCAAGTCACTAGCCGCGCTTAAGGCCCTACTTCATTAAACGTCCATTCTGGTGGTTCATGATTTTTGATATAATTAATGATTATTAACTTAATTTATTGATATGGAACCCAATGAGACGGGCGCACGCAAGGTGGTGATTGGTATTGTGGTGGTGATTATTATTGCGATCGGGGCGATTGTCTGGCTCTCGACTCGCGACGGCGCCAACGATAACTCCGCCGCGGTAGGTAGCGCTTTCGACCGCGCGGCGGCGATCCGGGCTGGCCGGACGGCGACGATTACGGTGGGCTTGCAATTGCCAGCGGCGAGCGTCTACGTTTCGCAAGTTGATTTGCCTGAGGGCGGTTGGGTGGTTGTTCGCCGCAACGATAGTGGCGTCGTCGGTTCGGTGATTGGGGCGGGCTATTTTGACGCCAACACGCGAGCAGGGACGATTGATCTGATCGAAAAGTTGGAGGAGGGTAAAAATTATTTCGTTGAGCTTTATGCCGATAACGGCGATGATCGCTTTAGTGTGGTGGAGGATGCTTTGCTTGAGGGTCCGGACGGCAATCCCTTGCGCGTCACCTTTTTGGCGACCGAAAATCTTCCCGAGATCAAGGGCTAACGACGATTTAGCGGTTCTAAGTGACCAGCAACCGAAAGCGCCAGTGCCGCGAGCACGGCGTTTTTGATGATGTATTGACCTTCGAGGGTGGGGATCCAGTTACTTTGCCAAGTGAGGGAGGGGAGCAGAAAGAGGGGCATCGCTGTGACGACGAGATGGGGCGCCACCAAGAGGATGGCGACGCGCTCCAGTCGCGGGATGAGAAAGGCGATAGCAATCGCCACCTCCCACCAGCCGAGAATAATAATAAATTGGCCAAAGGTGAGAAAGGGCAAAGTTTTTCCGAGCAGGGCGTCGACGAGGGGGTTGGCGGGACTGGCGCCGACTAATTTTAAAATGCCAAACCAACCATAGACGAGCGCCAAGGCCAGGCGAGCCAGGAGGAGGCCGTGGTGATTAGCAAAGCTGATGACGTGCCTATCCAGTCGGAGAAGTGATCTAAACATGGAGCGTTAAATGTTTGATGATATAATATCATCATGTCTACTAAAGCTAAAGTGGCGATCAATGGTCTGGGGCGGATCGGTCGCGCCTTTCTTAAAGTCGCCCTCACTAAGCCGGAAGTGCAAGTGGTGGCCGTCAACGATCTGGGAGATTTAGATAACTTGGCTTATTTATTACGCTACGACAGTGCTTACGGTCGTTCGGGCTTGCAGGTGGAGGTGCGTCCGGGAGAATTGGTGATTAATAATCAGGTTATTAAATTTTTTCAGCAAAAGGACCCCGCGCAGTTGCCTTGGGGGCAATTAGGGATTGATGTGGTCGTTGAGTCCACTGGTTTTTTTGATAGTTACGACAAGGCCAAGGCGCACATTGATGCCGGCGCGCATAAGGTGGTGGTCTCGGCGCCCGTTAAGGGTACGCCAGTGCCGGGGATTAGCGGGGCGACGGTGCTGATGGGTATTAATGAGTCGGAGTTGGCGCGTTGCCAGATCACCTCTAACGCTTCGTGCACCACTAATGCCGCTTCGCCAGTGATCCAAATTATGAATGAGACCCTGGGTGTGGAAAAGGCGATCCTCTCGACGGTGCACGCTTACACAGCTACTCAACGCTTGGTTGACTCGCCGGACGCCAAGGATTATCGCCGCGGCCGCGCTGCGGCCCACAACGTGATCCCGTCGACGACGGGCGCGGCGATCTCGGTAACGGAGGTAATCCCGAGTCTTAGGGGTAAGTTCGATGGCATCTCTTTGCGCGTGCCGGTGATTACTGGTTCGATCGCCGACGTGACCTTTATCAGCAAGCGGCGCACGAGTGCCGAGGAGGTCAATAAGCTTTTGACTGATGCGGCGGCCACGCCGCGCTGGCGCGATCTCTTGCTCGTCAGTAATGAGCCGTTAGTCTCGAGCGATATCGTCGGTCTGGCTTACGCGGCCATCGTGGACGCGGAGTTTACCATGGTGGTGGATGGCAATCTCGTCAAGGTTTTGTCTTGGTACGATAATGAGATGGGGTACACCCACACGCTCGTTCGTCACGTCATCGAAACCGCAGGGATTAAATAAATGACCCATTATCACAAATTAGTTCGCGATAAGATTCCCGAGATCCTTGATGCTAAGGGTGTGGCTTACGAGCAACGGGTTGCGACAGATTTGGAGTATCGAGAAGAATTGATAAAGAAGTTAGTCGAAGAGGCGACCGAATTTTCTCTCGCGGGAGAAGTGGGGGAGTTGGCAGATGTGCTCGAGGTCATTGAGGCGCTTAAAAAGCTTCCAGATTATGCTGGGGTGGAGGCGGTGCGGCAGAGAAAAAAAGAGGAGCGCGGCGGTTTTGAAAAGCGTTTAATCCTTACTGGTGAGAAAGATTAGTTTCTGGTATAACGATAAAAAGTTCTTTTTAAGGAGCCTAGATCATGACGATTGAGCTCGTTCCGCCTAACTGTTTCCAGGCGAGTTTTGTCTCTCGAGGCGAGGTCTTGGGAAAAAAATTCATTTCCCCGGGGCAGATCTTTGCTTTTTGTGGCGTTTTTTATAACGCAGAGCATCTTGCTAATCTGGAGGAGTCTTTTCCCGAGACCTCAGTTTTGAAAAGAGTTAAAGATCTTGGGTTGGTTTTGTTGCCCGGTCTGCCCCTAAAAACAAGCTTGGGACAGGTTGTGCACCACTTCAAGTATTTTCTGCCTTCTCGAAAAACTGCCCCTGAACCTTTCGTGGATCGTTTGCGTTGGTTAATTTTTAATCCCCAAACGAGGACTCTTGAGGAGGGTGAGACTGATTCAAACGAAGTAGAGACGTGGTGGGCGATCGGAATTTGTAGCCACTTTCTAGAAGATTGTTTTAGTGTTATGGATGATCAGTTTCGGCAGAGAGTTGGAGCGGAAGAGGATTTGCCAGAAGCACCTGATCCCCGCGGCGATTCTGACCCCGATTTTAGTTGGCGGGGTTAAAAGTAGACTTAGCCCCCGCAACCACTGCGGGGGCATTTTGATATTATGAACTTATATTGCTATTCTTTATTTGTAGTTTATGAAAATTTTTTTGGCGGCGGATCATGCAGGGTACGCACTCAAGGAGGCGGTTAAGGTCCGACTAAAGTCTTTGGGCTACACGGTTCACGACGAGGGGGCGTTCGCGCTGGAGGAGAATGATGATTATCCCGATTTTATCCACCTAGTCGGCAAACAGGTCGCGGTTAATCCGGACGAAGATCGGGGACTAATTTTTGGTGGTTCGGGCCAGGGCGAGGCGATGGTGGCCAATCGTTATCCGGGTGTCCGGGCCGCCGTTTACTACGGCGGCGACGAGGGCATCGTCACGCTCTCGCGCGTGCACAATAACGCCAACGTGCTCTCCCTGGGCGCCCGCTTTGTTAAAGAGGATCAGGCGCTAGCGATGGTCGAGCTTTGGCTCAAGACCGATTTCCCGGGCGATGATCGTCACGTCCGCCGCATTAATAAGATTGATCAAGAGGGGCAGACCGAGTATCAGTTTTAAAATTATGGCGCAAATCATTCCGGCAATCATTGGTAAAAATTTTCGAGAGATCACTTCTAAGATCGCGCAAGTCGAAGGTTTGGTTGATTGGGTGCAAATTGATGTGACGGACGGACATTTTGCCAGTCCGGAGACGTGGGGCACCGCCGACGATCTGGCCCTGGTGCCTGGCAAGGTTAAGATCGAGGTCCATCTGATGATTGAGGAGCCCGAGACAGAGTTGGCTGGTTGGTTGGCGGGGGCCGATCGTTTGATCGTCCACTACGAAGCGAGCGATCGACTGCGACAGATTTTTGGTGCCGTCGCCGGTCGCCCCAATCAGCTGGGATTAGCTCTGTTGTGGCCAACGTCGCTTAGTGTTTTAGAAGCCTATCGCGAAAATCTTAAATTGGTGCAGTTGATGAGTATCGCCGCCATTGGTCAGCATGGTCAGCCGCTGGTGGCGGGGATTGAAGAAAAAATTAAATCTTTGCGACAGCAATTTCCGGATGTTACAATTTCTATTGACGGTGGCGTGACGTTGGCTAATGCCCCGGCGCTCTTAGCGGCTGGTGCTGATCGCTTGGTGGTGGGTTCGGCCTTGTGGGAGAGCGAGGATGTGGCGGCGACGATTAAGCAATTTCAAAATTTGTGATCCTTTACGACGAAAAAGTAAAATTTTTAGAACGGCAGGCGCAGCAGATCCGCCAGTCGATTATTGAGATGCTTTTGGCGGCTGGTTCTGGCCACACGGCAGGACCGCTGGGCATGACCGACATTTTTACCGCTCTTTATTTTCATTTGTTAAAGCATCGGCCCGAGGATCCGCGTTGGGAGGATCGCGATCGCTTGATTTTGTCTAATGGTCACATCGCGCCAGTGCTTTACGCGACGATGGCCCACGCTGGTTACTTTCCGGTTTCGGAATTGGTCACTTTGCGTAAGTTTGGTTCGCGTTTGCAAGGCCATCCCCACCGGGAGTTTCTCCCGGCGCTCGAGACGAGCTCCGGCCCGCTGGGCTCGGGCCTCTCGCAGGCCGTGGGGATGGCCTTGGCTGACCGGCTGGATCGCGGCCGGCGGAGTGACCGCTTTTTCTACTGTCTCACGGGCGACGGTGAACTTAATTGCGGCCAGATCTGGGAGGCGGCGATGCTCGCCGGCCGCGAGGCTTTGCATAATTTAATTGTGATCGTTGACCGCAACAATATCCAGATCGACGGCTTTACTGAGACGGTGATGCCGCTGGAGCCGCTTAAGGAGAAGTGGGAGAGCTTTGGTTGGCACGTTCAAGATATTGACGGTCATAACTTCGAATCAATTGCCGAAGCGGTGGGTCATGCCAAGGCGGTTTTCAATCGGCCGAGTTGCATTATCGCGCACACGATTCCGTCTAAGGGCGTACCGCAGTTTGAGCGACAGTTTGAGTGGCACGGCAAGCCGCCCAACGCTGAGGAAGGAGTGGTGGCGTTAAAAGAATTACGCAGTCTAAGTGGTCGGATCAAAGGCGAACATGAATAATTTAGTTGAAGGTCAAAAATTAAATCCCAAACTTTTTAAGCTCGACGTGGAGCGAGTGCCGATTCGCAAGGGCTTTGGTGAAGGGTTGCTCGCCGCCGCGGAGGCCAATGCCGAAGTGGTTGGTTTGTGTGCCGACTTAGTAGAGTCAACGCAGATGCATTTATTTAAAAACAAATTTCCCGAGCGTTACGTGGAGATTGGCGTGGCGGAGCAGAACTTGGCGAGCGTCGCCAGCGGCATGGCGGCGATGGGCAAGATCCCTTTTTTAACTTCGTACGCGATGTTTAGTCCTGGTCGTAATTGGGAACAAATTCGGACGACGATTTGTTACAACGATCGCAACGTTAAGGTGGTTGGTTCGCATGCTGGCGTTTCCGTGGGGCCAGATGGTGGGACGCATCAGGCGATCGAAGATATTGCGATCATGCGTGTCGTACCCCGGATGACGGTGGTGGTACCGGCCGACGCGATTGAGGCGCGCAAGGCGACGCTGGCGCTGGCGTCTTATGTTGGCCCCGCTTATCTGCGTCTCGCGCGCGAAAAGTCGCCGGTGGTGACAACGGAGGAGTCACCCTTTTTAATTGGTCGGGCCAATGTGCTCCGCCAACCAGAAAAGCCGCAAGTAACGATTATTGCCTGTGGTCAGATGGTCTATTCTGCTTTGACGGCCGCGGCGGAACTGGCTGAGGCGGGGACGGAAGTAGCGGTGATTAATATGCATACGATTAAGCCCCTGGATACGGAGGCGGTGGTCTGGGCAGCTGGCGCTGGCGCCGTGATCACGGTGGAAGAGCATCAGCGCGCGGGCGGCTTGGGTGGCGCGGTGGCGGAGGTTTTGGGCGAACAATGCCCGGTGCCGCTGGTCCGGGTGGGGATTGATGATCAATTTGGTCAGTCTGGTACGCCCGACGAACTGCTTAATCATTATGGTTTAGGCGTGGGCAGTATTAAGGCCGCGGTCGGCCGGGCGATTGCTCGCAAGCGACAGTAATCCACAGTTTGTCAATGATGGGAGAGTGTGCTATTCTCCTTTTTGCGCCAGTCGGCGGTCGACTGGCGATTGTTCTTTGGTAAGGCGATTGTTCTTTGGTAACAGGAACGGAGACCTGTATGAGTGGGAGCGTTCTGGCACCGACTTGCGTCTACCAAGTGTGCGTGTATGGGCAAGTTGATGTGGGCCACTGTCTGGGAGAATGGGGCCAATCCATGTGTCAGCCCTTCGGTTGCCGGCTGGCGACCGAGGAGGATTTCCATCAGTGCCGAGTTCAGTTTCCGGAGGTGTTCGCGGGAGTAACGTTCTGCGACATTCTCCGGGTGACTGATCGGTCGGGGCAGGGTTTGCGCGTCAGGTTCAAACCCGACGGTTTGCTGGTCATGGAGGTTTTGGATTTGGGGGAGGTGATCCGTCTCTTGCAGGTTGATGGACATAGTGGTGTCCTGATCGTCTCGTTGTAGGTGCTTTCCGGAGAAGAAATGGCGGTTGGGAAAGAAGCACTCTTCCGCCAACCCAAAACCCGTCGCTTGGGAGCGACGGGTTTTTTAATGCCAAATTTTTTACAGCGGTCGGGCGGTGTAATCTGTCGGCGCTTGGCCTAAGTAGCGTTCCAATTCCGATCGAGGCAGGAGGCCGGCTTGCGCGCCGACGTGTTGGACAACCGACATCGAGTTGATTGGTCCCCACGCTAGGGCTTCGGGCAGAGTTTTGCCAAGCGCGAGAGCGGCCGTCACGGTTGAGGCAAAAGAGTCCCCGGCGCCAGTGCGCTCTAGGGGTGGTTTGGGATCAGGATAAGGTGGCATAAACCAGGCGCCCGTTTCGGCCGAGTAGGCATAAGCGCCGCGCGCGCCATCAGTAATGATCACGATCTTGGGGCCGAGGGCGGCGAGACCAGTGAGAAGCTCTTTTATTTCGCCTGCCGTGGTGCCGAGAATGCGTTTGGCCTCCTCAACGTTACAGAAAAAGATTTCCGTCACGGCATAGACGTCGGCCAGCTCACGGCTATTTTTAATCTGGAAAGTGCCCGGCTGGAAGGCGAGTTTGATTAAGGGATTTTTTTTCACATAATCAGCGATCTCGTGTTGGAAGGGCAGAGAATTTTCACCCAGCGAGCTGAGATAGATCCAGCGGGGCGTGCCGATCTCGGGTAAGCGGTAAGGATACTCTTCGTGTTTGATGAGGATGGTGCGGTCGTCGTGATACCACAGGACGTAGTGGTAATTAGTTTTTTTGTCGGCGTGGCGAGCGACGAAGGTGGCGTTGATGCCGTTTTTGGTTAGCTCGGCGAGCGCCTCATCGCCGTCGCGATCCGCGCCTAGATTGGTGACGAGGGCGGTCTTGAGTCCAAGCCGAGCAGCGCTGGTGGCGGCGTTGGGCGAGTTGCCTACTGCCGGGACGACGGTGACGGACTCATAGGGGATCTTGTCGCCGAAGCGCATGCAGATCTGGCAATCCGCTTTGTTGACCTGGCAATGGATATCGGCCTCTTTAATTCGGATAAAAGCGTCGGTGGTAATGTCGCCGATGGCGATAAAGTCAAATTGTTCTGTCGTGTCCATGTCCTCCAGTATATCATGCAGTGGCTGTGGTATACTTTTGGCATGAAAACGTTACGAGAATACATTCTAGAGGCGGCGGAGCGTCGGGTGGCGGTGGGGCATTTTAATATTTCGGATTCTAATGCGGTCTGGGCAGTATTTAATGCCGCGCGCGCTCTCTCTCTGCCGGTGATCATCGGCGTTTCGGAGGGCGAGCGAGACTTTATTGGCGTTCGGCAGATCGCGACGTTGGTTAAGAGTCTGCGCGAACAATTTGCCTACCCGATTTTTCTTAATGCCGACCATACTTATTCTTACGAGCGAGCAGTCGAGGCCATTGACGCTGGTTTTGACGCGGTTATTTTTGACGGCGCGCAATTACCGTTTGAGGAGAATGTGGCGACCGCTCGTAAGGTGGTGGAGTACGCGCATTCTAGTGGTCGGGACGTGCTGGTGGAGGGCGAGCTGGGTTATATTGGCACCTCGTCGAAGGTGCTCGACGAGGTGCCGGCTGGCGCCGCGCTCGGTGACGATCTGACTAAGCCCGAGCAGGCCGCCGAGTTTGTGGTGGCCACGGGCGTTGACCTTTTGGCGCCAGCCGTCGGCAACATCCACGGGATGTTGCGCGGCCGACCTGATCCCAAGCTCGATCTGGCGCGTATTGCCGCCATCCGGGCGGCGGCGGGTGTGCCTCTGGTTCTGCATGGCGGCTCGGGTAATAGCGAGAGCGATTTTCGTGGCGCGATCGAGGGTGGTGTTGCCGTTGTCCACATCAATACCGAGCTGCGCGTGGCTTACCGCGACGGCCTTAAACTATCGTTGCAAGAAAATCCTGATGAGGTTGCGCCTTGCAAATTCTTAAAGCCAGCCCTGGCGGCAATGACCAAGCTCGTTGAGCAAAAATTAAAACTTTTTAGCCACATTTAGAGCCATATTCTAGCAGATTCAGCCGGCTTGACAACTCGGCATAAATGAGTGTATATTATAAATGTAGTTCTTTGATGTAAAACACGCATTTTGCCCGCTTCTGGTCTCAGCTTGTGGCTGGGGCTTAAAGGGGGCATGTTAAGAAAGGTATAGTTATGACCACTGAAAAGGTTGTAACCGCGACCGATGGTCAGGGAAGACAGTTTGTTCAAATGGTACGGGACAAAAAGATGAGTCGAGCCCGCCTGCAAACGGCACTTGACGATGGAACTCTGGGTCGTGTTCTCGATGGAATCGAGGCTGGGCTACCGATCACCATTGGCTTACCGCTTATCCCGCCACCGGGCGCTCGCATCCACACGATCCGCGTTCGCTTCAACAAAGGACGCAAGTGGTCGGAAGCGCTGAATGCCGCCGGTCCCAACACTCCTTTGGACTACAACGTCCGGAAGGTGGGCGACCAGTATCCGCCGGGAGAAGGTGTGGAAGAAGAGGAGGAAATCATCCTTCTCAACTTCCCACGGGGTGGCAACTGGAGCAAGGCTATCGCTTGGGCGGAGCAGTTCGGACTCGAGCGCACTGACCCACGAGAAGTGTTCGCTATTGGCGAACATTATCCCACTCTTCATCGGGAACTGGGATTAGACCCGATGTATGTGGTGGCCACCAAGGAGTGTTTCTTCGTTGGCGTTCGCCTGGCGTGCCGCGTTTGGTGGGGCGACTCGGGGCGCGGGGCGCGCCTCTGCTGGCTCGAGGTCTGCGGTCGCTCCGGTGACTGGTTTGCGTTTCGTCGCAAGCTTCGTCCTCAGGCCTAAGGTCCTTGGAGATTTTTCAGATCCTTTGGATTTTGCTCTTCGGCAATTTTTGCCAAACGTAATCCAAAACGTAAACAATGGAATCCTACACTTCGCGTGTGGGATTTTTCTTTGCTAAAATTAAAGACGGGAGTAGGTGAATATGTGGGCGATCAGGGTTGCTCGCTACTGAAACCAGTGTCTGTAAATTGAGAGCGTCGGCGATTACGATTTCCGACGGAGGATTTACGCAGATCCTTCAATAAAAAATGAAGCTACTTGGTGTAGAGTGCTAGGGCATTATAGATGCCGAATAATATTCGATCTCGAATCGTCCTGTGTTGGCGACAAGAGATGGTGACTCGGATGACACCTTACACTATTTCTTCGATGGCGATCGCCAGGCGTGCAACGTTTGGTGGAACGACTCGAGGCGCAAGGCGAACCTCAACTGGCTCGAGAACTACGGTAACTCCAATGACTGGTTTGCGTTTCGTCGCAACTCACTTCATTTTCTCTCCTGCTTTGGTGGGAGAGTTTTTCTTTAATTGTTCTTGTTGTAATTGTCTCAAAATTTGCCCATTCCAACCGCCAAGCATTTTGCCAATTTCCTCCAGGGGTAAAGACAGGGCGATATATTTTTTATTATCCAGTGATTTAGTTTCCCAAAGTACCAAGAGCAATATCTTGAGTGTATCAGTTTTCCTTATTGCCAATCTCACCCAGGGTTGTTTCTCTCCTTTGCCTAAATAGCTTGCAATCGCAATGGCTTCGATAATCTCGATCCACAACGTATCAATTTTCTTACCGAGTGAGTGTCGATGTGTTTTTGGCAAAATTTGGTAATATTCATACCACAATAAGTATGCAATCTTCACCTTTTGCAAAAGAGGCAATAACTTCGGTTGGGGGGGGGCTTACCGGTAGCATTTTCGGCCAAGATAGCACCTACCATAAAATATGACAATATCGTCTCGCTCGCTAATCTGCTCGCGGCCTGGCAGGAATTCGTGAGAGGGAAACGGAATCGAAAAGACGTGCAGGAATTTGAACGAAACCTGATGGCCAACATTATTTCACTTCACGAGGATTTAGTGGCTAAGACATACCATCATTCGGCTTACAAAGTTTTCATCATTAACGACCCCAAGCGGCGAGTGATCCATAAGGCATCCGTGCGTGATCGGGTTTTACATCGAGCCGTTTATCGCCGGCTTTACTGGTTTTTCCATCCAAGATTTATTTCTGACTCCTATTCTTGTCGCAACGGAAAAGGTACTCACAAAGCAATTAAAAAATTTGCCCTAATTACGGCCAAGCTTTCTCGAAACAACACCAAAATGGTTTGGGTTTTGAAGTGTGACATTCGCAAATTTTTTGCTAGCATCGATCGAGCAATACTGATCGATTTATTGAGGAAAAAGATTCCTGACCAGGGTATTATCTGGCTGATCGAGAAAATAATTTACAGTTTTAATTCGGGCGTACCCGGCCAGGGCCTGCCTCTCGGTAATCTTACTTCCCAACTTTTTGCCAATGTTTATCTAAACGAGCTCGATCAGTTTATGAAGCATAGCTTGAAAGCGAGGCATTATCTTCGCTACGCGGACGATTTTGTCATTGTTGGTCGCGATAAAGATCGTCTAGTCAAGCTCGCACCCGAAATTGCCGAATTCTTAAAAGAGAAACTGAAGTTAGAGTTTCATCCCAACAAAATTCTTCTCGAGCGAGTTTCCTCTGGTGTTGATTTTCTAGGGTGGGTCCAATTTTCAAAACATCGTGTTCTGCGGACTATGACAAGACGACGAATGTTTAAACGGATAAATAAAGCAGGAGTTAAGTCGGAGACAGTTCAATCATATTTGGGTTTATTGGATCACGGCAATGGTTGGAAACTTAGAAGAAAAATTGAATCCTTATGATACAATTAATAAATGGGAAAAATTTACATTACCCGGAAAATTCCGGATTTGGCAGAACAGATGTTGCGCGAGAAGGGGCACGAGGTGGACGTGAGCCCTAAGGATGGCCTTCTCTCGCGCGAGGAGTTATTAACCGCGCTTCGGGCTAAGCCGTATGACGCCGTTTTACCGCTCTTGACCGACAAGATTGATGCCGAAGTTTTTGAGGCCGTCCCGACAGCGAAGATTTTTGCTAACTACGCGGTGGGTTTTGATAACGTTGATCTGGTTGAGGCCAAAAAGCGTGGCGTGATGATCACCAACACGCCCGCGCCCTCGACCAGTCAGAGCGTCGCTGAGCATGCCTTGGCTCTTCTGGTGGCGGTGGGGCGGCGGATCGTCGAGGCGGATCAATTTGTCCGCGACGGCAAGTATGTCGGCTGGGCGCCAATGATTTTTTTGACCCCAGATCTTTATGGCCGGACGCTTGGCATTGTCGGCGCCGGTCGGATTGGTTCTAAGTTGGCTCACTTTGCGTCCCGCGGTTTTGGCATGAAGGTGGTCTACTTTGACGTTAAGCGGAACGAAGAATTTGAGAAAGAATTTGGCGCTGAGTTTAAGTCTACGGTGGAGGAGGTGTTGACGGTGGCGGATTACGTTTCGCTCCACGTTAATCTGACGCCCGAGACGCGCCATTTGATTAATCGCGAGCGGCTGGCGTTAATGAAGCCGAGTGCGGTAATCGTAAATACGGCTCGTGGTCCGGTGATTGACGAGGCCGCGCTGGTGGAGGCCTTGCGTTCTGGCCAGATCGCCGGTGCGGGCTTGGATGTTTATGAAAATGAGCCCACTCTGGCGGCGGGGTTGAAGGATTTACCTAACGTCGTTTTAACGCCACACATTGCCTCCGCTACTTTTGAGACCCGAGACGACATGGCTCGTTTGGCGGCCGACAATATTTTGGCGGCGCTGGCGGGCCAGACGCCGCCCAATTTGGTGACGGCCGCTTAAGGTCCACTGATTTTGACATCTGGCCGCTTTTCGCTATACTATCTGTCATGCAAAAAATTATGGCCGAAAAGCGTTCTGTCTTCGGCAAAAAGCTCAAGAGTGTCCGATTAGCTGGTCAAATGCCTGCGGTTTTGTATGGTCCTAAGCAGGAGACCACCTCTCTTCTTCTTAATACTAAGGAGTTCAAAAAATTGCTCGCCACGGCTGGTGAGTCGAGTATGGTAACGATTGATGCCGGCGAGGTTAAGGCCGACGTTTTGATCCATGACGTGATGGTTCATCCCGTGAGCGGCGAGCCTCTGCACGCCGATCTCTACGCTGTCGATAAGACCAAGACGGTTAAGGTTAATGTGCCCCTCCGCTTCGAGGGCGTGGCCTCCGCCGTTAAGGATCTCGGTGGTACTTTGGTTAAGGTGCTTTACGAATTGGAAGTAGAAGTTTTGCCAATGAACATTCCTCACGATATTGAGGTTGATATTTCTAAATTAGTTTCTTTGGACAGCCAAATTTTGGTTTCGGACTTGAGCGTACCCAAAGATGTGACGGTTCTCAGTGCCCCGGAGGAGGTGGTGGCTTCGATTGCTGTCGCGAAGGATGAGCCAATTGAGACGGCGCCAGTTGATCTCTCGGCCATCGAGGTTGAGAAGAAGGGTAAGAAGGTGGAGGAGGGCGAGGAGGCCGCCACGGCTGCCTAATCCTCGTTACCAGCCGAGAGAAATTTGTTATAATAATCCCCACATGAGACGGGGGATTATTTTTTTTGGGTTGGTGTTGGCGCTAACTGGCGCGGTGGCGATTAGTCGGCCAGTTGGCGCGCAGAGTGTGGAGGAGATTGAGGCGCGTCGCGCGCGGTTGCAGGCCGAGCTGGAGGCCGAGGAGCGGGCGATTGCCGAACAGACCAAGTTGCTCCAAGCCAAACAGCGCGATACTGCTACCGTCCAAGGCGAAATTGATTTGCTTAAGTCGCAGATCCAGCGAGCGCAGACTAGTATCAAGGCCAAGCAAGTTCAGGTCTCGCGTTTGGCGGACGATATTGTCGCGCGCGAAGGTAAGATCGAAACTTTGGCCCAAAAAATTAAACGGGAGCAGGGTTCGCTCGGCGAGTTATTGCGTAAGACCCGCGACTTTGACAACGCTTCTTTTGTCGAAATTTTGCTCGACAACAGTCAGTTGTCTGATTTTTTTACTGACGTAGATGATTTTGCTTTCGTGCAACGTTCAATTCACGATGCTTTTACCGAGATGCGCGGAGCCCAAGAGGATGCTCGGCGCGAGAAGGCGGCCCTCGAAGAACGCAAAAATAAGGAGCTCGACGCGCAGAAGTTAATTGAGGCCGAACAGCGAACTATCCAAGCCAAAGAGAAAGACAAGCAAGTTTTGCTCAGCGTTAACAAGACTCAAGAGGCGGCGTACAAGACGATTTTAGCCGAACGCCAAAAGCGCGCCGCTCAGATTAGGGCCGCGCTCTTTGCCCTGCGAGACTCGGCGGCGATCCCGTTTGGTAAGGCTTTGGAATATGCCACGGCCGCCGCCGAAAAGACGGGGGTCCGGGCCGCTTTAGTTCTGGCCATTCTGACTCAAGAGTCCAACCTGGGCCAGAACGTCGGGACCTGTAATCGTCCTGGCGATCCACCGGAAAAGCAGTGGCAAGCCATCATGAAGCCGACTCGCGACCACGCGCCGTTCTTGCGGATCGTCGGTGAGTTAGGAATTAGCCCGGAGGGTCTGCCCCTCTCGTGTCCGTGGGGCGGCGGTTGGGGTGGCGCCATGGGGCCAGCGCAATTTATCCCTTCGACCTGGGAATTGTTTAAAACGAGGATCGCCAGCGCTTTAGGTAAAAAGACGGCCGACCCCTGGGAGCCAGCCGACGCTTTTATGGCCTCCTCTTTGTACTTGGCGGATTTGGGTGCTGGAGCGGGCGGTTTTACGGCCGAGCGTAACGCGGCTTGTCGCTATTATTCTGGCCGGCCTTGCGATGACCGGGCTCCAGCCAACACCTTCTATGGCAATCAGGTAATGACCAAGGCGGCCGATATTCAGGAGAATATGATTAATCCTTTGCAAAATTTATAAATCACTGCTATAATCCCGACACTATGCAGAAAGAGATTCACCCCCAATATTACCCAGCGGCTAAGGTGACTTGCGCTTGTGGCGCGACCTTTACCGTTGGATCCACCCGGGAAAAACTGGAAGTGGAAATTTGCAGTGCCTGCCATCCTTTTTATACCGGCATGGAAAAGGTTTTGGACGCCGCTGGTCGGGTAGAGAAGTTTAAGGCCCGCCGCGCGCGAGCCAAGTCTCCTTCCACTACCACCGCGAAGCGCGCGGAGTAGATGTCTATCGAACAATTTCGCACTAATCCCAAGACGCTGTATTTGGCGCTCGAGTATGATCGAGTGTTAGCTCGCCGTCAGGAGACCGAGAATTTAATCGCCGCCGATCCTTCGATGGCGGATTTGGCGCGCGAGGAGTTAATGACGCTCGACGCCCTGGCCGCCACCTTGTGGCAACAGATGGAGGAGATCGTTACCAAGGAGGTCGCGGCCGAGCAGGCTTCACCTCGTAAAATAATTTTGGAGGTGCGAGCCGGTGCTGGTGGCGATGAGTCGGCTTTGTTTGCCTATGAACTGGCCGAGATGTACCGTCGTTACGCTGAGCGTCGCGGCTGGGACTTTACCGTGTCTGACGAATCGAAAAACGAAGTCGGGGGTTACAAAGAAGCTTCGTTCGAAATTTCTGGCGAAGGCGCCTATGAAGAATTGCGTTGGGAGACGGGCGTCCATCGCGTCCAGCGCGTACCCGCGACGGAAAAGCAGGGTCGGATCCACACTTCCACCGCGTCGGTGGTCGTCGTGCCCTTTAGAGAGATGCAAAAGGTGACGATTGATCCATCCCAGTTGGAAATTATTACTTCGCGAGCGGGTGGCGCTGGCGGCCAAAACGTCAACAAGGTGGAAACGGCGGTTCGAATTTTGCATAAGCCCACCGGTTTAGTGGTGCGCTGTCAAAGTGAGCGGAGTCAGGCGCGCAATAAAGAGAAGGCCTTGGCTATTTTGTTAAGCAAGATCGAAGCCGCCGAGGCGGAAGCGGCCGCCTCGGCGCTCTCGAGCGAGCGTCGCAGTCAGATTGGTACGGGCGATCGCTCCGAAAAGATCCGGACCTATAATTTCGCTCAAGATCGGATTACGGATCATCGTTTAAAAGAGTCTTGGCATAATATTGAAAAAGTTTTAGCGGGTGAGTTAGACCCACTGATCGAAGCGTTGAAGCAGACCGCGGCGGGTACGCGTCAGGTGGTTGTGGATAAGGACGAAGCAGAAGACTAAGCAAGGGTGTACAATTAAATCATCTATGAAAACTTTCTGGCTGATCGCCGTGCTTTTGTTTTTTGGTTGGTGGGGAATTGGTTTTGCGCAAACCACTCAAGAGGTTAAGGGTTGGGCTTGGACACCTAATATGGGTTGGCTGAAGTTTGATAGCGGCAGTAATGGAGTTAAGTTTAATCCCACGACTGGCAGTCTGACAGGTTTTGCCTGGAGTCCGTACATCGGCTGGGTAAGCTTTAATCCTTTTGGTAAGGCGGGTCCGAAAGTCGAGAGTAACAATGCCGTGAGCGGCTGGATTCGCGCTTGTGCGGCGGCGGCTAATCCGAGCACTTGTTCTGGTGGTACTAATCCAACGGCTGGTGGTTGGGATGGTTGGGTCAAACTTTCGGGCGCTTGGAGTAATGGCGTGGCTCGCGTGGGCAATACCCTAACGGGCTTTGCGTGGGGCAGTGATGTGATTGGCTGGCTTAAGTTTAACGCCACGATTAGTGATCTAGTCTGCCCTAGTGGTCAAGAAGAGTGGGGCGGTTCGTGCGTGCCTACTTGCCCGAGTGGCCAGACGCGAAATGCGGCGGGTAATTGTGTGACGGGGGTGACCTGTGGCGCGCCGGGCTTACCAGCTTGTCCACCCGGCGACGGTGGTGGCGGAGGCGGCGAACCGCCGGGTGGTGGCGGGGTCACGGATCCTTGTCCTGGTGGCTATTGTGTTCCCGGTGGTGTGGGCAAGTTAGAGATTTTGTCGGGTGAGTTTATGACGATTCGCAATCAGCCCCTTGGCTCAGCCGCGATCTCGACGGCCTCGCGAATCAAAAATACCGGTACGGCTTACGTCCAGGCCTGTATCTTGTCGATTAAGTCTAAAACCAATCCTAGTTACTCTTTGACCACGGCTGATCCGGGCGTTCAGTGTGCCCTCAAGGTGGGCGACAATCCCTTTACGGCTTCTGATTTCCGCGCCTGCCCCAACGCTGGCGGCTCCGGGGTCCAGCTTAAAACGACGGCCACGGGAGATGGCGAAGTCGCTCGTTTAGCCGTTAAAATTTCCCGTCCCCTCCAGGCTGTGGCCACCAATAACCCTTACGAAGTTGAGGTTGGCGACTGCGTCAATCCAGTGGTGCAAAAAGCTAAGCCCGTTTTAGATTACCAGGTGGGTAGCTTTGATCCACTGTAGTCGCTCGTTATTTGCGCTAGCGACTGGTTGCCAAGCGAGGGCCCATTTGCTAGACTCCTAGCCATGTCAGCTGAAATCAATTCTACTGCCAAAGAGGGCCTCATTAAAAAGCTTTTTGAGCTGGGGGCGCATTTTGGTTATTCTAAGTCCCGCAGTCACCCTTCGACGGGGCGTTACATTTATGGTTGGAAAAATCGTCAAGCTATCTTAAATCTGGAAAAGACGGCCGAAGGTTTGGAGCGAGCCGCGGCTTATTTGGCTAGCGTTGGCGCCGAAGGTAAGAAGGTGTTGTTTGTGGGCAATAAGGACGAAGCCCGTTTGGCGGTGGCCGCCGCGGCGGAGAGTCTCGGGATGCCCTATGTAATTAACCGCTGGTTGGGCGGCACCTTTACCAACTTCTCTCAGATTCGCACGCGCATCAACCGTTTGACGGAACTTAAGGATCAGCGCGAACGTGGCGAGTTAGCCAAGTACACCAAGAAAGAGCGTTTGTTGATTGATCGCGAAATTGCCAAGCTCGAACGATTTTTTGGTTCGTTGGTTGGTTTAGAAAAATTGCCAGCCGCTGTGGTGGTGATCGATCCTCGTCATGAGCAGATTGCGGTCAGCGAAGCGGCGCAGTTAAAAATTCCTGTTGTCGCTCTGGCTAACTCCGATTGTAATGTTCGCGGCGTCGCTTACCCGATTGTGGGTAACGATGGTAGCACGGCAACGATTAAATATGTCTTGGCTGAATTGGCCTCGGCTTATGAGCGAGGTCGGGTCAAGCCCGAGGCAACGGTGGCCTAAACTCACCCATGTCTGAAATTGAAAATATAAAATTATTGCGAGATAAGACCGGCATCTCGGTCGCTCAGTGCAAAAAAGCTTTAACCGAGGCTGGTGGTGATTTGGATCGCGCGCTCGAAGTTTTGCGCAGCGCCAGCGCGGCGATTGCTGAAAAAAAATCTGATCGGACGCTCGCTTCGGGGACGGTTAGTTCTTATATCCATAATCACGGTCAGTCAGCGGCCATCCTACTTTTGGCTTGCGAAACTGACTTCGTGGCGAAAAATCCTGAGTTTAAAATTTTGGCCGATGATTTGGCGATGCAGGTGGTGGCGTTTGCTCCCACCGCGGTCGACGAATTATTGGCCTTGCCTTTTATTAAGGGCGAGGGTCAGACCGTCGCCGAAACGATTAATGGCGCGGTGCAAAAGTTTGGTGAGCGGATCGAAGTAGTGGAGTTTAAGCGTTTGGTGGCCAGCGAATAATTTATGACTGGAGTTTTTTTATTGGTGGTAATTGGAGTGGCGGCGGCGAGCTTGCTCTTGCTTTTGCGGCAACAGGTCGCTTTGGTCCGTCGGGGAGAGGTCGTGCCAGTTGAGCCGGTGTCTTTGTCGGAGCTCGTTCGACGTCGGATTGATTGGGCTTATTTCCACTTTGCGCTCGCCTTTAAGCAAGTTGTCCACTACAGTTACTTTTATTTTTTGGTGACCATTCGTCGAGCGTTGGTGGTAATCCGTTTCTTGCTCGTGCGGGTAGAGCGGAAGTGCGCGCGGTTGATTGATTCGGTTCGCGGTCGCGGCGTGCTCAATAAGCGCGGTGCGGTATCGTTGTTTTTGTCTGAGATTAAGCCGCATAAGTAGTGGTGGAGTAAGCCGTTTTTCTCGCATTGCTCATTCGCCGGCATAGCTCAGTTGGTAGAGCAACGGTTTTGTAAACCGTAGGTCGGGGGTTCAAATCCCTCTGCCGGCTCCAAAATGATATGGCGCAATTACACCCCTTAACGCAAATTATTTACGAAGCGACAACAATCTTTCGGGAGCTGGGTTTTTCGGTTGTTTGGGGGCCAGAAATTGAGACTGAGTTTTATAACTTTGACGCGCTTAATGTTCCGGCTAATCATCCGGCCCGGGCGATGCAAGACACTTTTTGGCTTAAGCCCCACACCGAACGCCGTCTCCTCCGCACTCACGATACGGCGGTGGACGCGCGCTTTTTGGATCAGCACGAGCCACCGTTTCGGATCCTGACGCCAGGCCGAGTCTTTCGCAATGAGGCCACTGATGCCACTCACGAAGCCCAGTTCTACCAGATTGGTGGTTTGGTGGTGGAGGAGGGGGTGACGATGAGTCATCTTAAGGGCATGCTCGAATTTTTCTATAAGCGGATGCTGGGCGCGGAAACCGAGTTGCGCTTTCGGGCCAGCTTCTTTCCCTTTGTCGAACCGGGAGTGGAAGTAGACATTAAGTGGGGCAATCGCTGGCTGGAGGTTTGCGGGGCGGGCTTGGCTCATCCTAACTGGCTACGAGCATGCAAGCGCGATCCAGAAAAGTGGCGTGGCCTCGCTTTCGGTTCGGCCGTTGATCGTCTGGCGATGATTAAGTATGGGATTGAGGACATTCGGCATTTTTACAGTGGTGATTTGCGATTTTTAAAACAGTTTTAATTTTATGAAAGTCTCTTATCGGGCCTTGCAAAAATTTTTTCCCACGGACTTGCCGGCGGTGGCCGTAGTGACCGAAGCACTTTCCCAGCGGGCCTTTGAGGTGGAGGATCTGGTGGCGCGGGGTGATGATTGGGAATTTGAGGTTAAAATTTTGCCCGATCGCGCCGCCGACGCCAAGAGCGAACTAGGTTTGGCGCGTGAGCTTTCGGCCGTTTTAAACTTGCCCCTAAAGGACGAATACTCGTCTTTGCCCACGGCGGCGACGGCGCGGGCGACGATCCGATTCTCAGCCGATGACCTTAATTTGTTGTTAGGGATCGCGCTGGGCGAGCATGAGATCATTGATTTGTTGCGTCGAGTTCGAGTAGTGGTCAGTCATGGCGATGGCGATGGATTAGTCGCTTTAATTCCTGGGGAGCGACAGGATTTAAATTTAAAAGAAGATTTGGCTGATGAAGTGGCGAGGTTGTATGGTTACGATCGGATCCCGGCCCAGCCCTTGCCACCACCGGCGCGCGCGCCGGTGGATGATCCCGCAGCGATTTTGGCGGACCGGGTTCGCGAGTTTCTTGTTTCCGAGGGCTATACCGAAATGTACGGTTACACTTTTCGTCCGCAGGGTGAGGTGGCGATCGAAAAGCCCCTAGCGTCTGATAAGGCCTTTTTGCGCACTAATTTGGCTGATGGTCTGCGCGAAGTACTCCAAGCCAACTTGCGTCATGTTTTGTTTGAGACCGAGGAGGTTAAATTATTTGAAATCGGGACAGTCTTCGCTGGCGGTGAAGAAAGAATTCACGTGGCCGTCGGCCGAGCAGTAAAAAAGCCCCAAGCGATTTTAACGGTGGATGAGGCGCCACTTAGCGACTGGGCGGAGAAGGTGGGTTCGGCGACGGGCAATCTTTTGCCTTTTCTTAATCGGACGGTTAATTATCAGCCGTTGTCGCCTTACCCGCGGATCATTCGAGATGTGGCCGTGTGGGTGCCCGCCGTGACCGAGGTGGAGGAAGTTCGGGATTTGATCAGGACTAACGCCGGCGATCTTTTGGCTGAGGGGCCGGTTATGTTTGATGAATTTAAAAAAGATGATCGCGTCTCGCTGGCCTTCCGTTTAGCTCTGCAATCACGTGAGCGCACGCTGGAAGATGGGGACGCCAATCAGGTGATGGACCGAGTAAACCAGGCCTTGGAAAGCCGGGGTTGGGGGGTGCGAAAGTAGCTTGGTTAGAGCGCTCTTTTGTGCTAGACTTGGGGTATAAATATGGCCGAAAAGGAAGCTAAAAAGCGTAAGTACGACGCGGAAGATATCGTTGTTTTGGAAGGGCTTGAGCCAGTCCGCAAGCGTCCAGGTATGTACATCGGCTCGACGGGGCCCGATGGTCTTAACCATCTCTTGGTTGAGATTTTCGACAACTCGCGTGACGAAGCGATGAACGGCTCTTGTGATGAGATCGAGGTGGCGCTCTTGCCGGGCGAGATTGTGCGCGTGGCCGACAACGGTGCTGGTATCCCGGTCGCGCCTCATCCCAAGACTAAGGTTTCGGCTCTGGAGACGGTGATGACTGTTTTGCACGCTGGTGGTAAGTTCGAGGGCGAGGGTTATAAAATTTCTGGTGGTTTGCATGGCGTAGGCGCTTCGGTCGTTAACGCGCTCTCCACCTGGCTTAAGGTCATGGTTTTCCGCGACGGCGGCAAGCACTATCAAGAATACGCTCGCGGCAAAAAGAAGGCGGCGGTCAAAAAGGTGGGTAGCTCTAAGCTCCATGGGACGGTGGTAACTTTCCAAGCCGATCCAGAAATTTTTTCGACCACCGTTTACGATTGGGAGCGGATCGTTAACCATTTGCGCGGCCAAGCTTATTTGGTTAAAAAATTACGCGTTCGCACGATCGATTTAAGAAACTATGGCGGTCAGATCGCGGACGAAGACGTTTTGTATCTGTCGGAGTTGGGCCTGGAGGCACCCTCTCAAACTTTTTATTTTGAAGGTGGCTTACTTTCGCTCATCAAGTTTTATAACCAGAACGAAACCGTTGTCCATAAAAATGTTTTTTATGTCGAGAAGGAACAGAACGACATCCAGGTCGAAGTGGCTTTCCAATACGTTGACGATATTACGCCGCGAGAAATTAGCTACACCAACAATACGATTACGCCCGAAGGCGGAACTCACTTAACCGGCTTCCGCACGGCTTTGACGCGCACGCTTAATGATTACGCCCGCAAGACTAATTTACTAAAAGAGAAGGACGGCAATTTTACTGGTGATGACGTGCGCGAGGGTTTGACGGCGGTTATCTCGGTTAAGCTGCGCAATCCGCAATTTGAGGGTCAGACTAAGGCGAAGTTGGGTAACGTGGAGGTGCGTGGTGCGGTGGAGACGGTTTTTGGCGAGGCGCTCGATGCCTTTTTCGAAGAAAATCCGGATGACGCTCGATCAATTATTGGCAAGGTATCACTCGCGCTCAGGGCGCGTTTGGCGGCGAAGGCGGCCAAGGATAGCGTCTTGCGCAAGGGGGCGCTCGAGGGGATGACGTTGCCAGGTAAGCTCTCGGATTGCCAGACTAAGGAGGCCGAGGAGGCGGAGATCTTTATCGTGGAGGGTGATTCCGCCGGCGGCTCTTCGAAGCAGGGTCGTGATCGCCGGACTCAGGCGGTCCTGCCTCTAAAGGGAAAAATTTTAAATGTGGAACGAGCGCGTTTAGACAAAATGCTTGCCTTCCAAGAAATCAAGTCATTGATTATTGCCATGGGCACGTCCATCGGCGACACCTTTGATATTTCTAAATTGCGCTATCACAAAATTATCATCGCGACGGATGCTGACGTTGACGGCGCTCACATCCGCACGCTTTTGCTGACCCTCTTTTTCCGTTACTTTAAGGCGTTAATTGAACAAGGTCATATTTATATCGCCCAACCACCGCTCTTTAAAATCAAGAAGGGGAAGGAGGCGTTCTATGCTTACAGCGATTCGGAGCGCGATCAAATTCTTAAGACGCTAGGAGTTAATGCCGCGGAGGTTGCTGAACCAGTTGATCCGGATGCTGATGGTGGGTCAGAAGAAGAGGCCGAGGCCGGACCAAAAGCTGGTGGTAAGAAAGTTCAAGTTCAGCGTTACAAAGGTTTGGGAGAAATGAATCCGTCTGAGCTTTGGGAGACCACCATGGATCCGACTCGGCGTGTGCTCAAGCAAGTCACTATTTCCGAAGCGGAGGACGCGGATACGGTTTTCCAAACTTTGATGGGTGATGAGGTGGAGCCGCGCAAGCTCTTTATCCAGTCGCACGCCAAGATGGCCAATCTGGACATTTAACGCTGGGTAGCCTATTCTCAAATTAGAAAAGAAAGGAGGTGATGCTGGTGCGGGTACAGCTTAAGCCTGAGGCGGTGGGGAAGTTTGCGGAACTGAATGCTTTCCCTTCCGAGACGATTTTTGAGGTGGGTAAGGTTGAGACTCATCCGTTGGGCCCCCCTCTTGGCCCCTGGTTGTATTTGAAATTGGGGGAAGAGATCTCCAAAGACCCCCTATCTGCCAAGCATTTTTGCGTGATGGAGGAGTAAAAAGCCCCCGACTTGCTCTGGTAAGCAAGTCGGGGGCTTCCTTGTTTTTTTATTTTCGCTGGCGAATATCTTTAAGCAGTGAGGCGAGGAAGTCGTCGGGGGTGACGTTTTCTTGCTTGCCTTGGTCGCGTGATTCAATCGTTAAAGTCTGATTTTTAACTTCGGCATCACCGATGACGATGAGATGGGGGACTTTTTCGGTTTTAGCGGCGCGGATTTTTTTGCCCAAACTTTCGCCTGAGAGGTCGATCTCCGTCCGGATGTTTTCGTTTTTTAACAGCTCAACAAGACTTTGGGCGTAGGCATGATGGGCCTCGCCGATTGGCAGGATTTTTACTTGGACCGGCGAGAGCCAGAGAGGAAAGGATCCAGCGAAGTGCTCGATGATAAAGGCCAAAAAGCGTTCAATCGCGCCGATGGAAGAGCGATGGATGACGATTACTTCTTTGGGCTGATTGTCCCGGTCGATGTAGGTAAGATTAAAACGCTTAGGCATCACGAAGTCGTACTGGACGGTAAAGGCGGTGTTCTCTTTGCCGCGGACGTCGCGCATTTGGATGTCGATTTTGGGCCCATAGAAAGCGGCTTCGCCAGCCGCTTCGTTAAAGTGGGCTTGGCGTTCTTCTAGAACTTGGCGCAATTTGGCCTCGGCTTCGTCCCAAGCGGCGTCGTCTTTGTAATATTTTTCAGCATTGGCGCGATCGCCGAGCGACAGACGATACCAGTAGTCGGTACCTTGAACGAGACCAAACTTGTTGGCAATAAATTCGATTAGGTCCAGCGCTCGGGCGATCTCTTGTTTGGCCTGCTCGGCGTCGGCGCACATCACGTGGGCGTCAGCGAGGCAGAAGGAGCGGACGCGGACGAGGCCTTGGAGTTCGCCCGATTGTTCGTAGCGGTAGAGTTTGGCCAATTCAGCAAAGCGGATCGGCAGCTCGCGATAACTGTGCGGTTCGGAGAGGTAGAGTTCGAAGTGGTGCGGACAAGTCATCGGGCGGAGCATAAACTCTTCCTCGTCGATGGTGATCGGGGCGTACATCGAATCTTGGTAGTAAGGATAGTGGCCAGATTTTTTATAGAGTTCCAGCTTGGCGATATCCGGCGTGGAGACGTGGTGGTAACCGCGCTTAGTTTCTTCTTCGATCACGAAACGTTCCAGTTCGCGACGGAGGGCTGTCCCTTTTTCGGTCCACAGCGGCAAGCCTTTGCCCACCGTCTCCGAAAAGACGAATAATCCGAGCTCTTTGCCGAGCCGGCGATGGTCGCGAGCATCAAGTCCTTGGTCATCTTTCATGGCTCGACTATAACACAAAAACTCTTCGCGGTCAGTTTAGAGGGGCTTAAGGGCTTCGACCACAATACTGGCTTCGCCGTTGCGGTGGGAGAGACGACCCTTAATTGCCACACAGCGTTCGGGTTGGATGAGCTCGCGAGAGCCAGCGTAAAGTTTGGGAAAAAAGACTAGCTCAATCGTGCCCGTATAATCAGCTAGTCGGCCGAAAGCCATCTGGTCATTTTTTTTCGTCATGATCGGCTTGATCTCTTCGAGCAGTCCCGCCACCACCACCATCGCATCCTCCTTGGACTCCTTAGCTTTTTTAATCGTATTTTCGGTGTTGGTAAATTTTTCGCGGTAGGCATCGAGGGGGTGGCCAGAGACATAGACGCCGAGCAAATCTTTTTCCCAAGCGAGGCGGACGGCAAGTTCAATTGTTTGTCCGGGGACAAGTTTAAGTTGGGGGATTGTGGCTTTGTCGGCCATCAGTCCAAAAAGCGATGATTGATTGTCGCCAATCTTGGCGGCGTCGGAGTGGAAGGCGAGTAAGTTGTCTAGATTTTCCAGCAAGGTGCCACGATCGGGCTCGACGCTATCAAGCGCGCCCGCTTTAATGAGCGATTCGAGAGATTTTTTGTTGAGATTTTTGTGGGGCACGCGCTCCAAAAAGTTAGCAATGGAGGTAAAGACGCCTCGCGCCTTGCGCTCGGCGACGATGCGGTCGGCGATCTCGACGCCAAGATTTTTGATTGTGTAGAGTCCAAAGCGGATCTTGTCTTTTTGGTCGTTGGTGCTTGAGTCAGTTTTAACGACGGTAAAGTCGCCAAAGCTTTCGTTGATGTCGGGCGGGAGGACGGGGATCTTCATCCGGCCACATTCGGCAATCACTGCCGCGACGGTTTCGGTATCGCCACTTTCCGCCGAGAGAACAGCCGTCATGTATTCGGCCGGGAAGTTGGCCTTCATGTAAGCGGTCTGGTAAGCCACGCGACCATAAGAGGCGGAGTGTGCTTTGTTAAAACCGTAAGCGGCAAATGGTTCGAGCCAAGCCCAAATTTCGGTGGCCTTCTCTTTGGACCAACCAGATTTTTCGATACAACCTTTGATAAATTTTTCGCGCTGTTCGGCCATCAGTTCCGGAATTTTTTTACCCACCGCTTTGCGGAATTTATCCACTTCGCCCCAAGAGTAGCCGGCGAGATCGTGAGCCATAATCAGCAGGTCATCTTGATAGACCAAAACGCCGTAGGTTTGTTCGAGAATTGGTTTGAGGGCGGGATCCAGATATTTGATTAATTTGGGATTGTGTTTGCGCTGGATGTAGTCAGGAATAAATTGCATTGGTCCCGGACGGTAGAGCGCCACCATGGCGTTGATGTCGTGGATGGTGGTGGGCCGGAGTTCTTTCAGCCAGCGGGTCATGCCGGTGCCGTTGAGCTGGAACAAGCCTTCGGTCTCGCCTCGAGCCAACATGGTGAAGGTTTTAGGATCGTCGAGAGGAATGGTTTCTAGATCGATTTTCTGGCCGAGAGTTTTTTCTACTAAACCGACGGCGCTAGCTAAGATGGCGAGGTTGCGTAAGCCGAGGAAGTCAAATTTGGTGAGCCCGACGCCATCTTCACCCACCGAGTACATATCGTATTGCGTAATAATTTTGCCACCCTTGGGATCGAATTGGAGGGGGACGTAGTGATCAAGTGGTTCGGGAGCAATGACTACGCCCGCCGCGTGGACGGAAATGTGCCGCGGACTACCCTCCACCTTTTTGGCGAGATCAATGATCTCTTTAGTGGCGGAATCTTTGGCGTAAAGTTCGGCCAGCTCGGGAGTTAGCTCGAGCGCCCGGTCAATCGTCATGGGGAAGCCCTGGCTACCCATCGGGATTAGGCGCGAAATTTTATCACCGACGGAATAGGGATGACCCAGGGCGCGCGCAATGTCGCGGACGGCACCGCGGGCCATCATGGCACCGAAGGTTCCGATCTGGGCCACTTTGTCGTCGCCATACTTTTGCCGGGCATAGGCAATAATCTCGTCGCGGCGGTTATCGGCAAAGTCCATATCGATATCGGGGGCGGAGGGGCGTTCGGGGTTGAGAAAGCGCTCGAAGGGGATGCGAAATTCTAGGGGGTTAACCTTGGTGATGTTGAGGGCATAGGTGGTAATCGAGCCAGCGACCGAGCCTCGAATGTTGTAGTAAATGCCGTGATCAAAGGCGTGCTGGATCAGATCATTAACGACCAAAAAGTAGGAGGCATAACCTTTCATGGCAATGACGGAAAGTTCGTGATCGAGACGGGCAATGGCTTCCGGCTGGTCGGCCAGTCCGCGTTGCTTAAGTCCGGCAGTGGCCAGTTGACGCAAGAGCGAATCCGCCGTTTCGCCTTCGGGAATGGGAAATTGAGGAAAAACGAATTTGCCCAAGGTTAATTCCACTTGGCAACGCTCGGCGATCGCCAGGGTGTTGGCCAGGGCCTCCGGGGTATCGGCAAAATATTCGGCCGCCGTGGCCGGACTGATAAACGAAAAATCTTCTTCGCTGTTGGAGAAGCGCTTAGTCTCGTCAAAGCGGTTGGTCTGAATGGCGATCAGGGTCTCTTGGGCGCGATTGTCTTCGGGCGAGATGTAGTGGGCGTCTTGGGTGGCGACGAGTGGGATGCCTAGTTTTTTGGAGAGCTTGATCGTCTCGGCCTTAAGCTCGCTCTGGCGTTCGAGCTTGGGGTGGTGCATGATTTCGAGGAAGTAATTATCGGGACCAAAAATTTCGCGGTACTCGAGGGCAATTTTTTCCGCACCGGCGTAGTCCTTGTTCCAAAGCGCCTTAGAAAATTCCGAGCCCATACAGCCCGAAAGACAAATAATCCCTTCGTGATGAGCGCGCAGTAAATCTTTGTCGATGCGCGGCTTGTAATAGTAGCCCTCGAGGTTGGCGAGCGTGATCATCTTGATCAAATGGCGATAGCCCGTCAGATTTTCCGCTAAGAGTGTGAGGTGGTAGCGGCGCGCGTCGAGCGTCGGCTCTTTGTCGAAGCGGGTGCGAGCGGCCACGTAGGCCTCAACGCCAATGATCGGTTTGATTCCCGCCTTCTGGCAGGCCTGATAAAACTCGACGACGCCATACATACTGCCGTGGTCCGTGAGGGCGACGGCGGGCATGCCATATTCCTTAGCCTTTTTTACTAAGTCATCAATCCGCGAGAGGCCGTCGAGGAGGGAGTAATTGGAGTGATTGTGGAGGTGGACAAAGCTCATAAGTCCTTAAGAGTATACCAAGCGAGCGAGGCGCCGCCGAGACCATTGACGCTTACGATGAGGTGGGGTATATTAAAACCAGAGGAGGTGCCGCATGGCAGTGACGTTGGAAATGAGTCGTTTTGGTTGGCGCAGAGTTGCCATGGTGGCGATTCTGGCGATAATCTGCTTGGCGTGGATGTTCCGCGCCCAGCTGGCAGTTCTTTTTTGGATTTTTTTGGAGGCCCTGTTGTTGGGTCCTCCGCAGTGAGACGTTCTGGTCACGTGGGGTGGCCAGGCTAAGGGGATTGGTCCTGGCGACTGATCCCTTTTTTGTTTGTGTTACGATTTGCTGGTGAGGCGATTGGCACGATTTAAATATTTGATCGGTATTGATGAGGCGGGCCGTGGGCCGCTGGCCGGTCCGGTGGCGGTCGGGGCGGTGAAGATCAGGGCCGAGGATTACCCAAGGATCAAGCGCCTCTTTACCGGGGCTGGAGATTCTAAGGGGCTTTCCGCGGCCGAGCGTGATCACTGGTTTCAACAATTGTTAGTGGCTAAACGATCTGGCTCCCTCGATTTTTGCGTTTCTTTTTCAGGTAATACCGTGATCGATTGCTTGGGCATTATGCCCGCGATTGCGCGCGCTATGGCTCGGTCGCTCCAGCGCTTGTCGTGCCCACCAGCTAATTCGCTAATTCTGCTTGATGGTAGCTTGCGGGCGCCTAGCGAGTTTACTAATCAGCAAACCATTATTCGCGGTGATGAGAGCGAGCTCTTAATCGGCTTAGCTTCGATCGCGGCCAAGGTCTGGCGTGATCGCTTGATGATTCGGGAGGATCGTCGTTGGCCCGGTTATGGTTTTGTTGCTCATAAGGGCTATGGTAGCCGGTCTCATTATGCCGCGATTAGTCGGTTAGGACTTTGCCCTCTGCACCGCCGCTCCTTTCTCAAGAATATTGCCAAATAAGCGTTAGTTCGCTATACTGCCTGCCATGGTTGTACGAATGCGACATACCCGGGCTCATACTGGTAACCGTCGTTCCCACCACGCCTTGAAGGGGCTCACCCTCACCAAGTGCGCCAAGTGTGGAGCGGCTCATTTGCGTCATCGCGTGTGCGTGGCTTGTGGTACCTACCGCGGTCGCGTCGTGATTGACGTCGTGAAGCGGACCGAAAAAAGCCAAGCCAAGAGCAAGGCTCGAGCCAAGTAGTCTGTTCGTTCCCTGGCGACCGATCATTTCTAAATAATGGCCAATCGGCATTTATCCCGAAGTATTGCTTTGCAGTCACTCTTTGAGTGGGACTTCGCTGGCTATCCAGATCAGCGTTTACCACAAATTTTAGAGCGCGTGACGGCGGAGTTTGGTCCGGGCTTAGATGATGATCGTTTTGTTAGGACTCTCGTTTTAGGTATCGCGGAGCGTCGAGAAAAATTAGATTTAATTATTGAGAAGGCGGCCCCCGAATGGCCAATTCCCCAGATTGCGATTGTTGATCGCAATGTTTTGCGTTTGGGCTTGTTTGAGCTTTTGTTTGCCGACAAAAAGGAGGTGCCGGCGCGAGTAGCCATCAATGAGGCGATTGAGTTGGCTAAGAGTTTTGGTGGCGAAAATTCTGGCCGCTTCGTTAACGGTGTTTTGGGGGCGGTTTATAAAGAGATGGGTGAGCCGGGCAAAGATGACGTGCCCGCCAAAAAAAAGCGGCTTAAGGACGTTCCTTATGACGAGATGCCGATCGAAAAGTTAGGCGGCGCCGTCGTCTATTGTCGAGAGGGCCAAGAGATTTTCCTGGCGCTAGAACACGATATTTTTGGTTATTGGACTTTGCCCAAGGGGCACTTAGAGGACGGCGAGGAGGTGCCGCGGGGCGCCGAGCGCAAGGTTCGCGAAGAGTTGGGGATTGCGGTAGAGGTAGGCGAGCCGCTCGGGGCCAATGAGTATATTGCGTCCGATCCCGAGAAGGGCAAGATTCGGAAACAGGTTAATTATTTTTTAGCCGCCGCCAAGGGCAAGGAGCGGTTAAAGCTGGAGGAGGGTAAGGGGGGATTAGATGAGGTGCGTTGGTTTACCTTGGCCGAAATCCCCGATTTGCGAATGTATGATGATGTGGTACCCTTCATCACCAAGGCGATTAAAAAGTTGATTGCCATCGCCAAATAAGTGGATCCAGATTTTACGACATTTCAACAGCGAGTCGGCGTGACTTTTCGGGAAGCCACGCTCCTTAAGCAGGCCTTTGTCCACCGCTCTTATCTTAATGAGCATCCGGAAATTAAGTTGGATCATAACGAGCGGTTAGAGTTTTTGGGCGACGCGATTTTAGAATTAGTCGTTACCGAATATTTGTATAATAAATATCCTCGCAAGGCCGAGGGCGAGTTAACGGCGATCCGGGCCGCGTTGGTTAATGCCGACACCCTTGGTCAATTGGCCACGGAGATGGGTTTTAACGATTATTTATTGCTGTCTCGGGGCGAGGCCAAAGATAATGGTCGGGCGCGACAAGTGATTTTGGCCAACACCTTTGAGGCGGTAGTGGGGGCAATCTATTTGGATCAGGGTTATGATCCCGCCAAACGCTTTATTGCTAACTTTTTGTTTGCCAAGACGGACGAGATTGTGGCCAAGAATCTCTGGGTCGACGCTAAGAGCTATTTTCAAGAGCGGGCGCAAGCTGATTATGACGCGACTCCTGTTTACCGAGTTTTATCGGAAACTGGTCCCGATCACAATAAAGTTTTTACCGTCGCGGTGGCGGTGGGTGCCGAACAAATCGCGGTGGGACATGGTCCGTCCAAGCAACGGGCTGAGCAGGACGCGGCCCGTAATGGCCTAATTAAGCTGGGCTGGGATAATTCTCGACCCTAGTGTTACAATAAACCCTAATGAGACTCAAGCAACTTGAGCTTTCGGGCTTTAAGTCCTTCGGCAAAAAAACGCTGTTTACTTTTGACTCTCCGATTACCGCGATTGTTGGGCCAAACGGATCAGGTAAGTCTAACTGCGCCGAAGCTTTTCGGTGGGTCCTCGGTGAGCGCTCAATGAAGTCTTTGCGTGGAACCAGGGGTGAAGATTTGATTTTTAACGGCGCGGCGGCGGGGGCGCGTCTTAATCGGGCGGCGGTGGCCTTAACCTTTGATAATCATGATCGCAAGTTTGCGATTGACTTTGATGAAGTAGTGGTTGGCCGCGAAGTTTATCGTGATGGCGCCAATGCTTATTTGATTAATGGTTCGCCGGTGCGTCATCGCGACATCGTGGAATTATTGGCCAATGTGTCGCTTGGCTCTTCTGATCATTACATTGTGAGTCAGGGTGATGCCGACCGGATCTTGTCGGCTTCGTCACGAGAGCGACGGGGGATGATCGAGGATGCTTTGGGTCTGCGGTTGTATCAGTGGAAAATTGAGGAAAGCGAAAAAAAGTTGGAGAAGACCGAAGAAAATATTTCGCAAGTCGAATCGTTGCGTCGCGAGCTGGCGCCACATCTAAAATTTTTAAAAAAGCAGGTGGAGAAGATTGAGGCCGCGTCGCGTTTGCGGAGCGAATTAAAGCAGCTTTATTTTGTTTACCTCAACCAGGAGGCGGCTTATCTGGCGGCCGAAGCTGAGTCTTTGGCGGCGGCGCGGCGAGAGCCCCAGGAGGCGGTGAAGCAGATCAAGCATCGTCTGGCCAGCGCGGTAACAAGTCAGGAGTCCGCGGCGAGCGAGGCGGCGTCAGCGAAGTTAAGAGAGATCGAGACTCAGGCGCGTAATTTGGTTGGCGAAAAAGCGGAACTAGAGCGGCGTTTGGGACGGTTGGAGGGAATGATCGAGGTCAAGGAAAGTGTTTTGGCTCGTCGGAGCGAGGCCAGTGAGCGAGATTTTAGCGTGAGTGAAGTGAAGAATTTGGTTTCCCGGGTGGAAGTGGAGTTGGGCTTGGCGGAGAAGATGAGCGATGTGCTTTCGGTGCGAGGCGTACTGCAACGCATTCGTTCTTTGGTTTTGGGATTTTTGGCCCAAGGCCAAAGCGACGCTAATTCGGCGGAGGGTCAGCAGGAGGTGACTAATCTTAAGTTGGAGCGAGAGGCGGTGTTGGCGCAATTGAGTGCGCTGGCCGAACGCGAAGCGGCCTTAGCGGCCGCGCGTTCGGCCGCCGCGGCGGTCTTGGCCCAGGAGGCCGCCGCGGCCCGCGAAGCGGAGCGCGAGACTTACGAGCTCCGAGCTCAATTGCGCGAGTTAGAGGCGGTGTTGGCGGCTCTGGCCCTGCGAGAAGATCGCTGGCGCTTGGAGCAAGAAAGTTTTGAACGAGAAGTGGCCGAAGGCGCCGTCTTGGTGGATCACGAAATTAAACGTTATCGCGATTTTTGTTTACCAAATTTTGCTTTGGGTACGCGCGAGGAGCAAGAAGAACGTCGCCGCTCGCTAGAGCGGTTAAAGATCCGACTTGAGGATATGGGCGTGGAGTCTGGTGACGTGCTCAAAGAATTTACCGAGACGACGGAGCGTGATCAATTTTTGGCCAAAGAGATTGCCGACTTGGAGGCCAGTCGATTGTCTTTGGAGCAAGTGATTAAGGAGTTGCGGCAAAAAATCGAGCAGGAGTTTAACGCGGGCATTGCGAAAATTAACCATCATTTCCAGGAATTTTTTAAGGTGATGTTTGGCGGCGGTAGCGCGGAGTTAAATTTGGTTAAAGAAAAAACGCGGTCGCAAATTGTGTCGGAAGATGAGGAGCTTTCTGGTTTGATGGGCAAGGTTGGCTTAACGGCTGACGAGGAGGAGATTAAGTGGGGGATTGAGATTGCCGTTAACCTGCCACGGAAAAAAATTCGCGCTCTGGAAATGTTGTCGGGTGGCGAGCGGGCTTTGACCTCGATTGCCCTACTCTTCGCGATGAGCCAGGTTAACCCGCCACCATTTTTAATTTTGGATGAGACGGATGCGGCGCTCGACGAATCAAATTCGCGCAAATATGGCGAGATGGTTTCTAGTCTGGCCGAGCACTCCCAATTAATTTTGATTACTCATAATCGCGAGACGATGAGCCGCGCTGGCGTGCTCTATGGCGTGACGATGGGCTCCGACGGTATGTCTAAACTACTCTCGATCAAGTTCGACGAAGCCACTTCTTTTGCCAAATAAGTACCAATTTGACTTTATATAATCACGTGTTAGGGTATCTGCCGGTGGCGAGTAAGGATACTCGACCCAAAATAGCACCTTGATAAGCTGGAAGAAAGGAGCGCTGGATTAAATGGAGTGGTTGGGGGAGAGAAGGCTCGAGCGGGCATGGTGCCGGCCGAGTGATTTTTGTCTCTGGCACAGAAAGGGCTTCAAGATGAAGCGGTTTGGAATTGGTCTGATGTTTTTGGCTTTGGGAAGTTCGGGGCTGTCGGCGTCGACTGTCTACGTGGATGCGGGCGCCAGTGGCGCTAACGACGGCAGTTCGTGGGCTAACGCCTACACCTCGCTTTCGGCGGCGATCACAGGCGCCACGGCCGGCGATCAACTCTGGGTCAAGGCCGGGACGTACTATCCCGGCACGATTCGCCCTGAAAGCTTCGTGATCTCCAAGAGCCTGACGATTTACGGCGGCTTCGCGGGGACGGAAACTTCGTCGGCGGAGCGCAATCCGGCAACCAATGTTACCACCTTAAGCGGTGACATCGGCGTGGCAAACGATGCGAGCGATAACAGTTATCGCATCATCTACCTAACGTCGGGGACTCTTACGTTGGAGGGCTTCACTATCCGCGGCGCCCGGTCGCAGACCACCTCTACTGGTGGCGCCGGATTCATGTCGCTCGCCGGAACGACCTCGATTATCCGGCACTGCAAGTTCGTGGATAATCGGGGTGGGCTTGGCACCGGCGGCTATGGCGGCGGGGCGTCCGTCTTGGCCAACTCGGGCATGATTATCGAAGACTGTATCTTCGACCAGAATCAGGCCAACCGCGGCGCCGGGCTTAATCTGTTGGTCGCCGGAACATCAGGTGATGCTCCGCTGGTCAAGAATTGTACTTTTCGGTACAACGAGAACAGTCTTAACGGTTTCGGCGGCGGTGTTAGCGTCTCGACGTCTTCCGGAGCAACGCTGTCGATTATTTTCAATGGTTGTTCGTTCTTCAACAACGACGCCGGCGAAAACGATTGGCTCACTAATGGCGGTGCGATGAGCCTGACGGCCAACACGATTCTCATCGGTTGTTCCTTCGATTCTAACGTCGCGGGAGTGAGCGGGGGCGCGATCCACCTCTCGAGTAGTCGGACGCTCACGGCTACCGGTTGCACCTTCAACAACAACCTGGCGCTGGCGGGTTACGGCGGAGCGATCAATTGCAGTACTGGTAGCAGCGTGGCGATCGATCGCTGTTACTTCCTCTTCAATTCCGCCTTTACCGGCTCGCCCTTCTTCGGTTACGGTGGCGGCCTGGCCCTATCTTCGACCGTGGGTACATCGCCCGACTCCACTGTTTCCAACTGCCTCTTCTGGGGTAACTGGGCTGAGGATGGTGGCAATGCGGTCTGGGCGTCTCAGGGTGTCCGTCTAAGCGGCAATACCTTCTACGAGCAGGATGGCGGCGGCACGACGATCGGGTATGGTATTACCAACTCATCTCGCGTCAAAGTCCAAAACTCGATTCTCTGGGGCAATTACGGCACCGGCGATCTTACGTCGGCTTCGTACCTTGATGTCGAGTACAGTGCGGTGGAAGGCGGTTGGAGCGGGACGGGGAATATCGCGAGCGATCCTTTGCTCGTGAGTGATTTCCCGGATTCGCTCAACTGGTGGCCCGACACTGGTTCCCCGGCGATCGGCGCTGGGAGCAACTCGCTGACGGTTGGCAGTCTGGACTTGGCCGGCAATAGCCGGACAGTCTCGACGGTCGATATGGGCGCGATTGAGGCGCAGTAGTTCCTTTAGTTCTTTGGTTTCTCTTTTCCCGGTGAGCAAAAGCTCACCGGGATTTTTTTTTATACAAACACGAAGTCGAGGAGGCGCTCTTTGAGATCGGCGCGAGTGAGTTTGATGCGGACGGAGTCACCGAGACGGAAGCGTCGGCCAGTATTTTTGCCCACCATCGCATACTTTTTTTCATCAAATAGATAGTAGTCGTCAGCGAGTTCGGTAAGACGCACCATCCCTTCGGCCAAAGTTTCTTGTTCTTGGACGTAGATGCCCCACTTAGCCAGGCCGGAGATGACGCCATCAAAGACGGTGCCGATTTTGTCACTTAAAAATTCGATTTGTTTGTAGCGAATGGACTCGCGTTCGGCGTCTTGGGCCGCCAGTTCGCGTTGAGAGGCGTGGATGGCCAGGGTGTCGACTTGCGCCAACATTTCTTTGCTGGGAGTTTCGCCGCGGAGATAAAAGTCTAGCAGGCGATGGACCAAAACATCCGGATAGCGACGGATTGGTGAGGTAAAGTGGGTGTAGTGAGCAAAGGCCAAGCCGTAGTGACCAATGTTTTTCATGGCGTAGACCGCCTTGGCCATACTGCGCATGGTGGCCGTTTGGATCATCACTTCTTCCGGCGTGTCTTCCACGTCGGCGAGGAGAGCGTTTAAGCTTTTGGCGGAGACGCCTTCGTCTTCGAGTTTTAGTTTATAACCCAGCGGCGCGATAAATTCCGCTAATTGTTTAAGCTTTTCCCGATCGGGCAGATCGTGGATGCGATAGATAAAGCTCTTGGGATCGTCTTTAACGATTTTAGAAACATACTCGGCGACCTTGCGGTTGGCTAGAAGCATAAAATCTTCCACCAGGAGATGCGAATCGGTTCGTTCTTTTTTGATGACGCCGAGGGGTTTGCCGGCGGGATCGAGTTTAAATTTAATTTCCGTTGTTTCGAAGGCGATCGCTCCGGCGGCCATTTTTTCGGCGCGTAATTTGTAGGCCAGTTTATTTAGGGCCGTTAGCTCTTCGTGATAGAGGCCGCTCGGGTTATTGAGCGACTCCTGAGCTTCTTCGTAAGTAAACCGTTTGTTGGAGTGGATAATCGTCCGACCGAACCATTGGTCGACGATGGCGCCGGCGTCGCTAAAGGTAAAGATGGCCGAGAAGGCGAGTTTGTCGGTGTTGGGGTTAAGACTGCAGAGATCGTTAGAGAGGACTTCCGGTAACATTGGGATGGTCCGATCAACGAGATAGATGGAGGTGGCACGCTTGATCGCCTCATTATCAAGGGCGGTGCCGGGACGAACGTAGTGGGCCACGTCGGCAATGTGGACGCCAACTTCGACGGCTCCATTATCGAGGCGACGAAAGGAGAGGGCGTCATCAAAATCTTTGGCATCAAATGGGTCGATGGTAAAGGTGAGTATCTCGCGACAGTCGCGGCGCGTCTTAGCTTCGGCGGCCAGATCCTCGGCCGCCGTTTTTTTAAGCGCCGCGGCCTCGGCTTCGACGGTGCCAGGGAAGCCGGGTCGAAAGCCTTTTTCGTAGATAATCGCTTGCATTTCGGTACCATGCTGGCCCGGTTCGCCGATCACTAGCAGAACTTCGCCGATCGGATCTTTTTTGGGATCAGTCCAACTGGTAATGGCCGCCAGCACTTTGAGGCCAGGGGTGGCGCCGGCCAGTTTGTCGTTGGGGATGAGAATGTCTTTATAAACGCGCTTGTCGTCGGGGACTAAAAAGTGGAAGCCGTTTTCTTGCTCGATCACGCCCACAAATTCCATTTTTTTACGAGCGATAATTTCGACGATTTCTCCGGTGCGCAAACCATCGGGTGTCTCGGGGTGGAGTAGGACACGGACGGTATCACCCGGCAAACCGGTGTTTAAGAAGTTCGGGTCAATTTCGACTGATTCGCTGGGGTCGGCTTTCTCGCCCGCGGGCTTAAGTGGGGAAACGTAGCCGACGCCTTTGGTGGAAAGTTTAAGCGTGCCTTCGAGATGATTCATTTGGAGCGCAGTATAACATGGGTCGGGCATAAAAAAAGCCCAGTAACGTACGATGGTCGTAACGTTACCGGGCTCGACGGGGTGATCTAAACAGACGGGGGTTTACTGGTACGGTTGGCCGAGCAGTTCCGCTTGCTCTTCGTCCAGGATTTCGTTCGGGATGATTTTGGGCAATCGTCCCGGGCGGCCGATCAGGTGCACGGTCGGGATCTCGAGGGTTGGGTCGAACCACCCACTTATCGAGGTCTCGAAGCCGGGGTAACCAGGAACTCCGTCTCCTGGCTGGTTTTGGATCATAATGATCACCTCACTTTCTGCCCCCAACTCTAGCACATTTGACCATTTTTCGCCAGTCTGATACTATCACTGGCACTATGTTAATGATCCGATTACAGCGAGTTGGCCGCAAAAATGACCCGTCTTTCCGCTTGGTGGTGACGGAAAAAGCCCGCGATTCTCAGAGCGGTGATTTTGTGGAGATTCTCGGTTCTTATAATGCTCGTCGCGGCGAGCCCGTAATTAATGTGGAGCGCGCCGCCTATTGGGTCGGTGTTGGGGCTCAACCTTCGGGCACGGCTCACAATCTTTTGGTCGACGCCGGTGTGATCAAGGGCAAGAAGGTCAACGTTTTACCTAAGCGTGTCGTGGCTGCTCCCGCAGTGGCCGAAGCCGCCGCTCCTGTCGCTGCCGCCGATACCACTCCTGAAGAAACTCCTGCTAGTGTTTAAAAATCTGCTATACTAAGTGGGCGTGATCTTATCAAGATTAATTTCCTGTTAAGCATGTTTTCAGATCAACAGTTTCTCGAGTTGGTAATTAAGTCGATGGTCGACAACCCGGCCGATGTTAAGGTGGAGCGTAAAGTTGACGAGATGGGCGTCCTGTTGACGCTTGATGTTAATCCGGTGGATATGGGCAAGATTATCGGACGCCAGGGCAATACGGCCAAGGCGGTTAGAACGCTTTTGCGAGTGGTGGGGATGAAGAATAATGCCCGAGTCAATCTTAAGATCAATGAGCCAGCGGGCGGGAGCCGGGTCTCGGGTCTGGGAGAGAGCGCTTCGCGTTCGCTTGATGCGGTGATGGACGATATTAAGGCCTAGTTTGGTTTTTGAGTTAAGCCGATGACGACTTTCCACCTGATTACTGCTTTTCCGGAATCACTCAGTTCTTATTTGGCGGAGTCGATTATTGGCCGAGCGCAAAAAGAGAAAAAGATTCGGATTAAATTTTATAATCCGCGTGATTTCGTGAAGGCCAAAAATGCTTCGGGCTATAAGCCGATTGATGATCGGCCTTATGGTGGTGGGCCGGGGATGGTCTTGACGGCCGAACCAGTAATTAAGGCGGTGGCTAAGGCCATTAAGCAGTCGAAGTCCAAGCCGAAAATTATTTTCTTTGCGCGAACGGGTAAGCAATTTACTAACGAGTATGCTAGGACGGCGGTTAAGAAATCTGAGGATTTTATTTTAATTTGTGGTCGCTACGAGGGGATTGATGCTCGAGTACGAAAAATCTTTAAGGCCGAAGAGTTGTCGATTGGCCCTTATATTTTGACGGGTGGGGAATTGCCGGCTTTGGTGATGATCGACGCGATGGCGCGGCAGGTGCCTGGTGTTCTCGGCAATTTTGATTCCGTTGAGGAGGAGCGGGTCGCTAGTTCTGAGGTTTATACTCGACCCGAAATTTTGGAGCACGAAGGCAAAAAATATCGGGTGCCCAAGATTTTACTCTCGGGCCATCACCAAAAAATGGCGGAGTGGAAGCAGGGGAAAATCGGGCGTTGACAGCCGTTGGCTAATGGGTTAGACTAGCGGTCTACATGCAGGATTGAGTCATGATTGCTTTTGCATGGCTGTGAGGGTGGGAATCTTGCGAACTCGGGATCATTATTAATCAGGGCGTTCAAAACACCAGTAACGGGTGTTTCGGGGCCGGTTTTTTTAATATTTCACAAATGCAGCAAAAGCATTTTTCGAAGTACCGCGAAGCGCTCGCGGAACTTCCTAACTTGGTGGAGATCCAGCGTGACTCTTACCAATGGCTTCTGACCGAGGGCTTGGCCGACTTGTTTAAAGAATTTTCGCCGATTAAGGATTATTCGGAAAAGAAGTTCGAACTCGAATTTGTTGGTTTCGAAATCGCTCAACCAAAGTTTACTGAGCACTATGCTAAAGATAATCGCTTGTCTTATGACGCGCCACTTAAGGTTCGCGTTCGTTTAAAGAATAAGTTGACGGGCAGTGAGAAGGAGCAAGAAATTTTCTTGGCTGATTTCCCTCTGCAGACCGAGCACGGCACCTTCATCATTAACGGTAACGAGCGAGTGGTTGTTTCTCAGTTGGCCCGTTCGTTCGGCGCCTTCTTTACTGAGACGGAATTGCGCGGCCGACGTTACTTTGGCGCCAAGATTATGCCGGCGGTGGGAGCTTGGATCGAGATCGACACCGAGCCAGATGGCACGCTCTACGTGCGCATCGACCGCAAGCGCAAGTTCCCCGTTTCTTCTTTGATCCGCTTGTTTGCCGATCTGGAAGGCAAGAAGTTGTCGGACGAAGAGTTAATTGCTCTCTTCGGCGAAGTTAAGAGCGAGGTTGATTATCTCAAGACTTCTTTTGCTAAGGATCACGCTAAAACGGCTGATGATTCTTATGTTGAGATTTACAAGCGTCTTCGCGATAGCGATTTGGCGACGGTGCCCAATGCCCGCGAATTTTTGACGGGGTTGTTTGCGCGTGAGCGTTACGATCTCTCGGTGGCCGGTCGGGTGCGTTTTAACAAGCGCTTTGGTAAACCCTTAACGCCGGAGGATCGTGGTCGTCGCGTGCTTAATCTCGACGATATTATTACGATTGTTAACCACATCATCGTTCTTAACAACACTAAGGACGCGGTGGCCGACGACATCGATCACTTGGGTCTGCGCCGCATCCGTTGCATTGGCGAGATGTTGCTCGGTAAGTTAAAGGTGGGGATGATGCAGATGCGTCGCAACATCCAAGATCGGATGTCGACGGTCGACTCGAGTACCTCATTGCCAATCCAGTTGATCAGTCCGCGACCACTCCAGGCTCGGTTGAAAGAATTTTTCACCACCAACCAGCTGTCGCAGTTTATGAACCAGAAGAACGTGCTGTCGGAAGTGGAGCACATGCGCACGCTCAGCGCGCTCGGTCCGGGAGGTTTGTCGAAGAAGCGTTCAGGTTTGGAGGTGCGCGACGTTCATACTTCGCACTACGGTCGCGTTTGTCCGATCCACACGCCAGAAGGTCCTTCGATCGGTTTGATGTTGCACTTGTCGAAGTTTGCCCGGATCAACGAATTTGGGGTCATCGAGACGCCTTATCGTAAGGTTAAGGACGGAGTGATCTCTAGCGAGTTGGTTTATCTAAATGGTTTGGAAGAAGAGAATTACGTCATTGCTCACGGGGCGACGCCCTTTGATGAGCGTGGTCGGATCATGATCGAAAATGTGGACGTGCGCGTTCAGGGACGACCAACCACGGCGCCTCTTTCGAGTGTTAATTTGATTGACGTGGCGCCGACTCAGGCCTACTCGACGGCGACTTCGCTCATTCCGTTTTTGGAGCACGATGACGCCAACCGCGCGCTCATGGGTTCGAACATGCAAAAGCAGGCCATCCCTTGTATTTTGCCTGAAGCGCCGCTCGTGGGTACTGGTTTGGAGGGTCGAGTGGCCCGTGATTCTGGTCGTTTGATTATTGCTCTCAATGCCGGAACGGTAGTCTCGGTTGATGGTCGCAAGATTATTGTCCGTGGCGAAAACAAAAAGGACGACGTCTACGAGCTCGTTAATTTTATGAAGACGAACGACAACACCGTCTTCCATCAGCGACCAGTTGTGACCGTTGGCACGGCAGTTAAGAAGGGTGATGTTTTGGCCGACACTTCGTCGAGCGTTGATGGTCAATTGGCCCTGGGTCAGAACGCCTTGGTGGCTTTCATGTCGCTCGGCGGCGCTAACTACGAAGACGCGATTGTGATTTCTGAGCGTTTGGTTCGCAACGCTAAGTTTACCAGCATCCACATCGAAGAGTTCCCTTGCGTCGTTCGCGACACTAAGCTTGGGCCAGAAGTGACGACTCACGACATTCCGAATGTGGGCGAAGCTAAACTGAAAAATCTCGACGAGGATGGCATTGTGCGCATCGGTGCCGAAGTTGGTCCCGGAGACATTTTGGTCGGCAAGATTAGTCCCAAGGGTGAGACCGAGTTGACGCCAGAGGAGCGCCTGCTTCGTTCGATCTTCGGCGAGAAGTCCCGCGACGTTAAAGATACCTCGCTCCGCATGCCTAACGGCAAGAAGGGTAAGGTCGTTGGCGTCAAAGTTTTCTCTCGCGAACGCGGTGATAAGTTAGAGAGCGGTATTACTAAGCGGATTCATATCGAAGTGGCCGAGTTGCGCAACATCTCTGTCGGTGACAAGTTGGCTGGCCGTCACGGCAACAAGGGTGTGATCTCGCGAGTCCTGCCGCTTGAGGATATGCCCTACATGGCTGATGGTACGCCGATCGACATCGTGCTGACGCCGCTCGGTGTGCCGTCGCGCATGAACTTGGGTCAGATTTTTGAAATGCATCTTGGTTTGGCGGCGGGCACTTTGGGTTATCAGGCGATTACGCCGCCGTTTGCTGGGGTGACGGAGGAAGAGATCCATGAGGAGTTGGTCAAGGCCGGTTTCCCTAAGACGGGTAAGGTGACGCTCTTTGATGGTCACAGTGGCGAATCATTTGACCAGCCGATCGCGGTCGGACAAATGTATATCCTTAAGCTTGATCACATGGTGGAAGACAAGATCCACATGCGTTCGATCGGACCTTACTCCCTGATTACTCAACAGCCGCTCGGTGGTAAAGCTCAGCGCGGTGGCCAACGCTTCGGCGAAATGGAAGTTTGGGCTTTGGAAGGTTATGGTGCCGCTTACTCTCTGCGCGAAATGTTGACGATCAAGTCTGACGACATCGTCGGCCGTTCCCAAGCTTTCGACTCGATTGTTAAGGGCGAAGAAATTCAGGCACCCAATGTTCCCGCCTCGTTTAATGTAATGTTGGCCGAGCTCCGTGGTCTGGCGCTTGATGTTGAGCTTAAAAAGATTTAATTCTTCCGACGTCTATGATTCAAACCAAAAAACAAGTAGCGCCGGCCGACTTTAACGCCATTAGTCTTAAGTTGGCTAGTCCGGATCGGATTCGCGAGTGGTCTTACGGCGAGGTAACCAAGCCGGAGACGATTAACTATCGGACGGGCCGCTCGGAGCGGGGGGGATTGTTTGATGAACGAATTTTCGGTCCCGAAAAGGATTACGAATGTTACTGTGGCAAGTACCGACGCATTCGTTACAAGGATATTGTTTGTGAGCGTTGTGGGGTGGAGGTTACGCACTCGATTGTTCGTCGCGAGCGCATGGGTCACATTGAGTTGGCTAGTCCGGTGGCGCACATCTGGTTCGTCCGCGGCGTGCCGTCGCGCGTGGGTCAGTTTTTGAACTTATCGATGGCTGATGTTGAGCGGGTAATTTACTTTGCCGGCTACATCGTGACCTCAGTTAATGAGCCCGAGAAGGAACGGATTTTGCGCGAGATCGATCGTGAGTACAAGGAGCGACTTAAGACTTTACAAGACGAGCGGAGCCAGGAGGCCCTTAAGGAATCAATGGTCAGTGCTAAGCGCAATCTCGAAGCTTTGGGTGTCGGTAAGGTGCTCGACGAAGTGGCTTATCACCGGTTGTCTCTCAAGTACGGCTCAGTCTTTGAGGCCGAAATTGGCGCCGAAGCTCTCTATAAATTGTGCCGTTCAGCCGATCTCGACGCGATGATCGCCGAACTGGAAGCGGATCTAACCAAGGCTTCGAGTTTGGAGCGCACGCGATTGCAAAAGCGTTATAACTTAATCAAGTCAATGAGGCGCGCTGGCATCCGCCCTGAATGGATGTTCTTGAGCGTCATTCCAGTTATCCCGCCCGATCTGCGTCCGATGGTAGCGCTGGATGGTGGTCGTCACGCGACGAGCGACGTTAATGATTTGTATCGTCGAGTGATTAACCGCAACAATCGTTTGCGCAAGCTGATTGAGCTTAATGCTCCCGAAGTAATTTTGCGTAACGAAAAGCGCATTCTTCAGGAAGCCGTTGATGCTTTGATTGATAACTCGATTCGCCGCAGCGCTTCGTCTAACGCGATGAATCAGGCTCAGCGCCGTCCGCTCAAATCTTTGTCGGACAGTCTTAAGGGTAAGCAGGGACGTTTCCGTCAGAACTTGCTCGGTAAGCGCGTGGATTATTCTGGTCGCTCGGTGATTGTGGTTGGTCCGGATTTGGCGCTGGATCAGTGTGGTTTGCCCAAGCACATGGCGCTCGAACTTTTCCGGCCCTTTATCGTCGCTAAGATTTTGGAGAGCGAATCGGCGTTTAACATCCGTGGTGCTGGTCGCTTGATTGACGACAAGGTGCCTGAGGTCTGGGCGATTTTGGAAGAGGTGATTAAGAACAAATACGTCTTCCTTAACCGCGCGCCGACCCTCCACCGTTTGGGTATCCAAGCGTTCCGCCCTCGTTTGATCGAAGGTAACGCGATCCAAGTTCATCCGTTGGTTTGTAGCGCCTTTAACGCCGACTTCGACGGTGACCAAATGGCCGTGCACATTCCTCTATCTAGTGAGGCTCAGGCCGAGGCTCGCGAGTTGATCGCGGCCAACCGCAACATCCTCAAGCCAGGCAGTGGTACACCGATTGTTAACCCTAAGCTCGATATCGTGCTCGGAAGTTTTTGGGTCACTAAGTATCGCGAGGGCGGCAAGGGCGAAGGCAACATCTTTGGTGGACCAGACGAAGCCGTTATTGCTTATAACTTTGGTGAGTTAGACATTCGCGCCAAGATTAAGGTGGTGGCTACGGCGGGCGAGAAGTTTGGCGATCAAGCCGGCACGCTCATCGAAACCTCAGTCGGTCGAATTCTCTTTAACGAAAATTTGCCAGCCGATTTCCCGTTCGTTAACAGGGAGGTAACGATTAAGGAAACCAATGCTATTTTGGAGCGATTAATTGCTCGTTATGGTACGGCGCAGGTGGCTCAGATTCTCGACCGGATTAAAAACTTTGGCTTTAAGTATGCCACGCGCTCGGGAGTGACCTGGGGTATTGATGATGTAATGGTCCCTGAGATTAAGGGTACGATGGTGGCCGAAGCTCGTCAGAACGCCGTCCAGATCGAAGAGCGTTACCAGGACGGTTTACTCTCCAAGGACGAACGTTATCAGATGCTCATCTCGCTGTGGAATGGCACGGTGGGTAAAGTCGAAAAAATTCTGTTGGATCAATTAGATCGCGAAGGCTCCGTTTCGCACATGTTGGTTTCGGGTGCTCGTGGTTCGGCTCGTCAAGTTGGCCAGATGGCCGGTATGAAGGGTCTGATTCTTAACCAGTCAGGACGCACGATCGAGTTTCCGATTATTCCGTCCTACAAAGAAGGTTTGTCGCCGCTGGAGTACTTTATTACCACTCACGGTTCGCGCAAAACTCTGACCGACACCGCGCTCAACACCGCCAAGGCTGGTTACCTCACTCGTCGTTTGGTCTACGTTGCCGAAGACGTGGTAATTACTAAGGAGGATTGTGGTGATCGCGAGGGCAAGCGTGTCTCCGTCGACGCGGCGGCCGGCTTTGATCGAGGCATTTCTCGCTTAATTCGTGGTCGAGTGTTGGCCAAGGATATTAAGACGGCTGATGGTAATGTTCTTTTGCCCAAGGGTCGCTTGGTGACGTCTGATGACGCTGATCGAGCCGAGAAGGCGGGGATTACGGAGGCGTGGATTCGCACCTTGCTTACCTGTACTTCCGACACGGGTGTTTGTCAGCAATGTTACGGTTTGGACTTGGGTCGCGGCGATCTAGTTAAGATCGGCGAGCCGGTTGGTATTGTCGCCGCTCAGGCGATCGGCGAGCCGGGAACTCAGTTGACGATGCGGACTAAGCACTCCGGTGGTGTGGACGTGGGTGGCGACATCGTGGGTGGTCTGCCACGCGTTGATGAAATCTTTGAACGACGCATGCCGAAGAACGCCGCGGTTGTCTCGTATGTTGAGGGCACCGTCTCAGAAGTTAAGTCCGACAATAAGGAGGTGACGATCACGATTTTGGCGACGGGCGGCAAGGGTAAGATCAAGTCGGGCACGGTGGAATACACGGCGCCAATTACTCGCGACGTTTTGGTTAAGGCGGGTGATGAGGTAGCGATCGGTCAAATTTTGACTAGCGGTTCCGCTGATCTCCAGGAGCTCTTTAAGCTCGCGGGCAAAGACTTTACTGAGGAATATATCATCAGTGAGGTTAATAAGATTTACGACTTGCAGGGCGCGGGTATCTCGCGCAAACACTTGGAGGTAATTATTCGTCAGATGCTCTCACGTCGTCGAGTTAAGAATCCCGGTGACACCAGTTTTGAGATCGGCGAGATTGTTGAAGCCGCTGAGTTGGCTGAAGCGAATGAGCGCGTGCGGGCCAAGGGTGGAGCCGAGGCCGTGGGCGAGACGATTTTGCTAGGCATCTCGGATGTGTCGCTGACGACTTCAAGCTTTATCTCAGCGGTCTCGTTTAGCCAGCCGACTCGTAATCTGATTAAGACGGCGGTTCGTGGTGGCCTCGATAAACTCCGTGGTCTCAAAGAGAACGTGATCATCGGCCGGTTAATCCCTGCTGGTACGGGCTTGGGTGTCGCGAAGGAAGCTAAATTGGAGGAAGTACGAAAAATCTCGGAAGCCGAATTGGCAAGCGAGTAATGTCCACTGCTGTCCAACAAATTAAAGATCGCCTGGGCATCGCCGAGGTGGTCGGGCTCTATCTCAAGCTGGAACCAGCGGGCGCTAATTTTCGCGCCCGCTGCCCGTTTCATCAAGAGAAAACCCCTTCCTTTTACGTTTCGCCGGCGCGCGGCAGTTATCATTGTTTTGGTTGTAATCGGGGCGGTGATCTGATTAGTTTTGTGGAAGAGATTGAGGGCGTGGACTTTATGGGTGCGCTTAAAATCTTGGCTGAGCGAGCGGGCATCCAACTGGAAACCAAAAATCTTAAGTATGATCCGGAGCGCGAAAATATTTTTGCGGCGCTCGAGGCGGCCACTCGTTTCTATCGAGCTAATCTGGCTCCCGACTCACCGGCTCAGTCCTATCTTTTGGAGCGTGGCTTAACTGCCGAGACCATTGAGGCGTTTCGTTTGGGCTTGGCTTTACCCGAGTGGCAGAGTCTCCAAAGTCATCTGACTAAAGCTGGTTTTACGGAGGCGACGCTCGAGGCGGCGGGTTTGGTAATTAAATCAAATAAGCCCGGTGTCCGTTCGCGCTACTATGATCGCTTCCGGGGACGAATTATGTTTCCGCTCACTGATAGTTCGGGGCGGGTGGTGGGTTTTTCGGGTCGCGTATTTGGCGAGGCGCCACCGGAGGCTGGCAAGTACATTAACAGTCCCCAAACCTCGGTTTACGACAAGTCGCGCGTGCTTTACGGCTTCGATCGCGCCAAGGTGACGATGAGATCAAAGGACGCCGCGGTCTTGGTGGAGGGCCAAATTGATTTGGTTTTATCTCATCAGGCCGGAGTTACTAACGCGGTCGCAGTTTCGGGAACCGCGCTTACTCGCGAACACCTCACGGCCATTGGTCGCTTAACCAAAAATCTGATTATGGCTTTTGATGGTGATCAGGCGGGGTTTGGCGCTTCGGCTCGTGGCATCTTGATGGCGCTGGAGGCGGGGTTGGAGGTTAAGGCCGTTCGTTTGCCAGCGGGCCAAGATCCGGCCGATCTGATCCGCCAAGATCCGTCCGCTTGGCCGGCACTGTTGGCGCAAGCCGAACACGTGATCGACTTTTTGTTGGGCGGTGTCATGGCGCGCAATTTGCCGGCTCGTGAGCGAGCGCATGCGATTAAAAACGAAGTTTATTCGTTTATCGCGGGCCTGCGCCAGCGAATTGATCAAGCCCACTTTATCGGCAAGGTGGCGGAGTTGACGGGTTTGCCTGATAACGTGATTAGAGACGAGGTGGCGGCTTTGGGTTTTGCGGCCGCGGCTGGGGTGCCAAAGCCGCGGCCCGCTGAGCCCGCGATCGTTTCTCGTCAGGAGTTGATTGAGGAAAAATTGGTGGCCATTGAGTCGTGGCGCGCGGGGGCGGTAAAGTCAGAGTTGTTGCCTTTGGCGGCCGCGCGGGAGCGCTTGGCCCCGCGCGTCGAGGCCTTGGGTTTGCAAGCGGAGATTTTGTATGGTCACTTATCGCCGCCCGAATTGGCAGAGGAGGTAGCTAGGTTGGAACGAGATTTAGAGTTAGAATTTTTAAAACAGGAATTACAACGAGTGACTCGTCATCTCGCGGAGGCGGAACGCAAGCATGAGTCGGAAAAGGCAACGGAGTATCTCGCGGAGTGCCAAGCCCTTTCACGAAAGATTAATAATTTGAAATTAGGAACACCATATGGCCAAGAAAAAAAATCCAGCTAAGAAATTAGTTAAGAAAGCCGTTAAGTCGGTAAAAAAAGTTATCAAAAAGCCGGTTAAGAAGGTGGTTAAAAAGGTTAAGCCCAAGGCCTCAGTTAAGGCGGTTAAGGTTAAGGTGGCATCTAAGCCGAAGGTTAAGTTGACGGGCGCCGCGGCCGATAAGGAGCGTCGAGTAGATCGACTCTTGGCCAAGGGTCGAGGGCGCGGGTTTGTAACTTACACCGAGCTTTTGCAGGAGTTTCCCAATATTGAGCAGGACATTTTGCTGTTGGAAGAATTGTACGATCGTTTTGAGACGGCCGGAGTCGACGTGCTCGAAGAGGGTGGCTTGCTCGAAGACATTGATGAAAAATCTTTACTCGAAAAGGCGGGGATCGGTGGCGGTTCGCTTGATTCGGTCCAGATGTATCTTAAAGAAATTGGTCGCCATAAGTTGATTAGCGCCGCTGAGGAGCGGGAGTTGGCGCGTCGAATTTTGGTCGGCGACGAAGAGGCCAAAAACGCGCTAGCCAATGCCAACTTGCGCTTGGTGGTCTCGATTGCCAAGCGTTACATCGGTCGCAGTTCCGATCTAACTTTGCTCGACTTGATCCAGGAGGGGAACATCGGTTTGTTTAAGGCCGTGGAAAAATTTGATTGGACTCGTGGTTATAAATTTTCGACTTACGCGACGTGGTGGATTCGCCAGGCGGTGACTCGCGCGCTCGCCGATCAATCACGGACTATTCGTATTCCTGTTCACATGGTGGAAACTATCGCCAAATATAAGCAGGTGGTGCGTCGTCTAACTCAAGATTTGGGACGCGAGCCTTTGCCGGCCGAGATTGCGACGGAAATGGGGGTGGACGTCGATAAAATTTACACGATTGAAAAAATTGACCAGAGCACTACCTCGCTCGACAAGCCAACCAATAGCGACGAAGAAAAGTCGACCCTCGGTGAATTTATTCCCGATAGCAAAATTGCTTCGCCCGACAAAGATGTCTCGCGCCGGATTTTGCACGATCAGATCCAAGAAATTTTGTCTGACCTTTCGCCCAAGGAGCGTAAGATTTTGGAGATGCGCCACGGCTTAACGGATGGCGTCATGCGGACGCTGGAGGAGGTGGGTCGGGAGTTTGGTGTTACCCGGGAACGCATTCGTCAGATCGAAGCTAAGGCTCACGAAAAAATTCGTCAGCACGATAAAGTTAAGCGCTTGCTTGGTTACTAGTGAGCCGCGAAAATCAAATCCGTAAACTTCCAAAAGGCGTCATTGCCGCCTAATTCGGCGACGCACTCAGTGGCTTCGGCGAGCTTACCGGCGTTGGGATGTAGTGAGAGGAGGGGGAGGTGACGGTAGACCCAGGTTACTTGATCGCCGTAGCGGTCTTTAATCTCGTTCATGGTGTCGTGGAAGCGTTTGCAGAAGGGGCACTCTAGATCAGAGTATTCGATAATAGTGATGGGCGAGTCGATCGCGCCCTGGCGGTGGTCTTGTTCGGTGACGGGCGGTAGGGCGGCCGGGAGAGTGGTAAAGTAGGAGCTCGAAGCGGTGCCGGCCAAAATTTCGTCCAGAACTTGGGCAAGCGCGGGAGTCGGGAGAGCGCCAGGCAGGGCGATCACTCGCTGGTCGGCGGTGACGATGAGCGGAAAGGGCGTCCCTTGAGCGCCCAACATATTGCCTTCGGCCGCTTGCGCCTCCACTTTGGCGGCGTAGGTTCCCGCTTGCCAGCATTTTTCGAACGCGGTTCGATCAACTCCCGCTTTGGCGGCGAGGGCGGGGACGCTAGTGAGTTCGAATTTTTTTGCCGCCGTCGGATTAGAATTGCCGCCACGGAAAAAAATCGCGGCGGCAATCAAGAGGCCGGCGGCCACAATGGCTAGAGGCACGAGATAAGGTTTGGATTGGGTGGTTTCCATAAATAAAATAATTTAGGGCTTCAGTATACCACGCAAAACTTCGGTTTCGCCATTAGTTCCGAGGCGGACGACGGTTGAGGGGGGGCCTTCGCGCCGGCCGCCGTCGACGTAGAGGTCAACCTGGTCACCAAAGTAAGTTTGCGCTTCGGCGATGGTGGTGGCTGGGGGCTGTCCGGGTGGATTGGCGCTGGGCGCGATGAGTGGTCCGGTGGCTTGGAGGAGTTGGCGTAGCCAGCTAGGGGACGGGACGCGAAATGATTGGCCGTTTAGAATGACGCTGACTGGTCCCGGCCACCAGGCGTTTAGAAATTTTTGCTCAGCGGGGTTGGGCGTTAGGCCGAATTTGGTCAGTTCAGATTGATCGGCCAGCAGGGTAATAAAAGGCTTGTTGGCTTCGCGACCACGAACGCGGGTGAGTTTCTCGCGGGCGGCTAAATTTTGAGCCGAAGCGACTAGGCCGTAGATCGTGTCGGTGGGCAGTACGACCAGGCCACCGGCTTGGATAATTTGAGTGATTTTAGGTAAATCCACCTGGCTATCGTAGCAAATTAAAAATAAAAAATCCCCAAACTTTGGGGTTTGGGGGGATTTCGGTGGGATGTGTTCGGCCGGGGGATTAGCGAGACAGGTAACCGCGAGCTCGACGTCGGACGGCTTTCATTTGGCCACCGCGTCGACCGGGCCGAGGTCGTTTTCGGCGACTCACCTCCTCGGGAGTCGCTTCGGGTTGTGGGGTTGAACTTTCTTCCACTTTTTCTACAACAGATTCTTCCACTTCGGACAGTTGGGACATGTGACCTCCTTGCGGGCCGAAATCCGAAAGCAAATGCTATACCCCTTTTTCTGTAACGTCAACCCCGAGACTTATTCAATAAAGGTGAGAGCTTTGCCGGTCTTACCCCCGCGTCCCGTGCGGCCGATTCGGTGAATATAGTCGCCATAAGTGGCGGGTAAGTCATAATTGATCACGTGAGTGACGTTCGGAATGTCGAGACCCCGAGCGGCGACGTCGGTGGCGACCAGCGCTTGGAGATGGTTGTTTTTAAAGAGACCCAGGGCGCGCTGGCGATTGCCGTGCGTTTTGTCGCCATGGATACAGTCGACGCGTAGGCCGTGTTCCGCTAGTACCGAGGCAAGCTTTTGCACGCCGTGTTTGGTTTTGCCAAAGATTAAGACTTTGCTAAATTCGCCTTGTTCCAGTAAGGAACGAAGAACCTCGATTTTTTTGGCGCCAGGTTGGATCCGCACAATGTCTTGATCAACACTTTTGGCGACGTCGCCAGTTTTAACCGACAGTCGCACGGGGTTGCTTAGAAAGGTGTTGATGAGACGTTCAATTTCCGGCGACATCGTGGCGGTAAAAAATAGCGTCTGTCGGGGTGAGGGCATCAAACTCATTAAATAGCGCATATCTTCGATAAAACCCATATCGAGCATCCGATCGGCTTCATCGAGGACGATGGTTTTAAAATTGCCCAAGCGCAGGGAGCGCCGTTCGATTAGGTCCTTGAGGCGACCGGGGGTGCCAATTACAAAGTGATTGTGATAGCGCAGACTAGAAACTTGTCGGCCAATCGGCGCGCCACCAACGCAACAAACGGAGAAAATTTTTGATCCTTGAGTAAACGCGCGCAACTCCTCATCAATTTGGATCGCCAGTTCGCGCGTCGGGGCGACGATCAGAATTTCTTCGTACTTGTTTTTTAAGACTTTGTTGATAAGAGGAATAAGAAAAGCGGCCGTTTTGCCGGTGCCGGTGTTGGCGAGGCCGACAACGTCATGACCTTTTAAGACGTGGGGAATAGCTCGATCCTGGATCGGGGTAGGGGTGGTAAAGCCGCGGGTCACAATCCGATTTTTTAATTCGGACTCGATTTCAAAGTCGGTAAAGGCGTGTTCGGGCTCAAAATGAGCCACTTCTTCAGTAATAACGGCTCGATTAATAAACTTCGAAACATCAATGCGTTGACCTTGGAAGCGATTCGAACGAGACGGACCACGTCGAGGGCGGGAAAAATTTTTCTTACGATACATAGATTGAGACTCATACAGTATATTATTTTGTAATTGATGTCAAGAGGGAGAAGATATCCACATTAACAAATTAATTCATGAAAAATTAATGAACAAAATGACGTATACTGGAGAGTAAATGGTTTTGCCGCGGGAGTATTCTTTCAAATTGTATCGCCCGTCAAAGGCGGCGGTGACTCCAGCGGTAGTAGTAGGCGCGCCCCAGTCAGCGGACGAGAAAGGTTTAACCGATGATCGACGGCGGTTGTTTTTAAAGCTGTTGGCAGGGGCCGGTTTGGGTGCCGCGGCCGTGACCATTTTGCCTCGCCGAGCCGAAGCGTTAGTTATGGGTGGCACTCCGGCGACCAGCGTGGTGGGTCTTAAGGATGATGCCGATGCGCGGATTAATCCCGCCACCGAGGAAACTCTCCAATCCTTGCTGGCCGGTAATTCCGTTCTCAAGAAAACGACTTCCTTAGCCGCTTCCGGGACAGTCCACACTCCCGGCTCGGGCAAAAAGATTAGAGTTTACAACACCAAGTTTTCGCTGTCGGCCGACATGACGAGCGTCGCCTTCCGCTTTACTTCGGGTGGGACTGATTTTGAGAAGTATATTTCGCCCAAAACGGGGGGCTTATACGGCGCCAACAATCATCCCAATTATATTGAAGGCGGCACGAACGAGGTTTTGCACTGCGAAATTTCTGGTACCGGCAATGTCCAGATTAATATTGATTATTTAGAAGTTTAATTTAGTAATTTTAAAACGATTATGGCTAAGCGCGTCGTAGAACATCTCTTTACCGGAAATACCGTTCAGTATTCTGACTATGATTCTAGTAAAACGATGCTGGGCCGCTTAGTGCGTCAATATACCGGAGCCGGTGCTACCGATAAATTTGCTGGACCGATTAAGGTGGCAGTGGCCAGGCCAAACGAAACGTCCGTGGCCGTTCCCGGGATGTATCCGCACGTGGTTCGCTGGGCCGATAAATCTGGCTATTACAGTACTGGCACGGTGTCGGTATCGGGCACGGCGGTGACGGGCAGTGGCACTGGTTGGCTGACGGCTGGCGTGCCGATTAACGCCCGAATTGGTTTTGGGACGACCAGTCCAGTTTCAGTTACCACTTGGTATAACGTCGTAAATATTGCTTCTAATACTGCTTTAACCTTAGACGGTAGCGCTGGGACGATCGCTGGCGGAACTTCGTTTGTTATTGACATGAATTATCAAGTGGACTGGGTTTTTCTTGCGGATGGTGCTGCTACCGCCGCTACGCGTCGGATTAGTATGTTTGAATTTCGTCGCGACACCTCCGTATTTACTTGGAGAGGTTTTGTTACCCTTACTTATCCCACGGCTACTACCCACACGATTGCGGGGATGCGGGCGGTTTATCAGACCTATACTACTGGGACAGTTGGAGTCTCGAGCGCGACAGTTACCGGCAGTGGCACGGCCTGGTCGACTAGTCGCATCAATATTGGCTCGCGCATCGGCTTTGGCTCAACGGATCCAAACCAGATTTCTACCTGGTATTACATTAACGCGGTTGGTTCTGATACCTCGATTACTATTCAGAACAACGCCACGGCGTCCGGTACTGGTGGTACCGCCTCTAGTTTGTCGATTGGTTCTGGCGCCGCTTACGTGATCGAAGATTTACGGGTGTTAACGTCTACTGTGAACGCTACGGCCACTAACGGTGGTTTGTTTATGGCTCCTGGATTGGCGGCCGATGACTTTACTCCTGCGGGGACGACGATTTCTGCGGCGACGACAGTGGATAAAATCAAAGGTGTTTACTGGTTGGCGGACGCGGCGTCGGTGACTAACGATATTGCTTCGGGTTTGGCCATTGATGATTTTGATAGTTGGACTCAGCAATATTGTTATGTGATTGAGCGCCAAGCGGCCACGACGCCAGCGATTTATAAATATAATTTTCGCACCGCCTTGGGATCGATTTCTTCGGGCAAAACTACGAGCGCTTTTGTTTTGGCGACGAGCACCCAAACAGTTACTGGTAACGTCTCGCAAACGAACAACGGTCGTGTTGGGGCTCTCTCTCATGGACCAGGTTCGGGTGTAAAATCTCTTTACTTTGTAACGACCACGCGCGTCTATCGCGTTGCGATTGCCAACATCACCAGCAACTCCAGCACTTTTCTTTCTGATGTGATGGTCGAAGTGCCCACTGGCGGCTCTAACACCTACGCGGCCACCGGCGCCTTAAGTGGTGTTGAAATTTCTAGTCAGATTGATCGCCTGATTGTTACTTCCACTGGCGCCTCTGGTGTTCGTAGCTATGTGACTAAATACAATACCAACTCGGATCCGTTTGACCACATCTTTTTGGTTGATTCCAAGCAGCTTGATCAATCGACGGCCGATTCTGATTCCGTGCCGCACCCCAACATCCAAGCTGGTATTTTGACGGTTTGGTCGGAGGAGGGACTAACTTATATTTGCCGAACCGGTACCACCTCTCTCACTAACCAACTTTACGCGGTACCTCTTGGAGCTGACTGGAGTTATGCTAATGGTACGGTTAAGCAACGTTTATATACGCCGTCTTTGTCGACGCCGAACGCGGTTAAGTATACTCGTTGTTACTTTAATACCGCGCAGTATCTGGGCGTAGATAATTTAACCATTCCTACTGAACCGGTGCGTGTTTATTATCGAACTTCAGGCATTTCGGACGATTCTGGCTCGTGGACACTTGTTGATCAGACGGGTAATTTAACGGGTGTTGATGGGGCAAGCGAGATTCAGTTTGCCATTGAGTTTCGAGTGATTGGTACCTTCTGTTTGCCTAATCGGATGTATAACATTTGCGTTGTTTATGAGGACGACACCACTGATAGCCACTATCAGCCGTCGGTGGCCTTCTCGTCTTTGGCAGACAAGCGCTTTGCTTGGCGCTTTTCCACGGCGTTTGGTGACACAGTTCCGACCCTGCGCGTCCGGCTTTATAACGCGGTGACGGGTGGCCTCTTGGTCGATGACTATTCAGCGGCGGTGGCTGAGGACTTGAGTGCGCCTCACGGCACTTGGCAGAAGTCAACGGATAATGGCCAAAATTGGAGTTCTTACGACGCGAGCGATAAGACCAACGATAATACCTACATTCGTTATACACCGGCCTCGCTCGGTGACGATATTAAGGTGCGCGCCTTACTCACTCAAGCCTAAATTATGATTACTATTCTGAGCGGACAAAAAGTAGCCGAGAATCCAGATTTGCGAGTTACTTCGCCGTCGGGGGATTATGGAGATTTTGATTTGATTGAATGTGAGTCGCAATCTAACGGCGAAGAAATTTCGTTTATGTACCAGGCCCAGTTCATAAAATATGGTGGCATTGTGTATCGTTTTAACACGCCCGAGGACCTGGGGTCGGAGCTGGTTAAGCTTGATCCTGAGTCGACTCATGACGCCGCTACGCTCTACCGCGAGGACGAAGAGCGACGACAGCGTCGGCTCGCTGGCAATCTTCGGCCAGAGAATCCGGTGCCAGTGGAGAATGAGCCAGAGCCCGTGGTTGAGTCAGAAAATGAACCAGTAATCGAGTCAGAAGTTCCCAACAATGGGTCGGCCTCCTCAACTCCTGAGTTCACGCCGGAGGCCACCAGTACCCCTGAGGTGATTAACCCCGAACCAGCCACCACGAGCACGCCGGAGGTAGTGGTTGAGCCGCCCCCACCGGAGCCGCCGGTGCCGGAGGTGGTGACGCCGCCGGTTGAGCCCGAACCGGTAGTGGCGCCGGAGGTGGTCGTGCCAGCGGAGTCGCCGGTGACGGAAATTATTAGTCGAGTAACCAAAAAGCGACGTGGCCTTGCTCGACGTTAATTTTAGCCAGGGTGAGGGTCAGGATTTTGTGGTGGAAGTGCCAACTGGAACCCTCAATGCGCCAGCCGATATCTTGATCGAGACTGATTCGACGACGTACCCCGTGCTCGAGGCGCCGGAAGTGACCGGGGGTGGAGGAAATATCTTTATTATCAACGATTAAACATGACCAGTTCGATCCAAACTTTGGTCGGGGAGTACAGTCCATATCTCAATGATGTTTGGCGGAGAATCTATGATGCCGCCTTCTTCTTTGTGGGGATGTTTGCGATCGGTTTCTTCTCGACTGGTTGGATTATCCGTCGCCTTCGTGACGTTTTTGATATTTCAAACGTTCAGGTGGTGGTGACTTCGCCGTTCCAGTTTTTGGATTTGGCGGTCGACATCGGCATGTTTATTGCCATTATCGCCACTTTTCCGCTTCTGGTTTGGCACGCTTACGCTTTTCTCCGGCCGGCCTTGTTGCGATCGGAACACCGAGCCTTCTTGTTTTCGGTGCCGCTTTCTTTCGGATTGTTCTTGCTTGGTTTTGCTTATGGCTTCTTTTCACTTTATTGGGGCTTGCAGATGATTGCCGATCTTAATACTTCCGTTGGATTGGCAAACATTTGGGATGTGGGGTTGTTTTTGTCGCAATTAACTCTGACGGCCGCCCTCATGGGGGTGTTGTTCCAGTTCCCGATTGTGTTGTCGGCGTTGATTAAGTTTGGGGTAATTGATTATCAGTTTTTAATTAGTCATCGTCGGTTGGCGGTAGCGGCTACCGTTGTGATCGTTTCTTTACTTCCCCCAACTGATGGTCTATCATTGCTGATAATGTCTGGCCCGCTCCTGGGACTTTACGAGCTGACCATACTATGGAATCGGGTTGGTGGAACTTTAAAAATTAATCATTGACTACTATGTTTGGACTAGGAACACGCGAAATAATTATCATTGCCGTCATCTTGGTGCTCCTCTTCGGATCGAAGAAGATACCAGAGTTGGCCAATGGCGTCGTCGAAGCCATTAGGAGTTTGCGGCGAGCCTTTAGTGATGATGTTTCAAACAAGAAAAAGTAATATGTTAAAACGAGCGCGCCAATCGGCAGCGCTCGTTTTGCTCTTAGGCGCGGGGTCGGCCATCGCTCAAGCGGTGCCTCAGTATGCTCCCAATCAGGCTGTTACTATTGGTGAATTTGTTTATGAGGATGATTACACGGCTTATACGGGAGATTGTTATGTGACGATTTGGAATCCGGCTGGTTCGGTTGCTGTTAACAATCAGGCGATGACGGACGACGGTAACGGGTGGCATCATTATGAATTTGCGGGTTCTTCGACGCAGGGTACTTGGCCCGCGGCGATGACTTGCGGCACGATCGGCGTTGATCTGATTAAGACCTCTAAATCTTTTATTATTGCTTCCTCAACTTCGGCCGCGGCCGATGCCGCGGCGGCGGTGTGGTCGAGTCCAACTCGCACCTTGAGTGCTTTTGGTTCCTTGGCCGCCGACGTTTGGAATGATGCTTTTGCTTCTGTTCGTCGTCTTTCTGATGCGGTGCTGACTGGCGGGGGAGAATTGGCAACTGACGCCGATGTGACTTCCGCCTCTTCCTCCACTTACGCTCTGCTAAACGGTGCGATTCAAACTGCCTCGTCTTCTTTGGCGGCAGTCATCGGCGTCGATCTCGATGCGACCGTTGGCTCGTCTCAATCAGCGATCCAGTCGACCATCACTTCCGCCTCCTCCTCACTTTACGCCATGATCCCGAGCGCCATTTTACCCACCATCACTTCCGCTTCTTCTTCTAACTACGCGCTTCTAAATGCCGTTATTCTCTCGGCCTCCAGCTCAATTGGCTCCATGCTCTCGGGTGTTGGCGGTGACAACTCTGATGTCTTAGCCGCCCTTGAGAACGCCTCATCATCACTGGCCGCGGCGATTACGACCAACACCGGCACGATTACCAGCGCCATCAACTCCGCCTCTTCCTCCACTTACGCTCTGCTAAACGGTGCGATTACCGCCCAAACCGCGACGCTTGAAGGCGCCATTGACACTACCGAATCAGCTATCTTAAGTGGTTTGGCTACCGCTTCCTCTTCGCTCTACGCCACCATCCCCTCCGCTATTTTGCCCACGCTTAACTCCGCCTCCAGTTCAACTTACGCTCTCCTAAATGCCGTTATTCTCTCGGCCTCGAGTTCGTTGGGTGCCAAGCTCGCGACGCTGGATACTGGGACCATTAATTCAGCTCTTGAATCAGCTTCATCCTCCCTCTACGCTTTGCTAAGTGGCGAGATTGATGCGTCCCAATCAGCTTTGAATGCCACGATTTTATCTGCCTCTAGCTCACTGGATAGCGCCATCGCTCTTCAAAACGTTTCGTCCGTACTCGCGGCCGTTCAGAACGCCTCATCATCACTGGCCGCGGCGATTACGACCAACACGGGCATGATTACCAGCGCCATCAACTCCGCCTCTTCCTCCACTTACGCTCTGCTAAACGGTGCGATTCAAACTGCCTCGT
>CAZYXJ010000001.1:0-171799 GCA_964651115.1 uncultured Candidatus Saccharibacteria bacterium | reverse complement strand
ACCATCACTTCCGCTTCTTCTTCTAACTACGCGCTTCTAAATGCCGTTATTCTCTCGGCCTCCAGCTCAATTGGCTCCATGCTCTCGGGTGTTGGCGGTGACAACTCTGATGTCTTAGCCGCCCTTGAGAACGCCTCATCATCACTGGCCGCGGCGATTAGCACGGCTTCGAGTTCGGTCGCTAGTTACACTGCTAGTGTGATTAATGCCGCTTCTTCCAGTCTCTCGGCCCAGGTGGCAACTCGCGCCGGGCTCACTAGTCAGCAGGCTGGTTGGACGGTTACTATGTCTGATTTTGGTAGCGCTTCCACCGACGAGATTTATCGCGCCAAGGTTACGATTCTCAATTACTTAAGCGAGCCCGCTGCTCCGGCCAGCGCGCCGAGTCTGACCCTGTATGATCCGGAACGTAACGTCATTGTCTCGGGTGTAGCCATGACGGCGCTATCGACCGGCGTTTACGAGTACACCTATTCGATTCCGACTCTCGCCACTGCCGGCTTATGGGAGGCGGTGGTCACGACACAGGTCGAGTCGGGTAAGACGATCACGACCAATGACTACTGGGAGATCCAAAATGCTCCGGCCCAGGTCTTGATCAATGGCGTGACCGATCTGACCGTGCCCTCAATCGCGGCTGACGTGACCATCACCAACGAAGGTTCGGCTCCTTACGAATATCAGTACGAGTGGTGCGTGGTCTCTAACGTCAACAATCTTTGTGGTGGCGGCGACGATGTTTTCTATGGTTCCGCTGCTAAGTTGATTAATCCTGGCGAAGATTTTGACACCACTCTCGGGGCCACTGTTCCCTTGGCCGGAACTTATCACTTTAAGTTAGTAGTTTACTTCGGCGGCGACAACTCGCGCGCCAGCTACCAGTTTGCGGCGATCAGCGACAGTAGCTCTGGTGGTGGTTCTGGCGGTGGCGGCGGAGGGGGAGGTGGCGGCGGAGGGGGCTCAAGTTCGTCGGGAACCAGTTCCCGTGCTTGCCAGGGGGCCGACTTTAACGGTGACGGTTTAGTTAATTCTGTCGACTTCTCCATCCTCCTGGCCTTCTGGAAGACGCGACCACCGTTTGCTAACTCTTGCGTCGACACCAACCAAGATCGTGAAGTAAATTCGGTCGACTTCTCTGTCTTGCTCTATCAGTGGAATCAGAAAACTAGATCATAAATTATGAGTACCTCACTTTATCTTGTGCCGCCGCCACGTGCCGCTGTTGAGCAGCCGGTAACGGTTGAGATCCGCTTGGCTGTTTCGACCGATGTGAATGTGGTGGAAGGGACGATCGCTTTGGGTGATTATTCTTCGCTTGGCCAAATTGAACTTTCGGTAGCGGATTCAGCTTTTTCTCTTTGGCCCCAGTCGCCGGTCTATCATCCAGGCGAAGGGAAGATTACTTTTATCGGCGGGGCGCCAGCAGGGGTGCGGGCGGGGAGCGATGTTTTGGTGGCTAAGATTACTTTTGTACCAGAGACAATCGGCGAACGCCAGTTAGAGATTGGCGCGGCGAGAGTTTATCGGATGGATGGTGCTGGTACCCCCGAGGCCTTGGCTCGAAGTCAGACTTCGTTAGTTGTTGCCGAGGCCGCGGGAAGTTATGGGGGTGTTCGATCGTTGGATTTGTCTCAGCCCAAACTGACGGCCGAGATTGGAGACGATCCTTCGATTTACGATGGTCAGCCGTTTGTCAGCTTCTATGCCATTGATCAGGGAACGGGAGTAGCTAAGACGGAGCTCGCGCTCGGGATGGGTAAGTTTGTGCCCGTGACGAGTCCTTATGTGCTGGGTGCCGCTGAACGCTCAGCTTTCTTGAGTCTTCGAACGACTGACCTAGCTGGCAATACTCAGACGGTGGTTCTGCGTGGACCCGAGGCGCCGCCGGTGCCACTGGCGCCGCTCTTGTTGCTGGTGGCGATTTTAATTTTGGTGGTGTGGCGCGTGGCTAAAAAAATATGAAGCGATTTATCTTAAGTATTTTGTTGGCGTTGGTCTTGCCTGTGGGTTTGGTGCGCGCGGCTACGCTCCAGCTCACTCCCTCGGCGAGCTCTTTTGGCGTAGGTGATCTGGTGACGCTGACGGTCTCCGTCAATACTGGCGGCGTGGCGATCAATGCAGTGGAAGGGACGATTAAGTTTCCGACCGATCTTTTGGAAGTAGTGTCGATTAATAAGGATCGATCCATTTTGCCACTGTGGGTGGAGGGTCCTTCGTTTTCTAATGCTGCAGGAGAAGTAATTTTTAACGGCGGCATTCCCAATCCGGGCTACAGCGGACAGACGGGTCAGGTTTTGACGATCATTTTTCGCGCCAAGCAGAGTGGGAGTGCTTCTATCGTCACGGCCTCTTCGGCTGTTCGAGCCAATGATGGCCAGGGGACGGATGTTTTAACTAACGACCCAGCTCCAATTACTGTCGCGCTGGGATCGGGGACCACGGTTCCTGCGGTGACTCCAGTTGTGGCCAGTTGGCCGGTGATCGCGTCGCCGGCTGTTCCGGCGACGCCTAAAATTGTTTCCAAGACCCACCCCGATTCGGCGACCTGGTATTCGGCTCCGGTGGCTGAGTTAACTTGGACGGTGCCAGCTGGCGTGACCGCCGCCCAAACTCTGCTGGGCAGCTTTCCTAATTCGGTCCCTTATGTAAATTATCAACCGGCGATCGCCAGCAAAACGCTCAAGGACTTAACTGACGGGACGTGGTACTTCCATCTTCGTTTCCAGAACTCCGCTGGCTGGGGCGGCATTGCGCATTTCCCGATCAAGATCGATCTAACGCCGCCGAAGAATTTACGCGCCTTGGCGTCTTACAATACTATCGAGCGGGCGATTGACTTTAAGCTGGCGGCAGAGGATGCAACTTCGGGAATTGCTGAGTATCAAATTGCGGTGGGGGCTGATGCGCCAGTTAAGGTGGCGGCTGAGTCAGTCAAGGATGGCGCTTATCGCTTGGCCTTTAATAAACCTGGTCAGCACGAAGTTGTGGTTCGAGTTATTGATCGGGCGGGTAACACCGCGGAGTCTGAGTTGGCTTTGGAGGTGCCGCTTGATCCTGCTCCAACTCTCGACTTTGTGCCGACCAGCGTTCCGGCCAATCAAGAATTTACAGTTACAGGACGGGGAGTGGGCGCCGGCGCGAGCGTTTCGATCTTGGCGGAATTCGAAGGATCACTCCGTCGACCAGTAACGGTGGTAGCCGATGATGCCGGCGCCTTTTCTTGGACCGGGGACCTTGATCGAGCGGGTCGCTGGCAGATCTCCGCGGAAGTGATTGGTCCGTCCGGTCCTCTAAGTGCTCGTTCTGCCGCCTCGACGATTGAAATTACTGATTCGGTGGTGGCGCAGTATGGTCCGTGGGTGATGAAGTATTTGTCGATTATTGTGCCAGTTGTTGGCTCTTGTCTCCTTCTTGTCTTTGTTGTTTACGTCCTGTGGTACGGCATTAGCGTCTACCGTTATCGGGTCCGGCGCCGCGCGCGAGTGGCGCGTGATGGCATCCATCGTGCCTTTGGTCTCGTCAAAGAAGATTTAACAGCTCATCTGTCTCTCTTACAATCTGCCCGTAGCGATCGGCCGCTGTCTAAAGAGCAGGAGGTGGTGGTGGCGGAATTGGAGCGCAATATTGACGCCTTGGAGAAGTATGTCGCCAAACAGATTGAACGGATCGAAAAAGGCAAGTAAACTATATTCATGAATATGACTAAAAAACAATTAATTGTCGCAGTAATTATCTTGGTTGGCTTGGTGGTGGCCTATCGCTTGGGGCAGGGGCACCAAGTTGACTCTGGTAGCGCGGCGGTGGAGCGTGAGGCGGTGGAGCTGCGCGACCGGGTGGGCGAGTTGATGATGGTGCCAGATGAGGTGCCGGGTGTGGCGACGGTGGTTGATCAGAGTCGGGTGGCCAACGAACCATTTTTTGCTCAAGCCGAAAATGGTGACAAAATTTTGGTTTTCGCGGCGACACGCAAGGTGATTCTCTATCGACCGTCGACTAATAAGATTATCGAAGCGACGACGCTCGTTTTGCCGACGCCATAAATTTCTTTAGCTTAAAAATGGAACAGCCCGGGTCGTAAGACCCGGGCTTGGTTGGTATTTACCCGATAATTAATGGTTTAAATCCCTCGGTGGACCAGTGGCCGGAAGGGATATCAACTGCCGCAGGAGAACAATTATTCCGCGTGCAGCAAAAAACGCTGTTGCCAAATCGGGTTGCTTCCTCCCTTACTCCCACCATATCATCATACAGAACAACTGGGTCTCCCGACATAATGGGCAAGCCACACAGCGCGCAGAAGATCGTGTGCTGCTTTATCCACTCCAGAAAGCAGGTGGGACAGCGCTCGATTTGGGAGATATTTTTGGTCTCCCGACCGAAGGCGCTGACCCGAAAGCGGCGGCTGTTGCGATGCCCGCACTTATAACTTCGGTTTAACAAACTTAGCCAGATTACTCGGCACTGTTTTGTGGGCGCGGGCAGCTTGCTGGGGTTGGGAGTATGGCTACTCCCGGCAATGAAGAACCCTTGGGAACGAAAAGGTTGAGGCACGGCCGTTCTCCTTATCTTGATGGGCCTTAAGATCGGGTCTGTTTTTTAGACTACCGTACAACTCTCCAGCGGTAAAGTCATTCACGCCCCTTTCATTTCTGAAGTGTAAGGTGGAGACATGAAAACTTTAACTTGTCGGGAATTAGGCGGCAGTTGCGATGAGGAGCTTAGGGCTGAGACTTGGGACGAAATGGTTAAAGTAATGACGGAGCACGTCATTAATAATCATCCCGAAGTCGCTAGTGAAATGGAGAAAATGCATGCCGAGGATCCCCAAAAATGGGGTCGGGAAATGAAGCAGAAGTGGGAAGCCGCTTAGTGCCAAGATTAAACCCCTAGACTTTTCCGTCTAGGGGTTCGTTGGCTGTCCTTACTGACGCCAGGGGAAGATCTCAAACATTCTTCCGTGATATTTGACCGCGCAGGCAGTGCAGACATCAGCGGTGCAGACTGTGCCCCAAATGTTAACGATAATCCGCCGGACAGACAGTTGGGGGCATTTGGCAACTTGGCAGGGATTAGTCCCGGAGACAAAGAGTGTCAGCGGTTCTTGCCAGCAATTCCAGTGATTGCCAAAGTATCTGGTGGCTAGGGTTTTCATGCTCCACGTGGAGCAGATCGTTAGATCGTCGCGGGAGTAGGACCAAGTTCGAGGATCGTCAGCTTGCTTGTTGGATGGTGGGGGCTCAATTGCGTGTGGTCCCAGATCATCCTGTATTCGGCGGTCGTTTAGATAATCGATTTCCCGGCCAAACCAGACGCGGGCGATCTCCTTACCCCCTTCCTTTTCTGCTGATTCTAAGCCCACAACCTGGCCTTCTTTGCCCAAAAAATCACAATGGTCGCCAATTACCTTGACGACACTACCTATGTATAGAGGCGGTAACAGAGACATTTTGATCCTTCCTTTCTATTTTCTACCTTACACCACAATTATCAAAAAGAAAACCGCTTTAACAAGACCTGCTAAAATGGTTAACGATGGTTAAGAAAAAAATTTCTGGCGGCCCGGCGCACCAACTGCCCGCTGACTTGCGCCGGGCCCTGCTCGCTGCTCCCAAGGCTCTGGCTACTTGGGAAAGCATTACGCCACTGGCGCGTAACGAATGGATTTGTTGGGTGATCTCGGTTGAGACGATAGAGACGAGAAACAAGCATCTCCAGAGAGCAGTGACCGATCTTGGTGGCGGCAAGCGCCGGCCCTGTTGTTGGCTGGGTTGTGTCCACCGTCGAGATAAAACAATTAGTCCGTCGCAGAAATATATTTTGAATAAACTGGCCAAAAAGAAAACCACCTCAACGTAGAGATGGTTCTCTTTTGTTGAGGCGGTTGGGTCGCGAGTTAGGCGACCTTCTGTTGAGCGGGATTGAGCGTTGGGGGAAATTCATAGATTTCCAAGCTCATGTTGGACATGCCCATCAGCGTGCTCCCGCTCGTGGCCTGTTTGATGACGCGTTCCCAGATGAGTTTCTTGCCGCGAAAGAGTTCGCAACCCTCAAACCATTTGGTGACATCGTCGATGTGAGCTTGGATGCTGCCGTCTCCGATTTGGTCGGTCACGTAGCGGAGGCGAGCACCTTGCTCCTCGCCCTCAATGTGGAAAATCAGGTGGTAGTCGACTGTCTTGTAGTACTCCACCATCTTTACGTGGACGTAATCGCTCTGGAGCGGTGTGCCGGTCGAGACTGGCTTTGCGTTCAGTTCGAGCTCGTCGAACGGACGGAAGGCAATGTAGTCGACCTTTGTCCTGACGAACTTTTTGATTTTGGGTAGTACACAGCCCCAGCCCAGATCGTGTTCGAGGAAGGGGTATTGAGCTTGCAGCTTACGGAACTTTTTCCACCTCATGACTAACTCCTTTCGCCTTATCGGCCTTGGTTGTGTGAAAGAGCTTTCAGCTTTATACACTGCAAAGTATATATTGTCAATAATAAGGGAAAATTAGGAATTAAGTAATTCGATTATTTGTTCGGCAACTTGATTAGGTTGTAGGGCGGTGGTATCTATTTGAGTAAAACCCATATCTTTTTTACTTTTAAAGAATGAGATATTCTTTTTGACTTGCTCCTCGGAGGTGGGGTTGGTCCAAGTCTTCATTCGGTTAACTATTCGCTTAAATGCATTTTCGGGCGATGTCACAAGCTGAATTTTATAGATCGGAACGGAATATTTTTTCGCAATAGCTTCGTACACGTTAATTTCTCGCGTTCTGATGGGTTGATCGACAATAACAGATATATTGTTATCAAAATATATTTGTGTCATCGATAGAATAATGTCCCTGGCAATATCGTTGTCTCTGTCACCACGTTCAAAATCAGAAAGAAATAGTTTGACTCGATCAATGCCGATGGTTGCCAATCTTGGAATCTGCTTAGCAAGAAGTTCGGAAGTGGTCGTTTTGCCTGAGCCAGTCATGCCGTCGAGTAGAAGCAAGAATGGTATTTTCATAAGCGAAGTATATCAAAATTCGAAACTGGCTCCACCTGGTTGAGGATGTGACCTGTCCTCCGAAGCTTAAGCGAAGGAGGAGAACTTTTTGGAAAAAGAAAACCCGCCGCCGATACGACAAACGGAAGGTTTCCGTTCGTCGCCGGAGCGGGCTTTATACGAGAGACCAATCGATTTTGGCGGTGAGGTTCTTTTCCCCTTCGACCCCATTACCGCACATCATAAGGAACATAGGCAATAAACCAAGAAGGTGTCGGGGGTTCGCCTCCGTTGCTTGGAGAAACAATTCTCTCGTGATGGCAACGGGTCCACGATAGAGACTGTCTTCCTCTGTGAAATCGATTGCTCTCATGAGCTCGCCGCGAATTTCTTCTCGGCGTTCTTTTGAACAATTTTCTGAAGATGCTTCTATAACAAGGCTCCTGGTTGTCTGTTGAGACAACTTACCCACAATACACCGCCCTTTCTTGGGTTTGAGGGTTTCAATTTTTCTGATAACAAACTCTAGTTTTTACCATAGAGTAATTAGATTAACTTGTCAATTTTTGCTCCGCGTCGTTGATGAAATAACTACCTATTTTAGGACCACAAGTAACTACCATTACATCCCTAATTTGAAGGATGGAATCTATCCTTTGGTCCGGCCGACGAGCGAACAATTGGCTCTGGTGTAGAAATCCACAGTTGACTCATATACCCCCTAGGGGTATCATACCTATATATGAGACAAGACATAAAAACAAAAGCTATTCGCCGATTAAAAATTGTTGAGGGACAGATTAGAGGACTCCAAAAGATGGTGGAGGATGAGAAGTATTGTATCGATATTATTACTCAAGCATCAGCTATTAAGGAAGCACTCACTGGGATTGAGAACCTGGTCCTTGAAAATCATCTTTCTACACATGTCGTTCACCAAATGAAGCATGGCAGTGAAAAGAAAGCTGTCGATGAGATTCTTAAGGTTTATAAGCTCAAGCGCAAATAAAAATATGAATCATCCCACTAAAACATACAGAGTAAAAGGAATGCATTGCGCTTCTTGCGCTGGCATTATTGAGAAGACCTTCAAGAAGACTGAGGGAGTCCATTCTGCTGAAGTAAATTATGGGACCGAAAAAGCGAAGGTTGTCTTTGATGAATCAAAAACAAGTGCGCAGGAGCTTTCAAAGAAAATAGAGCCACTTGGCTACTCCTTGGCTCTGGACCAAGAAATGTCACATGACCATGGTAGTCAATCAGCAGAAGCGATGGGTATGTCGGCAGATGAACATGCGGCACATCTGGGACTCAATCAGTCCAAGAAAGAGAAGCTTGCTGAAGTTGCTGATATGCGAACAAAATTATTCTCTGCCATTCCTCTTGCAATTTTCGCAGCACTCGTTATGGGATGGGATATTCTCGCTCAATACAAGGCGGTTCCTGAAATGAGCTATACGATCAAAGAATTTATCCACCATCTTCTTCCGATACTAGCTACATATATCCTGTTTGTTGTCGGTAAACCATACCTCATGGGTTTTTATCGATTCCTTAGATACGGCAAGGCAAACATGGATACGCTTATCGGTATTGGAACCACTGCCGCATTTTTATATAGCTTTGCTGTCACTGCTTTTGAAGAAGCTCTACGTCCATTTATAAACGTGGACTACCAATACTATGATGTCACGATTGTGGTCATTACTTTTATAGCCCTTGGCAAATATCTTGAAGCTCGATCGAAAATAAAGACAGGTGATGCTATAGAAAAACTCCTTAACCTGCAGGCAAAAACAGCACTGGTTATTCGTGACGGAAAGGAAGTGGAGATTTCAGTAAATGAGGTCAAGCATGGTGATCTTATTATCGTTAAGCCAGGCGCAAAGATTCCTGTAGATGGCGTTATCACCGAAGGGTCCTCTTTTATTGATGAGTCGATGGTTACTGGAGAGCCGATGCCTGCTCAGAAGAAAATCGGTGACAGTGTCGTATCCGGAACCATAAACACAAGCGGTTCATTTACTTTCAAGGCCACCAAGGTTGGGTCCGAAACACTCCTGGCCCAGATTATAAAGATGGTTGAAGATGCTCAAGGTAGCAAAGCTCCAATTCAAGCACTGGCAGACAAGATTTCAGCAATCTTTGTGCCAATTGTTCTGGTGATTGCATTCCTCACTCTCGGGACGTGGCTTATCGTAGGTTCGCAATATCTTGGCTTCTCTCAAGCTCTTTCGTTTGGTCTTGTGTCGTTTGTGGGAATACTGGTTATCGCATGTCCATGCGCCCTTGGTCTCGCTACACCCACAGCAATCATCGTGGGAGTTGGTAAGGGAGCTAAAGAAGGCATTCTCATCAAGGATGCTGCAACACTTGAAAAACTACATAAGGTAAATACAGTGGTGGTTGATAAAACAGGGACGATCACTAAAGGAAAACCGACTCTCGTAGATATACAAAATCTTTCTGACTTAAAAGATGATGAGCTGGTTTCGATCCTCGCTTCTCTTGAGAAAAAATCTGAACACCCTATTGCTCATGCGATCGTAAATTATGCCCAGGAGAAAAATATCTCCGTATCAGATGTCTCTAACTTTGAGGGTATCCAGGGCAAGGGACTTAAAGGATCCATTAAAGACACTGAATACTTTGTTGGTAATACAAAACTAGTAAGCGACCTTAGAGTTTCTTTTGACACTGCTAAGCTTAATGAGTTTACTTCCCAAGGCAAGACACCAGTTATTCTCGCTACCAAAGAAAAGGTCCTCGGTTTTGTCATGGTGGCGGATGAAATAAAGGCGGAATCAGTGGAAGCGGTAAAGAACCTCCATGCTCTCGGTATCAAGGTGGTTATGCTTACTGGAGATGATGAAAAGGCCGCAAAATATATTGCCTCACTTGTTGGCATTGATGATGTTGTTGCACATGTGCTTCCTGAAGATAAGTTGAAAAAGATTCAGGATTTGCAATCACAAGGTCGAGTGGTTGCAATGGCTGGTGACGGCGTAAATGACGCTCCAGCACTTGCGCAGGCAGATGTCGGTATCGCTATGGGGACCGGAACAGATGTTGCTATAGAGTCGGCCGGTATCACGCTTCTCGGCGGAGATATTTCAAAGCTGGTGAAAGCTATCAAACTTTCAAAGATCACCATGCGAGGAATAAAACAGAACCTTTTCTGGGCATTCATTTACAACATTGTCGGCATTCCACTCGCTGCCGGAGCTTTGTATCCGGTCTTTGGATGGCTCTTGAACCCAGTCTTTGCTGGATTTGCCATGGCTATGTCGTCGGTATCCGTGGTGTCGAACTCACTTCGCATTAAGGCTAAAAAACTATAATTATCATGAATACACAAATCCAAAAATATACCTTTCACGTACACGGCATGCACTGCAACGCTTGTGTGCTCATGACAGAAAGCGAACTTGGCGATTTGCCAAATATAACTCACGTAAAATCGAGTCTAAAGAATCATTCGGTAGAAGTTACCGGAGACTTTGGCAATAAGACACCAGAACAGATTGCAGAGGAACTGACAATTCCGCTTAAACCTCATGGCTACACTGTCTCAGTAGAAAAACAGCAGCACAATGCCAAATGGGGAGATTTCAAGATTGCTGTCCCAATTGCACTTGTCTTTGCCGTACTCTTTGTGGTCCTGCAGAAAATGGGAATTGTAAATCTGGTTAGCGCTGGCAATGTAACCTACGGCACAGCATTTGTGATTGGTATAATCGCATCGCTTTCAACATGCATGGCTGTTGTGGGTGGATTGGTCCTTTCGATGTCGGCTACATTTGCTAAAGAGGGTGATAAGGTTCGACCCCAGCTCATGTTCCATGGAGGTCGAATCGCTTCGTTCTTTATTCTCGGTGGCATAATTGGTGCGATTGGGTCAGCCTTCACACTCAATACTTCCGCTACATTTATATTGAGCCTCATTATCGGCATCGTCATGCTCATTCTCGGCATCAATCTTCTCGATACTTTTCACTGGGCAAAAAAACTTCAACCATCGATGCCGAAATTTATTGCTAAGCATGCTCATGGTGTATCCAAGTTCAATCACACCCTCACTCCGCTTCTTGTTGGTATAGCAACCTTTTTCCTACCATGCGGATTTACTCAGTCGATGCAGCTCTATACGCTCACTACGGGTAGTTTCCTCACAGGAGGACTTACTATGCTCGCATTTGCGCTTGGTACACTCCCAGTTTTAGCACTCATCAGCTTCAGCTCATTCAGTATTCAAAAGAGTTCCAAAGCTGGAGTGTTCTTCAAGACTGCAGGACTAATCGTGATCATGTTCGCGCTTTTCAATCTTATTAATAGCTTGGTGGTAATTGGAGTCATACCGCCAATATTTAACTTCTAGTATAATTCTAATTATGAAAGCAACTATTATTTCAAGCATTGTGGCAGTAATCCTCATCGGAGGTGCTTTCATGTTTACAAGAAACGGTGGTGATACCGGACAAGTAGTAAACGCAAACAACGTCACCATTGTAGACGGAAAACAAATCATAGAGATAAATGCCAAAGGTGGTTATCAACCTCGCAAGAGTATTGCTAAGGCAGGTATACCAACTATCATTCGCTTCAATACAAAGGGAACCTTCGACTGCTCGTCATCGGTCCGAATACCAAGCATGAACATATCAAAATTATTACCTCAGACAGGATCTACAGATATTGATATTGGTAGCGGCAAACTTGGCACACTCCAAGGATCATGCGGAATGGGAATGTATCCTTTTGAGGTTGAGTTTCAAAGTTGATCTTGCTCCAGCCTTTTAATTAAAGCTGGTAAGGTATCTTTTCTTCGCTGCTGTATAGCATCGAACTGTTCTTGCGTCATGGGTTTGTATACAGCCTTCATTAAAGTCAAAAGTTGTGTGCCTTTTGCGAGAGCTTCGGCACGCGAAATATCTTTATTGAAATGTTTTTTATAAAGTGCCTGAAAACTCTCAAGGTCTTTATCAGTTAATTGCATATATTTTAAGGACGTTGCCACCATGCAACGACTTTACCGACGATTAATAGAAGCACACCATATCCTGCAAGAGTGATTCCGTAGAGCATTCCAGGTATATGCAAATCAATACCACCTTGAGCCGGAGCATTGCTGCCCGCCCAGGAAAGTCCGCCGATGATCATCGCAACAGAGATGAGGATAAGCAGTTTTCCAGTTTTCTTAACTTTGTGACCACCTTCAACGCGCACTTTCGTAGAACCACTAAGGCCAAGCCAAGCGCCTAAAATAAGGACAACAAGACCTCCAACCACAGTAATAAATAATTCGCTCATGTGGCAACATTATTCCTAGAAGTCAAAAAAGTAAAGGTCCCGCTAGACTTCCTCAGAACCTTCCGGTATGTTCGTTCGTGCCATGAAAAAAGGATATAAAAACGCACGTCCAAACGAAGTAAACCACACAGGTTTTATAGGGTACGCGATTTGTACCTACCATGACCTTGTCGCCCAGTTTGGAGAGCCACACGACAGGTTTAAGGATGGTCCATGGAAATCGGGTGACTGGAAGACTCAGGTGGAATGGGCTTTCAGACTGCCTGGCCCTAAGCCGACTGTCGTAACGATTTATGACTACAAGTCGATGAATCATGCCCGGACTATTGAGGTGTGGCATGTGGGCTGCAAGGGAGATCAAGAAAGGGTTTCAGACTTTTTTATACGAAATAAAATCCCATTTGGACGATAAAGCCTCTTTAACCGATTTTCTCGAATATTCTTGAAACACCCTATTTTTACTGGTTTTAGGGCTAAATTGGCTTATTTTCTTTAATTTACTGTCTTTGTATTAAAAGTTAAGGTCTAAATCTTTAATTTGCATTATATATATTAAAGTGCTAGGATGTGTGCATGACAGAAAAATACAAGTCAGGAACCCATAAGCAGCACGATGGCTACAAGAGCTTTCAGCCGTCTTTAGTGAACAAGGATTTTGAATGGACAGACAAGCGCATCGATGTGCTTCTTGCCGATGCCATGAGATATCTCGGCGAGCTCAACGCATTTTCAAAGTTGGTCCCTGACGTGGATTTTTTCATAAAAATGCACATCGCAAAAGAAGCTACCACTTCAAGCAAAATTGAGGGTACACAAACAAAGCTCGATGAGGCACTCTTGCCCGAGCTTGAAATAGATCCCGAAAAAAGAAACGACTGGGAAGAAGTTCAGAATTACGTCAAAGCGATTAACTACTCGATCGCTGAGCTTGAAAAACTACCGCTCTCAATGCGTCTCGTAAAGGATACACACAAGGTCCTTCTTTCAAGCGTGCGTGGGTATACAAAGTTGCCAGGAGAAGTTCGCCGCAGCCAAAACTGGATCGGTGGTGCAACTCTCAAAGATGCAGTGTTCATTCCGCCTCACTACGAAGAGGTCAGCGAGTTACTGAGTGACCTGGAAAGATTCTGGCACAACAAGGAAGTAGATATTCCGGATCTCATCAAGATAGCTATCTCACACTATCAGTTTGAAACGATCCACCCATTCCTCGATGGTAACGGACGTATTGGTCGACTTATGATCACGCTCCACTTGGTAAGCCTTGGTATTCTTCAAAAACCAACTCTCTACATTTCAGATTTCTTCGAAAAACATCGTCCGCAATATTACGATGGTCTTTCACGTGTCCGCGAGACACACGACATCGAACACTGGCTACGTTTCTTTCTCACTGGAGTATTGGAGACAGCAAAGAATTCTCGACAAACACTCGAAAAGATTATTGATCTCCGAAAGAAGTACGAAACAACAATCGAAAAAGGTATGGGCATCAAGCGCCAAAAGCTTGGTAAGGAACTTTTGCGCTGCTTGTTCTCACAGCCGGTTGTGACGATTAGGGATATTGAATCAATGCTGTCGGTAACATTCCCGACCGCATCAGCGATCGCAATGGATTTTCAGAAACTTGGTTTGTTCTCAGAAAAGACGGGGCTCAAGAAAGATCGAATCTTCTACCTAACGGAATACATTAATCTCTTTAATAAATAACCAACGCCATGGAAAACTTCAACCAAAAAACATCAATGATATGGAGCATCGCCGACATATTGCGCGGCGGTTGGAAACAGCACGAATACCAGGACGTAATATTACCTCTGGTGGTTTTAAAGCGCCTGGATTCCATTCTTGCTGATACTAAGGCATCGGTCCTCGAGAAATATAACGAGTACAAAGGCAAGGTAAACGATCTCGATCCGATTCTCAAGAAGACATCGGGTACTGCCTTTTACAATATCTCCGACTACGATTTTAAGACTATCCTTGGCGAACCTAAGCATCTCGCAAAGAATTTCAAGCAATATATAAATGGCTACAGCAAAAACATCCAGGACATTTTTGAAAAGTTTGATTTCAGCAAACAACTTGAACGTCTTGAAGGTGGCGATCTGTTGTTTTATGTGATCCAGGAGCTTAACAAGGTAGACCTGCATCCTTCGAAAGTAGATAACTATCAGATGGGTCATGTTTTTGAAGAACTTCTCCGAAAATTTTCTGAAATGTCTAATGAGACCGCCGGAGAACACTACACACCACGAGATGTGATCGGACTCATGACTGAGATGCTCTTTTCACCTGATAAAAAGGATCTTAAGAAGCCTCATGTTATCAAAAAGATTTACGACCCTGCCTGCGGTACGGGCGGAATGCTTTCTGTTGCCAAGGATTACATTCTAGAAAACATAAACAAAGAAGCCGACATTTTCCTTTACGGCCAGGAACTCAACTCAGTGACCTACGCTATGGCAAAGTCAGATATGCTTATCAAAGGTGATGACCCTGATCTTATTCGAGGTGGTGAGAAAGACCATTCAAAGGCAAGTACGCTCGCTAACGACCAATTCTTTGCGGAAGTATTCGATTATGGGCTCTCAAATCCACCCTACGGAGTTGATTGGAAGAAAGATAAGGATGCCGTAGAGCGCGAAGCGTCTCGCGGATACGCAGGCCGATTCGGTGCAGGTACTCCACGTATTTCCGACGGACAGCTCTTGTTCTTGCAGCATCTCATATCAAAGATGAAATCTGAAAAAGATGGCGGCTCACGTATTGCGATCGTTCATAATGGGTCCCCTCTATTTACAGGCGACGCAGGAAGCGGCGAAAGCGAAATACGCCGTTGGATTCTTGAAAAAGATTTACTTGAAGGGATTGTGGCTTTGCCAGATCAACTTTTCTATAACACCGGTATCAATACGTATCTCTGGTTTGTGACGAACAGAAAGTCAAAAGAAAGAAAAGGTAAGGTCCAGCTTATCGACGCTCGCGCCTTCTTTAAGAAGACTCGCAAGAGTCTCGGCAGCAAGCGTCACGAGATTGACGCGGAATCAAAGAAAAAGATATTGGACATCTACGAGAAGTTTGATGAAAGCGAACATTCAAAGATCTTCAAGACTACCGACTTTGCTTATCGACAGATCACGATCGAGCGATCTCTCCGTCTTAAGTTTGATTTCACCCCAGAAAAGGTAAAAGAACTCCTTGTTGCTTTTGACATCAAAGACAACAAGAATGGCATGAAAGATTTTATTGAATCCTTTGAGAATCAAATTATAACAAGCAAAAAAGTTCTAGATGAAAGAATCGAAGCGGGACTTAAACAATACGTCGCCGTTAAGTTCACAGCAGGTCAGTATAAGAAACTTATATCGATAGTCGGTGTGCGTGACGAGGAAGCAACAATTTGTACTGATAAGGATGGTAACCCTGAACCAGACGGTGAGTTGCGGGATTTTGAAAACGTACCATACGAGGTGGATATCAAAGATTATTTCAACAAAGAAGTGAAACCGTATGTCCCTGATGCTTGGATAAACGAGTCGGTCCAGGATCATAAAGATGGAAAAATTGGTGTGGTTGGATACGAGATCCCATTCACGCGATATTTCTACAAATACGAAGCTCCACGCAGCCTCGAGGCCATCGAGTCCGACATAGAAAAAGTCGAGAATGAATTACTCACTCTTTTAAAGCAACTCTAAACATATGACTAACGATACAAGAAATATTAGTTGTCCTCATTGCGGAAAATCAATCTCGATTGATGAAGTTTTAACGCATCAGCTTGAAAGTAAAATCAGAAAGGATTTTGAAGAACAAGAAAAAGCTACACGCGCAGCAAAAGAGAAGGAACACAAGAAAGAGTTGCAAGAAATAGAAGAACTGTTGAAAAAGCAAATAAGGGAACGAGTAGAAAAAGAAGCAGCCTCTGACAAGAAGTTCCTTGAGGAACAGCTAGCTGATAAGGACCTCAAGCTTAAAGAAGCTAACAAGAATGAGCTTGAGTTGCGTAAGGCCACTCAAAAGCTCAAAGATGAAAAGGATGCTTTTGAACTAGAAAAGGCGCGTCAGCTTGATGCAGAAAGAAAGACAATTGAAGAAGAGGCTTCAAAGAAAGCGACAGAGGCACAACAGGCAAAAATAGATCAGCTCAATAAGCAGCTTTCCGATGCCACAAAAGCGAAGGATGAACTAGCCCGAAAGCTTGAGCAGGGATCACAACAGACTCAAGGCGAGGTCCAAGAGATAGCCCTTGAGGAACTTCTCAAGGCAGAATTTATCTACGATGATATTTCTCCGGTCCCTAAGGGTGTTACCGGTGCGGATGTTATACAAACTGTTAAGACTAAAGCTGGTGTTGAATGCGGAAAGATTATCTGGGAATCAAAAAAAACCAAGGCTTGGACCGACAGTTGGATTAAGAAACTGAAAGAAGATCAGCGAAGTGTTAAGGCCGACATTGCAGTTATCGTATCTTCCGTATTGCCTGGTGGTTTGGAAGGCATAGCTCAACGCGAAGGAGTCTGGGTTTGTGATATTAAACTGGCAATCTCGATAGCAACGGCATTACGAAATACCCTTGAGCTTGTGTGTCGCGAAAAGTCTATGTCTGTGGGTAAAAATGAAAAGATGGAGATTCTCTATGCTTATCTGTCTGGCAATGAATTCAAACAAAAGATTGAGGTCATCGTAGAGACGTTTTCAAGCATGAAGACTTCCTTGGATAAAGAGCGTCTTTATTTTGAAAAGTCTTGGTCCGAAAAAGAAAAGCAGATACAGAAGGTCATCAAAAATACAGTCGGTATCTATGGTGACTTGAGCGGAGTTATCCAACTGCAGAAGATCGAGTCTTTGGAGTTGCCTGAGCCAAAAGAGAGCGAGGATAAATAATATGCAAACACTCAAACTCACAAAGAAATATGAGAAGTATCCTGAATACAAAGATTCAGGCGTTGAGTGGTTGGGTAAAGTTCCTAAAGAATGGGGTGTGTCGAAAGTTGTCTCTATTTTTGATTTTCCAAATCAAAAAGTCACAGAAGTTACGCACGAACCATTGTCGGTTACTTACGATGGAATTAAAAAGCAAATTGATAATGCAGCTAAAGTTGCAGAGGGCAGTTTGCGCAAGCTCGTAAAAGTTGGTGATATTGCTATCAACGGTCGATCAGACAGAAAGGGTGCTGTTGGGATGTCTGAGTACGAAGGTGGTGTTTCTCTTGTTTACAATGTTCTAAGAAAAAGAGACCAATCATTCGATTCAAAGTATTTCCATTACTTGTTTAGGAGTAAACTTTTTTCAGAAGAATTTTACCGCTGGGGACGAGGCATTGTTGATGATCTCTGGACCACCCGAGAGAGTGAAATGAAGAGAATAATGATAAGTATTCCTAGTCCAGAGCAGCAAAAAAAGATTGCAGTGTATCTTGATAAAAAAACTGTCTGTCTAGATGAAATTGTAGAGAAAAAACAAAAGCAAATCGGTTTATTAAACGAGAAACGATTAGCTGCTATTAACCTTGCTGTAACAAAAGGGACTGATTCGAAAGCGAATTTTATTAAAACCAAAATAAGCAGCTTTAAAGAAATACCAGAAGGATGGGAAATTCAAAAAATGAAATTCCTTGCAAAGAAACCACTTCAGTACGGAGCTAATGAAGCGGGATTACACAATGATAAATCTCAACCTAGATTCATAAGAATCAGCGATATTGATGAAGCGGGTAATTTAAGAGAAGACACGTTTAAGTCTTTGGATCTTGAACTTGCTAAGCCATATCTTCTGGAAGAGGGTGATATTTTGTTTGCAAGAACAGGTGGTACGGTTGGAAAATCTTTTAGATATAAAAAAGAGTGGGGTCCCTGCTGCTATGCCGGATACTTGATAAGAATGAACGTTAATCAAAAGAAGATCAGTTCTGAATATTTGGAATACATAACAAAGTCTGACTACTACTGGAAATGGATTAATTCAATATTTATTCGATCAACAATACAAAATGTGAGTGCTGAGAAGTATAAGGATTTTCTAATTGCACTACCTCCAATAAAGGAGCAAGAAAAGATACTTAACGTTTTGAACAAAAAGATCCCTCTTTTTGACGAGGCCATAAAGAAGGTCGAAAAAACAATTTTGAGTCTTAAGGAGTTTAAGTTCTCACTGATATCAAACGTTGTAACAGGGAAAATTAAAATATAAATATATGTTTGGACCAACTTTTGACGATTATTATAGAAAAGCAATAGAGATGTTTAATCAAGACATCTTGAGGGAATCTGATGAACAAATCTTAGGATCGGAAATAGATGATCTTGCAGCTTTTCATTGTCAAAAATACGGTTTAGTTCCACTAACATTTGATTCAGCTGATTTATCATATGAAATGAAAAAGGAAGTCCGACGAGTACCAGCTCATCAACGTGATGAATTTTACCGACATGACGGCGATCTCGATTTTGAATATGAATCCGCAGTAGTTTCCTTACCCATAGAGACTAACCCTAATTTAGATTGGCTAAAGAAGTTATCGGGTCCCGTACACCACATGGATGGATTTGATAAAAGAGTGGTCTATGGTCAAAATGAGATCTCATTTTCTTTTGACGTTAAGTGGTATGGCGGCCACTCGAATGAAGATAGTATCGCGAATGAAATCAACACAAAATCCCAAAGACTAATTGAGAGTTTAAATCAGAAAAACTCTAGTATTGAATCTGGAAACGCACTTCTCTTGAAAACAATAAAAGATGGAATTGCTAAACGAAAAGAAAAGTTGGTAAGCGACAAGGAAAAACTAAGCACGCTGACTCAGAAGATAAAAATACCACTAAAGCAGAAGCCTGGTCCTTCTGCCACAAAAATTCGCGTTGACGTAAAAAAGTTTGTCCATGTTGTAAAACCAACCCCTAAATTGCCAGCCGAGTATACGCTCGAGGAACCGATCCTGAAAGACATTTTAGGATTCGTTGATAATCAATGCCGGACCTTTGAGCGGACTCCTGGGGCATATAAGCAATTAGGAGAAGAGCAACTTCGAGATGTGATCCTTTCTGCCCTGAATGGCATCTTTGAAGGAGATGCTACGGGAGAGACTTTTGTTAAGAAAGGTAAAACTGACATACACCTTAAGATTGAGAAGGGAGAAATTCTTATTTTTGAATGCAAAAATTGGGGTGGAGAAAAGGTATATCTAGATACTGTAGATCAATTAATGGGATATGTTACCTGGAGACAAAATTACGGCGTAGTAATTATGTTTTCAAAAAATAAAGATTTTTCAAAGATATTGGCCCAGATACCAGAGATCATCCAGAGGCACCCGCAATATAAATCGGGGTTCAAGCAATTGAGTAGCAATCACTTTGTGTCCGATCACACCCTCCCCGAGGATTCAGGTAAGACGATAAGAATACATCATTTGATCTATAACATTTATGCCGAATAACATGACAACAAAAACCAATACAAAAGAATCAGGATTTGAAGAATTTATCGAGCAGGAGCTTGTAAGTCTGCATAACTACCGAAAGCGTTCTAATTCTTCATACAACAAGGAACTCTGCATGGATACTGAACTGGTCCTGGAGTTTATTCAGAGTACCCAGAAAGATAATTGGGAAAAACTTGTTGAACAATATGGAGACAGTGTCGCTGAAAGATTCTTGGCTAGGTTAGATGAAGAGCTTCTTTCTCGTGGTCTTCTCAGTGTGCTCAGGGAGGGAGTAAAGGATCGAGGTGTCATAATCCGCCTTGCATACTTCAAGCCAGAGAATGACAAGAATCCTGAGACCCTTGCAGACTACGCAGGGAACATTTTGAGCGTAATGCGTCAGGTAAAGTACAGCGCTAAAAACGAGAACTCCATAGACATGGTGATCTTTGTGAATGGACTCCCTCTGTTTACTTCTGAACTCAAAAATCAGTTCACAGGCCAAAATGTTATCAATGCCATTTCGCAGTACAAGACGGACCGCGACCAAAAGGAGAAGCTTATAACATTCAAGCGATGCCTCACACACTTTGCGCTCGATACAGAACAGGCGTATATGACGACCCGTATCACCGGTCTCACTACCTACTTCTTACCCTTTAATAAGGGCAATAAAGGGTCGTCAGGCAATCCTGAAGCACCTAAGGGCAAATATAAGACTCACTATCTCTGGGAAGAAATCTGGTCCAAAGATAGCATCTTTGATTTGATTGGAAACTTCATACAAGAAGTGACTGAAGAAAAGGAAGATAAGAATGGTAAAAAGCGTAAAGAAGAAAAAGTTATCTTTCCTCGATATCACCAGCTCGAGACGGTAAAACGCATTGTCGAGGATACCAGGATACATGGCTCAGGTAAGAACTACCTAATCCAGCACAGCGCTGGTTCCGGAAAGAGTAATACTATCGCTTGGACTGCACACCGATTGGCCGAGCTCCACGACACTGAAGGAAAGAATGTTTTTGACGGCGTGATAGTTGTAACTGATCGACGTGTACTCGATAGACAGCTTTCAGATACAGTTAAAAGCTTTAGCCAAGTTACTGGCCTGGTTAAGCATGTAGAAAACGGTGGTAAAGAGCTCAAGGAGTCCCTTGAGTCGGGTGTAAAGATTATCACTACAACTTTGCAGAAGTTTCCGGTTATTGTGGATGCCATAGAAAAAGTTGAGGGTAGAAAGTTTGCTGTCATTATTGACGAGGCACACTCATCTCAATCAGGAGAATCAGCCGCCGATCTACGCCAGGTCCTCACTCTCGATGAAGCTGAAAAAGAAAGCCAGGAAGAAGAGAAATTATTCAAAACAATTGAAGATCAGATTGTTGAACGCATGAAAGCCCGAAAGGTATCGTCTCCAAATCTGTCATTCTTTGCATTTACTGCAACTCCAAAGCAAAAAACACTTGAACTCTTTGGTACTGAAGATCCTTTAACTGGTAAATTCGGCCCCTTCTCCCTTTACTCAATGAAGCAAGCGATTGAAGAGAAGTTTATTCTTGATGTGCTCAAAAACTACACAACATACGAAACCTACTTTGGGCTTTTGAAGAAAGTTGAGGATGACCCTGAGTTCGATAAAAAGAAAGCCCAGCGACTCATGGTTGGCTATGTCGAGCGACACGAACATGCAATCGATAAGAAGGTGGCTATTATGGTGGAGCACTTTGAAGAAAAGATTTCCTCACTTATCAATGGAAAGGCAAAGGCTATGGTAGTAACCAAGTCACGACTTCATGCGGTCAGATATAAGATCGCGTTTGATAAGTACCTCAAAGAAAAAGGATATGGGCATAAAGCTCTCGTGGCTTTCTCGGGAACAGTTAAGGATGTTGATACTAAGCTTGAGTATACGGAAGGACAGATGAATAAGGTCCCAGAGAGTCAAACTGCTGAAGAATTTAAGAATGATGATTATAAATTCTTGATTGTAGCTGAGAAGTTCCAGACTGGATTTGACCAGCCACTCTTGTCGGTGATGTACGTAGATAAGAAACTTGGCGGTGTAAGTGCGGTCCAGACTTTGTCTCGTCTCAACCGAACTACGTACGGAAAAGACGACACCTTTGTGCTAGATTTCGTAAATCAAACAGATGACATCAAAGAAGCTTTCCAGCCTTATTACACAACTACGGTCCTATCAGAGGCGACTGACCCAAATATCCTGCATGATCTTGAGCGCGACGTGCGAGGCTTTAAATTCTTCACCGACTTTGAAGTGAATGGATTTATTGATGAACTTTACTCCCGAGCAACTCCTGACAAGTTGAATCACATCATTGACAGTGTAGTCTCTCGAATCAACAATGAGAATCTTACCGAAGAAGAAATGGAAGGTTTCAAATCTACAGCTTTCGACTACCTTAAAAAATACGCTTTCATATCTCAGATTGTGACGTTTGAAGATCCACAATTAGAAAAGTTATTTATCTTCTTGAAGTACTTGATTAGAAAGCTTCCAAAGAGAGAAAATCCATTGCCATACGAAGTACTCCAAGCAATAGACATGGAAACATACAGAATAGAAAAGAAGGGTGAGATGCATCTTCAGCTTGAAAATGCAGAAGGTATTATCGAACCGATGGGTGGTGGTGATGCCAAGACTCTTTCTGAAGATGAAAGGGACGCTTTGTCACGAATCATCAAAGAAGTTAATGATCGGTATGGTACAAACTTCAATGATGGAGACAGGGTTATTCTCAACGATCTAAGTAAGCGACTTCTTGAAAGCGAGGTTCTTCAGGGTTCAGTCATGAACAACAGCAAGGATGCGGCGAAGTTGAAATTCGACCAGCTGTTCCAAGATGAGCTCGTCAGCGTGCTCGATAAACACTTTAGCTTGTATCAAAAGTTAGACCAGAGTCCTGAGCTTAAGAAGTTTGTGCAAGAGCGCGTATTCGAGTATGTGATTAAGAAAATGAAGAAGTAAAAGGCCCGTAATTAGCCCCTAAATTGCCCTGTGTACGCTTTTCCAAGCCTATTCAGGGCTTTTTACGTTGTCTCGGCCAATACCCACTAATTTGCACTTATTGGGACCTCATACTTACCTGGTCCTAAAGGAAAAGTAATGCACACCGAAATGCACCACATTTGATTTTAGGATATGACTGTCTAAGGAGATGAAAGTAATGCAACGCATTTTTCACTTTTTTGACAATAGGATTAAGACAGTTCTAAGAGGTAAGAGTAATTCCTACAGTTAGGAACTTTATATCTCTTAGGATAAACCCATAATCCTAGCCATAAAAAGTAATACACCATGTTTTGCTTTTTTTAAGCACTAGGATTAAGTAGTTCTTTGGTCCGAAGTAATTCCTGCAGTTAGGGATTAATAGGGCTTCAGAATAGACAAATCGGACGGTCCAAAAGTAATGCACGCAATTTTGCACGAAATTGGGTCTACGATACATAACACTTCCAGTTGCACGGAAAGAGCTGAGTCACTTGCAACTGGGACTCAGCTCTTTCTGTTTTCAGGAAGATCTCAATAACGGTCGAAATTATTAACCAAACAACTACATCATCATGCTAAGCAAACAAGCGCTAGACGAATATCGGGAAATTTACCGCCAGGAACATGGCGAGGTCCCATCCGATGAAGTCCTCGTTGAAGAAGCAACTAAACTCCTAACCGTCTTTGACCTTGTCTATCGGCCTGTCAAAAAGGTGTGGCTTAAAGAATATGAACAACAACGAGAAGTATTTCCTCGAGTGGTTGGACCCGAAGAAGAACAAAGTGGAGATAGCCCATGCCTACCACAAGGCGAAGATCGAGGAACTGAAGAATCAGATTGACCGGTCCCTGTTACGCGGCAAGAGAAAACCAACTCGGTTTTTCGTAGAGAACGAATTTGTGGAGCATGGCTATATGGAAAAGTTGCCAAAGATTTGTACACTTGTCTACTGCGCCATTCTGAAGCATGGAAATACGCAAACACAAGTTGCGTGGCCAAGTCTGACTACCATCCAGGACCTAACCGGAGAGAAAAACAGAAACTATGTAGCCAATGCGGTCCGACTTCTTGTTGAGTGCAGCATTCTTGGTGTGGTCCAGACAAAGAGCGGATTCAAAACACTGAACCTGTACTACTTTAAGTCGGTCGATTTTTGGAAAAGCATAGCCCATATTAAAGGGCGTCTAAAACTTAAAGATTCAGTTGCGCAGTATCCAGATATACATCTCCGTAGTATCCGAAAGCGTAGAAACCGTAGTATTAACGTAGATACTCTAACTAACCAAATAAATAAATCCCCGAATTCTTTAACTAGCATCGGAGATGTTCTAAAGAGGAAAATGCATAAGTGGCAGCTACCGGAACAAGTTGCTATTCAAGAGCCTTCTGGGCATGATGTCGTTGAGACAGCCTATGAAGGAAAGATACCCTTAAGTGAGGTAGTGAGACCCACAGAAAACGCAGATAATTTTCCCGATATAGCGGGAAATTTACGGGAAGTCGGCAGTATCCAATCAGATACTACGGAACCACCGTTAAAAAACGGTGAAAAATGGGCAGAGCCAGTAAATGAGACCCACATACCTGACACACAAATAAACCATGAACCAGACAAACCAACCAATTAAATACTTCCTCTATGCTCGTAAATCCAGCGAGGCAGAAGATCGCCAGGCAGCGTCCATAGATGCCCAGAAAGACGAGCTTTTGAAGATTGCAAAGGATCAAGGTTTACACATCCTGGATATCCTTGAAGAATCACAATCAGCCAAGAAACCAGGTAGGAAGGTATTCAACTCAATGCTTGAGAGGATCTATAAAGGCGAAGCCAATGGCATCCTATGCTGGAAACTGGACCGCCTAGCCCGTAATCCTGTCGATGGTGGCCAGATAAGTTGGATGTTGCAGCAGAGTGCCGTATCTCAAATCGTTACCTTCGGTCGAACCTATTACCCAACAGACAACGTGCTCATGATGCAAGTAGAACTTGGCATGGCCAATCAGTTTATTCGAGACCTATCAGTGAATGTAAAGCGAGGTCTGCAAAAGAAAGTGAGAGATGGTTGGATGCCAAGCGGTGCGCCGATTGGATATCTCAACACACCCAATAAACAAAAGGGTTACAAGACCTTAGAAAAAGATCCTGATAGATTCCCGTTGGTCCGAAGACTCTTTGATCTTGCGCTTACCGGCAATTATTCAATGGCCCAGATTTGGAATATTTCAAGAAAACAGTTGAATCTCCGAACGGTCCCACGTAGAAATATCGGCGGTGAACATCTTTCTCGATCAGCAATTTATGCAGTCCTCGGTAACCCATTTTATTATGGCTGGTTTGAGTTTCCGCTCCACAGTGGTAATTGGAATAAAGGAGCGCACGCGCCGATGGTAACCAAAGAAGAATTTGATCAGGTACAAAAGGTTATGGGTAGGACCAACCAACCGCGCCCACGACACGAAGAGAGGATGTTTGCTTTTACTGGTCTTATGAAATGTGCCACCTGTGGTTGCAGCATCACTGCCCAAGCCAAAGTAAAGCGTTGCAAGAACGGTAACGTCCATCATTACGTTTACTACAACTGCACCAAAAAGAGATATGACGCTGGCTGTACTGAAAAGCATGTGGAAGTAAAACTACTACACTTACAGATCGGGGCGATCCTTAAAGATATAAGAATTTCAGAGGAGTATCGTGACTGGGCGGTTCGCCATGTCCATGAGGTCCGCAAGAATGAGGCTGAGAGTGATTCAATCGCAATAAGGACCAAGCACAAGGAATGTGAAGAAGTAACGCAGCAGCTGCAATCTTTGACCCTTAACTTTACTGCACCATCAAACAAGAATCGAACCGTTATCGGCGAACAGGAATACCAGTCCTTAAAGTCTGAACTACTCAGAAAGAAGGGCCTTCTTGAGGACGAGTTGAAGATCAAGAATAAGGCTGTAGAACAATGGGCTGAACTTTCAGAGCAAACCTTTGACTTTGCCTGCTACGCCCACCTTTGGTACGCAAATGGCGATGAAAAGACCAAAAGAGCGATACTCGCATGCCTTGGCTCGAACCTCACCATTTCAGACAAAAAGATCCAGCTTTCTTACAGTTCTTTCTTTTTGAGCCTCATAAAAGCACGAGAAGCTATTATGCAGGAAATAGAGCACGCTCGAACCTCTAAAAAGCCAGGCCACATACGACAAAAGTGGCATCATGTGCCACTTTTGTCAGTCAGGCTCCGCGACCAGGGCTCGAACCTGGGACATCCTCGTTAACAGCGAGGCGCTCTACCAACTGAGCTATCGCGGAATATTCTTTCTATCAACCCATTATACCCCCCCAAGCGACGCTCTACCTCCGCCAGCCGGCGGATGAGCTATCGCGGAATATTCTTTCTATCAACCCATTATACCCTCCCAAATGTAGACTTGTTTATCTTACCAAAAGCCGACCGGATTTCAACTCAGTAAACATCATGCTTGCAAGGCTGAAAAATATATGTCATTGTGTTGCCAGACTGATCCAGTGGGGATCAGGGGAGGTCGAGATTCGAGAAAGGAGTCTCAGATGTTGGTATTTGCGCGGCAGGTTAATCAAGCGTTCATGGTCGGCGATGATATTGAGGTCACCGTCATTGACATCCGCGGCAACAAGGTGCGGTTGGGGATTAATGCTCCCCCCGGTATTACCGTCCATCGCAAAGAGGTCTATGAGGCCATCAAGCGCGAGAAGCGCGCGGCGGCCAGCGTAAAACCGGAGGATATTCTTATCCTCAAAAAAAAGAAATAGCCGCGTGGCGCACATGTGGCTCGGTGCCCGACTTCTTCTCAGAGAAGCGGGCGCTTTTTCTTTTTATAAATTATCCCAGAGATCGTCGTCTTGGTCGCCGTCAATTTTAAAGAAGGCGACGCCGGCGAGATTATATTTTTTGGCGAGCGTGATTTTATCAGCAATGGCCTGGCCGTCGCTCCAGGTAACGTAGCGGTAGGTTTCCGTTCCCGGGATTAAGACGACGTCGTCGTAGCGAAAGGCGATTTCGCCCGAGGCGGCCCGGTAAGTTTTGGCTCGTTCTTTCTTGGCTAGTCGCTCGGCGGCCGGAGCATTGATGGCGCGCATCCGGACGTAGCGTCGAGTGCCGTCGGGGGTCTCTGTTACTTCGTACTCATGGCCGTAGGTGGGGATGCCAAGCATGATTTTTTCGGCGGGGATCGTTTTGGTCGTTAGCTGGATCACTTTTTCGACCCAGGAGGGATCGGAGACGGGGATGTAGGGCTCGTCGCTGTTGGCAGTATTTAACTTCCAGTCGGCACGTTGTTGGTCGTAGGTCATGATCTTGACGCGGTCACAGGCGGCCGCCAGGGTGGGGAAGTCGTTAGCATATTCTAGGTTTGTGGGGAGGGTGCGGTAGAGTGAGTCGGGTGGCGTGCGCGCTTCGATGGTGCAGGAAAGCAGTTTTTCGCCTAGTGCCACCTTAAGCTCGAGGAGAAAGAGGGAGAAGAAGGGTCGCGTGGCGCCCAACTTGCCTTCGTAATCAATATCGATGCCGTCAAATTTTTGGCGGCGCACAAGACTGGCGATTTCTTGGACGTGAGCGGCACGGCGGACGGGATCAGAGAGCAGGGCGTGGACGCCGGAGCCGCTCGAGCTCATGATTGTCGGGACAATTTCCACATTTTGTTTGCGCGCGGCGGTAAAGAGATTTTTCCAGGTGCGAGCACTTAAATTGCCCAGGTCGCGGATCTCGCCCGAGGGTTGGAGACTGTAGACGAAGGGGTTGATTTCGGAGAGATCCGAGAGGCTGCGCCGAGCGTCGCGCGTCCCCCCGCTGGCCGACCAGTAGGGGATCCAGCCCGAGACTTCCAGTTCAGCGGCTTGAGCCGAGGGGGCTAGAGCTAAGATCGATAAGACTAAAATTATAATTTTTTTCACCATACGGCTAGTATAGCATTGATGCTACACTCAGGTGATGAGAGAAGCGTTAACGGCGGCAGAGCGAGCGGTGTTTCGTCGCCTTTCCACGCCAGAAAAGATCCAAGATTTTCTGGAGGCCTTGCCGATTAATTTTGAGACGTTCGGTTTTACTTATCGTTCGCCGCGGCAAGTCTTGGTGGCAGGTGAGGCCCATTGCCTAGAGGGCGCGCTCTTGGCCGCCGCCGCGCTCTGGTTTAATAAGGAGCGGCCGCTTTTACTGGATCTCCGGACGGCGGGGGCTGATCAGGATCACGTGGTGGCCCTCTTTCGTCGAGGCGGATATTGGGGCGCGATTAGCAAGACTAATCACGCGGTTTTGCGCTGGCGCGATCCGATTTATCGTTCGGTGCGAGAGTTGGCGTTGTCATATTTCCACGAATATTTTTTAAACGAAACTGGAGAAAAGACGCTGCGGGAATATTCTCGACCTTTTGATCTTTCGCGCTGGCCGGCGCCGTGGGTGACGGCCGAGGATGATCTTGATGAGCTGGTGGCGGCGCTTGATGCTTCGCCTCACGAGCGGCTCCTGCCGCTCGGCGCCTCACGGCGCTTGCGCCGCGCCAGTAAGCTAGAACGGCGGGCCGGCGAGTTAGTGGATTGGCCCCTGCCGCCCGGTCCGTCTTCGTGATACAATCCCGACATGAACTCAACTTTGGGGTGGTGGCCATGGGCCGTCGGTGGGGTAGTGGTTATCGCTGGCGGCGTTATTTTTTATCAGTGGCGTTCTTTGACTATCGTCCAGAGCGATTTGGCGAGTACCACCATCGCTTTAATCGCCGCGCGGGAAGAAACGGAAAAGTTGTCGGGTCGCCTCGCCACCACCACCGAGCAGTTGGATGAGGCGATCGAGCGCAACGACGATTTTGAGCGTCAGATTCGAAAAATTTCGGGCACCGTTGGTACGCTGGAAAAATTGAGTCAAACCGACAAGGAGCTTTTGGAAAAATATTCTAAGGTCTACTTCTTAAACGAGCATTATGTTCCTAAAAAGTTGTCGCTTATTGATAAGAGCTATTGGTATGACGAGAAAAAGCCGCAAGAATTTCATGGTGAAGCGATTGATTTTTTGGAAAACTTATTGGAGGCGGCCGCCGATAACGGAATTGATCTGAGGGTGGCTTCGGCTTATCGCTCCTTTGGCACTCAGGCGGCTCTCAAAACTGCTTATCGTGTGACTTATGGCGCGGGTACCGCCAATCAGTTTTCGGCTGACCAGGGTTATTCTGAGCACCAATTAGCCACCGCCGTTGATTTTGCTACTCCGGATTCTGCGACCACTTTGGTGGTAAGTTTTGAGTCCACCCCGGCTTTTGCGTGGCTAAAAGAAAATGCCGCTCGCTACGGATTTACCCTCTCTTATCCTAAGGGCAACGCTTATTATCAGTACGAACCGTGGCACTGGCGTTTTGTGGGCCGCGATCTTGCGCGTGACCTCGTTCGCGAAGGTAAGCACTTTTACGATCTCGACCAGCGCGAGATCAACGAGTATCTCGTGGAACTTTTTGATTAAACTCTAGAGCTTCTGTAATTCTTTTAGATCGTGGTCGGGTAGGTAGAGAATGAGGACGCCGAGGGCGATGCCGATTAAGCCGCTTAAGAGATGATTGCCCGCGAGATAAGCATAATCAACGGCATCCAAAACGTACCAGACGCCCCGCCAAACCAAAACTAAACCGATCACGATACTAAGATTGTTGGCGAAGTAGCGTACGCCACCCGGCATTTTCTGATGAGTCATGGGTTTATTTTAACATGAAGATTTTAAATAATCAGCATGCCGTCGCCAAAAGAGTAAAAACGCATTTTTTCGTCAATGGCGCGTTGATAAATTTCCAGTAATTTTTCTCGTCCCACGAGAGAGGCCACCAGCATCATTAGACTGGAGCGAGGGACGTGAAAGTTGGTGATTAAGCCAGTGACGATGTGCCACTGATAGGGAGGTTTAATAAAGATGTTGGTCTGACGGTCGCCAGCCAAGAGGGCGTTGTTTTCCCAAGCGGATTCTAGGGCGCGCGCTACGGTGGTGCCCACGGCGATAATCGGTCGCTGGGCGCGATGGGCGGCAGTTAAGTGATCGGCGGTGGCTGAGGAGAGGTGATAGTGTTCAGTATGTAATTTGCCGCTGGCTAGTTGCTCGGCGCGGAGGGGCGCGAAGGTGCCTAGACCAACGTGAAGAGTCAGTTTGTTTAGCGCGTGGCCAGCTTTGGTTAGGCGGCTCAATAGTTCGGGCGTAAAGTGGAGTGAGGCGGTGGGCGCAGCGACTGAGCCGGGGACTTTGGCTAAGACGCTTTGATATTCTTGACGTCTCGCTGTTTCCGACAGGGGAGAATGTTTGAGATAGGGAGGTAGAGGTGTCTGGCCGTGAGTTTCAAAAATTTGTTCGAGGGTTTCTGGCTTAACTAGGGGATCTAAGCGGTAACGTTCGTTTTCTCGCTCGGCTACTCGGAGCAGAGATTGGCCTTGGTGGTAGAGCTTTTCGTCAATGGCCAGGCGGCGATCGGCGAGGACCCAGATGTCGGCTCGAGGCGGAGTGAGGCGCAAGAGCTCGACGCGCCCGCCCGTGGTTTTGTGGACGGTGAGTCGGGCTGGTAGGACTTTTGTTTCGTTAAAAACCAATTCACTACCAGCCGGCAGATAGTTTTCCAGTTGAGCAAAGCGGTCAAAGCTAATTTTATTTTGTTGGCGGTCATAAATTAGCAAGCGGGCTTGGTCGCGTGGTTGACTGGGGGTGGTGGCGATTAATTCTGGCGGTAAGGCGTAGTCATAATCTTCGGGCATTAACGGAAATTTAACACAGCGTTGAGATACTCACCAGAGAGGTCGAATTTTATCAGCCGTAATAACCACTTACCACAACTCTATGGCAGAAAACGAAAATCGGAGAGGGTTTGCGGGAATGGATCCGGAGCGACGGCGCGAGGTGGCCTCGCGCGGCGGCAAAGCCGCCCATGAGCGGGGGACCGCTCATGAGTTCACTCCAGATGAGGCGCGAGAGGCTGGTCGCAAGGGCGGCCAAGCTGGTCGCCGCTCTAGCTCGGCCGGGATGAGTGACGACAGCGAGGAGTCCATGTAGGACTCAAAAAACCAGCTTCGGCTAGAAGCTGGTTTTTTTATGGTCCAAGTGGAAGTTTTTAAATTTTGGGACGGGTTTTGCCGCGACGACTCTTTTTTCCACCCACCCGACCGATGGCGGCCATGTGCACGCGGTCTCGACTGACAGCTTCGCCCCCCTTTTTTCCGGCTTTACGAGCTTCTTCGGCGGAAAATTGGTGAGCGGTGCCTTTGGCATGAGCGGCTTTGCCACCCTTAGCGGCGATGGCGCGCTGTCGCTCGGCGCTCATTGAGGCAAAGCCTCGTTTGTGGATATTGTTCGGTTTCATGTTGGTAAGATTCTACTGTCTGGTAATGAAAGTCAAGTGAACTCGGCCTTATTCTTTTAACGGCCCAGTTCGGTCGAGGAGCCGATAACCCAAGCCGCGCACGGTTTCTAGTACTTTTTGTTTTCCGGAACTAATTTTCTTGCGCAAATTTTTAATATGAACGTCAACGATGTTGCTACCAGAAACAAAGTCGTAACCCCAGAGCTCATCAATGATCTGGTGGCGACTAATTATTTGGTTGGGGTGGCGCATTAGATATTCCAGTAACGTAAATTCTTTGACGGTGAGGGTAATGGGGTGATTTTGTCTAGTAATGATGCGAGTGAGACGATTAAGCTTGAGATCACCGACCGTTAACTCGTCAATTTGGACTGGTGCTGGCCGTCGCAGGAGTGCGCGCAATCGCGCCAAAAGTTCTTGGATGGCAAAAGGCTTAGTGAGATAATCGTCGGCGCCGGCTTCGAGGGCTGCAATTTTAATTTCTGGTTCTGAACGAGCCGAAAGAACCAAGATGGGGAGTTTGATCCCGTGAGCGCGTGTGTCACGACAGATGCTTAAGCCGTCTCGGCCCGGCAGACCCAAATCCAAGATCACAATATCGTAATCCGCATGAGAGATCTCTAGGCGTCGTTCAATCGTTTCTCCTTCGCTCAAGAGGTCCACCGCATAACCCTCCTTCTCTAGGGTTTTTTTGAGAATGTTGGCTAAAGTTTTATCGTCTTCGGCGACTAAAATTCTCATGGTCAGTTATTGGTTAGCTTCGGCCTCAAGCCGCAGGTCGTGTAATTGAGTGGTTAAGCGTTGGAGGGCAGATTCTGCTTCGTCTCGGGAGCGTTTTTGATCGGCCGAGAGTGGTCCGCTAGCGAGGGCTTCTAGTGCCAGTTTAATGACGGCAACGTGGTTGCGCAAATCATGTTCCACTTTTTGAATAAAATTGTAGTTGTTCATGGTTGATTGGTATTAATGCGGTAACCAACTCCGCGAACAGTTTCTAAGTGGATGGGAGTTGAGGTGACGGCCGAGATTTTTTTTCGAATGTTGTTTAGGTGGACGTCAACGATATTACTAAACGAGTCGAAGTCATAATTCCAAACATGATCAAGGATTTGCTCGCGAGTTAATACTGATTGGGGGTGACGCATCAAATATTCCACAATGGCGAATTCTTTTAGAGTTAGGGGCACTGGTTGGCCATCCGCTTCGAGAGTTCGTTTTTCGGTATCAAGGACGAGTGGTCCGGCAGTTAGCCGGGCGGGCAAGAGACTGCGCGCCCGACGGGTCAGGGCTTGGAGGCGAGCGCGCAATTCGTCGAGAGAAAAGGGTTTGGTGAGATAATCATCTGCTCCGCCGTTAAGGGCCGCTACCTTGTCGTCCAACTGATCTTTAGCCGTTAGAACGATGATGGGGGTGGTGATTCCTTGGGCTCGCCAGCGTTGACAGACCTCTAATCCAGGCAGGGTCGGCAAGCCGAGATCTAAAATTATAAGATCGGCCGTGGCGGCCAGCGGATGCTCAACGGCTTTTGCGCCATCGTGTTCTAGGGTCGTTTCCATGCCGTCTTTGTTGAGCCCAAAGGCAATGGCTTCGGCTAGGACCCGATCATCCTCGACAATCAATACTTTCATGAGTTTTATGATTAAAGTATACGTCGGATTAGGTGAAGGTTAGATGAAGTATGTTATACTCCAATCATTATAAAGGCCAGGTTAATTACGGATAATCGCTATGGATAAGTCAATAATTACGACGGGGACGATTGTAACTTTAGTTATAGGATTAATAATTGGTTTTGCTTTGGGGGCCTATACTTATGGAGGCAAGTCTTCGGCTACTGGTGTTAAGGTTGGAACCTTGCTCGAAAATAAGGCCACTACTACGGCGGGTGGTATTTTGGGTGGCGACAGTGTGCCGGTCATGCAGGATGAAGAAACTTCAGCCGCCACGGACGTTTTGGTGGAAGTAACTAACCAGGCAGCCGGAACGCGAGTGATTGTTGACGAAGTTAAGGCGGATGCCGTTAGCTGGGTGGCGATTCGCGACTGGTCGGCTGGGGGTTTTGGTAATATTCTCGGGGCCAAGCGAGTTGATGCCGGTGCTAGTAGTTTAGCGACTGTCGAACTTTTGCGCGGGACGCAAGCTGGACGCACTTATGCCGCTGTTCTTTATCGAGATGATGGCGATCGCGTTTTTAACCACAAATTAGATCGTCTGCTAGAGACTAACGGTCGAGTAGTGGCCGCCGTCTTCGACGTTAATTAAACTCATGTTCGTCCGCGTCCACGTCACTCCAGATTCACGTCGTGAGAGTTTGCGACGCGTGGGCAATCGTTTTCAAATTGCCGTTAGGGATAAACCCCTCGGCAATTTGGCTAATCAACGGACGTTGTCTCTTTTGGGGCGGCATCTGGGGGTGCCTCCCAAACAACTAAGGATTGTGACTGGTTCACGCAGTCCTCACAAAATTGTTTTAGTCCAGCCACATTAATCTTAATGATGTTTCCGCTCGAAAAAATAAAACAAGAGAGTCAGACCTTGCGCCGAGAGTTGCGCTTGCGAACGCTGGGCTATATAACTGGCGGTCTGGGTTTGGTGGCTGGTCTGGCTTGGAACGAGGCCATTAGAGCCTTGATTGATTATTGGTTGCCGCTCGGTGGTCGAGATGGCGTTATGGCGAAGTTTTGGTATGCGGCCTTAATCACGGCGATTGTTGTGTTTTTTGGCGTCTATCTAGCTCGCTGGTTGGATCGTCACTATAAAGAAGATCAGGCCTAAGTCTTATGACTCTCGTCCAGGCGTTGATCTTGGGAGTGGTCGAGGGGCTAACCGAATTTTTGCCCATCTCTTCGACGGGACATTTAATTGTTGCCGGCGAAATTTTGGGGTTGGCGCCAGGTGATTTTCTGTCGAGTTTTTACGTCGCCATTCAGTTGGGCGCAATCTTGGCAGTGGTTTGGTGGTATCGAGGGCGTTGGTGGCGTTCGCGCGCTCTGTTAGGTAAGGTGGCGGTGGCTTTTGTGCCGACGGCGATTATTGGTTTGGTTTTTTATTCTCTGATCAAACAATTTTTGTTCCAAGATCTGACGACGGTGATTGTGGCCTTGGGAGTTGGTGGTGTGGCCCTGGTGATGTTTGAGCGTTGGTATCGCCGGCGCTTAAGCCCAACTCAGGAACTGGCGACGCTCTCTTACCGCCAAGCCGTGCTGATTGGCCTGGCGCAATCGGTGGCGATTGTCCCAGGGGTGTCGCGCGCCGCGGCCACAGTGGTGGGTGGTCTGGTGCTGGGATTATCGCGTCCGGCCATCGTCGAGTTTTCTTTTCTTTTAGCTCTACCGACGATGGCCGCGGCCACGGGCTTAGATTTGTTAAAAGTGCCGGTGGACTTTGCGCCCGAAGAGTGGCGAGCGCTGGCCGTCGGCTTTGTGGTGGCTTTTGTGGTGGCTGGTTTGGTTATTAAGTGGCTGCTCCGTTATGTGGAGCAGCACAACTTTGAAAACTTTGGTTGGTATCGTTTAATCTTGGCGCTGCTTCTAGCTGGCTGGTGGTTGGTTTAAATTAGCGGCTGTCCCGTCATCGCTGGGGGGATTGGCAAATCTAAAATTTTAAGAACGGTGGGCGCGAGGTCGGCTAGACCGAGCGGCGCGGCCGGATCATCGGCGCGGAGGGTGGCCCCGTGATCAGTCACAATGCAGGGCACGGGATTAGTGGTGTGAGCGGTGTGTTTGGCGCCCGTCACCGGGTCAATATTTACCTCGGCATTGCCGTGATCGGCGGTGATGATGGCCGTCCCACCAACTTTCTCGAGGGCGGCGACAACTTCGCCTAGCGCGCGGTCGGCAGCTTCTACGGAAGTGATAATGGCGGGGACGTTGGCGGTGTGTCCGACCATATCAGCATTAGCAAAGTTAATGAAAATAAAATCGACTCCGGCGGCAATCTGTTCGACGGCTTTGGCGGCAATTCCGGCCGCCTGCATCTTGGGGGCTTGATCGTGAGTGGCCACGTCTTTGTGGCTGGGGAGCATAATGTCGGTCTCGCCGGGGTAGGCCGTTTCCACGCCGCCATTTAAGAAGTAGGTCGCGTGGGCAAACTTTTCGGTTTCGGCAATGTGGGCTTGAGTTAGGCCGGCGCGAGCGATCTCGGCCGCGAGCGTGGTGGCGACAGGCTTGGGAGGGAAGGCCATCACGCATTTAAAGTCGACGCAATATTCGGTGAGAGTGATAAATAAAATTTGTTGGTCCTGGGGGAGATTGAGCATTTTCTCTGAGAGCATGCGAGCGCGATCGGCGCGGAAGTTGAAGAAGAAGACGGCGTCGCCCGGCTTGATGGCACAACCTTGCCCCGCGGGCGTAGCGCAGACGGTTGGCTCGAGCAACTCATCATTTTTGCCAGCGCGATATTGCTCCTCGAGATATTGTGAGGGGTTAATTTGGCAAACATTGCCCTCGCATTTAAAGAGCGCCTGCTCCACTTTGGCTAAGCGGTCCCAATTGTTGTCGCGGTCCATCGCGAAATAGCGGCCCGAGATGGTGGCGATGAAAAAGTTTGGCCCAAGTTCCGCGATTAAAGTTTCTAGTTCTTTGAGGTAGGCCGAAGCGCTTTGGGGTGCGGTGTCGCGGCCATCAGTAAAGACGTGGATAGCGACTCGGGGCACGTTCATTTTTTTGGCTAGCCGCAAGAAGGCAAAGAGGTGTTTCTGATGACTGTGGACGCCGCCGGGGGAGACAAGACCTTGGACGTGAAGCGTCGAATTATTTTTTTTCACGTGGTCAAATAAGTTCAAGAAGGCAGGATTTTGTTCAAAGCTGCCGTCAGAGATTGCTTTGTCGATCCGGACGAGATCGGTATCGATGGGCGTGCCCGCGCCAATGGTCATGTGGCCAACTTCGGAATTGCCCATTTGGCCTTCGGGTAGGCCAACGGCGTTGCCGCTCGCTTTAAGTAAAGTGTGAGGGTAGGTTTGCCAGAGGCGGTCAAAGTTCGGCTTTTGGGCTGCGGCGATGGCGTTATCCTTAGTTTCTTCGCGATAACCCCAGCCGTCGAGAATGATTAAAGCAACCGGTTTTTTGGTTTGATTCATGTGCTCCATCTTAAACCTTTTGGCCTAGACTGGGAACTGCCAGGCATCCTTGATCAACACCGGGTGTTAATCAGAATCAACCCCGAAATTTTCGGTTTTAGCGGGGTTGTTTTTCACCCACAACAAATATTCAGTCGGGTTATCGAATTGATCAATAATGATCTGGGGATCGAGTAGGGTGCTCCAGCGATTAAAAACGCAATAATCTTGCAAGCTAGACCAAGGATATTCTGCAAAGTTTTCTTGCCAGGCTAATAGTTCGCAACAATTTTTGTGCACGTAAGCCGAGGTGTAGAGTAGTTGCTCGTTGTCAGAAACGTGAACGGCTCGATATGGGCCCTGGAACAGGTGGCCGGTTTGTTGGTATTTCAAATTATAATACTTGGCGTAGGCATTTAGGATTCTTTGTAAATATCGAGCGATGCCATTATCTTGAATCGCTAAAACTAAAAGATGAAAGTGATTGGGCATTAGACAAAAGGCCAGGAGCTTTACTAGTGGTTGGTGGGAGGCCGCTTTGGCGTATTCTTGATTGATCAACACTCGGTGTTGATCAGGTCGAGAAAAAGTTTTTTTAAACAGGTTAATGTCGCGGGACATATTAAGGAAGGATTTTCCGGATTGCAGATGGGTGATCAGAAAGAGAAAACGCAGATAATCATCGTTGTCATGGAAGATAGGACGCTTTGCCATTCCGCGATTTAAAAGATGATAATATTCGCCGCCCGCCAAGTTAAGCGCTCTCATGCTTTTATCTTATCATAAAGCAAAACAAAATGATCAACACTAGGTGTTGATCATTTTGTTTTTTTGTGGGGGTGGTTAAATTTTTAAAGCCGATTTGCCTGGGAAGCGGGTGTTGGAGCCCAAGGCTTCTTCGATGCGGAGGAGTTGATTGTATTTGGCCACGCGTTCGGAGCGGCAGAGCGAGCCGGTTTTGATTTGCCCAGTACCGAGGCCAACCACGAAGTCAGCGATGGTCGTATCTTCGGTTTCGCCCGAGCGGTGGGAGACGACGCTGGTGTAGCCATGATCCTTGGCGAGCTTGATGGCGGCGATCGTCTCGCTGACGGTACCGATCTGATTTAGTTTAATCAAGATGGAGTTACCGACTTGGCGATCAATGCCCATTTGCAAGCGCTCAATATTGGTCACAAAGAGATCATCACCCATGAGCTGGACCTTGCCGCCGAGAGTTTTAGTTAGGAGTTCGTAACCGGTCCAGTCATCTTCGGCCAAGCCGTCTTCAATCGAGACGAGCGGATATTTTTTGACCCAGCTTTCATAATATTCGACTAATTCAGCGCTGGTCAGTTCGCGCTTTTCGGTGGCGAGGAGATATTTACCGCCTTCGGGCGCCGGAGTATAAATTTCGCTGGCGGCGGCGTCGATGGCGAGCGAAATGTCTTGCCCGGGCGTGTAGCCGGCTTCGGTGATCGCTTGCAAAATAATTTCAATGGCCGCTTCGTTAGAGGGGAGAGCTGGCGCATAGCCACCTTCGTCGCCGACGCTGGTGTTGAGGCCTTTTTTCTTGAGGATTTTTTTGAGCTGATGGAAGACTTCTGCTCCCCAGCGGAGCGCTTCGGCAAAGGACGGTGCACCCAGGGGCATAATCATAAATTCTTGGAGGTCGGTTGAATTCTCGGCATGCTTGCCGCCATTTAAAATGTTCATCATCGGGACGGGGAGTCGAAGTTCTGATTCGAGACCTGCCTGTTTGGCCACTTGATTAAAATATTGATAGAGGGGTTGCTTGGCGCTGTGGGCGGTAGCGTGAGCAAAGGCGAGTGAGACGCCTAAAATTGCGTTGGCGCCCAAGTTGCCCTTATTGGGGGTGCCGTCGAGCGCGATCATGGCCTCGTCGAGACCTTTTTGGTCAAATTCTTTGCCTAAAAGTTCGCCGGCCACTTGAGTGTTAACGTTGGCGACAGCTTTGGTCACGCCCTTGCCGCCGTAGCGCGACTCATCGTCGCGCAACTCCACGGCCTCGTGCGAGCCCGTGGAGGCCCCAGAGGGGACGGCGGCCCGACCAAAACTGCCATCACTGAGAGTTAAATCCACCTCGACGGTGGGATTACCTCGGGAGTCCAAAATTTCGCGTGCTTTAATTTGAGAGATGGTAGCCATGTTGATTAAAAATTAATTATGGCTTTAGTTTAACACATATTGACTAGCTACAAAAACCGTTGTAGTGTAAAAACAGATTCAGGATGTTCCTGATCAATCTTTGATCTCTGACATGGGAGGTTTGCGATGCGGAAGATCATTTGGGGGGCGATCTTTTTCGTCCTCGGAGGAGTGGCGGGGATCTCATCTTGTACCTCGCCGTCTCAAGCCCGGCCGGCGGTGCTGACCGAAGGGGTGGCGGTGCGGGTGACGCCAGTGCTCGATGTGGAGAGCCCGGGTCAGCCGGCCTCGCGCACCGTCGTGCTCGAGAGCCCGCCCATCTTACTCCTGCGCCATCACGACTCCCGGCTGATGCCGAATGGTTGGTGTGGCGTCTGGGGACGGGGGCCGGCGCAGAAGCTGGTGCTTTGGGTGCCGGAGGGCTTTACCCTCTCGGCTTACCCGGGGTATCTCAAGGGGACGGCTTGGACGCCGCTCGTCAACGCGGCTCATGAGGCGTCGGCCGCCGCTTACAAGGCGTCCAATCCGAACGCTTCCGTCACCTTTGGCCGAGACGAGTTCGTTGCCGAGGGGGCGGATGGTTCGCTTGCGTCAGTCAGCGGGCCGATCGAGCACTTACTCCAGCATTCTAAGCTGGCCGAGTGCCAGACGCCGGCCGATTATGTGGCGGGCGCGCGAGGTTTTCGCCTGCGCGTGCGGGTGACGGTCACGGGCGGAGTGCCGAGTGAGTTGCCGCTGCCAACCGTCGGGTATCTGTACCGGGTTCCTGAGATTCGCTAAGTCCAAGGAGACGAAATCATGAAAAGATTTTTACTGCTCCTGGGACTGGTCATTTCAGGAGTTGGTTGCCAAGACACGGTGCCGGCGGGCAATCCGCCGCCGGCACCCGTCAAAACGGCACGCGAAATCAAACTCGATTCCGCGCGCTGGGGGAATTGCCTCTATGAAGCGGACCCGCGCAATCCCGGCGGTGCTCGCTTGGTCGGTTTTGAGTACGAGATCGGCATAACGATCAAGGATCAGTTTGGGGAGCGTTACAAGCAGAGCTGGGAGGCGGAATATTTCGTCTACAGTTCCAATGCGGCTTTCCCCGAGGACGCTTTCTTGGGCAATATGGCCAACAATGACACCTGCTACGGTCTTGTTAATGGCCAGCCCTTCCCCATCAAGAAGAGGATCATGAAGGGGAAAATGAAAGCGGATGACAATGGAGTCATGACCTTTCGGCTCGGCTCGCGTAAGGGCGATAAGCCATATCGCGACGATACGATTCTGAGGCCTGTTTACCTTGTCGTCCGGGTAATTCGCGATCCCAGCAAACCGTCGGCCGACATTTATTTCGGATCGGCTAATGGTCCGCCCAATCATCGGTTGGTGTTTATCAATAACATCACGGCGACGGCCTTCATGGTCAACGTGCAGCCGACCGAATCGGTTGCCAAGCTTTGGGTCGACTGTGAGAAGAGCTGGAAGGAGCGGGGCAGCAGTAACGAAAATGTTGACCCGCCGAGCCAGCAGTCACTTTTGGTGCCGGGCGAAATTGGTTTTCCGCCTTGCGTCACTTGCGATTGGTCGGGCGGCCTGCTCGATGCCGATGGCGATTTGATTCTGGATTGCCAGGATGGTTGCCCTAACGATCCCAAGAAGATTGCTCCGGGACCGTGCGGTTGCGGGGTGGCCGATAACGATAGGGACGGGGATGGCGTTTTTGACTGCCATGACGCCTGCCCCCGCAATCAGTTCGTCAGCACCGTTCCCTGTACGCCTTATGGCGATCATGATTACGATGGCGACGTCGATGCTGAAGACGTCTCGTCGTTTCAGGTTTGCTTGGGGTTGGGGGAGTGGAATCAACCGCCGCTGGTCCCCGAGTGCCGAATTTGGGATCTAACTCGCGACGGCGTTACTAACCAGGCTGATTGGACCTTGCTTCAGTCCTGCCTGAGCCGGAGCGGCTTGCCGGGCCCCTGCCTCGCGGACCCAACCTTACCTCCTTAATTGTTCTTTTCTGACACCCCGTTGGCCACTGGCCAACGGGGTGTTTTCTTGTGTTATAGTAGAGCCGATGACTTTAGCCACGCATGCGGCCGCCGGCGCCGCGCTCTCACTCCTCGTCCCGGCGCAACCGGCGGCCGCGTTTCTGCTCGGCTTTGCCAGTCACTTCGCGCTTGATGCTTTGCCACACTGGGATTACCCCCTGCGTTCGGCGGTGGAAGATCAAAACAATCCTTTGGCCACTGATTTGCGCTGGGGGCGAGATTTCTTTTGGGATTTATTAAAAATTGTTAGCGACGGTTTGCTCGGCTTAGGATTGGCTGGCTTAGTGATTTGGTGGTCATCAGAGAATGCGGCGTTGGGCGCGCTGGCGGGGGCCGCTGGCGCGATGGCGCCGGATTTTTTGCAATTTGTTTATTTCAAATTGCGCTGGCGGTGGCTGGCGCGATTACAACTTTTTCATCTCTGGATTCACACCAAGTACAAACTTAATCCGCGCGGTTTGGTTGGGCCGTTACTGCAAGTTGGTTTGGTGGTTGCAATCATGCTCTTCGTTTATTATAGTTAAAATTCATTATTTAAAGTCTTGTTTATGCATATTTCTAAGAAAACCAAAATTGTAGCCACGATTGGACCGGTCACGGCCAACGAAAAGATGTTAACGGAACTGGTTCGTTCGGGGATGAATGTGGTGCGCATGAACTTTTCTCACGGCGATTTCGCGGAGCATCAACCCAAGGTGGATATTACTCGCGCTGTCTCTAAAAAATTAAATACGCCCGTCGCTTTGTTGCAGGATCTGTCTGGTCCCAAGTTTCGAATCGGTGATTTTTATCAAGAGCGGGTGACTTTGGTGCCAGGCAAACGCATTACTTTAACGCCGGAAAAAATTGTGGGTACCGAGGAGCGAGTCTCGATTAACTACCCGACTCTACACGAAGAGCTTAAGCCCGGTAACGTGGTAATGGTGGATGATGGTAAGAAACGTTTGGAAGTGGTCGAGATTAAGGGGACAGACGTCATTTGCCAGATTGTGGTTGGTGGGGAGACCAAGGGCCGTCGCGGCGTTAATTTGCCCGGGGCTTATCTGAAGGTGAGCTCGCTGACGGAGAAGGATAAAAAAGATTTGGCTTTTGGCTTAAAGAACAAAGTTGATTTTATCGCTTTTTCCTTCGTGCGGCGACCTGAAGACGTGATCGAACTGCGCGAATTGTTGAACAAGGGTAAATCCGAAGCAAAAATTATTTCTAAAATTGAGACCCAAGAAGCGGTCGAAAACTTTGACGCGATCTTGGAATTGTCGGATGGGATTATGGTAGCGCGGGGAGATTTGGCGGTGGAGATTCCGGCCGAAGACGTGCCGATGGTCCAGAAGATGATTATTAAGAAATGTAATCGCGCCGGCAAGCCAGTGATTACGGCGACGCAAATGCTTGAGTCGATGATTAAGTCCCCGGTGCCGACCCGGGCCGAAGTTTCGGACGTCGCTAATGCTATTTTAGATGGTACGGACGCGGTCATGCTATCGGAAGAGACGACTTTGGGCGAGCACCCGGTGGAGGCGGTTCGGGTGATGACGCGGGTGGCGCTTCGGGTGGAGCGCGATCGCTCGTATCAACGTCGCGATCGTGACTTTTTGCACGACAATAGCGTGGCTGATGCCGTGGGCAATGCCGCGGTTGAGACTTCGACTCAGTTGGGAGCCAAGTTTATCGTCGCCTTGACTGATTCTGGTTTTACGGCGCGGATGATTTCTCGCTATCGACCCAATCAGGGGATTATTTGCTTATCGCCCAATCGCGCGACGGTTAATCAGTTGGCCTTGAGTTACGGTTGTTATCCGACTTTGGTTAAGAAGTTTAAGACCACCGCCGAGGTTTTGGCCATGGTTCGGGAATTTGCCCTAGAGCATAAACTGGGCAAAAAGGGGGAGCGGGTGGTGGTAGCGGCGGGCATGCCTTTCGGCAAATCTGTCGACACTAATATGATGCTCGCGGAGGTGTTATAATGGGGGCATGAAGATCAATATTAAAGCAACGAGTATTGAGTTGACGCCCGCGATTCGGGAGTTTGCGGAAGAGAAGGTTGGGATGTTGGGCCGATTGTTGCCAGCCGGCAATGATGAGTTGCTGGTCAATGTGGAGATTGGTCGGGATACGGAGCATCATCGTCAGGGCGATGTTTACCGCGCCGAGATCCGCTTATTGTTCAATGGTAAACAGTTGTACGCGGTGGAAAATGCCGCCGATCTGTACGCGGCGATTGATCTGGTTAAGGACGAAATGTCTCGAGTGATTAAAACGAATGCCGAGAAGCGGAACACTTTATTGCGCCGCGGCGGGCGACGGGTTAAAGAGATGTTGCGACGCTTTAATCCTTGGCGTAGCTAGTTTGGGTTTATGAAAAATTTTAAACTTTTAATCTTAATCGTGGTGTTGGCGGTGGCCGCAGTTGGCTTGCTTGCTTGGACTGCGCCGGAGGCCGGCATTACTAGTAAAAAAATGATTTCAGGCGAACGAACCTCTCTGACTAGCCCAGTGGCGGTCCTAACTACTTCGGCCGGAGTAATCGAGGTAGAGTTATATGCGACTAAAGCGCCAGTGACAGTCCAGAATTTTGTAAAATTGGCCCAAAGCGGTTTTTACGACGGGACCCAATTTCATCGAGTAATCAAGGGCTTTATGATTCAGGGCGGTGATCCGCTAACTAAGTCGGAGCCAGATAACTTGGCCATTCATGGGACGGGCGGTCCGGGTTACGTGTTTGATGATGAGGTGAATGATGTGATCTTGGAACGCGGCGTCGTGGCGATGGCTAATGCCGGTCTCCGCGGTGGTCGTGGGACTAATGGTTCGCAATTTTTTATCGTGACGGCGCCCCGAGTTGATTGGCTAAATAAGCCCGGTGGCGGTTGGCATACACCCTTCGGTAAAGTGATTGCCGGTTTGGACGTCGTGAGTGCGATCGAAAATGTTTCGACAAGTAGCAGTGATCATCCTCTTAAGCCGGTCGTGGTAGAGAAGGTGGAAATTCGCTAGGGTTGCTGGCCACGGCGATAATCTGACCAAGTCATTTCACGCCTACCTTCAGGAACCACTTTTTCAGGAATAAACTGTCCGTCCTCGAGGCGGGCAGTTTTAATTTTTAATCGTTGTCCGCGTTCGTCAACTAGCCAAGTGCCCGGTTCGGGATTGAGGGCGAGGACTTTTCTAAATTTAATTATCGGAGTGTCAGTAGATTTTAGTTCGGCATCAGCTTTGGTAAATTTACGCGTAAACGTAGCTTGGTCGTGATTTTGGGTTTGTGGTTTAAGCGTTTGCGCCAAGTAAGCGGGCAGAATTTCGGCCAGCAATTCGGCTCCGCGGCGGGCCAGTAGATCTCTTAACTCGCTAAAATTTAAGTGGCCGAGGGGCTGGGTGGCCTGCGCTAAAATTGGTCCATGATCAAGCTGTTCGTCCAGTTCAATCAGGGTAACGCCAGTTTCGCTTTCGCCGTTTAGGATGGCGCTCTGGAGAGGCGTGGCCCCGCGGTATTTCGGCAAGAGTGAGGGGTGGACGTTAATTGTCCCCAGTTTGGCCAGGCGCAGTAATTCGGGGGAAATGATCTGGCCATATGAGGCGACGATAAAAAAATCATAGGCTTGGGGCGGGATCGTAGCGGGGTCGATAGTGAAGGGGATCTGGTGACTTTCTGCCCACTGAGCCGTGGCCGCTGGTTGCGGTTGGCCGCGCTTGATACGGGGTGGAGTGCCGACGATTAACGCGGGTTGCTGGCCGACGGCGGCTAAGCCATTTAAGACCCCAATCGAAAAATCGTCACTGCCCCAGAAAACGAATTTAGGCGGCATCATTGTCGCTGGGTTTAATTTCTTCTAGTTGGCTAGCTTGATCGATAAATAGAACGCCGTTGAGGTGATCAATTTCGTGCTGGAAAATTTGCGCCAGGAGACCGGTGCCGTGATGAGTAAACTTTTTCCCCTTAAGGTCGTAGGCCTCGACGGTCGCTTTGGTGGAGCGTCGAACTTTGCCGTAAAGCCAGCGCACCGAGAGACAACCCTCATCAACCACGCTCGTTCGTTTAGATTTTTTAGTAATGATCGGGTTGATGAAGACGCGATGGTTGGCGGTAGTTTCGGGGCCATCATCAAAAGCCTGAGGAGCCACCACGAAAATTCTTTTAGCGACACCAATCTGCGGCGCGGCAATGGCAACCCCATCGTCACAGCTGGCTAGTGCTTCTTCCATCCTGGTCACCAATTCTTGCAGGGCGGGAGTATTAAATTCGGCCTCGTTCACGGTCTCGGCTACTTGGCGCAAAACTTCTGCCCCATTTTGGACAATGGTGGGCGGGGCTTGATGGGGTGAGTGGGGTTGATGTTGGCGCATGGCTTGGATTAAAGGATATCGGCCGGGTCAACATTGACAATAAACGATGGCGGCAAGGATTTCAAGAACGAAACGAGGGTGGGGTTAGGCCAGCGCTCGGGAGGCAGACGGATTAGAGCTTGCAAGCGGTAGTTGTCAGAGCCCGGTTCTTGGAAGGAGGGATAAATTTGGGGCTGGAAAGTCGAGAGGTGAGCGGCTAACCGTTTCATATCTTCTCTAACGACGGCGCGAGAGCCCTCGCGTGTGATTTTAATCAGCGTTTTAAAGGGCGGATAATCAAATGATTCTCGATCGGCCAATTCGTGGCGATAAAATTCGATGGTGTTGCCGGTGAGGGCGTAATTAAAGACTGGTTCTTCGGGGTAACGGGTTTGGATGGCGAAGTTTTTTCGGGCCAGGGAGCGAACGCGAGCGGTGAGAGAGTAGAGTCGTTCATGGATGCGAAAATCAGGGAGGGCTAAAAGTGAGTCGGCGGCGACGATAATCGCCGTATCAATCGGGGTAAGCAAATAATGGAGAGCCAGTTCCGTGCCGACTAAGATGCCACTAGCGGCTTGGCTAAAGTTTCTCATTTGATCGCGAGTGCGCTTGGGAGTGTTTTGCGTGTCGCTTTCGACGGTGACGATGTGGGCTTCGGGGAACGCCTCCTGCAATCGTTGACTAATTCGATTAATGCCAATTCCTAGTTCGCGTAAACGCCAACTCTCGCAAGTTTGGCATTTTTCTTTAGCCGATCTTTCTTGACCACAGCGATGGCAGAGGAAGTAACGCGAATCCTGCTCTGGGGCCGCTCGACGTTCGTGGAGAGCGACCGGTCCTTGGCAACGCGCGCAGAGGACTGGTTCACCGCAGTCGTCGCAAACCACCAGGGGAGCCAGGCCGCGCCGGCCGGCCAGAATAAATAGATGCTCCGAAGCGGCCAGGCCGGCGCGAATCAACTCTAAGGTTTCTGGCGCTAGTGGTTCGCCGCTTTTCGAAGTGATCAAGAAATTTTCCGCCGTGGTGACTAGGCGTTGTTTAACGCTTTCGGCGGGCATGAGCTCGCCTCGTTCGAGGCGCCAGAGAGTTTCGACTCTCAGGGCGCTGTCGCCATAGAGGACGCGGGCGCCGGTGGTCGCCGCGAGTTGTTCTAAAAATCGCCGCCAGTCGACAAACGGTCGCGCGAGCATTTTGTAGCTGGGCGAGTTTTCTCGTTCAATGATAAAAGTTTTAAGATCGTGACGGGGAAGACCCGCAAAGGCGGGGGTGGTAATGATGAGCACCGGACGAGTTTCTTTAAGCGCGCCATTCCATGATTCGACGAGCGATTTTTTGCTTAATTTTCCGTGGAGAATGAAGGTGAAATCGGTAATGCCTCGGCTTAAGGTTTCGGCGACGCGCAGAGCGTCGAGATGGGTGGGGACAATTAAGAGGACGGATTGAGTGCGGGCGAATTCTTCGCGCACAATGCTTTTATAAGTCGACCAGCGTTCGTCATCTTGATTTTGGAGGGCCTGTAGATCGGGTCGCAGACCGGTGGACGCCTGTTCGTTGCCGGGAGCGGCTGGCTCGAGGGCGCTCAGATTGGCAACTAGAGATTGAGAGATGAGGGCGGGCAGGATGCCGCCAAGTGGCGCCGCGGCATATTCGGCGATTTTTTCCGCGGCGCTAATAAACCCTGGCCGGACTAGTCCGACCGTTTGGAGGCGGCCAACTTTTTTTAAGGCATAGGAAGCCCGCCGCAGGGCCGTTTTTTCGGCTTGGGCTGGTTTACAGGCCACCACGACAGCGGGGATTGATTTTTTGCGGACGGGCACCGTTACCACTGCTCCGAGGGCCAGCGGTTTGGCCGAGAAGTAGGTCAGATCATCGTGGAAGATGCCCCGCGCCAAAGGAATGACGCTCACGATGTGCATAGGATTAAACCTTAGCATTTTTGATTATGGTATACTAGAGAGCGTGATTACGTACGTTTCTTTGGAAGAAGCGCAGTCTCGTTCGTCTTGGAGTGCTGACGATCTAATTTTTATGTGTGAACGAGGCCAACTGGAGTGTCGCCGCGTCGGCCGTGACTGGTTTATTGCCGAAGGCGCGCTCGCTCGACTGGCTGATCCGGCTAGTCGCCAATTATTGCGCGCGCGAGTGGGTGAGGTTAAGGACGAAATTTCTCGCGCGCGCCAACAATCTCGAGAAAGAAATAATAATTTAAAAATGTATCGAGCCTTAGTGGCCGTGGCTCTGTTGATGCTGGTTGGTTCCGGCACCTCTTTGGCTTGGCCGCTGACTTACGCTTGGTGGCCGAAGATCGAACAGCGCTTGGCCATTCTGACGGCTTGGTCGATTGATTGGCCGGAGGTGCCACTTTCTTCCGGGATGGTGGCGGCCGCGGGAGCGGTGGGATCGGTGGCGGCGACGGCGACTGAAACGGTGGTGAGCGGTGCGGTCGAGGAGTTGGATCAAGCTCAGTCGTTTTGGTCGACTTTGCCTGAGCGTTGGCGCTTGATTCGTCTGCGAGTGGCCGCTAATTGGCGAAAATTTTTGGGCGTGGAGGGGGTGGCCAGCCCAAGTAGTTATCATTTGGCGGGTGGCGGAGTTTTTGCCGCTACGACGACGGCCGAGATCGAACGCTATATTACCGATCAGATTTCGGCCCAATTGCAAGTTTTGGCCAAACAAGCTAGCGGCGGTTCGTCAGCTGGACGTTCGCCGTCCACGGGTGTGGTTTTGGCGCCTTCGTCTGGCAGTTTAGAAACGGATGCGGCTATTTTGGCCCGTATTCAGAGCACCTTCTCTGATCAAATCCGCCTGGAGGTTGATCAAACGGGAACGAGCGGAGTGATTACCCCAATTTTTAGCCGGCCAACGGCTGATCGTTATTTATTTCTTATTACCCCCGTTCGACGTTAATGAAGTGGTGGCTATTTTTAATCAGTTTAGCGGTTTGGCCTTTGACTTCGTTTGCCGAGACGAAGGTGGGTTTGTCGCCGGCGCGAGTGGAGTTGGATTTGATGACCGGCCAGCCGGTGCTGCAGATTTTTACTCTCAAAAATTATTCTGATCAGACGATTACGGTTAGTCCGCGAGTGGTGGATGTGGCTCCCGCCGATTCCCCAGCGCTGGCTTACCAGCTACTGTCTGAGACCTCAACAAGTTCTTACGCGTTATCGTCGATCGTGGAGGAGTCTTCGCTGGCGGCCAGTTATCGGATGGCGCCCGGTCAGTCGCAGTCCGTCCCGATTTATTTTTCCCTAGCTTCCTCTTCGCCAGTGGCCGAAGCTTATGGGACAATTTTGTTTAGTCTTGGTAGTGGCGCGTCTTCTACGGTTAAGTTAACCACCGAGATTGGAGCGTTGGTTTTTGCGCGGATTAGCGGTCGAGGCGAAGAGCGGGGAGAGTTGCTCGATTTCGGACCAGTGGGTGATGATCACCTCCGACTTATTTATGCTAATCGTGGCAGTCTCAAGCTTAATCCTTACGGCGGGTTAACCTTGCGTCATTGGTGGGGCGAAAAATTTGCCAGCCGGGCTATTGAGCCATGGTTTGTTTTGCCTCAATCCGAGCGTTGGCTTGACGTTGCCGTCGACGATTGGCCAGCCGGTTATTATTGGGTCACGCTCGAACTTAATCGGGGGTATAATAATGAAGTGGATCGGCGGACGATTTTTTGGTCTCACCGTCGCCCGTCGATTTGGTGGTTTGTCGGAGCCCTGGGAATAATTATTGGTCTAATTTGGCAGTGGCGACGAAAATGATTTGGCGGCAATCTAATTTGAGTTTAATAAAATTTTTGCTGTTAGTTTTGAGTGTGCCGGGATTGGCCGTGGCGGCCGTCAGCTCGAGCTCTAACTATCAGATTGCCGCTGACAGTATCTCGATTGGTGGCGGCTCGTCGGCGGGTACATCTTATAGTGTCGATCAGACGGTGGGTGAGGTAGCGACGGGGTTGAGTAGCAGCGGATCTTACGTGGTTAACGCTGGTTATCAGGCGCTATTGGGCGGCGAGATTGTGGTGACTTCGCCGGGGGATGTCTCTCTGGCGTCGTCACTGGCGATTAATGAAGGCGGCCAAGTCAATGCGACTTCGTCGTGGGTGATTACTAGCGAAGGAGGCGGATATCAATTTTCCGTCCGAGCCACGACTGATCCAGCCCTTAAGGGTTCAGGCGCCCGCGGCACCTCCATTAGTATTAATGATTACGCGGGCGCTCCGGATTTTGATTGGTTGGTGGGCGCCGGGGAGTCGGGGTTTGGTTTTAGTCCCGAAGGCGTAGATTTGGTAGCGACTTTTAAAAACAATGGCTTAGTTTGCGGCGCGGGCACGGCGACGACTGGCCACTGTTGGGACGGTTTTGCCACTACCGCTACGACCGTTGCTCAGTCGATCGGAGCGGTGACTAATCGAGTTTTGGATTTAAAATTACGAGCCGAACTAGGATCTAGTTTGAATGATGCGCCGACGACGGTTCCGCTGACGATTAACACCTCGGCGACTTTAATTGTTTCGATTAGCGCGTCTTAATTTATGAAGCTTCCATTTTTAAAATTAGGTTTGATCTTGGGTGTTTTGGTGCTGGGCTTGGGTCGGCCGCTGGAGGGTTCGGAGTCGACCATTATCGTCTCGCTACCGATTATCTGCCCTAACTTTGATTGCGCGCAAACGAGTGGTTCGGTGGGTAATGCTGGCGGCTCCGAGGGTGGAGATATCTCCGAACCCCCGTCCTTGCCGCCGGAGCCGCCAGTGGTAACGCCGGTGTCTGGTTCGGGCGCGGGTGATCCGTTCGATTTGCTACCTACTCGTTTGTCTGACGAAGAAAAACTGGCCCGCTTGTCGCTGGAGAGTTTTTCGTTTATCCAAATTGGCGAGGGAGTAAAAAACTTTACCGACAACGGTAATGTCAGGATCAATGGGCGGAAGCATTTGACGGTCGCTTTGGATTACGAGCAAGTGCCGGAAGTTTTAAAGACGATTGGTATGACGATTTTTGACGCGTCTAATCCCGGCGCGATCGCTTCTTTCGTTTTACGAGCCGATGACGAGCGTAAGGTTTACTCGGCAACGATCGCGCCTCTGACGCACGCGGGTTTGTATCCGTTTAACATCCACATTTTGGATTTTCGTAATCAGCGAGTGAAGAAGTTGTCGGGTACCTTGCAGGTGGCGGGTATTGGCGCGCTGGGCGACAGCGCCGCGGACGCCTTTAATTCCGTAGTTCGACCGCTGACGATTGCTTCTGGTGTGCTGGCTGGTGCCTCTCCATTTATCGCCTTGGGTTCGATTGGCTCTTTTTATGATATCTATCTGTTGCTGGCCCGTGGTTTGGGGGCGCTTTTTGGAGCCTTGGGCTTTCGGCGCAAGCGCAAGCCGTGGGGGACGGTTTATGACTCGGTGACTAAGCGCCCTCTTGATCCGGCTTATGTGACGGTTAGTAAAGATGGAGTAGAAATCGCTAGCGCGATTACCGATATCGAGGGTCGTTACGGTTTTTTGGTGCCGCCGGGTACTTATGAGCTTAAGGTCAGTAAGTCCCATTACCGCTTTCCGTCGCAATTTTTGCGCGCCAAGAAAGAAGATGAGCTTTACCCCAATCTCTATTTTGGCGGTCCAGTAACAACAACGGGTGAGGAGGCAATTGCCGTTAACATTCCGATGGATCCTTTGGGTTTTGACTGGAACGAATTTGCGAAACGCGAAGGTGACTTTAATCAATTCCGCTTTGAGAAAGAGTTGATCACGGTGCGGGCGCTTAAGCTTACTTACGTCTTCGGTTTTGTTTTGGCTTTGGGTTCGTTGATTATGGCGCCGAGCGTGTTAAATAGTGGCGTCTTTTTGCTTTACGTTTTGCTTTACGTTTTTCGTTCTCTGCATTCCAACACCCGCCGTTTGGTGACGATTAAACAGCAGATTACCAATGAGCCCCTGCCTTACGTGATTGTTAAGGTCCACCTGGCGGGCATTAATCAAGAGGTTAAAAAGTTGGTGGCCGATCAATTGGGCCGGATTTACTTTTTAGTTCGACCGGGCACCTATTATCTGACGCTCGAAAAAAAGAATCCCGACGGCACCTATTACACTTTTTACAAAACGGAACCCCTTGACCTCAAACGCGGCGTTTTGACTAAGGATATTGAGATCCCTCGTTTCAAGTTCACGGAATAAGGTCGGTTTGGCAAATACTGGAAAAGAGCATAGAATGGCGCCATGGCTTTTTTCGTCCGACGGTTGGGAATTGATTTGGGCACGGCCAATACCTTGGTTTTTGTTCCGGGCCGAGGGATTGTTCTTAATGAGCCATCAGTGGTGGCGGTTTCGGAATTAGATAAAAAAGTTTTAGCCGTGGGTTTGGAAGCCAAAGAGATGATTGGTCGGACGCCCGACGGGATCACGGCTTATCGACCCCTTAAAGATGGCGTGATTGCTGATTATCGCGTGACGGAGATTATGTTGCGCTATTATATCGGCAAGGCTTTGGGGCGTTATAATTTTCTCAAACCCGATGTTTTGATTTCGGTCCCGGCGGGCATTACCTCGACGGAGCGGCGCGCGGTGATTGAGGCCGCGATCCGCGCGGGCGCGAAAAACGCGTACGTGGTTAAGGAACCGATTTTGGCGGCGATTGGTGCCGGCATCCCGATCTATGAACCGCGGGGCTATATGATTTGTGATATCGGCGGCGGGACGACGGACGTGGCGGTAATCTCGCTCGGTGGTATCGTGGCGGCCACGTCAGTTAAGTGTGCTGGTAATAAAATTGATCAAGCCATCGCTGATTACATCAAGAAAACTTTCAATTTGGCTATCGGTGATAAGACGGCGGAAGAAGTTAAAATGAAGATTGGCTCCGCGGTGCCGCTGGAGGAGGAGTTGGCTTACGACATTCGCGGTCGGGACTTTTTGACGGGGTTGCCTCGGTCGGCGGAGATTAAGACTAATGAGATTGTGCGGGCCATCGATAGTGAGTTGCGCGAAATTGTTCGGGCGATTAAAACTGTTTTCCAAGATACGCCTCCCGAGCTAGCGGCCGACATTATTGATCATGGGATTATTATGACTGGCGGTTCGTCCTTGTTGGCTAATCTGCCGGAATTAGTTTTCCGGCGGACGGGAGTGCGGGCTCATTTGGCGGAAGAAGCTCTCTATTGCGTGGCCAAAGGCACGGGTATCGCGCTTGAGCATCTCGACGTTTACAAAAAAAGCGTCATGAGCAAAAATTAGGCATGCATCATGCGCGAGTTTGTTTTGGAAATTTGCCTCCAGAAATTTTGATTGATCTTGGTCCGGGTTTGATTCGTCAACAGTTTGCGGTTTTAACGATTGATGACAGTCGGACTCTCAAAGAATCTCAAAGCCGGACCCTGGGAGAAGAAAGTCGATTTTGGTTAATTGAGGCGGGGAGCGTGACCCTGGAAGCTCAACAGGCCCTCCTGAAAACTTTTGAGGAGCCGACACCAGGACATTATTTTATTTTGGTGGTGCCGCGGGGCACAAGCTTGTTGCCGACTCTGCTCTCGCGGGTGGAGATTATTTGGGGCGCGGCGCCGGAGAATGTTTGGGCCCAGAAATTTTTGTCGGCCAAACCGGAGATCCGTTTGGACTTAGTCGAGGAATTATTGGCCGCCGAAGCCAGCGCTGGAGAGGGGCGAGTGGCAGCCTTGGCCGGTCTCCAGGCGCTGGGTGAGGCGTGGCGCGCTAAGGCGCGCCACCATGGCGGCTATCGCCGGGGCCTGGCCGAACTGGTGCAAGCTGGACGTTTTTTGGCCGCGCGAGCGGGCTTGCCTAAACTAGTTTTGGAGCACTTGGCGCTGGTTTTGCCCCGCGTCTAGGCGAGAGCTTTTCACCTGTGGTACGATACGGCTATGGCTTATTCATTTGCAAAATTTAAATCGGGCGTAGACGGTGTGCTTGATCACTTGGCCAAGGAGTTTGCCGCGATCCGAACCGGTCGCGCTACTCCGGCCTTGCTCGATAGCATTAACGTCGAATCTTATGGTTCGCGTGTGCCCCTTAAACAGCTTGGCTCGGTGGGTGTTGATGACGTGCGAAGTTTGCGGATTACTTTGTGGGATAAATCTCAAGTTAAGGCGGTTGAGCAGGCCATTAGCGTGGCTAATTTGGGCGTTTCGGTAACCGTGGATGGTCCAGCCATTCGAGTGATTTTCCCCGATCTGACTGCGGAAAAAAGAAAATTGTTGTCTAAGGTGGCGGGTGAGAAGGCCGAAGCCGCGCGGATTGCTTTGCGGCAAGAGCGAGAAAAAACTTGGAACGAAATTCAGGCTGGCGAGCAGGATGGCACCATTTCGGAAGACGAAAAATTTCGTTTGAAGGAAGATCTGCAAGCTCAAGTAGATGAGGTTAATCAGAAAATAAAGTCGGCGCTAGAACGTAAAGAAGCCGAAATTGCCGGATGACCTTAGTTTTATTTTTTATCATTTTAGCCGTGCTGATTTTGTCTCATGAGTTGGGGCACTTTTTGGCGGCTAAATATTTTGGTGTTCGGGTGGACGAGTTTGGTTTGGGCTTTCCACCCAAATTAGTTGGCTGGCGTCGGGGCGAAACCGAATATTCGATCAACCTTATTCCGTTTGGTGGGTTTGTCAAAATTTTTGGCGAGACGCCAGACGCCGATTCGTTAACGGGAGTAGATTCGGGTCGAAGTTTGGTTAACAAGCCACGCTGGCAACAGGCCGTGGTCTTGGCCGCGGGTGTCTTTTTTAATTTAATTTTAGCTTGGGGATTAATTTCGGTTGGCTTGATGGTTGGATTACCTTCGCCGGCCGCCGAGATGCCCGGTGTGCCATCTCGACTATTGGTTACTAACGTCATGCCCGATTCGCCCGCCGCGGCCGCGGGCCTCCGGCCCGGCGACGAGCTCGTCGCTTTAGGGGCCGCGGCGGTCCGAACCACCGGTCAATTAACGCCAGAACTGGTGCAAGATTTTGTCGCCGATCATCCCGCTGAGGAAATTATTTTGGAGTATCGTCGAGGACGGGTATTGACCGGCAAGGATTTACCTGTGGCTCGGGTCGAACTAATGCCTCGATCGCTCCAAGCTGGTTCGGCGCCAGTTTTGGGTATCGCGATGGAGGAGATTGCTCTGCGTCAGGTCCTGCCTCATCGCGCGATCGCGGAGGGTTTTAACTTGACCGTCTCGCTCACTAAGGCCACGGCCGCGGCGCTCGCTTCGTTCGTCGCGCAAGCTTGGCGGGGCGAATCAATTATCGCTAGCGTCACGGGGCCAGTGGGCCTGGTTGGTCTAGTGGGGAATGCCCGAGTGATGGGCTTGGTTTACCTGCTTAGCTTTACGGCCCTGATCTCGATTAATTTGGCGGTGATTAACTTGGTACCCTTTCCGGCGCTTGATGGGGGACGCCTATTGTTTTTATTGATCGAAAAAATTAAAGGTTCAGCCATTCGTCCGGCTATTGCTAATTGGGCCAATGGCCTTGGTTTTGTCTTGCTATTGGTGCTGATGGCGGTGATTACCTTCCACGATATCGCCAATCTTTTTTAGGGCCACTGTCTCTATTGACAAAATTTTATATTGATGTATTGTGGTGTTGGATGTCGTTGGATTTCTTTTCCTGATCAACACTCGGTGTTGATCATTATCTAATTAAAGAAAGGGGTTCTGCCATGACTATGGATCGTGTTGGTAAGGTGGTGGCCTTGGGGTTGTTTGGTGTTTGTCTCTACCTGATGTTGCGTAGCAAGCCCACCGATCCTGTTCAGAGGGAGATTGAGCGGATTAACTTGTCCGTCGGCCGGCCGATTAGCGTTAAGGATTTCCCCGGCAAGGTGACGGTCGTTCGCCTCCTTGCGTCCACCCCGGATTTTCCCTTCGGTCGGGCGGTGGTGAGGAAAGAAAGCTCCAACCGCATTTACGCGGCCCTGATCGACCCCTCCCTTAAGTTGGAGGTGGGCGATGAGGTGGTCGTCCGACAGGTTTCGTTTATTTGGAATGAGCCCGGGATGTTCACGGACGTTCTCTGGGTTGGTCGGGTTGGTCTCACGTACAATAACCAATCTCAGCCATCGAGCTGAAGATGCTAGGGGGGGGTCGGGCGCCTGGAGAAATCCGGGCGCCTTTTTCGTTTTTTGACCCTGGGGGCGGTTTCTAGTAAGCTAAGGGCGATGCGCCAATCTCAACTTTTTACTAAAACTCGCCGCGAAGCTCCTAAGGATGAGGTCTCTCGTAACGCCGAACTTTTGATCCGGGCCGGTTATGTGCACAAAGAGTTAGCCGGCGTCTATTCTCTTCTGCCGCTGGGTTTGCGCGTGCTGGAAAAAATTAATTCCATTATCCGTCGCGAGATGGCTGGCTTGGGTGCGAGCGAGGCAGAATTGTCAGCCCTTCAAGATCCTACCAGTTGGCAGACCACGGGTCGGTGGAGCGATGAGGTGGTTGATGTTTGGTTTAAAACGACTTTAAAAAATGAGTCAGTGGTGGGTCTGGGTCTAACGCACGAGGAGGCGTTCACGATGATTATGAAAGATTTTATTCAATCCTATCGCGATCTCCCGCGCGCTGTTTATCAGATCCAAACTAAGTTCCGCAACGAGACGCGGGCTAAGAGCGGACTGTTGCGCGGCCGCGAATTTTTAATGAAGGATCTCTATTCGTTCCACGCGACGATGGCGGACCTCGATGAGTTTTACGAACGGGTGGCCACTAGTTACGAACGGATTTTTAAGGCGGTCGGTCTTGGCGATCTAACTTACCGCACCTTTGCTTCTGGTGGCATGTTTAGCAAATTTAGCCATGAGTTCCAGACGATTTGTGAGGCGGGCGAAGATACCATTTATCTTTCCAGCGAGCGGGGAGTGGCAGTTAATACGGAAGTTTGCACTGATGAAGTTTTGGCCGAATTGCGTTTGATTAAAGATGATTTGGTGCCACACAAAGCGATTGAGGTGGGAAATATTTTTAAATTAGGTTCGCGCTTTTCGGAGGCCCTCGGACTGTCTTTTGTGGACGAGGCCGGCGAGCGCCAGCCGGTGTTGATGGCCAGCTACGGTCTGGGCCCGACTCGGATTCTGGGGACGATTGCCGAGGTGCTCTCAGATGATCGAGGTTTGGTTTGGCCGGCCGCCGTGGCGCCCTTTGCTGTTCACCTGATTGGCTTGGGTGGCAAGGATGAGGCGGTGCTGGCTAAGGCGGAAGAACTTTATCAATCACTGGTGGGCGCCGGGATTGAGGTACTTTACGACGACCGAGAAGTTTCCGCTGGCGAAAAATTTGCCGATAGCGATTTGTTGGGTTTGCCGTTGCGCTTGGTGGTTAGCGAGCGCAGTCTGGCGAGTGGTGGGGTGGAGACTAAACGCCGACGCAGTAGCGAGACAGAAATCATTCCGGTTGACCGAGTAGTGGCGTATTGTCATGGCTAAATTTTGGGACAAGCTAAAGCGTTCATGGTCTACCGATATCGGCATTGATTTGGGTACGGCCAACACGCTCGTTTATATCAAAGGTCACGGCATCGTTATTAACGAGCCGACAATCGTGGCGATTAACGAGAAGACGGGTCGGGTAGTGGCCATTGGTACCGACGCTAAACAAATGGTCGGTCGGACGCCGGCGCACGTCTCGGTGATCCGACCGTTGGTTGATGGGGTGATTTCTAATTTTGAGGTCGCCGAGGAGATGCTGGCGTATTTTATTCGGCGAGCGCAAGAGTTTAGTCCGAAAAAGTTTTTGCGACCGCGCGTGGTGATTGGCGTTCCGGTCTCGGTGACTAACGTCGAGGTGCGGGCGGTGCGAGATGCCGCGCGTAATGCCGGCGCTGGTGAAGTCGCCATTATCGAGGAGCCGATGGCCGCCGCCGTGGGCATTAGGTTGCCGGTTCACGAACCCGTTGGCAGTATGATTATTGATATTGGCGGTGGGACGACGGATATCGCGGTGATTTCTTTGGGTGGCATTGTGCGAGCAAAAAATTTAAAGATTGCCGGCGACCGCTTAAATTCCGACATCATGACTTATATTCGTGATGAGTTTAAAATTTTACTCGGCGAAAAAACGGCCGAGGACGTAAAAATTGCCATCGGTTCGGTTTGGAAGTCTAAGGAGCCGCTTGACGCGACTGTCCGCGGAAGAGATTTGGTGACGGGTTTGCCTAAGGAAGTGGTGATCACGGACGCGGATATTAAAGAGGCGATTGGCCCGTCGATCGAAATTTTGGTGGATTCGATTAAGGAAGTTCTTGAGTCTACGCCGCCGGAGGTAATTTCTGACGTCATGCACAAGGGAATCATTTTGGTTGGCGGTGGCGCCTTGATTAAGGGGATGCCCGAGCTCTTGGCTCACGCTCTCAAGTTGCCGATTACCGTCACCGAGGATCCCCTCACGGCGGTGGTCCGAGGGACGGGGGTGGTGCTCGATGATCTGGAGCGTTATCGTGATATTCTAATTAATGACGATGACTCAATACCCGACCGGTCCTGATCGTTTTGCTCGGCCGCGGCCTAAGCGTTGGCGGCGTTTCTTGGTACTGATCGCGGCCGCCGCCTTTTTGGTTTGGGGCGGTAGTTGGCTGGCTGATCGCTTGTCTCCGGCCGCGACGGTGGTGGAGCCACTGGCGAAAACGGCTGGTCAGGCCACCTTGGGTGGACTAGATTTTCTGTCGGCTTTGTTGGGTGGGAAAGATCGCTTGTTGGCGCAAAATCAGGCGTTGCAAACCAAGGTGGCCGAGCTGGAGGTGCGCTTACTCGATTATGATCAGGTGCGCGCTGAGCGGGCGGCGCTGTTGGGCCAATTGGGGTTTAAGGCTACTTCGACTGAGGCGGTGACGATTGGTCGAGTTTTGTCCCTGGGTTGGGCCAGTCCCTACGATACGTTAATTGCCGAGATTCCGACTGGTCAGTTAGTTCGGGTGGGAGCGCCAGTGACCTTCGGTGGTTCCTTGTTGCTTGGTTTAGTGGGTGAGGTTAACGATCATTTGGTACGCATTCGACTGCTTTCTGCTCCCGGGTCAGAGACGCCCGTGCTGGTGGGCACCAGCACCGCCGCGGTCAAAGCCCGCGGCCGCGGCAACGGCAACTTTGAGGTGACGTTGCCGCGGGGCGTCCCGGTGATGGTGGGCGACGTGGTGACGGCCTCGAGCTCGCCGGTGGAGCGCTACTTGGGTCGGATCGGTGAGATTGAGAGCGACCCGAGCGATTCCTCGCAGAAAATCTTTTTCCGTTTTCCCCTAAATATCGGCGCCTTGCGCTTTGTCGAGATCCATGATTTCTAGAGTGATTTTTACTCTGGCGCTCCTGTGGTCAATTTTTAGTCTGCCGTGGTGGGGCAGTTTAGCCTTGGCCCTCGTCGCTTTGTGGCAGTTTAAATATTATTACGAGTTGGTGCTGGTGGCTCTGTTGTTCGATTGGTGGTATGGCTTTTTCTTGCTGTGGCCCTTTTTCGTCCGTTTACCCCTTACCGTGATTAGTCTGATGTTGGTGGTGCTCGCCCCCGAGATCAAAAGTCGTATAATGGTGTCGTCATGACCCCTTTTCGTCGTCGATTTAAGCAGGCCTATCGCGATCTAGATCCGGATGAGGTTTTGCTCGACGCGCGCAATCTGCCTTCGTTCAACACTCAACAATTCGAGGGACGACTAGAAAAACCGATTAGTAAACTCTCGTTTTATTTTTTGGCCGGCTTGTTTGCTCTGGTGCTGGTTATTTTTTTAGGCAAAGTTTTTCAATTGCAGGTGGTGCAAGGTAATGCTTTGGCCGAGCGTAGTCACAACAATACTTTGCGGCACATCCCAATTTTTGCCGAACGGGGAATTATCGAGGATCGTAATGGTGAGGAGTTGGCTTGGAACGATGCCGAACTTGGTCGAGCGTATAATGAGGCGCCTGGGTTAGCGCACCTGGTTGGCTACATTGGTTATCCTAACGAAGAGGAGATGGCCACCGGCAACTTTCACCCCAAGCAGATGGTAGGGCGTGAGGGAGCTGAGCGCTGGTTTAACGAGGAGTTGGAGGGTGGACGGGGTTTAAAAATTGAAGAGGTGGATGTGGGTGGCCAGGTGGTCTCGGAGCATGTGTTGGAGGTGCCCAAAAGCGGAGCACCCGTCCGGCTCTCGATTGATTTGGGAGTCCAGGGAGAACTAGGTCGAGCGATTGAGTCGATGATGTCGGAGTATGGCTTTCGCGGTGGAGCCGGTTTGATTATGGATGTTAAGACGGGGCAATTGTTGGCGATGGTCAGCGCACCAGAGTACGGGTCTGGCGTGTTGTCGGGTGGTCAGGATCGAGCCGCGATCAATGGCTATCTCGCCGATGAGCGTCTCCCGTTTCTTAATCGCGTTTTGCGTGGACTCTACACGCCCGGCTCGATTGTAAAAACGATCATGGCCGCCGCCGCCTTGCAAGAAGGAGTGATTTCACCCACTAAGCAGATTTATTCTAGCGGCGAAATCGCGATTGCTAATCCTTACAATCCCAAAGAGAAGTCGATTTTTCGCGATTGGAAGGCGCACGGTTGGGTCGATCTTCGTCGGGCCTTGGCGGTGTCTTCTAACGTCTATTTTTACGCCGTGGGTGGCGGCTATGAGGATCAGCGGGGGATCGGCATCCGGGCAATTGATCGTTATGCCCAAGCTTTTGGTCTGGGTGAGGCCACCGGCTTTAGATTTGGTAGCGAAGAGACCGGAAATATTCCGACCCCCGAATGGAAAGAAAAAGTTTTTGACGGCGAGCCTTGGCGTTTAGGCGACACTTATCATACCGTGATCGGGCAGTACGGCTTTCAGGTCACGCCTCTGCAGATGGTGCGCGTGGTGGGAGCGCTGGCGACGGGGTCTCTCGTTCGACCAACTATTTCGCTCACCGATCAGCCAGTGAGCACGCCGCTTAAGGCTGTTTCGCCGGAGAATTTGCAAATTGTCCGCGAGGGGATGCGTCAGGCCGTGCTGGAAGGGACAGCCAAGGGATTAATGGTTAACGAGGTAGCGATCGCGGGCAAGACGGGAACGGCGGAGCTTGGCGTATCGAAAGCTGACGTTAACTCCTGGACGATGGGTTTTTGGCCTTACGAAAATCCTCGTTTTGCTTACGTGGTTGTTTTGGAGCAAGGGAGTCGAAATAATTTAGTCGGGGCCACTCTTGCGATGCGACAGGTCATCAATTGGCTCGTCGCTAATCGGCCAGAATATTTGCTCGCCGAGACTCGTTGACCGCGACCACGAAATAAAGTAGAATAAGCGCCATCATGGATAAACACTATTTAAGCCGCGAGAAGCATGAACAGTTGGTTGCCGAATTACACGAATTAAAAATGATTCGTCGAAAGGAGGTAGCGGAGCGGCTAGATTTTGCGAAGTCGTTAGGCGATCTTTCGGAAAACGCTGAGTATCATGCCGCGCGCGAAGAGCAGGCGGAGATTGAAGACCGAATCCGTCAATTAGAGGATTTGCTCAAGTCGAGCGAGATTGTGGAGGCGCATCACAGTACGGTGGTGGAGGTTGGCACGACGCTTAAGGTTAAGCGAGCCGGTGGTTCAGACCAGTTGTTGACGATTGTGGGTAGTGAGGAGGCCGATATTGCGTCGGGCAAAGTTTCCTATCAATCGCCGATTGGCGCCGCTCTCCTGGGACGGAAGAAGGGTGATAGCGTCACCGTCGAGACGCCTCGGGGCAGTGTGGAGTACAAAATTCTTAGTCTAGAATAACTCATGGCTTCATTAGAAGAATTACGCAGTGAGCGCATCAAAAAATTGGAGGCGCTCAGATCGGCGGGCGTTGATCCTTATCCGATTGATTTTCCTCATGACCACAGCGTGGCCGAGGTGGTGGCCAAGTTTGATGAGTTGGTAACGTCAGGCAAAAAAGTCTCAATCGTTGGTCGGGTCCGAGCGATCCGTGGTCAGGGGGGAATTTTGTTTTGCAATCTTGATGACGGAACGGGAACTTTTCAGGCCGTGTTTAAAAAAGATGAGTTGTCGGCTGAGTTGTTTGAACGTTTTGTGGAGACAGTTGACTTGGGCGACTTTATTGGCGTGACGGGTTCGTTGGTGGTTACCAAGCGAGGCGAACAGAGCGTGGCGGTGGCTGAGTGGTTGATGTTGGCGAAAGCACTCCGGCCCCTGCCGAGTCAGTGGCACGGACTTTCGGAAGTCGAGGAGCGTTTTCGCCGACGTTATCTTGATAGTCTGATGTCGCCCGAAGTGCGACAGCGATTTGTTTTGCGTTCTCGCTTGATTGCCGAGGTGCGCCAATTCTTACAGCGACATGATTTTATGGAGGTGGAGACGCCGATGCTCCAGACGGTGGCTGGCGGGGCGACGGCCACCCCTTTTGTTACTCATCACGAGGCGCTGGATCTCGATTTGTATTTGCGAGTCGCCCCTGAACTTCATCTTAAACAAATGGTGATTGGTGGGTTTTCTAAAGTCTTTGAATTGGGGCGAAGTTTTCGTAACGAAGGACTCGACGCGACTCACAATCCAGAGTTTACCTCGCTGGAGGTCTATGAGGCCTATGGCACTCCCGGGGCGGCCCAGAAGTTGGTGGCCGAGATGGTGCGCTCCGTATTTAAAAAGGCCTTGGGTACCACGGAGGTAGCCTATAATGGCGCGGTGCTCTCTTTTGCTGGTCAGATCCCGGTGATCACCTTTGCTGACCTACTGCAAAAATACACGCTGATCAATGATTTAAACTTGCCCGAAAAAGAGTTGGCGTTAAAGGCCGCCCAATTTGGTATTACGGTGGCCCCCGGCGAACATCGGACCAAGATTTTGGACAGCATTTACAAAAAGATGTGTCGGCCAAAATTAATTCAACCCATTTTTATTACTGATTATCCGGTCGAGTTTTCGCCGCTGGCCAAGCGCCAAGCCGATCAACCCAGTTTAATTAGTCGTTTTCAGTTAGTCGCTGGTGGTTTGGAGTTGGTTAACGGCTTTGCCGAACTTAATGATCCCTTGGATCAGGCCGAACGCTTTACCGAGCAAGAAGCCAGACGCGCTAGCGGCGATGAGGAGGCGCAAGCTAAGGATGATTCTTATGTGGAAGCGCTGGAGTATGGTTTGCCGCCAACGACTGGTTGGGGCTTGGGGATTGATCGGTTGGTGATGCTGGCCACCGACACTCAGGCGATCCGGGAGGTTATTTTCTTCCCGACGATGCGCCCGCGCTAGCGAAGGAGGTGATTTGTGTTTACAATAGAGATGATGAAGTATTTTAAACTCAAGCGTTGGTGGTGGTGGCTGATCGCCGCGTTAGTGGTGGTCGCTTTGTTGTGGTGGTGGCTCCGCGAGCCCGCCGCGCCGACTGATCGAGTGACGGTGGCGCCGAGTGATGTGGAGCAGATCGTCACCGTGATTGGTACGGTGGCCGCCGCCACCGACACTTCGTTGGCTTTTGAGACGGCGGGTCGGGTGGTGGCGACGCCAGTCGTGGTGGGTCAGACTGTTAAAACTGGTGAGGCGCTGATTAGATTAGACACGGCCACGCTCGAAGCTCAGCTGGCGGCGGCTCGGGCCGCGGTGGCCCTAAAGCGGGCCGAGGCCGGCAACACCTCCGTTAATGTGAGTGAAGTTACCAAAGAGCAAGATCAGTTGGTGATGAGTGCTTACCGCACGCTCTTGTCTAGTAATTTGGTGGCCGTGCCATCGTCGGCTAATTATGATCTGACGTCGCCCCTAATTACCGGTCGCTACACGGGGTCGGAGGGCCAATATAAAATTCGTATTCTGCGTAAAACTGGCGGCGTGGATGATTTTGAATTGTTGACCTTTGGCGCGGAGCGCTCTGGGCCAATTTTGATTGAAGATAATGAGCCCACGCCGTTCGGAACCCAGGGCCTGTTCATTTCTTTCCCGGACGATGTTTTAAATTATAACGACACCACTTGGTATGTGGATATTCCTAATCGGTCAAGCAGTGACTACGCCGCCAACTACAATGCTTACCGCGAAGCGATGAGGACTCGTGATCGAGTGATTAGTGAGGCCGAGGCCCGAGTGACTGGTAAGTTGACGGGCTTAACGGTGGCTGAGGCGGAGGTGGCGCAGGCCGAAGCGGAGGTCCGTCGTCTCGAGCAAGAGATTGCTCAGCGCACGCTCCGTTCGCCAATTGATGGCGTGGTGGCTCTCCAGGATGCCGAGGTGGGTGAGCTGGTCTCGGCTGGTGTCGTGGTGGCCAAAGTCATTTCGGCTAATAATTTTGAAATCGAATCAAAGGTGCCCGAAGCGGAGATCGCCAAATTGGCGGTCGGTAATAAGGGCACGGCCACACTTGACGCCTATGGCGAAGCCCTACGCTTGCCGGTGACGGTAACGCAGATTGATCCGGCGGAAACGGTGGTCAATGACGTAGCGACTTACAAAATTACGGTTCAATTTGATTCTCGCGACGAACGGATCCGCTCGGGGATGACGGCCAACGTTAACATTAACTCAGCTTCCAGCAATAATGCTTTAGCGATTCCTGTCCGAGCCCTTATTTATGACGATCGGGGACCGGCGGTGTATGTGGCTACAGCGACGGGCTCAGAAAAACGTTCGGTAACGACGGGTATTTTGGGGGTTAATGGCTTGATTGAGATTTTGTCTGGCCTCGAGGCGGGCGAAGTCGTCTTAACCGACCCACCGCGCGAGTAAATTTAAATTTTTTAGGCAACGATCAAACCTCCGCCCAAAAGCGGAGTTTTTTTTGTGGATAAGTGGGGTTGGTTAGTGGGTGGAAGTGGCATATAATAGTAACGTGGTGGGATAAAGTGGGTTTTATATGCTCATCGGCGAGTATCATCATACGATTGACCAGAAGAAACGAATCGCCTTGCCCTCGCGGCTGCGTAAGGAACTTGGTCGTAGTGTGGTAATAACGCACGGGCTGGATCATTGTTTGGCCGTCTATCCGGAAAAGCAGTGGTCCCACGTTGCCGAAAAGTTAGGCAACCTCTCAATGGGTCAAGCAGACACGCGGAGCTTTAATCGTTTTATGCTCGCGGGGGCGGTGGTAGCGGAGGTCGACAAGATGGGTCGAGTGCTGATTCCTGATTTTCTGAAAGAGTATGCCGGTCTGCAAGAAGAAGTGGTGATGGCTGGAGTTCATAATCGTTTGGAGATTTGGGATCAAGCTCGTTGGCGCGAATACAAGAGCGGAGTCGAAAAGCAGGCAGACGCTCTGGCGCAAAAGTTGGGCGAAATTGGAGTGATCTAGGGCCATGGCGCATCTACCCGTTTTACTCGAAGAAGTGCTGACCGACTTAGATCCTCAGCCCGATGATGTGATGGTGGATGCGACGATCAATCGCGGTGGTCATGCTGGAGCAATTTGTCAGCAACTATCCGGTGGGGGATTTTTGGTCGGAATTGATGCCGATGGCGGGGCGTTAGTCGAGGCTAAGACGGCTTTGGCCCAGTGTCCCTGCCCCGTTAGGTTGATCGAAAGTAATTTTCGTCATCTGGCTGAGCGGTTGCAGGAAGTCGGGATCGCGAGCGTTAACGGCATCCTGATGGATCTGGGTTGGAGCTCGGATGAGCTGGAGCGTTCGGGTCGAGGTTTTAGCTTCCGTCGTCACGAACCTCTGTTGATGACTTATGCGAGCAATCCCGGTCCCGATGAGTTGACGGCGGCGAGAATTGTTAACCAGTGGAGCGAAGAGCGCTTGGTCAGTATTTTGCGGGAGTTTGGGGAAGAACGTTTTGCTCCTCGGATTGCCGCGGCCATTGTAGCCACGCGACGCTTGCGTCCGATCGAGACGACGGATGATCTGGTGACGATTGTCCTAAGTGCCGTTCCGGCCTGGTACACCCATCGGCGCCTCCATCCCGCCACTAAAACTTTTCAGGCCATCCGGATGGCGACGAATGATGAGCTCGGGGCTTTGCAGGCGGGGTTAGTCAGTGCTTGGCAGGTCTTGGCCCCGGGCGGCCGACTAGCCGTGATCAGTTTTCACAGTCTTGAGGCCCGAATCGTTAAAACTTTTTTTCAAGGACTGGTGCGGGAGGGTCGAGCAGAGTTTGTTCACAAAAAAGTGACTAAGCCGACTTATGCTCAGACTCGCGAAAATCCCCGCAGTCGCAGTGCTCAATTACGAACCATTAAACGAGTATCTTTATGACCACACTTCGCACCGTTGAATATCCCTACCGTTTGTATGTACATTATTTTTTCGCTTTAGCGGTGGTGGTCTTGGGCGTCTATATTTTCTTTGTTAATGCCATCATTATGGACGTAGTCGGCCGTGAGCGCGCCCTGCAGTCACTGGCCGAGATCCAAACGGAGGTGACGACCTTAGAGTCGGCTTACTTAACTTTGGCTAGCACGGTAACCCTTGATCGGGCTACCGAATTAGGTTTGGTGCCAGTGGCTGGAGCGACCGATTTTGCTTACCGCGACAGTGTTCCAACCGCGCAAGTTAGCTTTCGCCGCTAAGTAACTTTGAGAGTTTATGGCGGTTAGATTGGAACGGCGAATCGGAATTATTGCGGGCCTATTGGTCTTAGGAGTCCTGGTTTTGGTTGCCCGTTTATTTTTTATCCAAATTGTAAAGGGTGGTTACTATGCTGATCGGGCTGATCGGCAGTACCAACGTCCCGTTACCAATGCTCCAGATCGTGGTTCGATTTATTTTTTAACTAAAGATGGCACGCGCGTGACGGCCGCCACCATGCGCCAGGGCTTTGTTGTAGCGATTAATCCACGGTTGATTAAGAATCCGACGGAGGTTTATAGTCGCTTGGCCGAGATTTTGCCTCTGGAGCGAGAGACTTTTCTGGCTCAGGCTAGCGATCAGGATGATTCTTACGTGGAGATTGCCGATCGAGTGGAAGCGCGAGTGGCTGATCTGGTGGTCGCGGCCAAGATTGAGGGGGTCGGAGCTTACCAAAAGCGTTGGCGTGTTTACCCGGCGGGAACTTTGGCCGCGCACCTACTAGGTTTTATTGCCTATGACGGCGACACGCGCACCGGACGTTATGGTTTAGAGCGGCAGTATAACCAAATTTTGGAGCGTGATCCGACCCAAACTTTTCTTAATTTTTTGGGCCGGGCTTTTGCGGAGATCCGCGGGACGGCCTCTGGCCAACTGACGCAAACCGAGGCCGATTTAGTGCTGACGATTGAGCCGGAGGTCCAGCTTAATTTAGAAAAGGAATTAGCCTTGGTGCGCGAGCGTTATGCCGCCGCCGAAGTTGGTGGTATCGTGCTGGAGCCAACCACCGGCGCGGTGGTGGCGATGGCGGCGGCGCCCAGCTTTGATCCCGGCGGCCGCCAGAGCGATATCTCGATTCTCACCAACCCTCTGGTGAGCAAGGTTTACGAAATGGGTTCGATTATTAAGCCGCTTACGGTGGCGGCCGCCTTGGATGCCGGGACGATTACGGCCGACACCACCTACGTCGACACCGGTCGCTTGGTGATTGATGGTCGTCCGATCATGAATCATGATGGTAAAAGTCATGGCACCGTGTCGATGCAGCAAGTACTTAATCAGTCGCTAAATACGGGAGCGGTTTTTGCGATGCAGAGTTTGGGTAAGTCCAAATTTCGCGATTATTTTTATGGTTATGGTTTAAACGAAAAGACGGGGATCGATTTACCGAGCGAGGGCACGGGCTTGTTAAAAAACTTAGCTAGTCCGCGCGAGGTTGAGTACGCCACGGCCTCTTTTGGGCAGGGGATTGCCGTCACTCCCATTGCCATGGCGCGAGCTTTGGCGGTGTTGGCGAACGGCGGTAAGTTGGTGACCCCGTACGTCGTGGCGCGGTTTGATCGTTACAATAGTCGGTTGTCGAGCGAGGTTACTCCGCTACCGGGCCGAACCGTTTTGCGGCCCGAGACCAGTGCCGAAATTAGTCGGATGTTGGTGCGCGTGGTGGATGAGTCGTTGGCGGGCGGCAAGGCCAAGCTCGAACATTATCAGGTGGCGGCCAAAACCGGAACGGCCCAAATGGCTAATCCGGCTGGTGGTTACTATGCCGATCGTTACCTCCATTCCTTCTTTGGTTACTTTCCGGCTTCGGCGCCACGCTTCTTAACCTTTTTGTATGTGGTTTACCCCCAGGGGGTGCAGTACGCTTCCGAGACCCTCACTCAGCCGTTTATGAATCTGACCAACTTTTTGATAAACTATTATCAAGTGCCCCCGGACCGCTAATCTTTTTACGATGGCTCGCCACTTTTTACGCTCGATTGTTATCGCCATTATTCGTTGGGAGGCCAAGTTGGTTCTCCGTAAATATCGCCCCAAAATTGTGGGGATTACTGGTAGTGTCGGCAAGACGGGGACAAAAGAGGCGGTGGCCGCCGTGCTTCGTTCGCGTTACCAGGTCCGGCAAAGCGCCAAAAGTTTCAACGGAGAGTTGGGTGTGCCGCTGACGATTTTAAATTTGCCTAATGCGTGGTGGAGTTTGTCGGGGTGGTTAAAAAATATTGTGGAGGGAGCCAGTCTCATTTTGTTTAAAAGTCCTTACCCGGAGTGGTTGGTGTTGGAGGTGGGGGTGGAACAGCCCGGCGACATTGATTGGATTACTAGTTGGGTTAAATTTGATGTCGCGATTGTTACCCGCTTGCCCGAAGTGCCGGTCCACGTGGAATATTTTTCGTCACCCGAAGAGGTGGCCGAGGAGAAGATGAAATTAGCTCGCGCCGTCCCGGCCGCGGGGCAGGTAATTTTAAACGGTGACGATGAGCGGATTATGGCGCGCTCACGAGGTCTGGCGGCTCCGGTGGTGACTTACGGCTTTGGCCAGGGACTAACTATCCGGGGCGAGCATCCAGAGTCCTTGATGGAAGAGGGGGTGCTCAAGGGATTAAGTTTTAAGCTGGCCACCGCTGGGCACAATTTACCAGTGCGGATTAGGGGTCTGGCCGCGCCTCATCAGTTGTATGGCGTGATGGCGGCCGTCGCGGTGGGCCAGTTTGTTGGTCTTAATTTAGTCGAAATTGCCGAATCGCTGGCTTATCTAGAAACTCCACCGGGCCGTTTTCGGTTGATTCCGGGGATTAAAGAGACCTTGATCGTGGATGATAGTTACAATTCTTCACCCGCGGCGCTTGAGGCCGCAATCGAAACTTTTTCTAAAATGGGTGCGTCTGGTCGGCGCTTGGCTGTTTTGGGTGATATGTTGGAGCTTGGACCGCTGACGATCGAGGCGCATCGGCGGGCCGGAGAACAAGTGGCCGCCGCTAAAATAGATTTTTTAATTACGGTGGGGATGAGAACCAAATTTTTGGCCGAGGCCGCTCATCAACATAAAATGCTTAAGAAGCAGATGCTCCATTTTGATACGTGGCAGGGGGTGGGGGAGAAGTTGCAGGCCTTGCTCCAGCCGGGTGATATCGTGCTAGTTAAGGGGTCACAATCCATTCGTCTAGAAAAAGTGGTGGAGGAGATCATGGCCGAACCCGCCCGCGCCGCCGAACTCCTCGTCCGCCAAGACCCCGAGTGGAAGAAGCGGTAATTTAAAAAATAAAACAAAAAAGCACCCCTGAAAAAAGCGAGTGCTTTTTTCAGGGGTGGTGCTGGCGGTTTAGGCCAGCACGTCGTCTCGGAGTTCAACGGCACACCCGTCCGGGTCACCGCCAGCTCGCCGGATTTGGTGAGCCGTTTCCCGTGCCCGGTCGATCATCTGGTGCGCGCTCACGAGGTCTTTGCACCGAGTTTTCATTGGCTCGAAGATCTCGTTGTGTCGCCGCGCCAGCAAAGAGATCATTGTCTCTATCGCCAGCGTCCTATTTTTGGGACACCTGTGACTCTCGTCGACGATAAAGCTGGCAACCTGTTGCCAGAGCGCTTCATCGTCTGGGCGGGCGTGGAGAATCGAACCGAGCGATATCAATGCCAGGTCGTTGTCAACCAAGTATAAACCCCTTCTCTTGGTTGAGAGGAGTCGAGTGTTTATCTCGACTCGAAGATTGCCCTCTCCGCTTTCGAACACCTTGATAATCCGGAGGCGTTGAAGGACTCGGGAGAGGTTCCCGAAGCCCATGTCCTCGGCGCACCTGAGCACCGAGGAAAACGAAGATTTACGTTTCAAGAAGCGCCTGGACGCTACTTTTGACCAGACCTTCGCCAGGATCATGCTCGCGGCAACCAGACCGCAGGCGACCCAAGTTACATTCGACATCTCAAGCTCCTTGCACCACGGAGGCGCGTTGGTCTCTTTGTCTCCGGCGGACCGGACGAGGGGGCGGACCCCCAGAGACGTTTGTTAATTTTCCCTAGCAACAAGCTAAGGAATCCTAATAAGTATGTTATATTTTAAGTATTTGTCAAGCTCAAGGACTTTGTGACCCTACGGGGAGTCGGTCACAAGTTCTCGCGTGTTCACTCGACTCGCGACCCTACCTAGCCCGCCATGTGGCGGACTTTGGTTAATTTTATAATTTCGGTAACAATCTCTTCTGCTGTTAATTTACTCGAATCAAAGGTAATTCCATCAAAATCTTTGTTGGTACTCAAATACCATTGATATCGAGAATAAAAACCTTCTAGCGTTGTTACACTGATAGTCTTACTATTTACTTGGTTAGCGGAATTAACTCGTTCCAAGAATCTTTTTTCTAAAACTTTGATAGGCGCCTCAATATTTAGACTTATATACTCAAAATTAAACTTTTGAGCAAGTTCTTTGTATCTGTTTCTAAAATCTGCAAAACCGCCATCTATAACAATAGATAAACCAGATTCAATAGCAGTAGTTATTGCACTGAAAATTACTTCTTTTGCAATTCTTCTATGATTTTCATTGTCGGCAGAATAGTTACTTATAAGCCACTTAACTGCATCATAAGAACCACGAAAAACATTATTATTCTGCATCAGTAGCTTTGTGATCGTGCTTTTTCCTGCACACATTGGACCGTTTAGAACGATGACTGAGCTATTCATAATAGTATGATAGCAGAAAAGCCATTAATTATGCTTCTCGAGCGCCCCCTAATTTTTTTTAAGAACCCCTGTCACCCCCCCCCCCTGATCAACACCGAGTGTTGATCAGGGGGTTTTTGGCTAGATAGTTTTTAAGGCCCCAACTTTTTTCAGTAAGAAAGTATCTCTCTCAACAACATATTTGCCCTCATGATTATCGGCCTGACTTTCCATGAGCTCAATAGCTTTCTCCAGTGGTAGCCAAATTGCATCTCGAAAACCACTATCTAGCTCGTGTTGAGTAAATGTAGCTTTATGTTTTTCACCTTTTATTTTGCCGACATAGCAGTAGGATGTTTGAACCAGAGAAAATTCTGCCCGATATTCCACCACTGAACCGAGTTCCTGGATTACATCCACATCCGTACCGATTTCCTCCAAACATTCTCGGCGAAAAGCTTCCACCTTATCCTCACCATCTTCTATCACGCCGCCAGGAAGTTTGTAATAGTTATGAGCCGTTACTGGCAGAAGAGCTACATTTTTATCCCCGTCAAAAACAACACCCCTAGAAGCGAACCTTGTTTTTAGGCGGGCAGACGCTTCATCGGTGATATTGCTTGGATTTAACTTGAGAATTTGTTCCATATTTTTCGACGCTTCTCGTGCATACAGACTCAGCACGACTTGGTGACCCTACGGGGAGTCGAACCCCGATTACCACCGTGAGAGGGTGATGTCCTAGCCATTAGACGATAGGGCCTTATGTTATTTACGAAACGATTCTTTTTGTTTTATCCGGAACATCACTAGCCATTACCTGCCTGCGCAGGCAGGGACGATAGGGCCGTTCGGCAGTAATGGTACCATATTTTTATTCGTTCGCAACCGTTGGTGGGGGACCGGACGCGTGGTACGATAGAGGGCAATGGAGGCAAGCTTTTATGTTTTGATCGGGCTCTTGGTGGCGGCCGTTGGCGTCATCGTCTGGCTCCTGCGTCGCCAAAAAGAGGCCCCGGCGCCTGGCAACGATCAGGGCCTTCTCTTGATCCAGAGCCAGTTGGCCGAGCAGGCGCGGGCGATAAGTGAGTTTGGCCGCTTGATGGATGGCAAGCTCACCGAATCTAGTCGCTGGATGCAGGATTCTTTGCGGAGCCAGTTTTCCGAATCAACCAAAATTATTCGCGAGATCACCAGCGAGCTGGCGCGAGTGGGTGAGGGGCAAAAGCAGGTGATGAACTTTACCGAACAGCTTCGCGATCTGCAAGATATTTTAAAAAATCCCAAACAGCGGGGGATCTTGGGCGAGTATTATTTAGAAACTTTGCTAAAAAATGTGCTCCCACCCGGCTCCTTCCAGATGCAGTACCCCTTTCCCGACGGCACGATTGTGGACGCGGCGGTGTTTGTGCGCGACAAGATTATTCCCGTGGACTCCAAATTTTCGCTGGAGAACTATAATCGCTTGGTGGCCGAGCGCGAGCCAGCCGAGCGCGAACGATTAGAAAAATTGTTCGTGAGCGATCTTAAGCTGCGGATCCAGGAGACGGCCAAGTATATCCAGCCGGAGCGGGGGACGCTTGAGTTTGCCTTTATGTTTATTCCGCATGAGGCCATTTATTACGATCTCTTGGTCAACACCGTCGGCGCACTAAAGGATGATACGGAAAATTTGATCCAGCGCGCGGCCAGTAAGTATCACGTCATTATCGTTTCGCCAACTTCCTTCCTGGCTTATTTGCAAACGGTGCTGCAGGGCTTAAACGCGATGAAGATTGAGGAGAAGGCGCAAGAGATTGTTAAGCGCGTGGCCGAGCTTGGTAAGCACCTCAAGGCCTACGAGGAGTACCACCTTAAATTAGGCAACTCGCTGGGCACCGTGGTTAATCATTTTAATAACGGCAGTAAGGAGCTTAAAAAAATCGACAAGGACGTGATGCGGATCTCGGGCGCGGCGCCCGGCTTGGCCCTGGAGTTGGTCGATGCTCCTCAGCGGGAAGAATAGCGGGCAAAAAGAAACCGCCAGTTTCCCTGAGGATAATCTGGCGGGTTGTGTGAGGCGTGCGGCGTCCTTAAGAATTTGGCGCGGTCAGCGGGACGCCGCAGCGAGTGGAAGTCTGATTCTCTCTTTGGAGACCAAGGTCTCCTGTGGGCTACAATAGCATACAAAAAGTAGGTGCGCAACTATTTGATTTTATGCTAGAGTAGGGGACAGATTCTTAATTGGAGGAACTTAAAATGCTTAAGGGAAAAACCATTGTAGTGATTGGGGCGACGGGTGGCCTCGGCTGGCCGCTTTCGCGCTATTTGAGCGGCCAGGGAGCCAATTTGGTGCTGGTTTCGCGTGGTCAGGACAAGCTCAATGAGCTGTTGCGAGAGATTGGGTCCGAGAGAGTGCTCGCAGTGGCGGCGGATGCGTCCGACTTGGTGGCCATTCGCGATCGGGTTATCCCCGAGGCGATGGCGCGCTTCCGCTTAATTGATGGCGTTATTCTCTCGGCGGGCAGCTGGAGCCGTTCGGAGGTCTTGATTAATCCTGCTGACGAGCTTTTGGCCGCGGAAGAGCGGATGCGGCAAGCGATGGTCCGTCCGACGATGGTGCCGGCGCTGGCCTTTACCGATCACTTCAAGGAGCAGAATCATGGGCACATCTTCCACGTTTCTTCTCACGTGGTTGAAAAGGAGGAACTGGCGGGTAATTTTGCCTATCGCTTGGCCAAGCAAGTGGGGAGCAATCTGATGTTTCAGCTGGCTCTCCGTTTCGAGGGCGAGAGTTTGGCTATCCGCACCACGGACCTGCGTCCGGGGATCATCAACACTCGGGATACCGAGGCCCTCATCCGGGAGAAGACGTCGGCCGATCCGGCAGTGGACGCGGTCCAGCCCGAGGCAATCGGCGAGTGGATTGCCACTTACCTTAATGATCCGGAAGCGCCGCTGATTGCTCATTTTGCCTGTAGGGCTGTTTTGCCCTAGCGATCTTAGGCTGGGGAGACCCAGCGCCCGGCCCGTCGATGGAGTCCACCCCGGCTCCTCGACGGGCTTTTTTCTGTCTTGCCTTTTCGTTTTGGATGTGTACAATAAGAGCCACTATGTCATTTGCAGTAATTAAGACCGGGGGCAAGCAATATAAGGTTTCGGCTGGCGATACGATCAAGATCGAGAAGTTGGTTGAGGCGGAAAAGGGGGGCCAAATCACTTTTGACGAGGTGTTGTTGGTTGACGATGGCGCGACCACCCGCGTGGGTGAGGCGGCTTCGGGCGCCAAGGTTACCGCCACGGTGGTGGAGGAGGCGGGTCGGGGAGACAAGGTGGTGGGTATCAAGTACCGCGCCAAGAGCCGTTACCGCGTTAAGTACGGTCATCGTCAGCCCTTTACTTCGGTCAAGATTAACGAGATCAAGTAAGCCCCTTTATTTTTAGGTTCAAGCGCCCTCTACTCGCGATGTTTGAGGGCGTTTTTGATGGTCTCGGGATCGCTGTATTCTAGTTCTGAGCCAGTCGAAAGTCCGCGGCCGAGCGTCGAAATTTTGAGCCCATGGAGTTTGAGGGCTGGTTCCAAATATTGACGTAAAAAGTCGGCCGTGTGATCGCCTTCTGTATTGGCCGAAAGAGCGAGAATAATTTCTTTTAATCCTCGAGTGGCCCGTTCAGAAATTTGGGCCAAAAGCTCTGGGCCCCGCAGTCGGAGTTCGGGATTTTTTTCTAAGACGGGAACCAAAGAGCCCAAAACAAAGTAGCGGCCTTCGTAAGTGCGCGAACGCTCGATTGTTTCTAGGTCGGTATCTTTTTCAATTAGTAACAAGAGTCGAGGATCGCGTTTGGGGTTGGCGCAGATGGGGCAGAGCGAGTTGGTCGACTGATGTTCGCGGCCAGAAAAAAAGCGGTAGCAAGTTGGACATTGATTAACTTGCGCTCGTAGTTCTTTGATTCGTTCGATGAGGGTATGGATGGTGCCGCCGGGAGCGCGCAGGAGGTAATAGACGAAGCGCTCGGCTTGACGCGGACCAATGCCGGGGAATTTGCGGAACTCTTCCGCTAGCTGTTGGATCACCTTGTCGCTCATGGAGTAGGTTTAAAAGCCGCCAAAGTCGCTTTTCTCGAGGGTGTTAAAGCTGGTGCGAGCTTCATCAAAGTAGAGTTGGACTTCGCCCGTTGGTCCATTGCGATGTTTGGCGATGATGATTTCGGCAATGTTTTTCTTGTCCGAATTTTCGTTCATTTTGTCTTCGCGGTGAATAAACATCACCACGTCGGCATCTTGTTCGATCGAACCAGAATCGCGCAGGTCGGAGAGTCGTGGTTTGCCGCCTCGTTGTTCGACGGCGCGCGAGAGTTGCGAGAGGGCCAAGACGGGGGCCTCCATTTCGCGAGCGAGAGCTTTGAGCGAGCGCGAGATCTCGGTGACTTGCTGGACGAGAGAGTCGCTGTCTTTCTTGGGCACCATTAACTGGAGGTAATCAACGATGATTAAATCTAAACCATGTTCCGCTTTAAGTTTGCGGCAGACCGACTTCATTTTGGTGATGGTGTTGCCGGGTTCGTCGTCGATAAAGATCGGGGCTGTGGCTAGGCGATCAAGGGCGTCGCGGATGCGGCCAAAGTCGTCATCGGTTTTTACTTTTCCCGTGCGCAATTGCCAGGAGTCCACCTTACTTTCGGCGGCTAAGAGACGGTCGACCAGTTGCTGTGTGCTCATTTCGAGCGAAAAGATGCCAACTACTTTATTCTGACCACAAGCGACGTTGCGAGCAATGTCGAGCGCTAGCGAAGTTTTACCCACCGAGGGGCGGGCTGCCAAAATCACTAAATCGGATCTTTGGAGACCGGCTAGTTTGTTATCGATATCTCGGAAGCCCGTTGGCACGCCGCGCATTTCCCCATCAGATTTGTGGAGTTTGTCGAGCCGTTCCCAGGCGTCAACTAAGGTGTCTTTGATTCGCGTAAAAGTTTTTTTGGAATAGTGACCAATTTCCAAAATGGTGCGTTGAGCCTTATCAAAAACGGTGTCGAGATCTTCGGATTCGTTGTAGCTTAGTTCGGCAATGCTATCGGCCGAAGAGATTAATTGCCGGAGAATGGATTTTTTCTTAACGATTTCGGCGTAATACTTAACGTTGCTGGTGGAGGGGACGGCGTTAACCATTTCGGCGATGTAGGCGGCCCCGCCGATTTGCTCAATTTGCTTGCGTTCTTTTAAGTACCCAGTGAGCGCCACCATGTCGATCGGTTCGCCCTTTTCGTGGAGGGCCATCATCGCTTTGTAGATTTTGCGATGCTTTTCGGCGTAAAAGTCAGTGCCATCAATGACGTCCATTACTTCGTAGATGGCGTCGGGACGGAGCATGATCGCGCCGAGCAGTGCCTGCTCGGCGCCAATATCCTGTGGCGGGATTCTTAGCGGACTTTTTACAAATTCGCCAGCGGTTCTTAGTTCGCTCATTAGGCAGATTGTACCACGCTCACCGGAGGCAAAAAATCAAGCCCAAGTGTTCAGATAGTGGACATCCGGGGGATAACTTCGGTGCCGGTGGAGGTGTCGTTTAAGTCAAAGCCCTGTTCGGCAATTTGCTGGCGGAGGCGATCGGCTTCGGCCCAGTTGCCGGCTTGGCGAGCGACTTGGCGTTCGGCGACCAGCTGAGTGATTTCGGCCGGGATGATGCTTGGCGTCTTCGTGCCCAATTTAAGTCCCAACACTTGATCGAATTTTAACAGCGTGGCCACCCGTTCGGCGGGAGTCAGGGAGTCGTCTTTGACTAATTGCCAGGCGAGCGCGACAGCTTCCGGCAGGTTTAGATCATTAGCCAGACAGGTTTTAAATTTTTCGTCGTACTCGGCATTGACGGCTTGGTTTGACGGGTCGGCGCTGGCGGCAAAGTGGTTTAGTTTTTTAAGCGCGCTCTCGGCGCCAGCCAGGGCCTCCCAGGTAAAGTTGGCCAACGAGCGATAATGAGAGGTGAGGAGCCAATAGCGGTAAGCCAGAGGCGAAACTTGCTTGGCTCTAATGTCGGCGAGAGTAAAGAAGTTACCCAAAGATTTGCTCATTTTTTGGCCATTGACCATCAGGAAGGCGGCGTGGATCCAGTGTTTAGCGAAGGGTTTACCGGTGGCGGCCTCAGATTGAGCAATTTCGTTTTCGTGGTGAGGGAAGATTAGGTCAGTGCCGCCGAGGTGGTAATCAAAGCCGGATCCCAACTCTTTAAGACTCATGGCCGAGCATTCGATGTGCCAGCCCGGTCGCCCGTCGCCAAAAGGGGCAGGCCAGTGATTGGGACCATCTTCTGGAGTGGGGAATTTCCAGAGCGCAAAGTCACGTCGGTCGCGTTTGCCTCGCGCTGGAGTCTCGCCTTGTTCGAGATCTTGATCAAGTGGACGACCGGAGAGCCGGCCATAAGGAGCAAAAGAAGCGATGGAAAAATAGATCCCATCTTCTCCGCGATAGGCATGACCTTTTTCAATCAGAGTTTCGATTAGCGCGATCATTTCGCCCAGATGTTCGGTGGCGCGCGTTAGGGTGGTGGGGGGTAGGAGATTAAGTTCGGCAAAGTCAGTCAAAAATAATTGTTCGTAACGTTTAGTGAGGGTGGCCAAGTCTTCGCCCTGGTTCTGACTAGCGGCAATAGTTTTATCGTCAACGTCAGTGATGTTCATGACGTGCTTAACCTTTAGGTCGTTATATTCCAAAGAGCGGCGCAAAAGATCGGCTACGACAAGCGTGCGCCAGTTGCCTAAGTGAGCATAATCGTAGACGGTTGGGCCACAAACGTAGAGCCCCACCGGCGAGTGGGGAGGGGCGGGGTCAAATTGGCGACTAAGGGTGTTGTAAAGATTTAGAACCATTTTTTAAATCGGGCCAAGACGTACATCACAATACTCGAACCAAACATAAGCGCAAGTACGCTGTAAAAGTCGTAGGGTTGACCGATGAGTGGCAGTTCCGTATTCATGCCGAAAATTTGAGGGATGACGGAGAGGGGGAAGAAGACGAAGGCCAAAACGGTGAGTAATTTCATCGTTTCGTTAGACTTAATGGCCAGCAGGGACTCGTTGGTTTGGCGCAGTTCGTTAAAGGTGCCACGGATGTTTTCGATTGAGTTCCAGACCTTATCGTATTCACTGCTTAAGGCCTGGCTATAGTAATTAAATTTGTCTCCAAACAGCTCTCGCCCAGAGTAGTTGAGAGATTGGAGGACTTCGCGATGAGTCTTGATATTCCATTGGCAGTCGAGCAAGTCCCGACTAACGCCGGCGAGGTCGGTGACGACCTCGCGTTCTTTACCAGAGAAGACTTTGGGCTCAATGGTTTTTAGGCGATTGTTAATTGCTGAGAGACTAAGATCGAGCGTGGCGTACATTTCGCGCAGGATCAAATAGAGGACGAGACCGCCGTGGACTTTGTGATTATTCTTTTTTAAGGCCAGATCGGTTTCAAAAATTTTAGCAAAATCAAGTAGAGAATTAATTGGTTCGTAATGAGCGGTAATGATAAAGTCGGATCCAACAACAAAGTCCACTTCTTGAGCTTCTTGATTTGGTCGATCAGGAAAATGGAGAATGAGATACAGGTAGTCTTGATAGGCGTCGACCTTGCTGCGGTTGGAAGGGCGGCGTAATTCTTCGAGGGTGAGGGGGTGGAGATTGTATTTGTTGCCCACTTCAGCTAATTCGGTTTCCGTGGGACTTTCTAGATCCAACCAGTGGATTTCTTTGTAGGTAAACGTGCGCAACATATTCCCCCATAGTATAGCGTGATTTTAGTTTGACCACCAAGGGTCAATTTGGGATAATTGAGCAACATGAATAAGACTCTAAAAAGTTTGAGTTTTTTGGTCCTGGCTTTAATTTTGGTCGGCGGAGCGTTTGTGGGCGGGGTGGCTTGGGGATTTCAGAACCGGGCGGCGACCGAGCCAGCTGAGGTTAACCTTGATGACTTCTGGCGAGTCTGGAATTTGCTCGATGAGCGTTTTGTTTCTTCGGCCACTAGCAGTGCGGCGGTAACGAATGAGCAAAAGTTGTGGGGGGCGATCGGTGGGTTAGTTGATTCGTTTGATGATCCTTATACTGTCTTTTTGCCACCGGAAGAAAACAAAAGTTTTAAGGAGGAGGTTAGTGGGCGATTTGGTGGTGTGGGGATGGAGGTCGGCGCCCGTGATCGGATGCTCACGATTATTGCTCCCTTGCCCGGGACGCCGGCCGCCGCCGCCGGCCTAAAGGCCGGCGATAAAATCTTGTCCATTGATGGACAGGCGGCGGCCGAGATGAGCGTTGCCGAGGCCATTAGTAAAATCCGGGGTGATATTGGTACCAAGGTTAAGTTGAGTATTTTGCGCGGTGCTTCGTCGGCTGATCAAACCACTTTCGACGTGACTCTTACTCGGGCGCGGATCGAAGTGCCCACCATGGAGACGAAGCTGTTGCCAGAGAAAATTTTCTTAATCAAACTGTTTAATTTTGGCGGCACAAGTGAGCGCCAATTTCGGACGGCGCTTAGCGAGTTCGTTCGCTCCAAAACCGACAAACTAATTTTGGATTTGCGGGGTAACCCTGGTGGTTACTTGGATGCGGCGGTTGATATTGCCAGCTGGTTCTTGCCCGCTGATCAGGTGGTGGTTCGGGAGGAGCGGCGCGATGGTGAGAGTAAGGTTTACAAAAGCGATGATCGCGGCCTCTTTAATGAGAAGCTAAAAATGGTTGTTTTGGTTGACGAGGGGAGCGCCTCGGCTTCCGAGATTTTGGCTGGGGCTTTGCGTGAGCATGGCGTAGCGACGCTAATTGGCACTAAAACCTTCGGCAAGGGATCCGTCCAGGAGTTGGTGCCAATCTCTTCCGACACGGCGCTTAAAGTGACGGTGGCTCGTTGGTTGACCCCCAAGGGAATTTCTATTTCTCACGATGGTTTGGATCCAGATGTCGTGGTGGAGGCGGCCACTTCGACGGCTGACTCAGCGCCGGATCGGCCACTGGAAGCGGCGATTGATTTTTTACTAGGACGTAAACGTTAAAGTTAATATGAAGGTAATTTTACTCACTGACGTAGCGCGGATCGGCCGTCGTTACGAGATTAAGGAGGTGGCTGACGGTTATGGTCGGACAGTTTTGATTGGTCGCGGTCGGGCCTTGCTCGCCACGCCCGAGAATTTACGTAAAGTTGAAGCCGAGCGGCGAGTGGCCACTTCTGGCGTCACCCGTGAGCAAAAAGATTTTCGCGCTATCGTGGCCTACGCGGCCAAGCATCCATTAGTGATGGTGGCGCCAGCCAGTACCGAAGGCCATTTGTTTGCCGGCTTACACGCTCGCGATCTGGCCACGGCCCTTAAGGCGGCTAGTCATTTGCCAGTTTCGGCCGAATGGTTTGTGTTGCCATCTCCCCTGAAGTCAGTCGGTACTTCGATTGTCAAACTAAAAACCGCCGGTGAGACCGGCAGTTTAGTGGTGGACGTGAGACGAGCGGCGACTAATCGTTGACGCTTACTTCTTTGATAGTGCTGCGTCGTCCGTCGTAACCAGTTTTGCGTCTGTCACGAAAGGCCACTACCCCTGAAGTGTCGGAGAAGATGGTGTGATCTTTTCCCATTCGCGTGCCAGTACCCGAGGTGTAGTGAGTCCCTCGCTGACGCACGATGATTGAGCCTGGAGTCGCGTACTCGCCAGCGAACAATTTAACACCCAAATACTTAGGATTTGAGTCGCGTAAGTTCTTAGCTGTGCCACCTGATTTCTTTGTTGCCATAGTCTTTTGTTACAATCTAAGCAGCATGAATATAGCGCAGTTATCGGAAAAGATCAAGGGGTTAGGGGAGTGGTGGGCTCTAGCCGCGGTGGCCCTCGCTTTTTTATTGGGCTATGGTTTGGGAATATTGTCAAATCTAGAAATTAATCGGCCACCCCTTAAGATTTCTACGGCGACGTCCAGTTTGCCGGCCGCGCCGACCACTGGGCAAATTGTGGCGTCAAAAAATGGTACCAAATATCACGAACTGACTTGTCCGGGGGCGAAACAGATTGTGGCGGCCAATCGGATTTATTTTGCCAGCCCCGCGGCCGCGGAGGCGGCGGGCTATACTCGAGCCGCTAACTGTCAATTGCCTTAGAATTTGCTAAACTATGCTTAATGAGCGCGCGTTTTAAGCGGTGGTGGATCGCCATCTCGGTGGGTCATTTTTTGGCCTGGCGGCAACTTAAGCGTTCCAGTTTGGGGACTACGGTCTTGATCATTTTCGTCATGGCCCTAACCTTTCTCAATTTGGTGGTGGTGACGGGTATTTTGGTGGGCTTGATTGAGGGTTCGGTTCAGGTCAACAAGGGTCTTTATACCGGCGATATTATTATTTCGACTTTGCCTAACCGGACCTACATCGAGCAGTCCCCGCGGATTATCGAAACCGTCAAACGTTTGCCTAGTGTCCAGTCTCTATCGGCGCGTTATCTAGAGTCGGGGAGCGTGGAGGCCAATTATCAAAAAGTGCGGCGCGGCAATGAGCTGCCTAATCGCGTGGGGAGCCTGGTGGCGGGGATTGATCCTTTGGCCGAAGATCGGACGACTAATCTCTCTTCGCGCGTTATCGAGGGCGAATTTTTAAATCCCGGCGATGGTGATTTTATTTTGATTGGCGCCGACAAGTTAGCTAAGTATTTACCGATTGAGTCACCTGGCCTCGAGACGCTTAAGGATGTGGCTATTGGTTCTAAGGTTCGGATGACAATCGGCGATTCGACACGACTTTATACAATTAAAGGTATCTTGCGGAGCAAGGTGGGGGAGGTCGATAATCGTATTTTTATGAACGACACTCTCCTGCGGAGCATTGCTGGTCGGTATGATTATGGGGTTGACGAAATCGCGATTAAATTAATTCCGGGCACCGATTCCTTGAGAGTTAAGGACCAAATTTTAGCGGCTGGCGTGGGGGCTTACGCTCGCGTCCAGAGTTCTGAGGAGGCCGAACCTAAATTTTTGAAGGATATCAAAAACACTTTCGCTCTACTGGGCAACGTGATCGGCAGTATTGGTTTGGCGGTGGCGTCGATTACGATTTTTATCGTGATCTTCGTTAACGCTATTACTCGCCGCAAGTACATCGGCATTCTGAAGGGGATTGGGATCGAGGGCGCGGCCATCCAGATCTCTTACATGATGCAAGCCATCTTTTATGCCGCCGCGGGGATTGTGGTTGGTGTTTTAATTATCTATGGGTTGCTAGTGCCCTTTTTCGCGGCTCATCCGATCAACTTCCCCTTTAGTGATGGCATTTTGGTCGCTCCCGTTTCTGGCACATTAATTAGAGCAATTATTTTGATGATCGCGACGATTGGGGCTGGTTACATCCCCGCTAAGTTGATTGTCCGCCAAAATACTTTGGATGCGATTTTGGGGCGCAAATAATTAATCATGATTACGGTAAAAAAATTAGTAAAAAGCTTCTACGACGGCGATCACGAGTTGACGGTTTTGAAGGGTTTGGATCTAACGGTTAAGGCCGGAGAGTTCGTTGCCATCACTGGTCGTTCTGGTTCTGGTAAATCAACCCTGATGTATCAATTGGGCTTACTCGACCACCCTACCGCCGGCGAAATAATTATTGACGGCGTTGACGTCCTGGCTTTGTCGCAGGGGGAGCGTACCCGTTTTCGTTTGACTGAGCTTGGCTATGTCTTTCAAGACTACGCTTTGATGCCCGAGTTAACGGCGATGGAAAATGTCATGTTGCCTCTTCTGATGCAGGGCAAGAGTTTGCTATCGGCGCGGGCCGAATCGGCTAAGGCCCTGGATCGGATCGGTTTGTCTGATAAGCACGACAACTTACCGAGCCAACTTTCTGGTGGTCAGCAGCAGCGGGTGAGTATTGCGCGAGCGATCGGTCATAATCCAAAAATTATTTTTGCCGATGAGCCAACCGCCAACCTCGACAGTGAGACCGCTAGGGTAGTGCTCGATAGCTTTCTTGACCTTCATCGCCAAGGCCAGACGATCGTGATGGTGACGCACGAGCCGGAGTACGCTGATTTAACTGATCGGATTGTTGTCTTATCTGACGGGATGATTGCTGAGGAGCATCGACCGCGGCATCGCTCTGGTGGTCGCTAGGGAAGGGAGGGTCGGCGCTGGGGATTAAAACAAACATAACGTCGCACAACATATATTTTGCGACATTGTATTTTAAAAAATTAGTTTATTCCTTCAACTCTAACCATTCCAAAAACTTAATCCCCCCGAGGAATAGGAGCCATGCCACCAGGATCAATAAAGCTTTGCCGTACATTAGGATCTTTTCTCCCATGAATGCTTATTCAAGCAAATTTAAGTTTTTGATTCAAACTACAAAAATCACCAGCTCCGTTAATTCGGACTGGTGATTTTTGACAGTTAGTTTGCTTAGGCCTTACCCCAACAAGGTTGGCTCCACTTCCAGTGATAGATCCCCTCGTTCTTAATCAACCACATCGCGTAATCGATATTACCCTCAGTGGTGTAGATGTCGTAGCCCAGCTCCTGGCTCTTCGCTAAGTGGAAGTGCTCATTGATCTGGAACAAACCGACGTCATCAGGATTGTGCAATCCGCGGAGTACCTTTCCGTCCTTGTCGAACTGGCGCAGGGTACTTTCGCAGAAAGCTACTTTCAGAGCGAGTTTACTACCAACTCCCGCGTCCTCGGCTTTGCTCGTAATAATGTCGTGCAGACTCTGGACTTGGGCGGAAACTGGGTTAGCGAGCGTCACACTTGCAGTAAGGCTATCATTCGTGGTCAACTGACTGTTTAACGCTATTAAGCTTGCCAAGCTTATTTGTAAGATTGAGGTATAAATAGGATGTAGAAATGAAAAATGGCTCTAATAAGCCATTTCGTCAATCCCTACAAGACCATCATAGCACAGCCATGGGTGGCTGTCAATACCCCACAATATTAGATGAAATCTGTCAAATTTGGCTAAATTCGGTTTTTGAGGCCCTTAAAATTCTCCCAAATCAGGTCAATAACGATTTGATCCCAGAATTTGACGACCAAGGCCCAGGCATAATCCAGATTAGTCTGGACGGCTTCGGACTCAATAATTGATCGGAGGTCAATGCGAAAATAACCCAACACAATAATCGCCACAATAATTAGGAGCAGCAGTTTGATTAGTCCCCTGTTCTTTTGTTGAATCATGAATTTATTATAACAAAGGATTAGAGGTATAGCAGTGGATCAAGATAAGCTTTGGGGTCAGCCATGGGGATGGTGACGTTCTGACAGTTTATGCTGGTCACGTAGCGTTGAACACGGACGCCTTCCGAGGCGTAGACGGAGAAGTGTAAGTGAGGGCCGGTAGCGTAGCCCGTACGGCCGGAATAGCCGATTAATTGACCAGCGGTGATCGCTTGGCCAGTGGCTACCTTGGTGAGACTGAGATGAGCGTAGAGCGTGGAGAGGCCATTGGGATGGCGCAGGAGAACCCAGCGACCGTAGGAGTAGCAACCCACCTGTTCGTCGGTATTGCCGGTGGCGGTGACGATGCCGGAGCCCGCCGCTTTGACGGGGGTACCGTCAGCCGCTCGTAAGTCGATGCCATTATGAGTGCCGGAGACGTATAGCCGAGCGGCGTCGACTGTTCGGCCGAAGTATTGAGTGATAAAAACGTTATCTAAGGGCCAGGAAAAGATTTTGCCACGATTAGGAATTTTGGCTGGGTCAACGGCTAGCTTAAGCTGTGATTCGAAGGCAAAAAGTTCCCGCTCGAAGGCCGCCTTCTGGGCTTGGCGGTCCGCTAAAAGCTTTTTGTAGTTGGCTTCTTGGTTTTGGGTGGCGGCTAGGAGAGCGCTTTTTTCTTTTTTATTATTGTTCTCGATTTTTTGTTGATCAGCTAATTGGGCTTTTAGGGCGAGCAGTTTCTTTTGTTCCTTTTCCGTGGCTTGGTGCTGATCCTCGAGGTCGGCTTTGGCGGTGCGGAGCTCGTCCATCGTAGTTACAATCCCCCCTTGGAGTTTTTCTAATTTACCCTCTTCGCTCCAGAGCGCGTTGAGACTTTCATCAGCTAAGGCCAATTCTAAAAAACTAGCTTGAGTTAATTCCCGGTGACGACGGAGAGAAAAAGCCAGGGCGGCAACCTGCGCCTCAATCCCCTGACTTTTGCGGCCAATCTCGAGACCAAGTTTTTTGAGAGTTAATTCCGCTCGCTCGATTTCTGCTTGGGTTAATCTAACGTCAGCATTAAGTTTTTTAAGCGCGGCGTCCAGTCGAGCCATTTCCCCCTTCAATGTGCTGGCTTGAGCTTGGGTGGTAGAAATGTTTTTTTGGTAGGCGGCGATCTCTTTTTCCAGAGCTTCGATTTTGGAATTACGGTCGCGAATTTGACTTTGGAGATCTGAGAGCGAAGCTTGAGCTAAAGCGGTTGACCCTGGCGTTAAGCCGAGGATAAAGATGAGTGAAAACAAAATTGTTTTAAAGAGTGGCGGCATGGGTGAGACGTTTGATCGTCTCATTTTTACCCAAAACCGCGGCGATAGCAAACGGATCGGGAGATTTCTCTCGACCCGAGAGCGCGACGCGAAAGGGCCACAAGACAATCCCCCGCCCTTCGGCGGTGGCGAAGTCCCAGACCGCGGCCTTAACTTTGTCGGCGGTAAATTCATTATCTGGCACTGCGTTTAACAACAAGATTAATTGTCCTAAGTGAGCAGTTGAACGCAGGAGTTCGCGACTGGGAGCTGGCGGATGAACGTAAAAATCTAGTTCGCCACTGGCCACCATCTGATCAACGTCAGCTAGGGTTGTGAGGCGTGAGCGGAGTTCTGGTAGGGCACGTCTGATTAATTCGGTCGAGGCCTCTGGCCAGCGGGGGGCAATTAAAGCGATTAGTTCGACGTCAGTTTTGCGCTTAAGATGTTCTCGGTTTAACCAGTTTAATTTTTCTAAGTCGAAGATGGCCCCCCCTTTTTGGACGCGAGTTAATTGGAAGGCGGTGACCAAATCTTCCAGAGTAAAGATTTCTTGATCATCCTCAGGATGCCAGCCTAGTAGCGCGAGGTAGTTAATTAGCGCTTCTGGCAAGTAACCTTTTTCACGGTAGTCCCTAACGCTCACGGCGCCGTGGCGGCCCGACATCTTAGAACGATCTCGCTCTAAAATGAATGGTAGGTGGGCATAAATTGGCCGTGGGGCGCCAATGGCTTCTTGAATCAAAATCTGCCGCGGCGTGTTGGAGATGCCGTCTTCGCCCCGAATGACGTGCGTAATCCCCATATCGAAATCATCAACCACGACGGTTAGATGGTAGAGTGGATCGGTAATACTGCGAGCAATAATGAAGTCGCCCAGTTCGGTGGTGTCGAAGGTTATTTCGCCACGAATTAAGTCAGTAAAAGTTAGTTGTCGATTTGGATTTTTGAGTCGCACCACCTCGGATTCGAGGCCGGTTTCTTCGTGCTTTTCGCGCGAAACGTAGGCCTGCCCGGCCGCTAAAAGTTTTGCTAATTCGTCTCGGTAGCGATCGGTGCGATCGGATTGACGTGGGATCTCGGGATTGTCCCAGCTCAGACCTAGCCACTTTAGCCCCTCGATTAAGTCGATTTCAAATTCTTTTTTGGAACGTTGCTGATCAGTATCTTCGATCCGAAAAATCATTTGGCCGCCATGTTGACGCGCAAAAAGATAATTAAACAAAGCGGTCCGGGCGCGACCGATATGGAAATAGCCCGTCGGCGAAGGTGGGAAGCGAGTGATAACTTTATTGTTCATGTTCCAGAGCTAGATTTAAGAGTTCGTAAGCAATTAAGTGAGCGGCCTCGGGCCGAGAAAAATTTTTGGCTCCGGCCTTCATCGTGGCTAGGGTTTGGGGATTGCTTAAGAGGCGGTTGATTTCGCCCAAGAGGACGGAGGGAGTTAAATTGCTTTGTTCGATGACGATCGCGCCGCCCGAGCGAGCGTAGTTAAAAGCGTTGTGACGCTGGTCGTGGCTGATTTCTTCGGGGATCGGAATAATAATCGACGGCGTTCCCCAAATCGCGATTTCGAAAATAATTGAACCAGCTCGGCTAATCACCAGATCGGCCACTCCGGCGACCATTTGCATGGCCGAGGTATTGAGAGTGCCGTGGATTTGGTAGCGATTCCTATCTGGAGAATCTTCAAGCTTGAGAGCTGCTCTTTTTTTAACATCGTCTAAGTTCCGGTCCCCCACCTGATGGATGATTTGAAACTTTTTAACTAATTCCGGCAAAATATCGAGGACGACGTCATTAATGGCTTGGGCGCCCAATGAGCCGCCGGTGATAAAGATGGTCGGCAGATTTGGTTCTAGCTTAAGAAATTCTCGTGCGCCGAGGGTGATAGGTTGACGTAGTTCGCGTCTAATTGGGTTGCCAGTTACGGCTGTTCGATCAGGCGGGAAATAAGTGGCAGCTTCGGGGTAAGACACGGCTACTCGGCGAGCAAATTTCCCTGACCACAAACTGACTCTGCCTGGATGGGCATCCGATTCGTGGATGATTACGGGAATACCCAGAAGTCGGGCCGCCCATAAGCTGGGGAAGCTGGCGTAAGCTCCCTTGCTAAAAATGGCGTCAGGGAAAATCAAATAGAGCTTAATGAGGGCAGTGATAATCCCCCACCCCGTCACCACCGCGGACGTAAGGTTTTTTAGCGAAAAATAGCGGCGCAATTTTCCGGCCGGGATCGCTACAAATTCGATATTATTTTCGTACAATAATTGTGAGTTGTAGGGAGTGTCAGAAAAATAGTAGAGCTTAACGCCGACGAGGCGCTTTTCTTTGACTAGCTCATTAAGCTCTTGAGCGACAGCAATTAAGGGGTAAAAGTGCCCGCCTGTTCCGCCGCCAGTAAAAACTATTTTCATGATTGTCGGGTGTGTCTTGAAATACTTACAATAATTCCGGCTTCTAATAAGGCAAACAAGAGAGCCGTTCCGCCGTGACTCACAAAGAGTAAGGGGGTCCCTGTGAGCGGAATCACCCCGAGCATTGAGGCGATATTAATAAATGTTCCGGTCATAATCATTATAACAATCCCCACGGTGACCAGTCTACCGAACTGATTGGGGGCCCGGGTGGCGATCCGGAAGCCCGCCAAAGCAAAGAGGAGGAAGACAGCCAAGATCGTGGTTGCGCCGACGAAGCCAAACTCTTCGCTCGCGACCGAAAAGATTGAGTCGCCGATCGGTTCTGGTAGATATTTAAACTTTTGAATGCTTTGGCCAAAGCCGCGGCCAAATATTCCCCCGGAGCCAATGGCAATCAGTGATTGATTTATTTGATAACTTGATCCCAAGATGTTGGCGTCGGGGTTAATAAAGGTTTTAACTCGGGCAACGATATAGGGTTTGTAGGTTGCCACGCCAGCAATGCCAACGACGACCAGTAGGCACAGAATAAATAAGTCTCGCCATCGAGCGCCGGCGACGAAAAACATGGCTAAGCCGGCACTGAACATAATTACCAGCGTGTCGATGTCTGGCTGGAGAGCCATTACGACGCCAATGATCCCGAGCAGGATGAGGAATGGGAATAATCCTTGGCGCGGGCGGCTGAGGTCGTTTTTATTTTTGGCTAACCAGGCAGCGAGAAATAAGACGTAACCTAATTTCAAAAATTCTGAGGGCTGGATGGTGAGTGAGCCCAAAAGAATCCAGCGCCTCGCTCCGCCTGAGGCAAAGCCGAGTCCGGGCACAAAGACCAAGAGCGTCGCTACCACCGAAGCCACAAATAAAATCAGACTGTATTTTCGCCACAAGCGGTAATCAATCGCCGAGACGATTAAAAAAACTAACCAACTAACCAGTAAAATTAGGAATTGTTTTAGCGCCACCGTTCCGACGGTGGCGCCCTCTCGACTGAGAAGTCCTAAAGAAGCGGAGGAGAAGACGAAAAATCCTAGCAAGGATAGGCCCAGGACGAGAAAGAAAAATAAGCGATCTGGTTTGGTGCGACTCATGCTTAGCGGCCAATAAGAGTGATGATTAAGCCGAGAATGGCGGTAATGATACCGATTACCCAATAACGCATCACTACTTTGTAGGCGGGCCAACCGATGGCTTCAAAGTGGTGGTGGATGGGAGCAACCAAAAACACCTTTCTGCCCCGTAGTTTTTTGGAGCCAAGTTGAATGACGTTGCCCAAAACGGTGGCGAATAAAGGGAAGGCCAAGAGCGGCAAGAGCAGAACGGAATTGGTGAGGAAAGCCACCACGCCCAAGGTGAGGGTCAATCCCATAATCCCCGTCTCGGACATGTAGAAGCGTGCGGGCGGAATATTGAACCACAAAAAGGCTAAGGTCGCGCCAGTAATGGAAGCCGTTAAGGCGGCCAAGTCAATTTGGTTTTCGAAGAAGGCTAAGGCCGTGTAGGTGGCAAAAATAATGGCCATCACTCCCCCGGCTAAACCATCCAATCCATCAATGACGCCGCTAGAGAATAGGGCGGCGATCACCGCCATAAAAATTGGTACCAACCACCAACCAACGAAAATTTCTCCCACAAACGGCACGAATAAAGTTTGCACTTCTAGCTTCCAAAAAAACCACAGTCCGATCGCTAGCGCAATGCCTAAAACAATAATTAAGCGTTGTTTAAATGGTAACCCGCCTGAGGCGTAACGCCCCGTGCCTCTGACCTCAAGCCAGTCATCGATTAATCCAACCAGCGAGCCAAAGATAAGCGTCACGAATGGGATCCAGGTTTGTCCGCGTGACAAAAAATTAAGTCGATCCCATAAATCACCGGGCAAAAAGATTGAGGCCAAAACCAGGGCCGCCACGGTGATCAACGTGCTAGCCCAAATGATCACACCGCCCATTCTGGGCGTGCCCGTCTCTTTGTGTTCGTGGAGTTTGTTAAAGATGGGGGTAGCGTTGCCGCTAGGATCAATCTTGCCGGCGCGACGCTTCCACAACTTATGACGATATAGATAGTTAGTCAGCACTGGGGCGATGGCGATACCCACAAAGAAAGATAAGGTGATAGGTGCAAAAACTTTGAAAAAAGTAATCAACATATTAATTTTGAGAATTAATGGTTAGCTCGGCTCGAACGGCTTCGCGATCGGGTAGGTCGTTAGGCGAAGTTAGGCCGAGATATTGCCACAATTCTAGAGTGGGTTGGTAGAGATAAGTGCGAGCGTCGGCTGGGTTAGTGAGCCGCTCCACCAAGCCACGAATTTGCAGCGCGCGGAGAATAAAACTGGAATTAACTCCGCGAATGTAGTCGATTTCGGCTCGAGTGATTGGTCCCTTGTAGGCGACGATGGAGAGCGTTTCGAGCGCGGCCTTACCCAGGTCGCGAGAGAGTTCCTCTTTGGTTAGTTTGGCGATTAATTCGCTGGCGGCGGGCTGGGTTCCCAGGGTCGCCGAAAGTTCGTCGTGAATTAGGGTCAGTCCCCGGTCAGCTAACTTTTGGCTCAATTCTTCGAGGGCGGAGGAAATTTCTTCCGGAGAACAATCTAGCCAAGCGGCCAGATCAGCCAGCGGGACCGGCTCGGCTTTCCAAAATAAAATTGCCTCAATTTGGGCGTGACGTGGCATGACTAATTGTTGAGCAGTATAGCTGGTTTGGGGGTTTTTCGCAAAACCAGAAATGTCGATAATTATTCGTAACGCGGCACACTGCTGGGGCCAGCTGTTTCGATGGCGATGTCGTCAAACTGAGCGGACTGCTCGACGGTCACAATGCCCCGTTTGACTAGTTCGAGCATGCCCAAAAAGCTAACAATGACGTTAACTTTTTCTGCTTTATCTCGGACAAAATCTTTAAAACTCATCCGCAGAGCCCCCTGGACTCGTTTGGCCAGATCGGTAATTGCCTCTTCTAAACTTAAAACTTTTCTGACGACAACTTGAGGGATTATTTCGGTTTTTGGTAAATTATTGATCACCGCTTTGATCGCTTCGACGACGGTGGTCAAAGTGAGGTCGTGAGCGGGCGCAAAAACCACGAGACGCGCTCTCTGACCAGCCGGGGTAAAAATGATCTGATGGCCAAAGCGCTCCTTAATAAAGCCACTGACAACGCGCACCTTTTCTAGTAAGCGGAGGCGTCTTTCGAGGTCCTGCATATCACTCGATTCTTCGGGCGTGATGGGCAGGGTCGGCAGAAGAGAGATGGATTTGATCAGCATTAGGGTCGAGGCCACCAAGACAAAGTTGGCCATCATCCCCTTCTCTAGCTGCTCACCAAATTTTTGCATATGCTCAATAAAAGAATCCGCCACCGCCGCTAGCGAGACTTGAGAAATGTGCAATTTGCGCTCTTCGATTAAGCCCAACAAAACTTCGAGCGGTCCCTCGAACTCACCAACTTTAACTTGAAACTTTGATTCGGAGTTCATTTAATTGTTTAGCTTCGATGTCTGAAGGGGCGTTCATCATCAAGTCTTGACCCTCGCCGGTTTTGGGGAACGCAATTACTTCTCGAATATTTGGTTCGCCAGCCAAGAGAGAGATAAAGCGGTCGAGACCCCAGGCAATGCCGCCATGTGGTGGCGCCCCCGATCCCAAGGCTTCTAGCATGTGGCCGAAGTTTTTAACAATTCTGTCTTCGCTAAAGCCCATTATTTCAAAAACTTTTTTGAGCGCCTCGGGCCGATGATTACGAATCGAGCCGCCGCCAATTTCGAAGCCATTGAGGGCGACGTCATACTGAGTCGTTAAAATCTTTTCGAGGTCGCGCTTCTCCATGAGGGCGCTCTCCCATTCGGCGGTGGCCCGAGAGAAGGGGTTGTGAGTAAAAGTCCAGCCACCTTCCTCGGTTTTTTCAAAGAAGGGGAAATCGATTACCCAGCAAAAAGCGAGTAGGTTTGGATCATCCTTATTTTCGCGCAAGTCAGGTCGGTCAGTGCCATACTTTTCCATCGCTTCGGCGTAGGTTAGACGCGGGAAGGGAATGGTTTGAATTTTTTTCTCGGGCGTGAGGGTCTGGACAATCTTAATCAAAAGCTCTTCGTTAAGTTCCATCACCTCTTCGCGATCCACAAAAGACAACTCCATATCTAACTGAGTAAATTCTGGCTGACGATCACCGCGAGTGTCCTCGTCGCGGAAACAGCGAGCAATTTGGAAATAGTTCTCTAGACCGGCGGCCATGAGCAATTGTTTGTATTGCTGGGGCGACTGGGGCAGGGCGTAGAATTTGCCGGGATAAACCCGCGAAGGGACAACATAGTCCCGAGCACCTTCGGGCGTTGATTTGGTTAAAATCGGTGTTTCGACCTCCGCAAATCCTTGGTCACTTAAATGATTGCGGATCAGGCGGATTACTTCGTGGCGTAGGCGAAGATTTTTTTGCAGTCGCTCGCGGCGTAAGTCTAAGTAGCGATACTTGAGTCGGTTCTCCTCACCAATTTCGTACCCGTCATCGCCGAGTGGGATGGGCGGCGTGGTAGCTTCGTTCAAAATTTTAAGTCCCAAAATTTCTAGTTCAATCCCGCCGTTTAGTTTGTCGGCTTGGATGTTTTTCTCGGGTCGAGCGTTGACCTTACCCGTTACTTCGACCACCCACTCGGGGCGGAGCTTTTCGCCCACGGCGTGCGCCTCTTTGGCGCCCGGAAGAATCACGCCTTGCACCTTACCGGTTTTATCGCGGAAGTCGAAGAAGATCATTTTGCCCTGGTCGCGGCGGACATCCACCCAGCCGGCAATTACCACCTCCTCCCCCACTTTTTGACTAAGGTCTTTAATATTAGTTCTATTTTTCATCAAGTTGAGTTTAACATATTTTCTCAAAAGAAAAACGTTCAAAAGAAAACCCCTGATCAACACTCGGTGTTGATCAGGGGGGGGGGGTGAAATGCTTAAGGGCCCAACTGGATAGCCAGGCCAATGGTGCCATACCAGCCATCGCCGTCGATCCGGGCTTTGGTGGTCCAGGTGTCGGTAAAGCGGTAACCGCCCTCAATGACTAGACCAAAGCGCTTATTCCGATCGAGAGGAAGCTCGCTTCTTAAGCCGAGGACCAATCCTACGCCCGAGAAATGATCTCGCTCTTGCGAACGAAGGGGTCCGAGCCGTCCCGTCATCCGGTATCGCGCCTCAAAAAACTCTCCGCCCATTGTTAAGCCCAAGAGGCGTGTTTCGGCCGGATACAATGCGATCCCAGTGGCCGATGCCCACAGCCAACCCTCACCCTCTCCTCGGGCCACGAGATGATCGGCGGGTACTCGGCCCTGATTGCCCTGCCACTCGTGCCAGATTTCCAGCTTCTTTCCCATGGGTTGAGCCAAGCGGACAGTGCCGACGGGAATGGTGGCGCGGCTGCGGAAGCCGTTGTAATTGCCCCTAATTTGCCTGACACTAGCTCCGACGGTGACGGTACCTCGAGGTGAAAAGCATCCGGCACTAGCCAGGGCTAGTGCCGCCAAAAGAATCCGTTGCATCACTGACCTCCTTTTCAGTTTGAATGTCCCTTTTTCTTATACCACATATTTTTATAATTGTGAATAAGAAAAAGGGACCCCTTAAGGGGTCCCGAGTTTTGATTTAACTGACCGTGCTTTCGGTCGGGGTCTCGACGTAGCTCTCCACTTGCCGCGTAAACATTTCGGCATAGCGTCCACCGAGGGCCATCAGCTCTTCGTGCGAGCCGATCTCCGCCACCTTGCCGCCCTCGATCAACATGATCCGACTGGCGCGGCGCAGAGTGTTGAAGCGATGAGAAATGAGGATCATTGTCGCCCCATTCCAGGACTCTAACCGTTCAAAGATTTTCATCTCCGAATCGGCGTCGACGGAGGCCGTTGGTTCGTCGAGGACGAGGACGCGTCCCTGACGATAAGCCGCTCGCGCAATGGCCAATCTCTGGCGCTGGCCGCGTGAGAGCTCCTGACCGCCGAATTCCACACCCAACATTTCTTCGTATTGGTTTTTCCAATGACGAATAAAGGAATCGGCATCACTAGTTTCGGCCGCGGCTCGGACTTGCTCAGGAACAATTTCCTGCTCGACTCGCCCCATGGCAATCGCTTGGTCGGTCTGGAAATCGAAGGACGTGTAGTCCTGGAACAAAACGGCTAAAACCGAATGCCATTCTTCCAGTTCTACTTGGCGCAGGTCGAGACCATTGACGAGAATGCGCCCACTGGTTGGATCATAGATCCGACACAAGAGCTTAACGAGCGTGGTTTTACCGGCACCGTTGATGCCGACGATCCCCAATTTTTCTCCGGCTTTGATTGTGAGGTTAAGACCGTCAAGAATCAGTTTGGGATCGTGGGGGTAATGAAAGGAGACGTTTTCGAAAACGATTTCGGGTGGCCCATCAAGCTCAAGTTTTTTGGGTTTCTTGGCGTGCGCAATCGCGGGCGGCCAATCCATTACCCGATAGATATCGTTAGCATATTGGTTAGCTTCGTACTGCTTGGCAATGCTAATCAATAGACCAGAAATGGAACTATCGAGCTGAGACAGCGAAGCAACCACGAAGGTCATCGCGCCGATCTGGATGTTGCCCGCCATTACCTCACGAACAATCAAGAGAATGGCGAGCACGAAGCCGGCGGTGGAAAGCACCTCTGCCATCACGACCCATTTTAGGCGACGCTGTTCGGCCGAGATTTGGTCGTCCGTAAACTTGCCCAAAATTTTTCCCATCCAGTTGATGATCCAATTACTGCTTTGATACAGCTTGGTCTCAATCAGAGAGATGCGATTGCCAATGTGGAAACGCAAGTCGCCAAAGCGTCGCTGATCAGGGCTGGCGTGAGCGTGAATGCTCCACACGTCTTGGCCGTGCCTGATGTCGGCAACAAATTTGGGAAGTGAAGCGGTAATCACAATCACAAAGATCCGCCAGTCAAACCAGACGGCGACGAGCGAGCCGATCGCTACGGCCATCAGGCTCTGCCAGGCGATGAGTAGGTGGTCGACAATCGAACTGATGGGCCAGTGGCCGCGCTGGAGCGCTCGCTGAAGGAGGTCTTGGTAATTTTTGTCTTCCAGCGTGGCGATATCGGTCTCGCTTCGGCGCCGGAGCAACAAAATTTCCATGCCCTCTTGGAGCTTGAGATAGTAGCGTTTCTCCACCGCGAGGCGAATCGCCCGCAAGATCGGGCTAATCATCAGTAGGAGGGCATAGATGCCTACCAGTTGCCACAGCGCATTAAGCTCGCGAGCCGCGACGGAAGAAACCAGTCCGTCAATCACGCGCCCAAAATATTTATTTTGAGCGAAGGTCAGGGCTGGAATCAGGGAGCCCAGAACGAGCATGAGGATGATGGCTCGGGGCGAAAATTGATAGGCGTAACCCAACGAACGCCAACAATTTTTAAGCAAGGCCCAAGACGAACTTCTGATTTTACGAATTCGTTCTCTCATTTAAGAAATTCCGACGGCGGAGCGAGCGCGCTCAAGAGTGGCCTGGGCCCGGGTCCGGGCCGTCTCCGCGCCGAGCGTTAAAATTTCTTCCACTCTTGACGGGTCCGAGGCAATGGCCGCTCGCCGCTCGCGTAGCGGCGCCACGAACTGGCAAATATCAGTAATTAAAGCCTCTTTAAGTTCTTTATACCTCCCCTTTTTGGACTCGTAAATCGCGACCAAGTCCTCGGGGCTGCGGAAAAGTTTGTGGATCTCGTAAACATTTTGTGGCACCTCGCCGCTGGAATCAGTGACGATTGCCATTACCTGTTTGGTGATTTCCTCATCAGAAGCAAAGAGCGGGATGGTGTTGCCGTAGCTTTTACTCATTTTTTGGCCATCAATACCGGGCACCGTTTTTACTTCGGGCAAAATCAGGGGCTCGGGAAGTTTAAAGGTTTCGCCAAACAGTCGATTAAATTTTTCGGCCGTGTCGCGAGCGATCTCGATATGCTGTTTCTGATCCTGTCCCACCGGCACGACATCAGCCTCATAAAGTAGAATGTCGGCGGCCATGAGCATTGGGTAGTCAAAAGTACCCACACTAATCTCTTTGTTTTTGGCTTCCGCGTCCTTGAAGGCGTGCGCGCGCATCAAGTAAGGCATGGTGGTGAGACAGTTAAAGATCCAAGCGAGCTCGGTGTGCGCTGGCACGGCTGATTGCTTAAAGAGAGTCACGCGCTCTGGATCCAGGCCAATGGCTAAATAATCGATGGCTAGATCGAGGGTGTTTTGGCGCAAGGCGGCCGGATCGTTCTCAGTCGTTAGGGCGTGATAATCGGCCAGCATAATAAAACAGCGATACTCATTTTGCAGGTTAACAAACTGTTTTAAGGCGCCAAAATAATTGCCCAAGTGGGGGCGGCCTGTCGGCTTAACACCGGAAAGGAGGACTTTTTCTTGATTGACCATATGTGGACAATCATAGCAAAAAAATAGTGCGGGTAAAACTAGAGTGTGCTAGTCTAAAGGTGGAGCTCGTTGCTCTCTAAATGTTGACTGGTCCCTTTTCCCCTCTCTATTTTTAGGAGGAAATCTCGTGAGTCGAAAACTGTTTGTGGGGATCGTCGCCTTGTGGTTGATCTTCCCCTTCCTATCCGGTCAGGGTTGTGCCCCGGCCCCCGTCGTGGAGTCGCCCGTCGACCGGGCTTATCGCCTATGTCGACCCGCGGGTTATAGCGATAACTACATCGCTTCGATCATCTCCGCCGCCAGGCAAGATTATGCCGATGGCTATAGCTATGGGGAAGAAATGGATGCCGTGCGCAGTGGTTGCGACACGGGCTGTGCCAAGGCCTATTACTACTACAATGACCAGGTAGGTTGTTATCAAACTTGCGTGCCGTGTGGCGAAGCGATCCTGGCGTTGTATTGGAACCCCACTCTTTCTAAGGAGGTGATCGATGAAGAGTCTGATCTGGCTGGTACTCCTGGTGTTGGTGCTGGCTCCGAGTTGCGAAAACTCCTCGGCGCCGGAGGTTGCACCGCCCGCTGAAGCTCCTCCACCCAAGGTGGAGCCGCCGCAGGCCGTCGTCGCTGTCCCCAAAGCGGAGCGGCCTTATCCCCTACCGCCAGCGTGGACAGTGAGACCCCGAGCGGAAGCGAAGGACGTCATGGAAAATTGCCCCCGCTTAAGCGCGGGCGAAGGAGGAGAGTATGATCTGTGAGCAGCGAAGAGCGCCAGTACCACTTAAGGTGGTACTGGCGCTTATATTTTTATTCCCAAGGCATCACCCGTGGGTCATAAAAATTTTCGGGAAAGGCTGGCTCGGGCACGGTTGGTGAGGCGGTGGTGGTGGCGGAAACTTCTGGTAGCCTGCCGAGCAATGATCGAGTCGGGTCATACTCGCCCAATCTGATCTGGAAGTGCAGGTGGGGCGAAAAATTGGCGTTACCGGGCGCAATAGTCCCCAGAACGTCTCCGGCCTGAACCCAAAAGAGCTGACTAACCCACAGTCCACCAGGTAGGACGTGAGTGTAAGTGGCGGTGTAAGGAGTGTCGCCGTGATGATGCTCTACCACGATGTATCCACCCCACTTCTCATCAGCCGTTGAGAGCCTCACCATCCCTGAGGCAATCGCACAGACCGGATCGCCGACTTCTGCTCGCAAATCAATGCCTGTATGCAAGAGAGGAAAATTGGCTGGCGAGATGGTTCGCTGGCTCTCTGGCAACCACGGTTCGCCAAAGTTGTAACCAGTAATCATCTCGGGCAAATAACCTCCCCGCAAAGGAAAATGGTACCAGCCAGTATCGGCCGTTTGGATTGCCAGAAAAGGCCTAACCGATTCTACCGGATGTTCCCAGCTCGCAAAAGAGTTCATCTGGCCTGGGTCGGTTGACTTAGCCGTCGGGCAAATGGCTAGACCATAATTCTGCTCGGTCCACAGCCCCGAGCGCCACGCCAAATAAGTCTCGGTCAGATCAATGAACTTCCAGGCGTGACGACGTGAAGATTTGGCTTGGCCCATTAAACGGCCAGTAACTTTTTTGGCTTCCCAAGAACTGGTGACGCGCGCGACTTGGATCTGCCCGTGAGCGATGCTCGGGGCGACCGGTTCTTCGTAAAGCCACAGGCGCACGCGGACGGGTGATTTGGGCAGTCCCTCCGGGGAAAAATAAATAAGAGTGGAGAATTGGATCCCCGCAACTTGCCCGGCGGTAAGTCGTTCGGGATCAGAAAAAAGGTATCGTCCTCTTGTTTGTTGGCCGACGGGACGCGCGACGTGCTGCAGAGTCGGTCGCTGTTGGCTTAAGGGGTAAAAAGTTTCGTACTCGGTCTGGCCAACCGCCAGAGCTGAGGCGGCAACCAAACAACCGGTTAACCACATGGCCCATCTCCTATTTTGGTAAAGATCGTCCCACCCCGCTCTCGCACGAGAACTTATGGTTGGGTCTACTTAGAAGTATACTATAGCTCGCTTAAGCTACAACTCCACAAAGAAGGTGCTCCCCTTCCCTTCGCCGGCAGACTCAACCCACAGACGTCCGCCTTGGGCCTCGATCATTTGTTTGGCGACGAAGAGTCCTAAGCCAGTACCGGTGCCGTTAGAGGCGCTGGCGTTGTAGGCACGAGTAAACTTTTGGAATAGGCGCCCCCGAGTCTCTTCGCTCATGCCGACACCGGTGTCGGTAATACTAAAGAGACGTTTGCCTCCCTTGACCTCAAGGCGAGCCTTAATTGAACCACTGGGAGTATATTTAATTGAGTTATCCACAATATTCATAATGACTTGGGAAAGCTTGCTGGGATCGGCCATCACCTTAAACGAGCCTCGTCCAGCACTAAAGCTAAATTCGAGACCCTTGCGCTTGGCCACGGGGTCGAGCTCCTTAAATACCTGATCAACCATTTTCTTTAAATCAACTTCAGAAATCTCATACTTCATTTTGCCCAACTCAATGCGGGTAATGTTGAGAAAATCTTCGATCACGAAATTAAGTTTTTGGGCTGATTGGAAAATGACGTCGACAGCTTGCTTGGCCTTCTCTTCCAGCGGACCATAAGAACCTTCGAGAAGCATTGAGGAGTAACCTTTGATGGCCGTAGTCGGAGCACGCAACTGATGCGACGCCACCGAAACGAATTCGGTTTTCTGTTTGTCTAGTTCTTTAAGTTTTTCGTTAGCCACGTTTAGCTCGTCGTTTGTCTCCGCCAGGGCACTGGCCAATTTTTCGATTTTTTCCCGCTGCGCGACTTCTCGCTTAACACTTTTAATCAAAATGAGACCGAAGATAATTGAGACGATCTCTGTTAATGCCACAATGATTCGGGTGACTTCCGATTTGGCCACCAGAAGCAATGATCCAGTCAAAACCCACAAAGTTACAACCAGGGCCTGTGTTCCAATGATCTTAATATTGAAGGCCTTATAGCGGACGATGAGGAAAACAACTGCTCCCAAGAAAACTGCAAAACCTATAGATCCCGCCAGTGTTACTTGATAGTAACCAGTGGCGTCGCCAATTATGTTTGTAATCGAAAATAAGACCAGAAAAAAAGTGGACGAAACTCCCAAAAGAACCTCTTTACTTTTCATGTTCTTTTTAATTTGCCATTTCTTAAAGGTAAAATACAAAATCAAAATTGCAATGAAAAATTCCATTACATATTCGTATCGCCATAAAGAGCCAACTAGTCCGGCGCAATTAGTTAAATCAAAAGCGGTGATATTCAAACGGGACGGTAAAAGTAAGATAATTGGGAACAAAATAACCGACAGTGCAACTTGCCACCATATCGATGGTGTCTTGTTGTGTAAAAAAACGTAAGAAAAATAAAACACGGAAATAAACATTAGGGCTTCAAACAATATGATTATTTGCCAAGAAAAGTGAACTATGTCGGCGTGAACCCCGATCCACTGGAAAAGTGCGTTTGCTGACCATAATGAAAAAAATATGCTGATGGCCAAGAAAGCTTTAGAAATTAGGGAAAACTTGCTTGCCGCAAGAACGTATCCCCCCATAAATAAGCAAATGGCAATAATTGGTAGATATGAATAAAATAGCAATGGAGGGGCTAGTTGGGTATCAACAATTCCCAGGAAGTTTGGCACAGAATCTGGACAAGTAATGAGGTTATTTAGCATACTTATGATTATAGCGTGAGTTTTTACTTATAAACAAATTTAAATGCACAATTCTTTCTCTTGGGTTAACGAAAAACTAAAGTTGCAAGAAACAACTTCTGGGGCAGGGAGGGGCGTATTTGCCGCAAAAAAAATAATGAAGGGCGAAGTTTTAGCAATATTTGGAGGATACGTGATGACAATAAAAGAAGAAAAAGAAGGCCCAGCCAATCTTTCTGATTATGGCCTACAGATTGGTGATGATTTTGTTTTGGGGATAAAAAAAGAATCAGAAATCGAACCAGCTTGTTTTTTCAATCATTCCTGTGACCCAAATGCTGGCTTTCATGGACAGATTATTTTGGTGGCCATGAGAGAAATTTTAGTTGGGGAAGCTGTAACTTTTGATTATGCAATGGCTCTTGGATCAGAGAGCGAACAAGTTTCGTATTCTCTAAATTGTTTGTGTGCCTCTAAGAACTGTAGAAATATCATCACCGACCAAGATTGGAAAAACAAAGAATTGCAAAAAAGATACAAAGGGTATTTTCAGTGGTATTTACAAGAAAAAATTAATAGACAAGTTATTTAGAGTTCATTGGTCGCTAAAGTTTAATTCTCTTCAGTGCTAATTAGATCATATTTTTTTAAAATTACCCCCTGGTGGAAGGTAACAAAAATTGAAAAAAATATTGCATATAAAAGAACGGCAACTAAAATTTTGGACGCAAGGGTCATAAATGCTAGTGGATTAGATTTATTGTTTAAATTATACTACACCTTATGTCTTGGTTTCTAGTGGCCCTGGGGGCGCCCTTGCTGTATACCGCGGCCAATTTCATCGACAAGTTCGTTCTTAGTCATTTCGTAAAAGAAGATGGTGGTATTGGCGGGATCGTCATTTTTTCAGCACTTTTTGCGGGAATCATGGTTCCCATCTCTTTCTTTCTTGATCAGGGAGTTTTTTTACTTTCTTCGACTTTTAAAATCACGCTGGTTATTAATGGGGTTATCAGCATGAGTAGCCTGGCGCTATATCTTAATGCTCTCCATAGGTATGAGGCCTCATTGGTTGTTCCGCTTTATCAATTAATCCCAGTTTTTTCCTATGTTTTGGGTTATGTCGTTCTAGGAGAACAACTTTCTGCGATTCAAATGATTCTGTGTGCGGTAATTATTTTAGGAGCTTTTTTGCTTTCTTTGGCTACTGAAAATGGCACCTTTAAGTTAAAGGGTAAACTCTTGTTGCTTATGGGCACAGCCTCTTTTTTTTCGGCTCTGTCTGGCGTGATCTTTAAGAAAATTGCTCTGGATGCGGGTTATTGGCAATCACAATTTTGGGAATACTCCGGCATCATGCTTCTCGGTTTACTGCTCTTAATTTTTATTGGTTCGTACCGTCGAGATTTTTTCGCCCTCTATCGCAGCGCAGGAATCAAAATGATTAAATTTGGATCAGCCACCGAAGGCTCTATGATCGGCGCAGATTTACTTTTTAATTATGCTGTACTTCTAGCCCCGGTGGCACTTGTCTATGTTGTTAACTCTCTTCAGCCACTATTCGTTCTTGTTATCGGCGCCTTGCTAACAAAATTTCTTCCTCGCCACTTTAATGAATCTTTAGATCGAAAAAATTTGGTAAAAAAATTTATTGCCATCCTATTACTTGTTCTTGGCGGCATAGGCCTAGCTTTCTACGGCTAATTTGACAGTCTGGGGCTTTACGTGATACTGTTTATGTGTTAGAAATACAACATATGACTGCCAGGAATATCCTGTTTGTATCGTCCGAAAATATGATCGCCCCGCACTTAGCGGTGCGTCTAAAGCAAGAGGGCCACAGTGTCCGGCTCTATCTGCCCCCCGAGGCCCAAACCAACTTCTCTGGCTTGGTCGAAAAGACTCAAGACTGGCGCCAGGAACTCTTTTGGGTCGGCAAGAATGGACTAATTATTTTTGACGACATTGGCTCGGGAAAAGTCCAAGACGACTTGCGCAAAGAGGGTTATACAGTTTTTGGGGGTTGTGAATTGGGGGATAAATTAGAGTCTGATCGTCAATACGGTCAGGCCATTTTTGCAAAATATGGAATCAAAACGGTCCCCCTCAAGACCTTTAAAGATATTCTTGACGCCATTCAATTCCTAAAAGATAATCGTGGCGCGTGGGTAATCAAGCAGAACGGCAACGCTTCCAAAAGTCTCAACTACGTCTCTCATTTTGCCGATAGTCGTGATGTGGCCAGTGTCTTAGAAAACTACAATCGTAATCTCAAGAGCCAAGCGCGGGCGATTACTCTCCAAGAGCGTATCGACGGTGTCGAAATTGGCGTCGGCCGCTACTTTAACGGCAATGATTGGGTTGGTCCAATCGAGATGAACGTAGAACACAAAAAGTTCTTCCCGGGAGATCTTGGCCCCCCAACTAGCGAGATGGGCACCCTGGCTTGGTATGACGATAACGAGGCAGAAAATAAATTATTCCAAGAGACCCTAGCTAAACTCAAACCCTACTTACAAGAGATTGGCTTCCGGGGCGATATCGATATCAATTGCATCGTTAACGAAACGGGTGCCTACCCCCTTGAGGCGACTCCTCGCTTTGGCTCACCGATTACTTATTTGCATGACGAGATCCATCAGTCGCCGTGGGGGGAATTTCTTTACGCCGTGGCCAAAGGCGAACCATATAAACTCAAATGGCGTCGTGGTTATGGTATCGTCATTTTGATCACCGTCCCCCCTTTCCCCCACAACAAGAAGTTGCCCCAAAACTCGCCCTATGGTTTGAATATCTACTTTGACGACAAGTTAAAAAAGGATGAGTGGCGGCACTTCCACTTCGAAGAGATGGCTCTCCGCGCCGGAGAAAACCAGTATTACATCTCCGATCATCGCGGTTATGTGCTTTACATCACGGGTATGGGTCAGACAGTCGAGCAGGCCCAAAACAAAGTTTATGGCTTGGCCAATAAAGTGTACATCCCTAAAATGTTTTACCGCAACGACATCGGCAATCGTTTTATCAAAAGCGGCATGGACAAACTCCGCGAGTGGGGGTATCTCTAGCCTCAAACAGAAAACGCTTTTCCAACAATAACTTCTTTTTCTTCCGGGGTTAATTCAATTAACGGATCTTTCAGCTTATGACTTACCGGATAAGGAATAAACTTACCATTCAGATATTGCTGCTGAGTGCCATATTTTTGTTTTTGATATTTTGAAACCAATATTCTATCCGCTGTTATTTTTCTTAGTTTATCGGCCCGCTTAAACCCTAAAGAATAGCTCCTATCGGCAATAACTCCAGCAACTAACTGATGCTCTAGTGGCAAAGCATGAGTCATAATTAAAGCAACATTGAAAAGGGTTTTCTTTGAGAATTTATGATAATTTTGAGCACCAAGCTTACAAATATCTTTCAATCGCTGTTCATCTCGTCTTTTTAACCACAACAACATCTTCTTGCTTGGTGGCAATTTTTTCCGAATCATTGCTCGATCGGCCTGGTCCTCTTTTACGAACGTAAGAATTTTTTTATAAAACATAAACAGATTAGGTAACTAAAATTCTAGGGCCGTGGTTATCGCTTGCTGATCTAGTCCTTGGACGTCGCCGGTAAGCGTGAGATTGAGCTTGGTTGAGTCGAGGGTGCGATTGGCCACCGTGGCGATTACCTCGCTCGTGACCGAGTTGACCACCGCCTTTTCTTGAGCGATCGTTTTGATCGGCTCATTTTCTAAAACGTCCGAGACGATCCAGTCGTATCGACTATCGTTCTGATACCACTCGCGCTCAATGGCAAAGTGCGACTCTTTTTTTAGATCCAAAAGATATCCTTCCGGTACCGAATTTTTCTTAATCTCCCGCCAAACCTCAGCAATCGCGCCGAGCGTTTTTGGCAACTGCTCGCGCGTACAATAACTATGAAAAATCCAAAAGCCAGCACTGCCAAAGCGCGCGGCCTCGTAACGAAAAAAGTAGATCCCCTGCTCGCGCAACCGTCGAAAGCCCGATTTGGGATGATTGCTGGTAATAAATTGCCCCAGGCGTCGCTGAGCTAAGAGGTCTCGATCGGGATCTTGGCAGGTGCCCGCCGGAAAAGAGAGACTAATGTAGACCCCGCGGATACTAGGATCGGGGCGCAATTCGATGTGCCTCGGGGAATAATCCACCGACGGCCAGGTGTCTTTTTGCCAGGGCTTAAGCTCACAAGCTTCGAGATAGCGGCGAACGCGATCAACCAACGCCGCTGGCAATTGATGGCCCCACAAAAAAACTACCAGCGGACTTTCGCGCCAGCGTTCGTAGGTATTGACGATATCGTCGAGCGATAGAGCCAAGGTCGAGTCGAGTGATTCCACTGAGGCCCGACCGTAACGCGAGTTGGGCGCAAAACGTTGTTTGGTTACAGCGCGAAAGATGGCATATTCTAAGTCATGGGTCTTGACGTTCATCTCGTTAAGAATGGAGTCGCGCTCGTAGGCCAAGAGATCTTGGCGGTGCCACTTGGGGCGAAAGAGGCCGTCCAAATAGGTTTCGACCAAGCTGGCTGCTTGGTCGCGATGGAAGTCAGCCTCAAAACCCATGCGATCCATGCCCACGTGGCCATTGGTGTGGGCGGGATGAGTCACCACCTCGCGCACACTACCAGCCAGATAATGTTCGAGGAGATGCAGAGCGCCAAACTCTTGATCGGTTTCGGCCAACCAGCCAAGCCGCGAATAGACCTCAATCCCCCAGCGAGGCGAGGGACGGGGCAAATTCACCACGCACAATCGTGGCGCCCCGCCAAATTGGCGATGGGAATGACGGTCTTTGATCGCCCAATAAATTTTTTCGGTAAAATCAAACATCAAAATTTACAATAAGCGAATTAATTTTTTCGCCTGCGTCTCGGCGGCGGCTAAGTAGGCCTGATAATCACCAATCGGCGCGAGTGTCCCGGCCGTCACTTGGTAGAGGCGCTCGAGGCGAGAACGCTCCAAAAAGTAGCGATCATGCGAGACGACAATCAAGGTACCCGTAAAGGTTTCCAGTGCCTCCTCCAGTGCCTCCAACGCTTCCAAATCCAAATGATTGGTTGGCTCGTCCAGAATTAAAGTGTTAATTTCCATCATGGTAAACAAGGCCAAAATAAGCCGGGCGCGTTCTCCGGGACTAAGAGTACCTATCGGCGAGGTGGCTCGATCAGCATTAAAGCTAAATCGAGTGAGGATTTCATAAACCTGCGAGCGGTCCGCCGAGGTCTTATTGAGTAAAAAATCTACTAGGGATTGTTCGCGCGGCAGACTCTCGTGCTCTTGGGTCAGATCACCAATCTTAACGCCCGAGCCCACCTTCCGCTCTCCGCCCAGGACTGGCACCTCGCCCTTAATCAACTTTAAAAGTGTAGATTTGCCCGAACCATTTAGACCAATAATGCCCACCCGATGCCCGTAACGGATGTCCAGGTCACACGGCCCTAGCTCAAAGCCGCTGGCATAGCCGGTAGTAGCGGCGATCAGCTCTAAATCAAAGGCGCCACCGCGCTTGTGGCTCGCGAGGGGCAGTTCTAAAAGTCCTCGCTCGATTGGGGCATCCAGGGTATCTAGACGCCAGGCCCGCCGTTCGAGAGTCTTGGCGGTCCGGGCCGTCCGAGCCACCCGTTGAGAACGATAAAATTTCACGTGCTTGTCGTTGTCGGTACTGGTCCAGCGCGGCCCAGCCTCAGCTAAGGCTTTGAGTTTGGCGGCTCGCTCCGCGATCCGCTCGACCTCAGCCTGACGCGTCTCGTACTCACTTTTCAAATGAGCGCGACGACGAGCTTCCTGTTCCCGATAGTCGCTATAAGAACCTTTGTTAATAATCAAACTATGATCTTGCCAATCAACTTCAATAATTTTTTCAGCGACTCGATCTAAAAATTGGCGATCATGAGAGATCACGACGTAGGCCGCGCGAGACTGAAGCAAAAATTCTTCTAACCACAACAGAGCGGGCAAGTCGAGATTATTAGTTGGCTCATCCAGCAAAAGTAAATCGGCTTCTTCTAGCAAGACGCGCGCCAGGGCAATCTTGGTCTTTTGGCCGCTACTTAACTCTTTTAGCGAACGATCCAAAACTTTGACGTCCAGGCCAAAGCCCGCCAAAATGGTTTCCACTTGATGTGGTGGACGGTCTCCCACTTCGGCCAAATATTCAGCGACTAACTGATCGCTCAATAAACTCGTATCTTGCGGCAAATAAGAGAGGCGCAAATCTTGGGCGCGAATAATTGAGCCGAAGTCCTCCGTTTCTTGTCCGGCCAATAATTTAAGCAAGGTGCTTTTGCCACTGCCGTTATGCCCAACCAGCGCCAAGCGATCGCCACGCTCCACCGCAAAAGAAACGTCTTTTAAAACGGTGTGTTGACCGTACTCTTTTAGAACTCTAGAAATTTTTATGAGACTCACGCCGGATTTTAAATTCCCTCGGCTTGTAATTTTTCTACCAAGTCTTTCGCCTTGCGGGAAAGTTTACCAGGGATTTTTACCACCACCTTAACCAAGAGATCACCGCGTTTATTGCCGCCGCCACTGGGCACACCCTTACCGCGAACTCGTAGCACCTCGCCCGAAGAAGTTCCCGCGGGGATGGAAAGTTTTAATGACCCATCCAAGGTTTCTAAATCGCGGTCACAACCGAGCAGGGCCTCACTTAATTTTAAAGGTAAGTCCATCGTCAAATCAAAGCCCGCCCGCTTAAAGATCGGATGCTTCTCCACGTGAAGTCGAACGTACAGGTCGCCGGCCACGCCGCCTGGCGCCGCCTCGCCCTGACCAGATAAACGGATCATCTCGCCGCTCTCGACGCCAGCTGGAACCCTAATTTTAATATCCTGAGAACGTTCCCGCACCCCAGCGCCACTACAGGTCGTGCAAGATTTTTCGGCAACCGTCCCGCGTCCGTGGCACTTAGCACATTCACGCGTCTGGGTGATCATGCCCAAAATAGAGCGACGCTGTTCATCGACTCGTCCTCGTCCCTGGCAAACGCTACAGGTCGTTGTTTTGCTCCCGGCCGCCGCGCCCGAACCATTACAGGTTTCGCAAACTGAAATTTTATTTACCAAGACGGCGCGCGAAGTACCAAAAACCGCCTCAGCGAAAGAGATCGCAATGTCGATCGAAATATCTCGCCCCCGTTTGACCCGAGTCTGCCCGCCACCGCCCCGAAAGAATTCGCCAAAAATATCCCCCAGGTCAAACTCAATTCCCCCTTCAGCGTTGCGCGTAAAACCCGAAAAATCGAAACCGGCAAAATTACTGGGATCAAACCCGGCTCCGCCACCAGAACCAAAAGCATCATACTGCTGACGTTTTTTGGCGTCCGACAAAATCTGGTACGCCTCGTTCACTTCCTTAAACTTCGCTTCATTACCATCTTTTTTATCAGGATGATACTTGTGCGCCAGTTTGTGGAAGGCTTTTTTGATTTCGTCACCAGAAGCGGTTTTGCTGACCCCTAAAATTTCGTAGTAATTTTTCAATTTTGGGTGGGATTAGGGTTAGTGGTAGGATTATTGTCCGTAGACTGATTGGCGCCCATGGCCGGACCGATCTTTTGCATTGCCGTGCTCAGAGCTTCCATCGCCGTCTTAATGGCCGCGACATCGCTCCCCTCCTTAACCTTTTTTAACTCATCAATTTTTTCTTGCACTTCCTTGACTAGGTCATCACCGATTTTCCCCGTAGCATCCTTAAGCGCTTTCTCGGCGGTGTAGCTAAGTTGTTCGGCTTGATTTCGCGTTTCGGCCTGATCCTTTTTTAAGCGATCTTCCTCCGCGTGCAGTTCGGCATCCTTTTTCATCTTTTCGATCTCGGCGTCAGTCAAACCAGAGCGGGCCTCAATCCGAATCGATTGTTCTTTACCACTAGCCTTGTCTTTGGCTTTAACGCTCAAAATACCGTTGGCATCGACGTCAAAAGTGACTTCGATTTGCGGCAGGCCTCGCGGTGATGGTGGGATGCCATCGAGATTAAATTCGCCCAAAAACTTGTTGTCGGCAAACATCTGACGCTCACCCTGCGAAACTCTAATCTGAACCGAAGTTTGATTATCGGCCGCGGTCGAGAAAATTTGCGACTTCGAAGCGGGAATGGTGGTGTTGCGTTCAATCAACTTAGTCGACACGCCACCGAGCGTCTCAATACCCAAAGAAAGTGGGATCACATCGAGAAGCAGCACATCCTTAACATCACCCTGAAAGATGCCCGCCTGGACGGCGGCGCCAACGGCCACCACTTCATCAGGATTAATCGAACGATTCGGTTCTTTGCCGAAAAACTTGCGTACCGCGTCAACAATCGCTGGCATCCGCGTCTGGCCGCCAACCATAATAATTTCTTCGATATCCCCCACTTGGTAACCTGAAGCGGCCACTGCCCGCTTGGTAATTTCGATCGAACGATCAATGTATTTTTGCGCCAACTCTTCCAATTTGGCGCGAGTCATCTTAAGCACTAGGTGGCGCGGACCAGAGGTGTCTGAAGCGATAAATGGAATATTAATCTCGGATTCGATCGTCGTCGAAAGTTCGTGCTTGGTTTTTTCTGCGGCCTCCTTCAGACGCTGAAGCGCCAACTCATCTTTGGTCACATCAATCCCGGTCTCTTTCTTAAACTCATCGGCAATCCAGCGGATAATATCCTGGTCAATATCTTCACCACCCATGTGTGAGTCGCCGTCAGTTGATTTAACTTGGATTGATTGTTCACCCTCAGCCCCCGTAATTTCCAAAATCGAAATGTCGAAGGTGCCGCCGCCAAAGTCGTAGACCGCGATCTGCTCGTCTTTCTTTTTGTTAAAACCATAAGCCAAAGCGGCCGCCGTCGGCTCGTTGATAATCCGACGCACCTTAAAGCCGGCAATTTCTCCCGCATTACGCGTGGCCTGACGTTGGGCGTCGTCAAAATAAGCTGGCACCGTGATTACCGCTTCTTCGATTTTTTCGCCCAACTTGGCTTCGGCATCCTTCTTTAGCTTTTGCAAAATCATGGCCGAAATTTCTTCCGGTCGATGATATTTTTCGCCCATCATCACCTTAACTCCACCGTCATCAGAGCGACTAATCTCGTACGAAACAATCTCCTTGTCTTTCTGGACGTTAGGATCTTCGAATGGATGGCCCATCAATCGCTTAATGCCGTGAACGGTGTTTTTAGGATTAGTGATGGCCTGGCGCTTGGCGAGCAAGCCCACCAAACGCTCACCGTTTTTGGCGTGCGCCACAATCGAAGGCGTCGTCCGAGCACCCTCAATATTTTCGAGGACGCGCGGCTCACCACCCTCCACATAAGCCATTGCCGAATTAGTCGTTCCCAAATCAATGCCTAAAATTTTTGCCATAAATATAAAATTATTTGTGACCTAATTTAACTTTAGCTGGTCTAATTACTCGACCGTGCAAACGATAACCTTTTTGGATGACAGCTAGCACTTTATTATCTTCTGACGCCCCAGCCACGTCAATTGTGGCGAGGGCATGATGTTCCGCGGGATTAAAGTCTTGCCCCAACGGGTTGATTTCCGTCAAACCATTCTGTTCAAAGATCGTGACTAACTTAGAATAAATGTACTCAATCCCTCGACGCCAGTTCTCGTTAACACTCTCCCAAACTTCGCGGTTGCCAAAAGCTAGTTCGAAACTATCCGCCAGATCCAATAATTCGATTAACAATCCCCCCTTAGCGAACCGCGCCATTTCTTCTTTATCTTTTTCGGCTTCTCGTTTGAGATTAAGGTAATCGGCTCGCAATCGCTGGCTGGTATCCAAGTATTCTTGCCGCTCCGTTTGGCAAGCTCTCAGTTTTTCCCGCAATTTTTTTAAACTCTGAGCGGGATTGTCTAACTCCTCTTCAGGATCAAACGTAATATCTTCATTTGATTCATCGTGGGTTTTTACCATAGGGAAAAAACTGGTTAAAGCAGCCATATATTAAGCCCTAAAAACGAGTTTGTCAACCTAGCGCTTAGACCACTGTGGGCTCTTGCGGGCCTTCTTGAGACCGAACTTGCGGCGTTCCTTCATGCGCGAATCGCGAGTGAGATGGCCTCCCTGACGCAGAGATGGCTTAACCTCTTCCTTGTGCTTAATGAGCGCTCGAGCAATACCGTGAGCCAAAGCGCCAGCCTGAGAACTAATGCCCCCGCCAACAATTTTAGCACTGATCGAAATCGCCCCATCCATCTGAGCCTCTACCAAAGGACGACGAACGGCCGTCTGCAATAATTCGGTTGGGAAGTAATCTTTAAAATCGCGGTCGTTTACTTGGAAAACACCCTTAGCGGCAGGCAAGAGACGCACCCGAGCCACTGCCGTCTTGCGACGTCCGATAGCTTCCACGTAGGTTTCTTTTTTGGCGGCAGTCATAAATTATTCAGAAATAGTTAGATGCTTCATGATTTGGCGACGCAATTTATTATTAGGCAACATTCCGTAAATCGCCTTCTTAAGTGGTTCGCCGTAACCCTTCTTCGCCAAAACGCGAGCGAGCGGTACTTGGCGCAAACCACCCGGATGACCCGTATAGTGAGTGTAAATTTTCTCCCCGGCTTTCTTATCGCTAATGCGCAAAGCCTTGGCGTTAGTGATGTGCACTCGCGTGGTTGGCAAAAGATGGCGCTGGAAAGCTGGAGAATTTTTGCCTCGCAAAATGACGGCGGCCTCACTGGCCACGCGACCAATGCTCCGTCCCGTGGCGTCAATCGTAATTTCGTTGTTAGTCGAAGTGGTCATAAAATTTAAACAAATTCGATCAAAGCCATCTTACTGCCATCACTTTTGCGTGGCGGCAACTTAGTAATCCGCGTATAACCGCCCGCGCGGCCACTGTAACGACCAGCCAACCCCGCAAACAGGGGCGCGGCTCGCTTAGCGGTGCCCAAGCGGGAGGTAACGAGACGACGAGACGTCAAAGTACCCTCCCGAGCCTTAGTGACCAGCTTCTCCACATAAGGACGCAACTCCTTAGCCTTAGCCTCGGTAGTGGTGATCTGGCCGTGCTTAATCAAGCTCTCGGCCAAAGAACGCAGCAAAGCCCGGCGCTGTCCGCGCTCTCGTCCAAACTTTCGATTGGCATTGCTGTGTCGCATAACTGGCTATTTTAACGAAATTCCCAAATTACTCAAGGCCTGGATAATTTCCGCGATTCCCTTATCTCCCAAGCCGGCGATCTCCGAGAGGTCGGCCTCCTTCTTTCGCGCCAAGCCGCCAACTGTCCGAATGCCTTCGTTGGTGAGGGCTTTGATCGTTCGAGCTGAAAGATCTAGATCCTCAATCCGCGTCTTGAGAGAATCACCATCGGCTTTCTTGCCTTCAGCATCCAACTCTTCGGCGTCTTGACCAGCCGACAATTCTGACTCAAAAACCTCTTCCTTAAAACCAACAATCGCCTTAAGTTGTTCGATCATGGTGTAGATCGACTTCTCCAGGGCCATCTTGGGCGAGAGCGTACCATCAGTTTCGATCGCGATCCGCAAACGATTATAATCCGTTCGATCGCCGACACGCATATTTTCTACCTCGTAACTAACTTTGGTAATCGGCGTAAACGTGGCGTCAACAAAAATCGTTCCAATCTCGTTGCGATCCTTGCGGATGGCCTCCTTCGATAAGTAGCCCAGGCCCTTTTCGACCGTCATTTCGATCGAGATCTCGGCATTCTTATCCGAGAGCGCCGCGATTGGCTGATTAGGATTAAGAATTTCCACCAAACCACCAGTTTCGATATCGCCCGCCGTAACCATCTTCTGACCCTTAGCCGTTAGCGAGAGGCGTTGAGGCTCATTACCCTCCCAAGCAAAGCGAACCTTCTTGAGATTAAGAATGAGCATAATCACGTCCTCCTTAACACCCGAGAGAGTAGAAAACTCATGCGGCGCTCCTTCGATCTTCAGCGAAGTAATGGCGCTGCCGGGCAAAGAGGAAAGAATAATTCGACGCAAAGAATTACCTAGGGTGTAACCATAACCTGGGTGCAAACCCTCAATCTCAAAAACGCCACTCTTTGGCTCATCAGTGACGATCTTTGGTTTTGAGGGCAAAATAATCATGCTATCCATCATACGCGTATAAAAAATTAGTTATTAAACGCGGCTATAAAACTCTAAAATGGAACTAAAATTGATATCCACATCCGCATCTTGCTTCAGTGGTTCGGCCGCCAGAACTCCCGCCTTGGCCGCTGGGTCAAACGAGAGCCAAGTTGGCACGCGATAATCCTTGGTCCGCTCTTCGTAAGACTTAAACAATCCCAAACCCTTGCTCTGCTCTCGCACGCCCACCTTATCTCCCACCTTTACCTGGTAAGAAGGGACGTTAACGCGGCGACCATTAACCACTACGTGGCCGTGAGTCACCATCTGTCGGGCAAAGGCGCGAGATGGCGCCAATCCCAGGCGGAAGACCACGTTATCGAGACGGCGTTCGAGCGTGCTGTAGAGAGCGGCCACCGGACTCTGACCAGCGGCGGCGCGAGCTTTTTTCACGTAGCTAGCAAACTGATGTTCTTTGAGACCATAAGTGTAACGAGCCTTCTGCTTTTCGATCAATTGAGCGCCGTAATCAGAGAGGGCGCGAGGTCGACCGCGACCACCACCGCGGCTAGTACCACCCGTTGAGGTCGTAAATTTGGTCGTTTGCGTCTTAGGAAAAATGCGGGCCCCAAGGCGTCGAGCGATTTTAAATTTTGGTCCAATCTTCATAATGAAAAAAAAATAATTTAGACGCGGCGAGGCTTGCGCGGCTTAGGTCCATTAAACGGAACCGGCGTGGCGTCCTTAATCGAATTAATTACCAAACCCTTACCGGCCAGGGCGCGGATGGCTGATTCTCGACCAGCCCCAACTCCCTTAACGACCACGTCAACCTCCTTCAGACCCAAGGTTTGAGCTTTTTCCGCCAGAACCTCGGCCACCTTGCCGGCGGCAAAAGGCGTCCCCTTCTTCGCGCCCTTAAAGCCGAGAGCGCCGCTCGATGACCACAAAACGGCATTGCCCGCTCGATCAGTTAGCACCAACATCGTGTTGTTGTAAGTCGCGGAAATGGCCACCACTCCTTCCACCAATTTCTTCTTCGAAGAAACTGCCTGGGCTGATTTTTCTGCCAACGCCTGAGTATCCACTCCACTCTCGGTAATGATTCGTTTCTTGCCCATAAATTATTTCTTTTCTAGCTTCTTACGACCCGAAGTCATCGTCTTGCGGACGTTGCCTCGACGGGTTCGCGAATTAGTTTTGGTCCGCTGACCACGAGCCGGCAAACGACGCATGTGCCGTACCCCTCGATAACTCTTAATATCCATCAAGCGCTTAATGTTGCCTCCGACTTCGCGACGCAAAACACCCTCAATCGTATAACTTTCGATCAGACGACGAAGGTTGTTTTCGTGATCAGCATTTAATTCTTTAGCGCGCGTATCAAAACTAACGCCAGCTTCAGTCAAAATGCGGCGACTGCGATTGCGGCCAATGCCATAAATCGTAGTGAGAGCTACTTCTAACCGCTTGTTATCGGGAATGGTAATACCGGCGATACGCATAAAAATTAGGCCTGCTTTTGTTTGTGCTTAGGTTTAGTTTTGCAAATAATATAGAGATGCCCTCGGCGACGAACCATTTTGCAGCCGGCGCAACGCTTTTTAATTGAAGCTCGTACGTGCATAAAGTTTTTTAGAGACGCTTGATAATTCGGCCCTTGCCGCCGTAAGGGTCAAGCAGAACGTCAACCCGGTCGCCGACAAGAACGCGAATTCGATGTAACCTCATCTTTCCCGAAAGGTAGGCCAAAATAATGGTCCCCCCTTCCAGTTCTACCCGGAACAAGGTATTCGGTAGTGCTTCCACTACAATTCCGGAGGCAACGTCTCCTTGCCTCTCGGATGATTGGCTTTTTCCACTACCGTTATCCATTTATGAGTTACGGGGCTAATCCTAACAGATTGAGCCAATAAGAGTCAAGAAGGGTTGTTAATTAGTCTCGCTGACCAGGTTAATTTTGATTCGACTGGGGTCGTTGGGGAAGCTCCTAATCCAGGGAGGATGGAAGCTCGGAACCGCCGAGGCGATTCCCGGGAATTGTTGGAAAACCACGTTCGCTTCGGCCTTAGATTGACCAGCTAATTTGTTAGCCAACTCCTCAGGATCAAGGGGCATTTGGGCCTTAAGTTGACCGCGAGCTGAGACATTGGCCACTCGACTGCCCGGAGTAGTCGCCGCCGCTAAAGCCGCCACGTTAGTGAAGTTTAACTCGAGATTTTCCAGATTAGAAATCGACAAATGATCACTCGGATCGAGGTTGCCGGCGGCCACGATTTTCTCATCCAAGACTGAGCGCTTCGCCAGCAACACCTGCGGTGTCCCCTCAACAACCAAACTGGAACTGGCCACCGTCGAAGCGCCCTCAACCCGTTCCGTCCAGGTCATCTCCAGGCCATCAGGCAACAAGACGTAATCTTTGGGAATTTGGAACTCGGCCTGTTGTTTGGCGCGAGCAATAATCTCCGACTTAAGCTCGGTAACCAAGGCCGTTTTCTCGGCCTCGGGGACGACTCGCTCCGTCCCAGCAAAACCACCAGTTATGGGTGTTTGAGAGCGAGCGTAAAGCTTCTTTTCTCGGGGTGTACCCTTAAAACCCGGGATGGTGAAATCGGTCAACGGCGCGTTATAACTCTCCCCGGGGGCATCCGCTGTCACCGTCGCCTCAATCGAACCAGGCACATCGCCCTTAAGACCGGGCACAGTGACGGCACCGCTAATCCGGTAGATCTTACCACTGGCCGCCATAAATCGAGTATTAGCCACCAAACGCTCAGGGGCGGACGAAAAAGCGTTATAAATAACAATTTTACCAGTGGCTTTACGCTCTACCGGGCGAGCCTCAGTCGCGGTAACCGGTCGAGCGGCGCTAATCGGGTCAAGAGTGGCCACCTCATAAGGCAGAGAGAGCGAGGCGTCAGCCAAATTTATTATGGTTTGTTTGGGCGTAATCGTCACCGTGGCCGTCGCTACCTGTCGCGAGACCCAGTAACCCAAACCCACAATCAACAAAGCCACCACCACCAAACCCCAGCCCCGCGAACGGGGCTGGCGAACAGGGCGACTCACGTACTGATCAACGGTCGGCGCTGCTTCCTCGTAACTTGGTTCTACTTCGGCCACCGAGGCCCGACCGGGCAAAATTTCGCGCAAACTTTTTTTAGGTCGACGAATATCTTGAAACATAATGATTGATGTGCGATTAGTTCGTTTTTAGTGTATCACAAAACACGGCTTCTACCATGAGGGAAAAGTCTCGGCGCACCGTCGCGGCCTGATCACAAAACTTATCTAGGGCCGCCTCGGTCAAATGAGCACTCTTAAAGTGACGATTACCCAAGGTCGGCGCTAGATGCTCCAAGCCCTCAAGCCAATTTTGATAAATCGGCACCAAAGCTGGATCGCCAAAGGAGAGGATTCGTTCCGGAATAAAACAAGACTGCAAAACTTGATCAAGGGCCTGCTTGAACTTAGTGGTCCACTCTTCTTTAGCCGCGGCCAGTGCTTGGACCAGTCGCTCGTCGCCTGGTTGGCGCTCATTGCTGGCCAACAATTTGAGGGCGGAATAAGCTTCGGCTGGGGTCGTGTGGTTAGCCGCCGCCACCTGACGAATCAGCCAATTACGACCTTCGGGGAAAGAGACCGTCTCCCGGAGGACGCCGTGCCAGACCAACGACAACTCCGCTAACTCCCCGCCTAAATCAAGCAAAAGCAAATTGCGTTCGTTGGCGACACATTGGGCCAACGAGCGATACAGCGCGTACACAAAACTATGAAAAGAAATTTTTTCGTGATGGAAAGCGCCTCCGATGACCTGGCGGAGCTGCGCCAAAATCTCTTGCGGTGCGTAAGAAGTAAAATGATAAAGCTCAATCTCCTCCGCCACCTGACGACTGGGACGAGCGATCGGATAACCATTGGCCAACAATTCTAACACCGCGTCCTCTAGCCACTCATGATTAGCTGGCAGATTTGGCGCCCCCTCCTCCACCCAAGAATTAATCGTCTCGGGTGTAATCATTAACTTTTTAGGGTCAGACTTTTTAATAATCCGCGTGGCCGAGGCGTAAAATGGCCCAGACAAAAAACAAACCACTTCCTCGGGGGCGCCGGGAGCAGATTTAAGACTGCGATTAAGCACCTCTTTTAGTGCCGTCATGATCGCCGTCATAAAACGCGCGGGATCAACTCCATCCGCGGCGAAAGGTGCTTCGACGCGATCAGAAAAAATAATTTTTCCGCCGGGACGCTGGACCAAGGCCAGCCCGACCGACGTCGTACCCAAATCAATAATCGCGAGTCGCGACATTAAAAACTATTATACCAACACTGCTTTGATTCGGCGAACGCCCGCGGCGACAGCTTCTTCTTTAACAATTTTAAATTTGCCCAACTCGCTGGTACGCGCGACGTGAGGGCCGCCACAAAATTCTTTCGAATACGCGGTAGTCAAATCGTCGCCCACAAAATAAACCGAAACCGTGTCGCCATATTTGTCGGCGAAAAAATGGAGCGCACCCGTGGCCTCAGCTTCGGCGCGCGGCAAAACTACCTGCTGGACCGGACGATTAGCCGCAATCTGCTCGTTAACTAACGACTCGACTTGGGCCTTCTCCTCCTCCGTTAACTTGCCCGAGTGAGCAAAGTCAAAGCGCAAACGCTCGACGGTAATGTTGCTCCCCTTTTGCTCAACATGACTACCCAAAACCTGACGCAAAGCCTGATGCAAAAGGTGGGTAGCGGTGTGATACTTAGTTTCCATCATGCCCGCGCTAGCCAAGCCACCCTTGAACTTTTGCTCGGCGCCGGCACGGGACAAATCTTGATGCTTGGCCAACTCAGCTTGAAAACCGTCCTCGTCTAAAGCGATCCCCCGCTCGCGGGCGATTTCTCGAGTGACTTCCAGCGGAAAGCCGTGAGTCTGGTAAAGGTCAAAAACTTCGGCGCCAGAAATTTCGGTCCCGCCGCGCGTTGCCACCTTCTCAAACTCACGCAAACCGCGGGCCAGCGTTTCGCGAAAACGCTTTTCCTCAGCGCTAATTTCGGCCGCAATCGTCTCGGCGCGCAAAGCCACTTCCGGATAAGGGGCGGCATATTGTTTGATCACCACCCGACTCAAATCCGCCAAAAAATCGGCCGGCAAAGCCAGCGTCGCGGCGTAGCGCACGGCGCGACGAATAAGTCGACGCAAAACGTAACCGCGATCAGTGTTGGCTGGCGTGACGCCGTCCGCAATCATAAACACCGCCGTCCGAACGTGGTCGGCGATAATCCGCTCGGCCCGCTCGTCACGCGTCTCGGCCCGCGCCGCGATGGCCTCCAAAATCAGCGCAAAGCAATCGGTCTCGAACACGGTAGCGGCGCCATTAATCACTGCGGTCGTCCGTTCTAGTCCCATGCCGGTGTCGACGTTCTTGCTGGCTAGCGGCTCGTAAGTGCCAGTCGCGGTTTTATTAAACTCCATAAACACGTTATTCCAGATCTCAATCAAGCGAAAGCCGTTGACTTGATCGGTAAAGCGGCCAGTGAGCGGACCAGCTTCCGGCCGCGTATCATAAAAAATTTCGGTATCACCGCCACAAGGGCCGGTCGCACCGGCAATCCAAAAGTTATCGTCCACACCCAGCGGCACGATGCGCACGTCACCGCCGAGCATCTCGTCGTCCCCGGCCACCGCGGCCGTGATCCCAACTGACTTAAAAACATCCTGCCAAATCGCAATGGCCTCATTATCGCGCGGAATCCCCTGCTCACCACGAAAGACCGTAATGTACAATCGTCGCGGATCCAGACCCAAACCCTCCTCGCGCGAAGTAAGAAATTCGAAACTCCAACGAATTGATTCGTCTTTAAAATAATCGCCCAGCGACCAATTGCCGAGCATCTCAAAAAATGAGAGGTGGCGATTGTCGCCGATGTCGTCAATATCACCGGTACGGACGCACTTCTGCACGTTGGCAATCCGTTGGCCCGCCGGATGAGGTTGCCCCAAGAGATAAGGCACCAGCGGTTGCATGCCCGCGGTATTAAACAGCACCGAAGCATCGTTCTCGGGCACTAGCGAAGCTGAAGGGATAATCGCGTGACCGCGACGCTCAAAAAATTTGAGAAAACGGGAACGAATTTCATTAGATTGCATATGCGACGATTCTAACAGATTTTGAAAATAAAAAAACGGCCCAAGCGCGGATGCAAGGGCCGTAAAATGGTGTGGTCCAGTCATCCTTGACCACGAACCATCCTTGGCTAAACAATAGCACGAGCAACTGGACTGGTCAACTAGGAACTGGGACGGAAAAGTTCGGCGATGCTCTGCGAACATTCTTTACCCACCAAGTCTAGAAACTGGGTGTAATGGCCCAGAGCCTCCTTGCCGTCCCCAATCGAGGTTGCTCCAATGATTTCTACCTCCCCGTATACCCCCGTCTTGATCGTGGGATAAAAACGATCAATCCGGTAAACCGTGACCTCGACACTCACTCCCCGGCTGACGTCCCGAAAAATCCAAATTGACCCCTCCTGACGAACACTGAAAATAATCGGTTGATTGTCCTTGTCGTGACGAGACAAACGTCTCAAAATCGCCCGCACAACGGAAGCAGATTTGGGATCAGACTCAAAGTCAAGATTCTGTTCTTCCCTGACTTGATTGGATTCTCCCGGCAATGGAACCTTCATCGTAAACTGAGGCGGACGGGCAGCTCCGCCTCTAAGCCGAAAAGAAGTTTCTTCACCGTGGCAATCCCTGATAATCAAGTAATCATCGATGCCCACAAAGTGGCGAAGTTTCGCGGCAAACTCCAAAGGAATTCTGGAACCGATAGTGTAAACAGCCCTGGATAAGACCCGACTCCAAGTCTTATCCTCATCAGATTCCTTAATCTCATCTGAAGTGGGAGTGAATGAGAATTTTTCCTCAATTTCCAGTTCGTCGACTTCCGTTTCGCCCGGAGCCCAATATTCCTCAGCGATGTCCTCCAATGAATTTCTAGATCTAGCGGTAAACATTCTCCACCACAGACTTGAACCATCTGAACCAGGCGACTTTTTGCCACCCATTTTGACACCTCCAATTTTATTCCAAGGTTCTGTTGCTACTTTTACGCCACTTTCACCCTACGCCCGCGCTGAGACGTCGTCAACTATGCCGCCGCCGAGGCAGTTGTCACCCCGGTAAACCACGAGTGACTGTCCGGGCGCTACGAGTTGGGGCTCAGCTAAGACGGCCATTTTCTCGTCCTCAATTTGGCAAGGGATCATTTCGCCGTGATAACGAATTTGGCAAGCAAGCTGGCCAATCGGCGCCTGGCGCCACACTGTTTGCGAAAGTGGAAACTTAATCCGCCGTGCCGTAGAGGTCTCAATAGTTTTTGAAACGATCAAAGTGTTAGTAGAAAAATTTTTCGCCACCACATACCACGGCCCAGTCACGGTAGTAGCAAAACCATGTCGCTGGCCCAGCGTAAACAAATGGAGTCCCTCATGTTGGCCAATCGTCTCACCCGCCTCCGTCACGATCGGTCCCGGCGCGAGCAAAATAAATTCCCGCAAAAAAGACTCCATGTCTACTGGACCCAAAAAGCACAAACCTTGGCTGTCTTTTTTGGCCGCGGTCGGGAGGCCATAACGCCGAGCCAAGTGGCGCACCTGATCTTTTTTATAACCACCTAATGGAAAAAGCGTGTGAGCCAATTCGAGAGACGAGAGCGTCCACAAAAAATATGACTGATCCTTGGCCGGATCAACCGCCGCGAACAATTGCCCCGCGCGCACCTGAGCATAGTGACCCGTCGCGACAAAGTCCGCGCCCGAAGCACGGGCCCAACGATAAAAGTGACCAAATTTAATTTGCTGATTGCACATCACGTCCGGATTAGGCGTCCGACCGGCGGCATATTCCGCAATCAGATAATCAATCACCTCTTGCTTATATTCTTGAGACAGGTCGAGGGTTAAAAGTGGGATACCCAACCTAGCGGCGACGCGCATCGCGTCACGTCGCTCGGCACGCCAAGTGCACGGCTGGCCAGGAATCTCCCAGGCCTGAATGAAAACGCCCACGACGTCGTAACCCCCGCGGAGCAACAGCGCGACCGCGACGGAGGAATCAACGCCGCCCGACATGCCCACAAATACCTTTTTCTTTTGCGCCATCATGCTCACGCTAACACGTTTTGGCCAGACGCAAAACGCCCCCGCACTTTTCTCGTGCGGGGGCAAGAACTCATCCCTCAGGAATAGGAACCGTCTGAACGCCGGTGATCGGAATGGGAGCGATCACGGGTAAGGCGGACTCCTTGTCACCGCCAAAAGCATTCCAAAAACCGAACCGTTTTAAGACCTCCACTTTTCTGCCATAGTCATAGCACAGACGAATCGTTTCCACCTTCTTAAGGGCAGGATCTTTTTGTAAGGCAGATTGACAACGAAACAGACGCTCTCGAAGTTCTTTCTCAGCCGGCTGCCGAACCTCATCCACCTCAAGACAACAGAACATCTTGCCCGGGAGAAGTTCTGTGAGCTGGCAGTAATCGGCCAAAAACCGCCGCTCGGCCCAAAAGAGCTTGCCGCAAGTCAAGCGGCCGTACACCGGGATCACGATCAGCATCAGCTCTGCCCACAACCAGGGCATTGGTGAATTGCCGAATCTCACCCAACACAAACCGACCAACAATACCGCCAAGGAAAGCGCGACGTACCCGAACTTGATTTTTCGAGCCGCGGACAGTTCCAAATAGCGATTTTGCCACTCGCTTGGGGACAAATTAACGCCCAAGTATCGCCGCAGCCATTGATCAAAGATCGGAATGACCACATCCTCGCCGCTGTACAATAGCTTCGTCAGGCCCATCGTCGTCTCCTTTACGCCAAAAGGACTGTTTGGTTAATCAAAAAAAACGCCGACTTAACCATAACAGCAATTTGTTAAATTGGCAACAATACCGTATAGTGAAAATTATGCTTACCCCATTTACCGGCACCATCTTGAGCGTCCTGGCCGTCAGCGCCATTTCGCTAGTTGGGATCCTCACGCTCTCCATCAACGAAAAGCTTTTGCGGCGAGGCATCTTCGCCCTAGTCGCCCTCGCCGCTGGCTCGCTCTTTGGCGACGCGCTCCTGCACCTTATCCCTGAGATTTTCGTCGCCGCTGCCGAGCCAACCACCGCCGCCCTGTGGATCTTAGTGGGCATCGTCGTTCTCTTTGGACTAGAAAAATTTCTCCACTGGGATCATCATCACGAATTAGACCAATGCGTTGATTGCCACCATTCCCACATCCAACCATTGGGGAAAATCAACCTTCTCGCGGATGGTCTGCACAATTTCCTTGATGGCATTGCCATTGCGGCCAGCTTTCTAGCCAGCATCCCCCTCGGTCTCGCCACCACTCTCGCCGTGATCCTGCACGAAATTCCTCAGGAAATTGGCGACTTTGGCATCCTCTTGCATGCCGGTTACAGCAAACGACAAGCGCTGTGGTTTAATCTCCTCTCGGCCCTGGCAGCTGTTTTGGGCGCGCTATTAGTCTTTGCCCTCGGCACCCAACTCGAAGCCGTCCAATCAATTCTCCTACCGCTGGCCGCTGGCTCCTTCCTCTACATCGCCGGTTCGGATCTAGTGCCCGAACTACACAAAACGCGCGATCTTAAAAAGAGCCTGGTGCAAGCCGCCGCCTTTATCTCGGGCATCGGCCTGATGTATCTCCTCTTGTTGCTGGAGTAGAAATTAAATCTCTAACAACTTCTTATAAACTTCAACCGTCGCGCGGATGTCGGCCAAAGCCGTGTGAGCGGCGTCATTTTTAACACCAAAATATTCGCAAAGTGATCCGAGATTAAAGCGCTGGAGACGCTCATCGTGGTAGCATTTGGCGAAGACCATCGACATCAAATCCAGGCGATGATAATGCATCCGATTTGGCACCCCCGTTTTTTTAAAAGCGCGATCCACGAACTGCCAATCAAAAAAAACATTCTGCCCGATGATGTTGGCGCCAGGCGTAATCTCGGCCACCGTTTTCATTACCTGAGTTAAATCGGGGGCAAAGAGCCAATCGCCGCTATTGTAACCATTAACGCGGAGCGCCTCGGGCTCGGCCGTTTCTAAATGTTCGGGTTTAACCTTGCTTTCAAATTCTTCCAAAATTTCTAAGGTCGCTCCCCGACCGTTGCCGCTCGGAACTTGCTTCGCCACAATACAGCCAATTTCGATTATCTCGTGACGATCAGGATCAAGGCCCGTGGTCTCAACATCAATAAAAGCCAGATTGTGTTTTTTCATAGATCACCAATTATACGGCGTGACCACTAGTCTCGCAAATACTTAGCAATATTAGCTTGATGCTCAGCATACGTCTTAGCGTAACGCGTCACTCCCTCCTGATCGGAAAGATAAAACCAAAAAGGTGACTCCGTAAACTCAAGCGTCGCCTCAATCGCCTCTAAGCCGGGATTAACAATCGGCCGCGCCGGTAAACCCAAAGTTTCGTAAGTGCTGGTGGCCACATCTACTTGGAGTAAGTGATCGGTGTCGTAACGCTTCCACAAAATACCAGCCACCAAGCGGCGATCTTTGATCCCGGGCACTTCGCCCTCAATCAAGGCGGCGAGTCCAAGCACCTCGGGCAAAGTGCGACCGGCGGCTTCGATTTTAGGTAGGATCTCAACCATTTGATTTTTAAACTGGGCCTGCAAAATAGCGACGGCCGTGGCGGGGTCAGTGTGGGGCGGGAAAAAGTAAGTATCGGGAAAGAGTTGCCCTGACCAGGGTTCGGCCAAACGCAAAAATTCCTCTTTATCAAAGCCGCTTAGACGCTCACCTAAGCGCTCGGCAATTTTCTCGTTACTCCAACCTTCGGGGATCGTGATCTTGACGGGCGAAAAAGTAAAAATACCCTGATTGAAACGCTCGACCACCGAAAAAACGGGCAGAGGCCGTTCGAATTCGTAATAACCGGCTTTAAGTTCGCCGGCCCTAAAATGACGCGCCAAATAAGAATAGACGCGCGCGCTCCTCACCACTCCTCGCGCGCGAAGCTCTTTCGCCAAATCAATTACCGTGCTACCAGGCGCCACCGTCACAATCTGATTAACGGGAAAGTTCGCCGGCGGCAAGATAGAAATCAACCCGACTGTTCCCAAAGCCAAAATAGCTACCGCCACCAACCACCAGAAAAAACGTCCCGAAAGCATTACTAGATGGGCAAGTTAACCGGAGGCTCGGCGCGCTTAGACTCAATCTTGGTCAAAGTTGGCGTCCCCGCGACCTGACCAGGGAAATGAAAGATCGTCGCCAACTCTTCGGTATTCATAATAAAAGACTGGTCTTTGCCCAAGCCCGCGTACGGCCAGTAGAAAAAAGAGCGCTTGCGATAGGCATCAAACAGGGCGCGCTCCTGCTTGAGTTTACGTTTAGCCATGTGATTATTAAACCACGGGATAAAACCAAACAAGGTCACCAAATCTTTGCCCAGAGCCTTGTGATCACTGTTCCAACCAATTTTAAAGCCATTGAGGTTGGGCGCGTTATACTGGCGAAAAGTGCCAATCATTCCACCAATATTAGAAGGATTAAAAGCCTCCTTGGTGGCGATATACAAACCTCGAATCATTGTTTCGAAAGGAATTTTACTGATGTCGCGCTCGATGGCCTTAATAATGTCGAGCTGACCGGGAGTCAAATTAGGTGGACCCTTACCATCCGGCGGAGTGGCTTTTTTGATAATTTCTTCAATTTTTTTCTCACCCGCTTTGACCCAGCTCGCTTTTTCGTAGAGCCGACCTTCTTTCAGTCCTTCTTTGCCGTGAGCCTGGATAAGAATCTGGATCCAGCACTGCTCCCCAGGACGCAACGAACCCAAATACTCAAGCATGACCGTAATGGGATCAACCTTGTGCTCCTCCTTGGGATTTTTGTCTAAACCATAATCAATGTAGGTTTTGATCGGCAAAACATTATCACTAGACAACTTAAAATGTCCGGCCCACATATTATATTTTTCAGGATCATACGCTTCGAGCGTGTAATCGGGCACCTCGCGCACTTCCACTCCGGGATACTGAGCATAAATCTGCGACTCAACCGTGTTTTTTTTGCCCGGATCCTGCAGCCAAAAATAAAATTTAACCGCGCCGCCCAGCGAGACAATCTCCAAAGACGACCAAGGTTTAATCTTGCCCTTAAGATAAGTTTCTAGATAAGTCGCCGCGCCGCTAAAGGAGAGCGAAGTAATCACCAACTCCATCGCCTGGGGTGATTTTAAAATCTCTTTCGGGAGCTTAACTTCAAGCAACACCGGCTGCTGGCTCGCAATGGTCTTAATCCGAAGCGCGTCTAGCCGCAACACCCACCACAAATAAGCCAGAGTCAGCGGCAACCACACTACCGCACTCCGCAAAATGACGCCAAACAAGTAGCCGAGTGACGCTGACCAAAAAAGACTCCAGTCCATTTAGTTTTATTATAGTAAAGAACCACCCCAGCTGACCAGCCCTAAACCGTCGAATAACGTCCCGCTTTGTCGTGCTTAAAGTGTTTAGAATTTTTGAGATTGACGATGATCGTATTTTCCTTAACGTAACGCTCCTTGAGCACCTTCTCTAAAATTTCGTCTTTGGTTAGGGGGCCATTGGCCTTAAGAACGGCGCGGATCACATCGCGCACCACGCCCTTGGCGTAACCCCATTCGGCCAAAGCATAGATACCGCGACCAACCAACACAAAACGCTCGTCCTTAATCAACTCGTTATGACAAGTAGCGGGATTAGCCTTCTTTTTAAAAGCGGTCTCGATGGCCTTAGCCACTTCGGTAAAATGCATCGGCGAACCATGCTTGCGCATAATTAAATAAGCATAGTCACGAATGCCACGCACCTTAACGTTGGGAGATTTGGTTAAACCCCACTCGCCAATCGGGCTCTGACCGACTTCTTTAGAAAGATTGAGCCAGGTGCGCCCATGCTTCTCGGCCTTGGCCGGCGCGATTTTGGCCACCAAATTTTTCTTAAACAAAGCAATCAACTCTTCTTCGCTCAGCAAATCATTATCGGAGATCTGAACGCACAAATTTTTAAGTGACTCGTGAATAGCGTGAGCTAAATCTCGATCAGTCGTCCAGCGATGATGAAAAGATTCGTCCTCCTTTAATTTATCGAACGAGTCACCAAGCACCAACAAAAAGTGGATAATATTTTGTACCACCTCATCCTTGGGAGAAACATATTCTAAAAATTCTCGCTCATGGACAATTCCACCGTACTCTTCCATCGCCAGCTCTAATTCGCGAAAAACATCTCGACGAGTATCGACGGCCCCAGATTTCTTGATTGACTTAAGAGTAAAGTCCTCGATCTGGCGCACCCGCTCACGGGTAATCGAATAGATTTTACCAATCGCCTCCAACGTCAGGCGCTCGGACTCTTCTAGACCATAACGAAGGGTAATAATATGACGCGCCCGCTCTGGGACGCCAGCCAAAAGCTCCTTGACCACCTTTTTCGGCTTAAACGTAATAACTTCTTTGACCATATTGGTTTAATTTATTGAATTATTTGTATCATATACCCCGTAAACAGTCAAGAATTAGACCACGAAGTTGATTAACCGGCCCGGCTTATAGACCGTCCGCTTGACGCTCTGGCCCGCCAGCCACTTAGCCACCTCGGGCAAGACCTGGGCTTGGGCGACGACCTCTGCTTCCAGATAGTCGCCAGAGAGCTCTAGTTCGCCCCGCTTGACCCCATTAACCTGGATGACGATTTTGACGCGCGCCTGCCACTCCCCCGCCATAGCCGCGGGCCAACCGGCTTGGTGTATCGAATCAGCGTGGCCCAAACTCTGCCACAACTCCTCCGTGACGTGAGGAGCAAAGGGCGCCAAGAGCTTAAGCAGAGTCTCAAAATCCGCCTGAGCCACGGCCGGCAAGGTCTCCAGCTCACTCACCGCAATCATCAGCGCGGAGATCGCCGTATTAAACTTAAAGGCCGCAATGTCGGCGCCCACCTTCTCAATCACCCGATTAAGTTCTGTCCACCGCGGCGCCTCGCCAGACCGATCAACAGCACCAGCCAAACGCCACACTCGTTCAATAAAGCGGCGCGGGCCAATAATACTTTCGGTACTCCAAGCCACCGCCTGATTAAATGGCCCCAAAAACATTTCGTACAAACGCAAAGTGTCGGCGCCGTAACGCTCCACGATTTCGTCAGGGTTAATGACGTTGCCAAAGCGCTTACTCATCTTGCGACCATCTTCGGCCAAGATCAGGCCCACGTGCTCGAGGCGCTGGAAAGGTTCGGTCCGGCTCACCACGCCAATATCGTGTAAAAATTTGTGCCAAAAACGCGCGTAAATTAAGTGACGTGTGGCGTGCTCGGCGCCGCCGACATACACATCGACCGGCGACCAATACTGCTCACGCGCCGGATCAACCAGTGCAGAATCATTTCGCGGATCAAGATAGCGCAAATAATACCAGCTCGAGCCGGCCCACTGCGGCATAGTGTTGGTCTCGCGCTTGGCGGGGCCGCCGCAGGTAGGACAAGTCGTGTTAACCCAATCGGTAATCGCCGCCAGTGGTGACTCGCCAGTGCCGGTGGGCTCGTAGCGCTCGACCTCCGGCAAGCGCACCGGCAAATCTTTTTCTGGCACCGGCACGGTGCCGCACTTAGCACAATGGATCATTGGGATCGGCTCGCCCCAGTAGCGCTGACGCGAAAACACCCAATCGCGGAGACGATACGTCACCCGCGCCCGACCACTCCCCACTCGCAACGCCTCATCCGCAGAAATTAGCGCGGCCTCAGAATTTGGTAAATTGTATTTTTGGGCAAACTCAAAGTCGCGCTCATCGTGCATCGGGACGCCCATAACGGCGCCAGTCCCCACGTCCGCCAAAACATAATTCGTCACCCACACCGGCACCGACTCGCCCGTCGCCGGATGTTGCGCGCGCCAGCCGGTATCCAGCCCCCGCTTGGCCGGATCCTCCTTAAAGCCAGCTGCCGCGCGGCGGGCCACTTCCGTCTCGGAAAAACTTTTAACTTCCCCCGCCGCGCCCAATTTAAGAGCCAGTTCCGGCGCAATCGCCACAAAGGTCACGCCATAGAGCGTATCGGGTCGCGTGGTAAAAACAGTCAACTTCTCCGTCCGACCCTCGAGCGCAAAATCAAACTCGGCCCCCTCGCTCCGGCCAATCCAGTGGCGCTGAGATTCTTTAATCGACTCCGGCCAACAGAGTGGCTCCAGATCGGCCAGCAGCCGATCGGCGTAATCGGTAATCTTAAGCACCCACTGCCGGAGTGGACGCTTTTCCACCACACTGCCACAGCGCTCGCACTTGCCATCCTCCAGATCTTCGTTGGCCAAACCAGTCTGGCAGGACGGGCACCAATTGATCGGCTCATGCGACTGGTACGCTAAACCGCGCTCGTAGAGTTTAAGAAAGATCCATTGCGTCCAGCGATAATACTCCGGATCCGTCGTGTTAATCTCCCGCTCCCAATCATAATCAAAACCCAAGAGCGAAAGTTGTTCCTTAAAGCGAGCAATATTCTTTTCCACGGCCTGCCGGGGGTGAACGTGATTCTTAAGCGCGTAGTTCTCGGCTGGCAAACCAAAGGCGTCCCAGCCCATCGGATGGAGCACGGCATCGCCACACATCCGCCGCCAGCGGGAATAAATGTCGGTGGCGATGTAACCCTTGGGATGGCCCACGTGCAGACCCTCGCCTGAGGGGTAAGGGAACATGTCGAGCACGTAAGTCTTTGGTCCAGCCAGCGTCGCCGGGGTGGCCCAAGCGCGCGCCTCCCGCCAAGCCGCGCGCCACTTCGACTCTATCTTTTTATGATCGTACGTCTCCATTGAGTTTGTTCACTGGATAGCGGACCGGATCAATGACGCGAGCAAAGCACTGCCGCCCCGCCGCGTGCTCCCAGTTAGAGAAGGTCGGCTCAATCGGCCGCGTCAAGCTCTTGTCTTGGCTTGGGGCGCTTTCACGATTAAAGTCCGCACAGAGCTCAAAGGAGAGCGGCGTTACCATCCGGTAGTCGTACGGCTGGCCAGTCTGGGGATCAAGCGGCGCGCTCCAGCCACCGATCGAGTCGGTCAGAGCGGCCAAATCAGCTGGGAGATGCGCTTGGCGCTGGTAGTAGTCAATCACCTGCCACTGGATATTTTCTAAATCATAAACCTTTTGCTGATCAAAACGTCCCAGCCGGACGGTAAAGGGCGAACCCATCACCACAAAGCCAAGAATGATCGCCCCGAGGACCGCCGCGCCATCCACCCAGGCAAAGGCACGATTGGCGCTCCGCGACCACCCCTGCTCGCGCCGGACCTCCACCAAGTAATAGGCAAAGATGACGGCCGCCACCACCAGTACCGCCAAGACTTTAAGCACGAAGCGGATCGTAATCTCGCCGCCCAAAAAGTAGTTAATGAGCGTAATCAGATCGACGGCCAGCGCCACCCCCGCCACGAAGAGCGTAAAAAAGATGAGCCACTTGCGGATGCCGAGCTCGCGCTTGGCTGGCTCCCGACGATAATCACGGTTGGCCAACCACGAGAGCACCAAGTAGAGCGGAAAAACGATAAAGAGGCAGGCAATCGCCCAGCGCATGCCCGTGGAGTATGGGTCGACGTAATAACGGGACTCGAGCGCATCCGGAAAAGCTAAATTAATAATCTGGAAGAGCAAGGTCAGCAAACTGACAGCACTCACGTAGAGCGTCACCGTCACTCCCAGTTGCAGGAAAAAATCCCGCGCCGTTGTTTTGGTATTCATGAGGCGCATTATAACACACGAATCCCATTCCCCAACTGCCATTGACGAACTCGTTTACATAATTTACACTACCCAACGGACTGGACTTTGCCAATTTCAATCAGTAAATAGTAGTGCCCCAGCAAGAGCAGTATGGTACTGCTCGGGGAGATGACAGACTCCAAATAAGGTAAGGAGACAGGTATGAAGAAGTTGTGGATTGCCGTACTGGCCACGCTCCTGACGAGCGTGGCCGCTCTGGCCATCACGCCGGCCGAACAGGCCGCCGTGGCCCGAGCGGAAGAGGCGGGAATGAAGAACTGGTTAGCCCAGGACGTGGCGGACTACTTGCCGCTTAAGCGGCAACAGGACGCCGACGTCCCGCTCGGCGAACGCATCGCCCAAACGGCGATGCTACAGAAGGAGACGAGCTTTAAGCTAGGCAGCGGCCTGTACGATTATCGTACGGCTGACTGCCTCACCCTCATCCTGCGCAGTGTCGGACAGGCCGTTGCCCAAGATTGGAACGAGTTCTACGTGAGCACGCAAGCTTTGCGCTGCCCCGTAACGAATCTCGGCCCAATCAAGCACAGCCCGTTCGTCGAGGACATTCTCGATTCGGGCTTGCTGGAAAAGGTGACGCTCGATCTTAGTGTACCAGTGGCCTCTTACCAGGCCAATCTCCGGTACGCCGCAGAGCTCCGCGGCCTAAAAATCGGTCAATACAATGCCGAAACGGGCGAAAACGATAACGAACTCGGCCGGCAAAAAGCGGAAGCTATCGCCAACGCGCTGGAAAACTGTCCCCCCGACAAAAAGGTCACCATCGACTACGTGCCCAAAGAGCACGTCGCCGAAGCGGCCAGCAAGATCAAAAGCGGCGATATTGTCACTCTTATCTCGTGGCGACAGAACCCCAAAAGAGCTTCGTGGGGAAAGTGGCTGGAAATTCCTCATGTCGGTATCGCCGTGAAGGAAAAGGACACTTTCTCAATCATCCACGCGGATCATCGCGGAGTAATCAAGGAGACGGCTTCGGATTACTTCACCTTCTACCACCATCGATCGGTTGGTTTTGGAGTCTATCGCCCCGTCAGCGACCTGCGATCTAAGGCGCAAACTCTGGCTACCAAGAACAACCTGGCCACCAAGGCGCCCAGCGTCCTTGATGCCAACCGGCGCTAATTGCCAACGCGGTTAGCGGCTGATGTAATCTGACTCGAAAGATTTTTGGACTTCCTGAAAGACAAAAGGAGAAATGAATGAGACAGTTGATGTTCGTCATGACCCTAATCGGGTCCATGACATTGGGAATCTGGTCCCCCACGACCGCGTATGCAGCGGATGATTCGTGCTGTGCCCTGAGCGGAACGTGGTCGCCGTCGATCCCGCCCCAAGCCGGAAATGCTTGCCCTTGCAACCTCGGCGTTTGTATGTCGAGCACGACTTACGTCTTTACGGCACACTGCGACTGGCTATATGCTTGTCAGCAGCAAGATTGCCGAGACTGCGTACTGGGGACAGAGCCACCGGTTCCCAACGGGGAAGGCGGCGGCGGATTCATTCAGCCCACAGGAGTTTACCTCGTCGATGTGTACTGCACACCCGTCGGCGGTATCTGTTCACAGGTCAGCTGTACTGTTGACCACGTCGTTGAACACACCAGCCCAAGGAAAAAGTGCTATCTAGGGTGCACGTGTACTTGCGCAGGTCTCCCCTGCGACCCAAGTTCCCCAGGGCTGGTGTGCGATCCGTGTACCAACACCTGCTATCAAGTCAAATTCTAACCAACTCAAAACAAGAACTCTCAAGAGAGACCAGTCTCTCGGAAAGGAAAATTGTCAATGAAGTGGACAATGTTGGCGGCGGTGCTTTTAAGCACATCAAGCCTGTGGTCGTCTCCTCCAACCACCCTCGTGGTCGAAGAGGAGGTCTCCCTCGTCACCAAGGAAAACGTTGCTCAGAACAAGACGGAAACGTTGGCCCGGATTCCCGAAGGACAACGTGCAGACTTCGAAGGCATCTTCGTGGTCAAAGGGGAAAATTCCACAGGGACCCCGATTCCTCAGCGGCGCACGCTCTATGCCAATCTCCAGACCGGACAGATCCGGGTGGAGATCAAGGACCTGCGAGACCTGCCGGCGATCATCAAGCGCCTCAAGCTCCCCTCCTGGCAGGTGGAAAATCTTGATACGTCCCGAACCTACATCATCGAAGGTCGAGACGCCAAGAAAATGCTCTCCATTTCCACCGCGGCCGATGGTTCGAAGAGGTTCACCTGGTTGCCAATCAGCGCCAGGATGACCTCAATGTCGCGATGGCTTCTGCGCGTGGGAATCGTGCCCGACGGCGCCCATGCCGAACGAAACCAATCAGGAATGCCGACTCGACTGGAAAGTCGAGTTAGCGGCGACCTGCGCAACGAGATCGTAATGGAAAACCACGTCACCCAAGGAGAACGAGTTCTTCCACAAAAAATCGTGGAGAAAACTTTCTATCCGAGCGGCGAACAGTGGTCGACGGAGAGCAACGTAATTCGGGTTGAGGTCGACAAACCGATACCCGAAGACAAGTTCTCAATTCCAAAAAACGTCGAAATCAACGATCCGATGGAATTGAACAAGCGCCAGCCCTAAAAAGCTAGTGCGAACCTGATTGAAATTGGACTCTGACCCCCTAGCAGCCAAGCTGCTAGGGGGTTTTCTTTGTTACAAAATTCCCCCAGCCGCGTGCGGCTGGGGGGTTAATCGTCTTCGGCGTCGGGATTAAACCAGGCAGACAAAATTAAAAAAGAGACCACCAGAGTGACGAAGGCGAAATAGGCCAGCCAATGCCAAGCCATCGGCCACCTCCTTTCTCGCTCCAAATTAGCACAAAACTTTTAAACCCTAAACTCGATCACGTCGCCACCTTAGGACTTTACAAAATTGCCGCATATGGTAAGATTCACTGCGTTCAGGTCATTTGCAGATTACAGCCTGAACAGGAGGAAATCTGCAAACTGCTCGGCATTCGTGTCGAGCAGTTTTTCTTGCCTAAATTTTAAACTCTATGGGGCCTCAATCTTCAAAACTAGAAAAACCACCAAAAACGCAAACGTTTATATAGCAAGTAAAAAAAGAGACCCAGACACATTGCTGTGCTGGATCTCGAGTTTGATAGCCGAACCTTGTCAGTTGACGACGCAGTAAGGCATACCGCCAGGAAGGACGCCCCACATTTCGCGAGGCATCAGCAGTTCGGCTTTACCGACTCCGATACCGAGCTGGAACAACTGTTCCATGCGCTGGTGCAGGCCAGTCCACTGATTGCCATACTTGTCGTTGCAGGCATTCAGGAAGGACATCCCGCCACCGCCTGACTTCTTGAAGTCGTCGGCCAGCTCGTTGAGCATAGCCTCGATTTCGGCCTTGTGACCATTCAAACGCTCGGGGTGAAACCCCACATTTGCGGTAATACCTTCGACCTTGACGTGCTTGCTGGTGTCTTCACCTTCCTTGAACAAGCAGTCGAAGAAGATTGCGTGGACCCGTTCGGGGTTGATGGTCGTTGCTGTCATGGTTCTGTTTCCTTCGTTGGTTGATTATGAAAAGGTTTGCCAACATGGCTCACCGGACTGTTTCAGTCGCTATACTAGAATAATATAATAACTATGTCAATAGTCTAAACCCTAAACTCGATCACGTCGCCGTCGGCGACGATGTAGTCGCGGCCCTCGATGCGGAGGAGTCCTTTCTCCCGCGCCGCCCCATAAGAACCAGCCGCTAAGAGATCCTGCCAGCCGATCACCTCGGCACGAATAAAGCGCTCTCGGAAGTCGGTGTGGATCGCCGCCCCCGCCTCGGGCGCGGTACTGCCGCGGACAATGGTCCAGGCCCGCGTCTCGTCCGGCCCGGTAGTAAAGTAAGTAATCAGATTTAAAAGTTGGTACGAGGCGCGGATCAGTTCGTCGAGCCCGGTGCCAAAGACGGGATCGATGGCCACTACCAAGCCAGGCAACTCGACGGGTCGATTCTCGCTCGCGGCGGAAACATTGGTGGCATAGAGCATCGGCTTAAGGGTTAAGAGATTGGCCTGCTTTAAGATCCGCCGCTCCTCGGCGCTGAGCGCCACCGTGCTGGCAAACTGGCCTTGCTCCAGCGCCGCGGCCACCCGCTCCAGTGCCGCGGCTTCTAGCACGGCGGTCTTCTCGCCCCGCTTAGCATCGCGACTAATCGAGACAAGGCGCTTGCCTACCGTCTCGGCATCGGCCAGCACCAGCTCCAGATTAATCACCTCGGCATCCCCCACCGGATCAATCTTATTAGCCACATGGATGACGCTCTTGTCCTCAAAGGTACGCACCACGTGGAGAATGGCGTCCACTTCGCGGATGTGACTTAAAAATTTATTGCCCAAGCCCTCACCCTTGGCGGCGCCGGCCACCAGGCCAGCAATGTCCACAAACTCGACGGCGGCAGGGATCGTCTTGGCCGACTGAGAAAATTGCGTCAACTTATCTAGCCGCTCGTCGGGCACCGCCACCACGCCCACCGAAGGATCGATGGTGCAAAAAGGATAATTCTCCGCCGGCACCGCCTTTTTGGTCAGCGCGTTAAAAAGCGTCGACTTACCGACGTTAGGCAGACCGACGATGCCAATACTTAATGACATGTCCGTTAACTATGCCTGATTTTTCTTAAAATTCAAGTGCAGAAGTTTAAGGTCATATTTCGTTAATTCACAATTACTTCTCCCCAGATACTATTAAGACCAGCTTCATAAAGCGTTTCATCAGAAGCCTGTATGTCTCCGCTGTAATCATAGTCACCATAGCGCCAACCCGTTCCCCCACCATTAAGACCGATTTGTAAGAGGTCATAATCATCTTCATCAACCTGTCCATCAAAGTTACTGTCACCGTAATACGTCGGCTTAACCAGAACATCGGTCGAATCAACTGATTCGGTACCAAAAGTGGTCATGTCCATGGTATCGGCATCGCTATATCCAATGCCCGTCGAATAGACAGGGTCGCCGCTTGCCAATGTGCTCACGATTCCACTGCCATCCCAATAGCCATCATGGAATCCATTAATGATATAGGCGCCAACGGCTGGTACAGACATTTCCTTAACCACCAGCTCATCGATACCGATATCCAATTTGCCCCCTTCCTCAATGGCTAAGGTGTTCATCACCAGAATATGCTTTGGATCAGATAGTCCCCCCGTAAAGTGATTCATTGTGGTTTCTAATGACCCTCGAACCGTAAGCTGATCGATATGCTGAGTCTCGTAGAATCTCAAGATCGCATCGGCGTTAGCGGTAACACTGAGGTGTGGAGCGTAGGTGGATGCGTCATCCAGGAAAATTATGGCAGCATCATTAATAGTCATCGTCTGGGATGTTCCATCAGCGATGAAGAAGAGATCAGTCTGGGTAGGGGCATGGCTACCATCAAAGTCAAAGATACCACCATTTAACGTTATAGTATCTGAACCTGAAGCCGTGTTGGTCCCACTATCGAGCGTAATCTTAGTGACACCAGTAGGTACGTTATTAATCACCAAGTCATCGTCCCCACTTCCACTGTCAAACGTGATTTGTTCAATACCAGCCATGGCAATAGCTCGCCCATTCACCGCTACGGTTGTCGACGATACGGTAAAGCTGTTGTTGCCAATAGCACCAAGTAAGGTGAGGCTGTCGGTACCACCAGCACCATCGATGTAGATTACATTGTTGGCCGTCGGAAGCTCAAAGGTGTTATTGCCTGACGAACCAAGGGCAATAGTGGCGGTTCGTCCAGCTGCATAAGCAGAACTTGTGGTGGCCACATGTAAGATTAAGGTGCCGGATGTCGATGACGCAAAGGCCGCCAACAAATGGACACGTACAGTGGTACTTGCCGTACTTGTGGCGATTGTGGCTACCCCACTTGGTATATCCCAATTACCATTCTGACTAGAATTACCAACTACGCTATAGTTCACCGTAAGAGGCAGGGTCCAGTCAGTAGCTCCCCCGCTGCGAGTTACTTTAAAGTCGGCATAGCGTTGACCACTCTCAGTTACCACCTGAATAGGCGCGGCATCGATGGTGGTGAGTCGCGCCACCGGCTGACTCGAGTAGACGGTCGTAGTAGCGTTATGTCCATCAACGCCATCGGCCCGAACATAAAACTGGTTCATTGGAACAGTTGAGAGATCGAGCTGATATTCATCTAACGGATCATCCTCAAGTACCGTAGTGATCAGCGCATGATTTCCATTGCTTGGATTGTTGTCAGGGTCATACGATAGGGTTGTTGTGGCATTACTATCCACATCGTCGTCAGCCCACTTAATTGTATATGTTGAACTTGTGGTTGTAGCGAAGTTGATGCCCGGAGCAATGAAGTTAAAACTTGGCGATGCATTGCCAGCCGTTAACTCAAATGGCCCCCATTCTGCTACCGTGGAATCTTTTCCCGCAAAGTCTCGAGCGACTACTTTAACTTTATAACCGGTTCCAACCAAACTTCCAGGGATGTTCCACTGGTACGTTCGAGTTCCACTTAGATTACCTTGTTCGGTACCAATGAGATGCCAACCAGCGTTGTGTGGATTGTAGTAATACAGAGAGACACTTTGAACAACTCCGTTTCCGTTAAACTTAATATCATCATCAACGGTGTATTGAATTAGTTCTCTTTCTTTGTTCTCCATTACATAATCAGACTCCCCAACAATAAGGACATTACTTACGGTTGGATTCTGAGTATCAGGTTTAAGATTTGTGTATACATTAATATCGCCAACAGTGTTGTCTGCAACAGAGTAATCCGTCGTATAAGATTCATGTCTAAAATCAGATACTCGAGCATAACCAGTACCCCACGGTACGGCTGTTTGAGCATAATCTCCATTTACATCTGTAGTCGTTGAAGCAACGGAAGGTGTACCAATAACATCCACAGTTGCCACAGTACCATCTAATGCTTTTACGGTTCCACCAACAACTCCGTTTTTGTAAGTATTAGTTGAGGAACTAACCTTTACATTTGAAATATTGGATCCACTATAAAAGTAGGTATTCCCAGCCACATCAGAGGTGCCGAGAGTGGCTTCATACACTGTATTATTGGTTAAACCACTTACCGTTGCAGCAGAGGTTGTGGTAGTACTCGTAACATTTGCCGTAGACCAAGTTGTAGTGCTTGCAACCCTCCACATCAAGACAACATTTTTCAATTTAGGATCATTCTTAATGGGCCACCGCCAAGTAATGGCTGCATTCCCGCTTGAAACATTCTTATAAGCCACGTAATACATGGGGAGACCCGGGCGATTGGCTGGATCAGAGACATATGTCAGCGTCTCCTGGTATCTAGAACTGGGATGAATAATACTGTTGGTTCCCTCCACAAAAACCTTAAAAATTACATCTCCTTGCAAGTTACGAGTATTATTAATACCAACCGTTAAATTCACTGTCGAACTAGCATTAACCGTAATGTTATTTTCTTCAAAATCAAAGGTTGCAAAGTTAAAGTCGTCTGCAATAATATGCAGCTTGCCCGTGTCTACCGCAACATTACCTGGATTAGACATTACGATATTAAATTGAGTTGTAGTGCCCGTTTGAAGAGTGCCGATGGGAACAATATCACTAACCACCAATTCACCTGAATTTGTAGCAAGAGAAAGTGCTTTTAACACCTTTGCAGTCTTGTAGATATCATTGTCGAAACTGCCATTGCCCTCCTGCTGCTCTTCAAAGTATTCCACCGTCTCGAGCTGGTATGTCGGGATCTCACCGGCAGCTTTTACGGCGTGGTAGGCCAGAGCCGTATTTAAGACATCTTCATTCCAGGTTCCGTCGGGGTCTTGGGTGCCAGCAAGAAAAGATACTGCCGGATCAAGGGTGTCGTCTATTTCTATTGCACCAAGGGCCCGATGCTTCCAAAGAAGAAGGGCTTCGACCACTTCGGACGTAGCCGAGATGGGGCTACTTCCTAATTCGACGATACTCCAACCATTATCGAAACGCTGTTTATTTATAAGATAATGCAAAGCAAGCGATGCAGTAACATTAGGATCTCCCTCATCTTCAAAATCTGCTGCCTGAAGTGCTTGAATAGCTTTTGCTGTGGTTATTGCATCGCCCTCGTAGCCCTTATTAAATCTAAAGCCGCCCGTATCCTGATCCAATCCTCTTACAAGCGCAGGGAGGGAGGAAGTGCTAACCCCCGCCCGAGCAAGAATCTTTGCTTGATCAGCTAAATAGTCGTTATTTTCTGGGGTGTAGCTTTCAAGCCACGCCACGCCATTATTCGTTGTCGTACCGGTAATGCCGTTTGACTGAAGTGCATCCAACACGGATACCGTAGTCATAAATCTGGTTGACGTTGCAATCCCCCACGATCCATCAGCATTCTGCTCGTTAAGAATATAACCGATGGCGGCCTCGTTTACTGTGGCGACATCAGCATAAGCGCTACCAGGTTTGAGCCGGGCGACTAGCCAGCCAAATGCGCCCATTACAAAACTTCCTACATTCTCAAGAAAAGAGGTATTCTTTGCTTCTATTTCAACTGGCTTAACATCGATAATTTCTGCAGTTGTTTCGATGGGAACAAAAAGGTTAGGATTCATTACTTCGAAGTCAGAGATATCAATAACATTATCACCAGACTCAACATAGCCTTGGGCCTTTAGGTTGAGATAGTCTATTGGAAGTTGATCCCGTTCTATAAGAACTCTAGCTATTGCATCCTGAATACCTTCATCCATAAAGCCTTTCTGTTTGGTCTTGTCCCACGGCCACATTAAAATTTTCCGGTCTATGGAGGTTTTCTCGTCACGATAGGCTCGGACGACATCTTTTACATCTGATGGAATTGCGAGTACGTTGAGCACTTCTTCGGAGTTCAAAGCTAATCGCTTTCCATTTATGGACACCCCCTGGCTCCAGTCGACCCTCGAAATGTCCTGATAGACATTTATGCCATTTACGGTTACCTCTGGAATTTGGATCACTGACTCCAGAGATACTACTGGGACTTTCCCCTGTTCAATAAAAATCTGAGCGAAAGCAAAAAACGGAATTGTCGTCGGAAGAACCATGGCCGCAATGAGAAATACCGAGAGGGCCTTCTTCATTATTTTTTGTTCTGTTCTCATGTATTTCATAACCTTACTTAGTAAAATAAGGATCGAGACTATCAGTCCAAACATTACAGCTCTGCTTTCGTTGGATAACCCGATAGTCCTTTTCTCCTCCCTTTTTCTCCCGGACCAAACAAACCCCTTCTTCCTCTCCATAGGAGTACAACTCGACTGTCTTGACCAGCACTAGGCTATTATCCGAAAGAGAGTAAATCGTTTTACCTCGCTCGTAGGTTCCATGCCAGGTTATGCCTACATAACCATTCTCGTAATCTATTTCATCGAAGTCCACCCAATCATTCTTGGCTCCCTCCATTTTGATATTGAGTAGAGAATTTCCACCTATAGTCAAAATTTGGTAAGAGGTTAGATTGCCACCAGAAACCTGAACTTTAACAATTATTTCTTCAATCCCATCTCCAGTAATATCTTTCCTCTGTAAATTCTTCTCAAAAACTTGTTTGTTATTTTCTGGTACTTGGAAAGTTCCAACTTCTTTGAGAAGCACCGGGTTCGTGTCCGCGGAGTAAAACCTATATATTCCCCCTTGGTCTTTATAGTTTTCGACAACTAGGAAAAAAGCGTTATCTCCTACGGCAATACTCCTGGCAAATAAATCCTTTCCATCAATTTTGTAATGGTCATCTTGGAGCTGGATCTCTGATCCTTTGTAGATACTAATTAAAGCGGCTGGGATGGTATCGCTACCACCGTTGTCCCTACTTGAGAGATAAACATATCCTATTACCAAAACAAGGAGCAGTACAGCACCAATTAACGGAGTCAGATTTTGTCGAGTAAAGGTCATGGTTTTATGGCGTGTAGTTTACGACCTTCCCATACGGCAGATCTTGGTCAGACGCCCAACAAAATTCAACCTCATCATCATGCACCGTACCTATTGCTTTGTGAACCTCAGGAGACGCTCCACCTGCCCCCTCGCCAAGGGTAGGCCCATAGTCAAGAATCCCAGCAACAACAGCTTTTTTGGTATGTGGATTCATAATCCACACCTTCTTGCCAAAGTACCATGTTTGTTCATCGTAGATTTCAGGCACGCTGAACTGATCATAATGCCAACGCATATTCATATAATACAGCTCGTGTTCCTTACTCTTGGCTTTTCTGTTGAAGGCAGCATAACTCACTGACATATTCCAGTACTTATCTGTCTTTGGATCCTTCCATGGGGCGTTAATGTTGTCAGATGCAACCTTCCTTATGAACTCGGAGGCAGTTGGGTGGCTATAGATATCATCTTGGGAATTATATTGTGGGTCACCATTGAGACGCGTTAAATACACACCAGAATCCTTTTTGATCCAGAGAGGAATGTGCATTTCCTCAGAGAGCAGGCCTTCTGTTTCAGGTATTTCTCTACCCTCCAGTGTTGTGAGACACGATACTGTTGTGGCATCCGAACCATTGGTGACAGTAACGTTAGTACTTGATCCTGAACCATATTGCGGTGTTATCTTGACCACCCCTGGCTTTAGGGCTTTGTAAACGAAATTCTTTACCCAAGTAATTCCCGCTTTTGTATATTCGATTACCACATTGACCGTTTGGCCCACAAATACCGCTGAGGGACTTGCTGAGATCGAAGATGTGATTCCGCTTGCTTGTACACGAGGAGTAAGTAGGTCAAAGAAATCCTGGCTCCAATTACAGATGGTCCCTCCTGCACCCGGCATACCACAAACACTGAAACCTCCATTCAATCCTTCACCTATGGCGTAACTAGCATCTACGCCATCAAAGTCAATTGCAATATAAAAGAGACCATCCCATTCTCCATAAGTAATTGGCTCTGAGGGAGTGTAAATGATCTTCCCATCGCCAATAGCATTATGGAAAACACTCTTGGTTGTTGTTGAGATTGCTAGTGAATCTATGTCTCCCTCATTTGCCTCCGTAAACTTTTCCAGAGTTACCCCCGGGAATTCTCCGTTAGCAACAAGTTTAAGGCCCTTCACTGTTGCTACCGACTCAACGTTAAAATTGTCTTCAAAGATGTCAGACTCTTCCTGCGAGGCTTGGAGTCCAAAAACGACCATAAACTCTTTTCGGTTGGTATTTATAGCGTCATTAAATCTATGGAAATACCGCACCTGGGAATAAGCATCGACGCGCAAACCTTTCCAATCAAAAGAATAAGGCTGACCCATGCTCTTGGTCACCTGCAAACCATTAAATATTGCGATTCCAGTTGCAACGTGGGTGAAATCACCCCCACTAATACTTGCCAGATCTCTGTGGGTGTCTTGCAAACGACCAGCATAATCGAGAGCAGTCTGGTAAAGAATCTGATTTGCAACATAACTTTCCGAATCGGTATCTCCTTCAGAAAGTAACTCCTGTGCCGCAATTCGATCTGTATTAAGCGCAATGGCATCTGTGTTGCCCGTGATAATTGTCTTTTCTATTGCCTTATCAAGGGTAGTGGTCACCGAGCTACCCATTGTCCTCCGAGGTGATCTAAACTCCATCGTATATTCCTGCGTGTAACCGAGAGTCGTCGTTGCAGACCCAACGGCGATATTATCTCCATTTATTTTTATTACCGGCTTTACGGCAACAAGAGAAAGCGGTACAACATCATAGATGGTGTCAAAGGAATTGATGATTGTTTGATCTGAGGTAGAGGCGGCATCGTAGCTAATAAGTAGCTCTCGATCAGCCAAATCCGACACATACGCGGTGTGATTTAGAACTTCATTCGAATCGTCGGTAACTGTAAACTCGATAGTATATCTCAACGACGTCGGGAAAGAGATATATGTATCGATATCGGCTGAAATTTCAAACGGCAGGGAACCCGGGATAAAATTGAATTCTTCGGCATCACGATAGACATCCGTTTGGACATCATCATACGCAAGGATCGGAGATGAGCTTGACACTTCCCTTGCGGCCAAAAAATCAACCACTTCTTCTTTAAAAGCATCGAGGGGGTCGGTTGAGATTCCATAATCCCCGTTAAGATAGTCTTCAAAGAAAATCTCAACATCGAAACCGTCGTCATTCATTTCGCCAATGGTGTCAATATTCTGAGTGTAAATATACCCATTGATTGTTGGGTCAAGAGGCACCCACTGAGCTTCTCCACCATCATTAATGTCTGCTCCTCGACTTACACCATATGGCATATAGGCTTCAACATAAGTGTGCTCGATAACAAAGAAATAGGGATCACCATTCAATGTATAGAGGATATAAGGTATTTTTTCTAAAGACATTATCTGGGCTGATGACGTAGCAGAAGTTACACCAAACCAGCTATTCACCGTTTGAATATCAAATTTTGCATCTACGTGCCGGTAGCGAGCAGGTATGCCACTGTAGCGGAGCAGTGCAATCAATAGGGCGGCTTTGTCTGTGTCATTCCCCACCAGCTCGGCCATCGTCCCGGCTGATCCTTTCTTCGAACCATAGTATGAGATATATTCAACTTGGTTTTTTACGAAATTCAATATCGCAAGTGGATCATGATTAAGCTCGTCTGCTTTGTCTTGGATCGCTTGGGTGAAAACAATTTCTGCGCCTGCGTTATCGTAGTCATTAGGATCATTACTGGCATCGGCCATTGCCTGCTTCGACCCAAGAAGGCGGGAAAGTAGACCCGCTTTCCTTTCCTTGGTTCTAGCGGGATTAGAATTGAAGAAAGTTCCGTTCTCAATAAGATTTTTTACCTTCTGAATAAGGCGGCCCTGCTCCTTTGCTTCTGAAAAATCTTTTTCATATTGGTTGGCCGGAGCAATATTTATCTCCCCTTCAAAACCATCGACCTTAAACGGCTCCTGTTTTATTACTCGCTCCGCTTCTTTTCTCTCCTTGGCCTCTTCTGTATTACTTGTTACTGAATTCCAAATTTTTGTGAAAATACCATCTTCCCGTGGTCCGAGAGCTTGCTTGGCTTCAAAGGCCCAGAGCCGATCAAGAGCCTCTTGTGGAAGTTTCTCTCTCAAAAGATGCTGCCGCACGGCGGCTAGTTGTTCTTCAGGTGAAAGAGTGGGGTCTTTTTTAAATTTTTTACCCGTTGGAAGCAACTCCTCGGTCGTGGTCGAAAGAGGCTCCTCCACAACAGGTTCTACTACAGGAGGATCGAGACCTTGGTTTTGTTCTTTTTCAGGACTTGAAACAGGAGGGGTCTCAACAGGTATAACTTCTTCAATGGGTTCAGGCTCTACTGGATCAGGCAATGTATCAGGAACTATCATCGCTGCATCAGGGCTCGCAGGAGATGACTCATTACCATCATCAGATGAAGGTGTAACATCTTCTTTTACAGAATCTGACTCTTCGGACTCAGTAGTTTGATCTGCTTCTTGGGCGTAGAGACTTACCACAGGCGCAACTGGAGAAAAAATTAACGAGGCCATGGTTAGCCCCGCGATTGTTTGACTAATTCGGTACACCAACTTGCTTCGTTGCAAGAATTGTATGATATCCATATCCAGTAGATGAGCTTATGATTAGTGTAGCTAAATAAACCAGACTCGCCAATCGAAGTGGTGGATAAGTTATCTCTACTTAAAAAGACGGGGGGTAAAGTGGAAAGGAATATGCGTCAAAGCATGTTTGATTGTGTTCAAACCATGCCAATCGAGAGTCCCATAAGTTAGTCCTGCTTAAGTTTGGCAAGCTCGGCTTGATGCGCCATCATTACCTCCATGGCCGCCTCCTGCTCGGGCTTACCGGCCGCGACCTTGGCCTTGATCTCGGTAGCAATTGTTTGGAAGAGCGCCGGATTCTGCTTAACAATCTTGAGCACCTGCTCGGCCTGCTCGTCGGAAACGCCTTGGCGCTTGAGTAACTTTTTGGCTAAAAAATCTTGGAACATGGGCTCTACAATAGCAGGTTTCGGTGGTATAATCAAAGCGGTAGGTAACCGAATTTCTGAACAAGAAAGGGGGTGATACCCATGGCAGAAGATTCGGTGTTCCAGGTGGCGATTGGTACGGCGAAGAGTTTTGGTTGCCGGGCCGTTATCGCTCTCGGTGCGGAGAGCGAACCACTGGCCCAGCGAGCGGCCGAGGCCCTAGGCGTGGGCACACCCGTCCTGGTAGCGACGATGCAGGGCGACCGGCTCCAGCTCTCGGCCGAACTTAAGAGCGAGGTCGGGGCCGCACTCCTCGTCTGTCATCGCCGGGAAGAAAGTCTGGTGGTGGGGCGAGTCATGTCCCTCTTGCAACGGCTCGGCATCGCCTTTGGCGCCTTCTACGCTCCAGTTTGATCTTTGGAAAGGAGTCCCCATGTCTCGCATCGATAGCGAGCCCACGTCAACAAGCCCTTCGTCCTCCCCTCCACCTCTCGACGACGGGCTTGTTTTTTGTTTAAATATGGACGCGCTAAAGGTGGTATACAAGGAAGAATTCCAAGATTTTGTGTCGGCCAGAAAGAGAGAGGTATACTTTAAAAGCGCAGCAGGAAGAAGGTTTTTAAAAAATAAATTGGGCCATTAGCTCACTTGGTAGAGCGCTCCCATGGCATGGGAGAGGTAACCGGTTCGATTCCGGTATGGTCCACCCGCTTTCACTAAGGACATTGAACTTGACTAAAGGCGTTAGTTGTAATTTGATATTAAGTGGGAAGTTTTGACAGAACCTTGAACCATAGGAGGTACTAAATATGTTGATTCCGAGTGAATTTGACCTGCCCTTCGGGCACGGCTTCACGATGAAGGGATGGGACTTCGGCACGGCCGAACTCGTCGCAGCCATAAAGGGGCGACGGATGCTCAATCCGGCATTCGAGCTTGCCTCGAACGTTTGTCCCTGGAATTGCGAGTTCTGCTTCACCGAAGACCCAGCCAACCCCGCTGGCGCGAAGAAGCGCCTCTCCAACGAAATGAGCCTGAACGAACGGCTTCAGCTGATCGATCAGGCCGCAAAGCTTGGTGCGCGCTCCATCAACTTCATCGGTGCAGGCGAACCGACCATCGACCCAAACTTCTTCGCTCTCCTCGAGAGGATGCGGGAGCACGACATCACGCCGATCGTGTATACGGAAGGTGCGCTCAAGCTCACTGACCGGGGCTTTGTCCAGAAACTGTTCGACCTCGGCGCCACCGCGGTGCTCAAGGTTAACACGCTCGAGAACGAACCCTATCAGAATGCTATCGTCGCGGGACCGACGGGCCGGAAGAGTCAACGCCAGCAGAACTATTTCCAGAATCGCGCACGCGCCATGGATAATCTAATGGCGGTCGGCTTCAACGACTGCGTTCCAACGCGTCTGGCGTTCGATACCATCATCTGCGAGGAGAACAAGGACGAGATCGTGCGCATTCACCGCTTCGCTCGACGGCACAACATCTTCGTCCTCTTCGTGAACTACCTGCCTTCGGGCCGGTCGACGCAAGTGATGCACAACGCCATCACCCGCGCCGAGCAGTTCGCGATATTCGAACAGATGGCAGAAATCGACCGTCAGGAATTCGGCATCGAACATCGACCGTGCTTCCCTTATGCTGGGGGCGTGCCATGCACGATCCGAGGCTTCGGCCTCTACGTGAAGGTCGGTGGGACGGTCTTCGACTGTCCCGGCGAATCGCAGGTGATGGGCAATGCCCGCACTGAACCGCTTTCGATTATCTGGGAACGGGCACATCCTATCCAGGACGAGTTTGACGGTGGATGTCTGCCGCGCAAGCTTTTTTGGGATAAGGTCGCCCACCAACATAACCAAAAGTCAGGGGTGGTAACGCTCATCTAGCCAGTAACCCCCGTAACCACTTATCGCTCACATGGCCACAAGCTGTGCGGGCGATATTTTTTATACAGCTATAAATAGAAGTGGTTTTAATTAAAGCGGTAAGCGCGATAGACCCAATCCAGCAACGTGGTCATCTCACCAAAATGATCCGGCGATCCTAGTACCACGGCCAAGAGATGACCCCCACCCGATTGATTTTCTAAAATTAAAAGGAGGTTTTTCTCCGCCAAATCAGTTTGCCCCGTCTTACCTCCCACCACCTTAGCCGGCCAACGAGTTGCCTCCAACAAGCGATTGGTGCTGATCATGGTGTGATGGTAGCCACCGGCGGCGGCATAGAGCGCGGCGCTCGGCTGGCGGGTAATCGCCATCAGTGAGGGATTTTCCTGCCACAAAGTTTTGGCGAGCTTAAGCAAGTCTTGAGCCGTCGAGCGGTTAAGATCCGCTCCCCCCAAGCTCAGCGGATCAAGGCCCGAAGGATTATAATAAGCCGTCCCACTCAAACCAAGTTTTTTGGCTTCGCGATTCATCTGTCGAACAAAATCCCCTCCCCCTTCGCGAGCCAAAGCGGCGGCGGCGTAATTACTCGATTCGATCAACAGCGATTGGAGTAGGCCATCACGAGTCAACTGATCCCCGGCCCGCAGTTGAGAAAAATCAGTGGGCCAGACCCGATCAGTTGGTGCGATAGTAATAATTTGTGAATGATCGCCAGCGGCCGCTAGGCGGGCCGTCATCAACTTGGTAATACTGGCAATCGGCAGAGCAAAATTTCCCGCCTTCTCCACCACAATTTCTAAATCACCCTCCGGAGGCAAATAGCCCACCGCGTAAGCGGTGGCGCGGAGGTCTGGTGGCGCCTCGGGCGCCACCAGACGCACGCGCACCGGCGCGGCTACGGCCGCGCCGGTGGCGGCCAATGATTGCTCTAATCGCCCGTAAGAATTAACCAAGGTCTGATGCGCCCAACTAGAAAGAGTAATGATCAGGGCTAGCGCCAGCAAGTGTTTCGCCATGTCTTGTCAGGATATCACATCACCAACCACGAGAAAACCGCTCGGCTTACGCTCGGAGCGGTTTTCCACATCAACTAAGCGAGATTACATCCCGGCACCACCGTTCTTCTTGCCCCCAAAGAGCAAAACCAGAGCGGAGAGACCAACTAAGACGTAGACGATCGCTTCGACGCTGGGGATGCCACCTAAGATAAGGTTGACCACGTTCCAGTTACTGCCAGCCAATGAGCCAACACCAACTAGACCCCAGTTCAAAGCACCGATAATGACAAGCACATGAGCGAGCTTAGCCAAAGGTCCTTTGTTCATAATTAATATTTTTATGTTCTATCGACCTTTACTTAATTCCATTTACGGGACTCTATAATTATATCTAATCCTTCTATAGATGAGCGAAAGATTTATCCACAGGCAAAGCAAATTGGGTGGACCTAGCGAGAATCGAACTCGCGCCTCTACAATGCGAATGTAGCGTCGTACCACTAGACTATAGGCCCAGACTTGTTAGTTATGCCATATTTTGGGAAAAGAAAAAAGCGCCGTCCTAGGATGGACGGCGCTCGGTGGGTTCTCGGGCATTAACGAGCCACGAGAGTCGTGGCTGGCACCTGGAGGCCAGCCTGGTTAATCACCAACTCGAAGACCTCTTCCGCCGAAAGAGCGGTCGTGTCGAGGCAGAGTTTGTATTTGCCCGGGTCGTAGGGGTTCGGAAGCTTTTGACTCAACCGCTCCAGATCTTTTCGATCACGACGGGCAGTATCGAACTTGACCTGAGACAGAGTGAGGTCTTGCGCGCACCGTCCCTCAAAGATCCGACGATAGCGAGTCTCGGCTTGGCAGGTAAGCAAGAGACTGAAGACTCCATTGAAGTGCTCGGTGGCCAAGAGCACCAAGCGTCCCTCGACGACGCAGGATTGATGATTGAGCACGAACTGGCGGGCCGCCTCATCAACCACGGCATCAAAGTCGTCGGGCCGCTTGCCCCGATTCTCTAGAGCCGCCAGCAGCTCCCTCATCCTCTGCCCAGCCGAGAACATCGGCAAATCCAAGTACTGACTCAGAGTCCGCGCCAGCGTACTCTTACCGGTGCCCGCCATGCCGCTGATGGCGATAATTCTCGTTCGTCCTTCCACTCAAGCACCTCCTGTGCAAATTTAAAGAGCAATAAACAGACCACGACGGTCTGTTTATTTATGCCTTAAACGATAATAAAAGTAAAGTCTACCGAGAAGTGCTGGTAGCGATCATCCCCAGCGAGTCACCACAGCGCTCTAGGATGTCGGACAATTCGCCTCGAGCCTCAGTGTCGGGCGTCGTCGTCCCCGTTAGATTATCGCGGTTCCAACCAGCCAGATCCTCCAAACAACTCGAGAGCTGACCCTGGACATCACTCAAAGATGAGACGACTGGCTCATCTGCTTCAGTAAACAACATCACCCCCAACACAATAACCAAAATGACCAAAATAAACGTGGTCAACTGATATTTTCCTATTGTAGTCATAGCCCTACTATACTCCCCACCTCATGAATTTTATCTGAAGCAATTCGGCAAACCTTTTTGATACTTTTCAATCAACATTTCCTTCTTTCCCCTCCGCCACTTTTTGATTTGGATTTCACGTTTTCGGGCATCAGCGAGAGTTGGATGTTCTTCAAGAAAAACGATGCGGTAATTTGAACCCCGTCTGGTAAAATCTGCGCCCCGTTGAGAATTGTGTTCAATGAGTCGTTGTTGCGGATTTTTGCTCACGCCAACGTACAAGTCATGAGCTAAGTTTTTAATTATATAAACGAAAGGCATAACTAACATTGTAGCCCATTCGACTCGTCGCGGTACTCCTCGCTCAGGGCACTCGACTCGTTCTTTCCGTGGCGTCAAGAAAACCCCGCGATGTTCTTGTTCGAGGTGGCTTGCCACGAGCGAGTTCGCCTTTAAACGAACGAGTCGAGTGGACCGGAGAGGACTCGAACCCCCTACCTCCTCAGTGCAAATGAGGCGCTCTACCAGGTGAGCTACCGGCCCGTCGTAATAACCCTACCGTTACTTCCCCCTCAGTGCAAGCTGGATGACGTGGTCCAAAAATTGCGGATAGGGGCAACCAATCGCCGCGAGCGCCTTAGGCAAAAGCGATTCGGGCGTCATGCCCGGCAAACTATTAACCTCGAGCACATAGAGCCCGCGCGGCGTCACGATAAAGTCGGAGCGAGAATAGTGCCGGAGTCCCAGAGCCGAGTGGGCCAAGATCGCCGCCTGCTCAATCGAACGCTTTTCGCTGTCCGAAAATAACCCCGGGCAAACCTCCTCCGTTGCCCCGCTATACTTGTCTTGATAATCCCACACCTTTTTGCCCGACGGCCGACGAATTTCGATTGGCGGCAGAGCATAGATGGGCGCATCGCGAAAATGATCCACCACGCCACAGGTCGCCTCTCGCCCGGCGATATATTCTTCGACCAAAAGATTGGGCGCAATCGTAAAAGCTTGTTCGATCACCTCGGCTAACTCTGGAAAAGTCCGAGCAAAAAACAGGCCAACGGACGAGCCGCGATCGGAGGGCTTGATCACCCAGGGCGGAGCCACCTTTTCGTGTACGGCCCGCGCATAATTAGCGTGAGCGCCGCGCCGGAGCAGAACGCCTTGCGGCACCTTAAGTCCGGCGCGGCGAAAAACCTCCTTAGCCATCACCTTGTTCATGCCCACGGCCGAAGCAAACGTTTGCGAACCGGTATAAGGGACGGCCAGCAAATCAAGCTGGCTTTGTAATTTACCATCTTCGCCATACTCACCATGCAGAGCATTAAAAAGCACATCAACCTTTTTCGCTACTTGCTCTGGCGAGGTCGGCAGACCGAGCCAATGCCAGCGCCCCTGTCGATCAATAAAAATATCATGCCGCTCGTAATGATCCGGCAAATGAGTCAAAACACTGCCACCCGTTTTAAGCGAGACCTCGTACTCGCTCGACGGCCCGCCCCGCAGCACGCCGACTTTAACCGTGGCCATGAGGTTTTAGGAAGTTGAGACCAAAAGTCGCGAGTTAATCTTTTCGACCACGTCATCAAGAGTAAAGTTGGCCTTAATCAAAAAGTCGTCGGCTCCAGCCGCTTGGGCCTTCTCCACATCTTCGCGCTGACCAAGATTAGAAAAAACGATCACGGGCAAAGTCTTAAGCGTGGCGTGCTCACGGATTCGTCGCAATACTTCGTAACCATCAATACCGGGCAACAAAAGATCCAAAAGAACGAGGGCGGGCTTAGACTCTTCCGCTACCGTAATCGCGCTCTCACCATCTAGAGCCACGGCCACGCCGTAACCTTCGCGCTCTAATCGTTTAGCCGTTAGCGACCGAAGAAATTCATCATCCTCAACAATCAAAATTTTACCTTTTTGCTGTGGTTCCATATGTCAGCCATTATACTTTATTTTGCTTGAGGGGAATAGTAATAATAAAAGTTGTCCCCACCCCCTCGACGCTCTCGAAGCGAATTGTTCCGCCATGACGCTCAACGATGCTTTTAGCGATCGAGAGCCCCAGGCCGGTACCCTGGGTCACGGACTTAGCGGCATTTGATGAACGGAAAAAGCGTTCAAAAATTTTGCTCTGTTCCGCGGCCGGGATGCCAATACCCGCGTCCTTAACTCGCAACTCCACCTCAGGCGCTTCCGCCAATACCCGATCATCGTTAATGGTAATTCGCACTTCGCCTCCCGGCCGACTATATTTAATGGCATTATCGATCAAATTCTCCAACACCATACTAAATTTGATCGGATCAATCACCACCAGCGGCATATTGCTCTTGGGCTTGTCTACCACCAAGCGAATATTGCGCTCAACCAATCGAGCATTAAATTCGAACGCGACGCTGTCGACCATTTCGGTTAGATCAATGGGAACAAATTTGTATTCGTCATGGCCGGTTTCGATATAATCCAAATTAAGCCAATCATTGATCACGGTAATAATCCGATTAACGCCGTCAAAGCCCTTGCTTAAAAATGTTTTCTGATCTTCGGTGACCGGACCGAGCTCGCCGTTAAGCATCATGTGGAAAGTCCACTTAATGGCCGAGAGCGGCGTGCGCAATTGATGAGCGACCGAACCCACAAAATCAGACTTGGCCTTGTCGACGGCCTGCAGGCGCTGATTGGCCGTCTCGGCCGTACGAAGTTTGTTTTCTAATTGCTTAACGGACGCCTCCAGATCGCGATTAGCGCTCGCCAGCACCCCCACCGAGGCCTGATCATTGCGGTGATCACGCGCCGAAACGTAAGAAAAAATAATCGGCGCGACGATGGCCGCCGCCGCCAAAGTCAAAATAAAAAAACGTAAACTAGCGTTAAAAGGAGAAAAATCAGTCGCCACAAAAAAGGCGACGACAATTAAAAACAGTGCTAGATAATACCAAGCCAACACCGAGCGCTGCATGCTCAGATTATATCACACCACGCAGTCGACGATGATAGTTAAGCGCAAAGCGATGCGCCTCAGCATTAAGCAGGACTAAAACATTTTTGTAAGGCTCGATCAGGGTGGCCGGTCCAGACAAACCGCGCGCTCGATGCCGATCATCTTTCACGATCGAGATCACCGGAATAGTCAGGCCATGATCACGCAAAACTCGATTAGCGACATTGGCTTGCGCGATACCGCCGTCAACTACCACCGCGCTCGGCAAAGGCCACTCGGGATGAGCCAGGCGCCGCGTCAAAACTTCGTACAGATTGGCGGTATCGTCGGCGCGGCCACTGGCCGCGCCGCGTAGCTTAAACTTGCGATACTGATCCTTGGCCAAGGATTGACCATAAGCCACCACCATCGAACCGACGCTCGCCGTGCCGCTAATGTGCGCCACATCGTAAGCTTCGAACCGCGGCTCACCCGAGGCATCCAGCAGCCGGCTCTCTGGTTCCCGCCGCCGCAACAGCGAAACATCCTGAATGTGCTTAAGGGCAAAAATGCGTCGCTTAAAAATTTCGGCCTGCTCAAAATTCTGCTGCCGGGCGGCCAGCTTCATTTGCCGTTCCAATTGACCGAGAAGAGCGGCTTTCTTGCCCCGAAAAAATAAAATCAGATGGCGGATCAAGCGCCGATATTCCACTGGACTAACCGTGCCGCCACAGACACCAGGGCAAAGTCCGAGCTGAGCGTCAAAACACAACTTCCCCGAACGTGGCCGGCAGGTTGTCCGGAAAGGGAAAATTTTCCTAATAATTTTTAAAGCCTCTTTCAATTCGCCGCCATGAGGAAAGGGGCCGAACACCGCCCGCGGCCGATTCGACGCTTCGAGCAACTTAAGCTCGGCGCCCCGCATCGTCACCACGGCGGGAAATTCTTCGTCCGTGATCAAAACATAAAGATAACTCTTATCGTCTTTTTCTCGACTATTATAGGGCGGCTGATGCTTTTTAATTTGTTCGGATTCCAAGATCAAAGCTTCGAGCACCGAATCGGTAGGAAGATGGGTAATCGTCTCCACCGCCTCGACCATGCTAGCAATCCAAGACGAACGCGTCTTGGTTAAATCAGCTCGCCAATAACTTTTTACTCGCGAACGGAGAGAGGTCGCTTTGCCAATATACAAAATCTGCCGCCCTTGACGGAAAAAATACACTCCCGGCGCGTCGGGCAAGTTATCCACTTGTGACTTGATTTTCTCGTTCATCGCGTTACAATTAAAGCAGAAAGCTACAGAAGCACCAGCGCTTCTTTCCCCTCCGGACAGCATGCGGCAGTCCTGCCCGACTAACCACATGCTGTCTTTTTCTATTTTTGTAAAATCCGCCGAAGATATTTAGCCGTGTGCGACTCTTTGACCCGAGCCACCTCCTCCGGTGTTCCGGCGGCTACGATCTGTCCGCCGCCAGCACCCCCTTCGGGACCCAAATCGATCAGATAGTCGGCATTCTTAATCACATCGAGATTGTGCTCGATCACCAAAACCGTATTGCCTCGATCAACTAATTTTTGCAAAATTTCGACCAAATTACGAACATCTTCATAGTGCAACCCGACCGTCGGCTCGTCCAAAATATAAATGGTTTTTTGCGTCATTGGCCGATACATCTCCGAAGAAATTTTAACCCGCTGAGCCTCCCCACCCGAAAGTGTCGTGGCCGATTGCCCGAGCTCTAAGTAACCCAAGCCCACATCGTTTAGCGTTTTAAGTCGATCATACACCGCCGGAATATCTTCGAAAAAGGCGAGGGCTTCCTCGATCGTCATTTTAAGAACTTCGTAAACATTTTTACCCCGATACTTTACTTCTAACGTCTCTTTCTCAAAACGGCGACCCCGGCAAACATCACACTCCACGTAGACCGTCGGCAAAAAGTGCATCTCGACCGCAATCTGACCATTACCCTGACAAGCCTCACAGCGACCACCCTTAACGTTAAAGGAGAAGCGATTAGCCTTCCAGCCACGGAGACGCGCCTCCTCGGTGCTAGCAAATAGATCACGTACGTGCGTCCAAGCTCCGGTATAAGTCGCGGGGTTGGAACGTGGCGTTCGGCCAATCGGCGACTGATCGATGAGAATGGCGCGACTCAAATATTCCGTCCCGCTAAACTCACGACAATTGTAAACTTCGTTAGTGCGCAAGCGACGATCAAAGCGCGCCTGCAAATTTTTGTGAATCAATTCATAAACGAAGGTCGATTTGCCGGAACCGGAGACCCCCGTCACCGCCACCAATTTACCGAGCGGAATATCGGCATTAATATTTTTAAGATTAAAGAGCGAGCCACCGCGAATTTTGAGTGCCCCCTTCTCCTTGGTTCGACGCTCGTCGGGCGTTGGCACCGAGCGATCACCGCGTAAATAATCAACGGTTAACGAATTAAAAGTATTCCGTTTGGACGTAATCAATTTGTCTACCCGCTCAGCCACCACTACCTGACCACCGTGGACGCCGGCCCCGGGGCCAATGTCGACCAAAAAGTCCGAAGCCAAAATCGTGTCCTCGTCGTGCTCCACCACAATGATGGTATTGCCCAAATCGCGGAGCTCAGACAGGGTGTTGATTAAACGATCATTGTCTCGCGGATGGAGACCAATCGTCGGTTCGTCCAACACATAGAGCGCCCCGACTAATCGCGAACCTAGTTGGCTGGCCAAACGAATGCGCTGACTCTCACCACCCGACAGGGTATTGGCTCGACGATCGAGCGACAAATAGTCCAAACCGACGTTCAGTAAAAATTTTAAGCGCGACTCAATCTCGCGCAGGACGACGCCAGAGATGGCCCGATCCTTCTCCGTCAATTTTAAATTGGCAAAATAATCAGCCGCGTCCGCTACCGACAAGGCCGAGACTTCCACGATATTGCGTCCACCCACTCGTACTTGCAATGCCTCGGGCCGCAATCGCGCGCCGCCACAATCAGGGCAAACTTCTGAGCCATAAAAATGCTTACTGCCCAAACCATGACAAGCCGGACAAGCGCCGTAAGGCGAATTAAAGGAAAACAGGCGTGGTTCGATTTCGGGGTAAGAAAAGCCGTCATTGGGACAAGCAAAGCGAGCCGAGACCACAAAATTTTTCTCCCCCATCACCACCCGCACCAAACCATCACTCTCATTAAGCGCTCGCTCCACACCCTCGTTTAAGCGGCTCTTGGCCGAATCGCTAACCGCGGCACCAACCATCTCTTTGAGCTTGTACGCTTTTGCTCGCGGAGCAAAAGCGGCGGCCAGCGCCGTGACCTCAATCTCATCGACCAACACGTCAATGTCGTGGCGAGTCTGTTTATCTAAAACAATGCGCTCGCGCAAATTGTGGCGCTGGCCATCAATCAAGACCTCTCGATAACCCTTATCCAAGAGATCATAAAGTAGTTGATAATACTCGCCTTTACGCCCGCGTACCAAAGGAGCATAGATCCGCACCGTGTCGCCCGCCTCCTTAAGTCGAGCCGTCACCAAATCAACAATTTCGGAGTGAGTTAATTTCTTGATCTCTTCGCCACAAACCAAACAATGAGGTCGACCAACGCGAGCAAAGAGGACGCGCAAATAATCGTAAATCTCGGTAATCGTCGCGACGGTGGAACGCGGATTATTAGAACGAGTTTTCTGATCAATCGAAATGGCCGGGGACAATCCTTCGATCTCATCAACGTCCGGCTTTTGCATCTGATGCAAAAATTGTCGGGCATAGGCCGAAAGTGATTCTACGTAACGCCGCTGGCCCTCGGCAAAAATGGTATCGAAGGCCAACGACGATTTACCCGAACCTGACAGGCCGGTAATTACCACCATTTGATTGCGCGGGATATCCACACTAATATCCTTGAGATTATGAGTTCGCGCGCCCTTAATTTTGATCTGATCGCTCATGGTAACGCGTCATTGTAGCACAAAAGTCAAATTTAGTGTATCCTACCCCCTCAGAAAGGAGGGTTGGCCCCATGGGACCCACAGAACGGTCAAAGCGAACGCTCCGGCTTCTCAAGGCCCGGTTCCGGCGGGCTAAACCCGGGACGGCCACGGCTCGGATAATCAGGCAGGCCCTGAAGTTCTTTGCCTGGCGGGCGCGCGAGAAAAAAACGAATTAGGCCGCGGAACTTTGTTCCGCGGCCGTTTTTATTCCCCTAGTCCTCAAATCCCTCTGAATCTTCGACTGGGTACTTCAACCCATCAGCCCAGTCTGAAAAAAGAGGGTTGAGCAAGTAAACGCCGATCAACAACGCACCCCCACCACCCACAGCCATCACCCACTGCCAGAAACTCATTGGCGAACCTCCTTTTGCGCCAACCAAACACCCCGAACTCTAGACAATACCATACCACGGATTATGAATTTTGTCTCTAGTTTTCCTCTCCCGCCGTCAGAGCCTTAATTTCGTCGCGAATAATGGCCGCGGTTTCAAAGTCGAGCTCCCGCACGGCCTCATTCATCTGCTTCTCTTTTTCTTTCAATAATTTTTTCAAATTTTTGCCATAGGCGGCACGATCTAGCGCCACCAAACGACGTACCGCCCGATCGCGCTCGGTCTCGAGCGCGGCCGTGATATCATGAATTTTCTTTTTGATCGTTAGCGGCGTAATACCGTGCTCCTGATTGTACGCCAACTGGATGGTCCGACGACGACGCGTCTCCTCCATAGCTCGGGCCATCGAACCCGTGATCTGATCAGCGTACAAAATCACTCGACCTTCGGCATTACGCGCCGCCCGGCCAATGGTTTGAATTAACGAGGTTTCCGAACGTAAAAATCCCTCTTTGTCGGCATCCAAAATCCCAATAAAAGTTACCTCCGGCAAATCCAAACCCTCGCGCAATAAGTTAACGCCCACCAAACAGTCAAATTCGCCCTTGCGAAAAGCAGTTAAAATTTTGATTCGATCTAAAGTCTTTACTTCACTATGGAGATACTCGGCTTTGATCTTGGTCTCTTTAAGATAGGCGCTCAGGTCCTCCGCCATTTTTTTGGTCAGCGTGGTCGCCAAGACGCGATTGCCGGCGGCAATTTCTTTTTCCGCTTCTAAAATAAAATCTTTAATCTGACCACCGTACTCCGCACTCGATTTAATGGGCCGGACCGTCAGCTCGGGGTCAACCAAACCGGTGGGCCGAATAATCTGCTCAACCACTTGCTCACTATGCTTTAGCTCATAAGAACCAGGCGTCGCGCTAGTATAGATCGTCGGTCCAACCCGTTCTTCAAATTCAGGAAATTTAAGCGGCCGATTATCCAAGGCACTCGGCAGACGAAAGCCATATTCAATCAAATTCTTTTTGCGGCTCTCGTCGCCAGCGTACATGCCCTGGACTTGAGGCAAGGTAACGTGCGACTCATCAATCACTGTCAAAAAATCTGGCGTACCGTCCGACAGATGCGGAAAGTACGAAAGTAGAGTATCCGGTGGCTGACCGGGCGCGCGACCAGAAAGGTGACGAGAATAATTTTCGATCCCGTTGCAATAGCCCACTTCCGCAATCATCGAGAGATCGTATTGGGTCCGACGCTTAATCCGATCCGCTTCCAAAAGTTTTCCGGCGGCCTCAAACTCAGCCACGCGCTCAACCATCTCCGCGCGAATCGCCGCGATTGCCCGCTGGCGCTTATCAACGCTAGTGATAAAGTGTTTAGCCGGAAAGAGGAAGATGGTCTGGGGACGATCCAAAATTGTCCGGCTAACCGGATCAACCGTCACGATCTCGGCAATCCGATCATTCTCAATCACGAGATTGTGCACTTCCCGCGCGCCCGGCGGAATAATTTCCACCGAGTTACCAATCGCCCGAAAAACGCCCCCGCGATCGAGATCCGCATTGGTCCGTTCATAAAACAAACTAATTAATTTCTTAATCAATTCGGTGCGGCCATAATTTTGCCCCACCTCCAACCGTTGATACATCGCTTCGTACTCCGCCGGGCTACCTAAACCGTAAATCGCCGACACCGAAGCCACAATGATCACGTCCGGCCGCGTTAAGAGCGCCTGCGTCGAAGCGTGACGCAAGCGATCAATTTCTTCGTTAATCTGAGCATCTTTTTCAATATAAGTATCAGAGTGCGCAATGTAGGCCTCCGGCTGATAATAGTCGTAATAAGAGACAAAATAGTGCACCGCGTTATTGGGAAAAAAATCGCGATACTCCTGAGCCAACTGCGCGGCCAAGGTCTTGTTGTGCGCGATGACTAAAGTGGGCTTCTGAACGGCCGCGATCACATTGGCCGCCGTAAAGGTCTTACCCGAACCGGTGACCCCAAGCAAAGTTTGATGACGAAAGCCATGCTCCAAACCAGAGACCAATTGGGCAATGGCTTTAGGCTGATCCCCCGCCGGCGCAAATTGAGAGTTAAGTTTAAACATGATAGTGACTTAAAAATTCTAGCTTAAACTCATGAAAATTTCCCTCCACCATCGACTGACGAATTTGCTTGGTTAGATTAACCAAAAAGTAGAGATTGTGGATCGAAGCGAGGGTGCCGGCCAACATTTCTTTGGCTCTAAATAAATGGCCCAGATAAGCCCGAGTGTAGTGGCGGCAAGTACTACAACCACAATCCGGCTCAATCGGCGAAAAATCTTCGCGGAATTTGGCATTTAAAATGTTAAGCTTGCCGACCTTGGTGAAGAGTTGACCGTGGCGCGCCATCCGAGTAGGAATCACGCAATCAAAAGTATCCACGCCCTGCTCCACGCCCGCGAACAGGTCCTCTGGCTCGCCGATTCCCAACAAATGACGCGGCTTCTCGGGGGGCAAAATTTGATTGACCCAAGCGACCGCCGTCGAAATATCATCTTTAGTAAACGAACCCCCAATCCCAAAACCCGCAAAATCCATCGCGCCGATTGCTCTCGCGCTCGCCTCACGCAAATCCTGGAACTGACCGCCCTGCACAATACCAAACAGCGCCTGCTCACCACCCAGACGCTGGTGCTCGTTAAGCGAGCGCCTCGCCCAAGCGTGCGTCCGACGCAGAGCTTCTTCTTGATAAGCTCGGGGCGAAGTGGGAGCCGTGCATTCGTCAAAAGCAAAAATAATATCCGCCCCCAATTGATGTTGAATCTGCATCGAGCTCTCTGGCGTCAACCGATGCTTAGATCCATCCAAATGAGACTTAAACGTGACACCCTCATCATCAACCTGCGCCAAAGCGGCACCAGACTCAACCACCGCCGTCTCCGTCTCACCGCGCCCCACCTTAGATACCGCCTGACCAAACGCCGCCCCCAGTGAAAAAACTTGAAAGCCGCCAGAATCAGTCATGGTGGGGCCGGACCAATTCATAAATTTTCCTAGTCCCCCGGCGGACTCAACCAAAGAAGCACCGGGCTGAAGATACAAATGGTAAGTGTTGGCCAGTACCACCAAGGCCCCAAGCTCGCGCAACTGCTCGGGCGTAACCGCCTTAACCGTGGCCTTGGTACCCACCACCACAAAAGCGGGCGTCTCAATGACGCCGTGAGGAGTGGTAATCGTACCAGCCCGACCCAAAGAGCCGGGCAAAACTTGATTGATCGTAAATTTCACGTCAGTAGACCGGATTGCAGGCCTTGCAAATACCCAGCTCTTCCAGTTTGTCTAAATAAGCGATGACCGTCAAGACAAAAGCGGCGTGACTCCAGACCAGTGGAGAAACCGAAAGTTGCGAGCCGGTGTAGGGATTTAGCTGTTCAGAGAGCAGACCAGAAGTTTGCGCTCGCGCCACCACCCACTCCAAGTGACGCACCACGGGCGCCAAATCCGGCTCAGTAACCGCTAACTTAAGTTGCAGTTCCGCCATCCACAAAGTGGTAATGAACCAGGCATTACCCGGATAAGAAGAATCGAGACGGAAATATCGATCGTCCTGGTAGCGAGCCGTCCCACCCGAAGGCAACGATAAATTAAGGGCGCTGGCCTGTCGCGCGGCCTCGAGACGCAAGCGCTCGTCGTCGGCCGACAGAATACCAAAAGCAACCAAGCCATATAAAGTCGAACTATCAATCGTCGGATCATAACGCAATCGTCCACTCTCGCGCGACAATAATTTATAAAAACCGCGATGAGTTTGGTCGTACAAATGTTCCAAAATAGCTGACTTGATTTCCGCGGCGGCCTGACGATAGGTGTCTTCATTTTTAACTTTGCCTAATAATTTGGCAAAGTTGGCCGCCGCGACCAGGCCAGCGTAAACGCTGGCGGCGGTAAACGTCGAGGTGCCCCATTTTTCTTCCCAAAGATCATAACTTGGTTTGGGCAACTTAGTATCCTCCTCGCGGAACAAAACCATAAAATCGGCGGCCTTTTTGATTAAGGGGTTATACAATTTCTCCACAAACTCCAAATCTTTTGAACCCTCATAAAATTGCCACAACGACCACAGCACCAAGGCCGTCTCGTCCTCTTGAATCGGCAAAGCCAAGCGCCCATCGCGCATCCACGGATGCCAAGAGCTCCCCAAAGAACCATCCGGGCTATATTTATGCATAAAGAAACCGTCTTCGTGGATAACTGAACCGGCAAACGAAAAGAAATTTTTAGCCGTGGCGTAGTCACCCGATTTGGCCAAAGCCAGAGCGGTAAACGCTCCGTCGCGTGGCCAAACATAATTATAAGTGTCCTTACCTTGCTGGAGACTGGTAAAATCACACGAAGCAATCATCGCCCCATTATGCGCGGCATGAGCCCGCACAATGAGCAAAGATTTTTTAAACAGCGAGACCACCTCTTCCGACAAACCATGGAAGCTCCACTGACGACGATTAATCCAGGCGCGCCAATAATTTTCCGTTGAGCTAATTAAGTAGCCGGCGCCCCGACCCAATACATAATAATTAAGTTCGAGCGCCTCCTTAAGCGACGAGGCCAGCGCCAGCCAATAATGAGCCGTCTTCATTTCGCCGGGCTTATAAACCGCTCCCAACCCAACCACCGAGTCCGCCCGACCGTGCTCAATCGGATTAGACGTCAGCAAACCATCTTCAGCATCACGATGACTCCCCTCCTTGCCCTCGCTACCAAACACGCCGGTGGTAAATTGATCAAAGCCCCGCCCCTCCAACTGAGCGTTAACTAAAAAAACGCGTTCGTTACGATAATGAACGATGGCCGTATGCTCGGGATCATAATAAGCCGTGTAGGCCATCGGCGATTGATACATCGCGAATTGATGACCAAAAAATAATTTAATTTCTCGACTCCGATCGCTCTGGTTATAAATCAACACTCGACGCACGAAAATATTTCGCTCGTTGTAAACCAGATCAGTAAAAACTAATTTAAGTCCCAACCGCGGATGCACCGCGGTAATCGCTCCCGCCAGGGCCTCCGGCTCGCTCTCGACCTTAATCTGCCACTCATAATTTTCCGTCCAGGCTAACTCACCATCAGTCCAAACGCCCACGCGATGGACCAGATCGCCGCCCACATGATTTTCTAAACCAACGTAAGGGAAATAAACGTCGCGCACTTGCGCTCGATCGTCGAGATTAACCAAAATCTGACCATTGCCAACCACTAATGATTTAGACATGGCGGGCCAAAGACTCCGTTACCCGAGTCTGCAAATCCTTAAGCGCGTTCATATAAGAAATAAATGCCTCGTAGGGAGAATCGTAGGGACTAAAATATTTATGCACGTCACCATCGCTCCACCACTTGGTACACATATAGTATAGATGATCAGAAGTAGTGAGGCGACGCCAAGCTGTGATTAACTCCGGCTGACGCGTCTTAAGCACCAGCGGTTCTAGTTCATATAAACGCGCCGCGGCATCACGTTGCATCGCATTAGAAAGCCAAGCGGATAAATCCCGTTCGGTATCGGCCCAAGAAAAAAAATTTGGCGCGTCAATCTCACCCACCGACTCATGACGACGAGCGGCCTCACTCACCGTCACAAAGCCGCCACCCTCCGTGGCTAAAAGTTCGCCGGGCAAGGCCCGCAAAAAATCAAAAATTCCGGTATCGGCCCACTGATGTTCGCCAAAAGTTTCGTAATCCATAAACAAATTAACCAACTGGCCATCGCCATTAATGGCCTTAATCCATTGAGCGAATTTGCCGGCATCGAGCGGCCACTCGCTCCAGGCCTGCGAGGAAAAGCGAAAAGCGATGTCGTCAGATAATTTGTAATTTTTAAGCAGCAACTTTAAACCCGAGACACCGGCTGGCGAATAAACATAGTTAGGACTTTGCCAACCGAGCACATGATCGGCTCCCTCGGCGACCACCGCGCGATAACCCTGCTCGGCCACCTCGCGCGCCAGATCATTGTTATAAATCAGCTCGGTATGCCGAAAACTTTCTGGTTCGTAATTAAATAATTCCAATAACTTTTTGCGATGCAATCTAACCTGCCGCCGAAACTCATTAACCGAATACAAATAAGCCAGCGAATGGTAGTAAGTTTCGCTCAGCAACTCCACCCGGCCCGTCGCGACCAGCCGTCGAAAAGAATCGATCACCTCTGGCGCATACTCCTCGGCTTGTTCTAAAAATACGCCCGATAATGAGTAAGTAATCTTAAACTCTGGATGGCGAGCCAGCAACTCTTCCATCAGCGCATTAGCGGGCAGATAACACTTCTCGGCCACCTTGCGCATAATTTTGCGATTGTTGGTATTGGAGTCGGAGTCGTCGTTAAAATAGTGCGGATCAGTCCCGATATCAAACAACCGGTAACGCTTAACGCGTCGGGGCTGATGAACCTGAAAGTAAAAACAAACGTCGGGCATAATTAGGTTAAGTCTATCACGCGAGGGCGCGGTAAATATCTAAGCATTTGTTGGCCGCGACTAGCCAAGTAGTCCGCTCGGTATCACGTCGTCCATTATCGGCTAGCGTCGCGGCGAGCGATGGATGATCCAAAACGGCCAGCACCTGATTAGTCATCTCATCAATGTCCCAAAAATCGACCTTGAGCGCGTGAGCCATTACCTCTGAGACCCCCGATTGACGCGAAACCATCACCGGTGCGCCGCAAGCCGCGGCCTCCAGCGGCGTGATCCCAAAGGGCTCCGAGACCGAAGGCAAAATATACAAATCAGCCGAGCGATAAACGGAATTTAATTCTTCGCCGCGCAAAAAACCAGGGAAAATAAAGTGATTAGAAATTTGATGATCCGCCGCGCGCTCAATCATCCGCGGCAACATATCGCCAGAACCAACCATCACAAAATAAGTTTGCGGTCGCCAAGCCAAAACCCGGCGGGCCAACTCCACAAAATAATCGGGACCTTTTTGGAGGGTGACGCGACCGACAAATAAAACAATTTTATTGCCAGCACGCCTGAGTTGCTCTAGCGCCGCGGCCGGACCACCGGCCGCGGCGATTGACTCAACCCCGTTGTGTACGACAGCCACCTTCTCTTCGGGAATACCATACTTATTAACAATAATATCTTTCGTCCACTGGCTAACGGCAATCACTCGGTCGGCCGCGATCATCCCCTCCCGTTCGATCGCAAAAACGGCCGGGTTAACTGCGCCATTGCCCGTCCGATCAAACTCGGTCGCGTGGACATGAACCACCAGTGGCTTGCCACTAGCCGCCTTAGCCATCACACCGGCCGGAAAAGCCAGCCAGTCATGAGCGTGAATAACCTCATAATCCTCAGTCTCAGCAATCGACCGGGCCCGCTCGGCATAAGCTCGAACCTCGGCCAGCAACGTCGAACCGTAAAGCTCACCCATAATCGAATTGGCCAAATCCCGATATTCGCCCACCGTCACGTAAGGATAAAGTAGCGCCGGCACCTCCTTAACCACCAGATCTTCCACGCCCGCGTACACAAACTTGCGCATATAATCCGCTTGAGCGAGACGATTTTTGGGTAAGACAAAAATAATTGAGGCCCCCACCGAAGAGAGGGCGCGTGTTAAGCCGGCACAGGCCGTACCTAAACCACCGCTATGATACGGCGGAAATTCCCAACCAAACATCAGAATTCGTGGCGTCATTGCCGAGGAAACGCAGAGGCGTCGCGTTTAGTATAACACCCCCACCTACTCTGTGCGACGCGGCGTCGCAAAAAATTGAACAATAAAAACAGCGGGACGATTTTTGTATTCGCCATGAGCGATACCCAAACCAACTTCCTTAAAATCAGGTTGCAGAATATTGGAGCGATGTCGTTCCGAAGCCAACCAAGCTCGAGCCAAAGAAGCGCTGGAAAAATAATTGACGGCCAAATTTTCGCCCGCCGTGGTGTAGCGATAGCCCGCCCGATCCAACCACACCCACGGCACCTCACCCTCTGGCCCCTGGTGGGCAAAGTAACCCCGCGTCGCCATATCATCGGCTTTGGCTTGAGCCGCCGCCGTTAATTGATCATTGACGACCAGCGCCGAGAGTCCGGCCTCTTCGCGTTCTTTATTAACCAAGGCCACCACGGTCTCTGGCACCACGGCCGAAATTAAATCTCGCAGATAAAAATAAGCCGGCGGCCGGTAGAGAACGACTACTTCGATCAATAGCACCGCCACCACCACCCCGAGCAACATCGGGCTGTTAAAAATTTTTCGACTCATCATAAAGTTTAAGCCAAATTCTGGCCGCCGCGATAAACTTCCAATAAAGCCACCAGCAAACTAATCACCAACGGCCCCATAATAAATCCTGCCGGCCCAAAAAACGCCAAACCACCCAACACCGCGAACAGCATCACCAGCGGATGAATTGATCCCCCACGAGCATACAACTGAGGAGCCAAAAAATTATCCACCAATCCAACCACCACTACCGCCCAAGCCAGCAAACCCAGAGCCGCGCCCGTCAAACCAGAAACCCACAAATAAATTACCGCGGGGATCATTACCAGCGCCGTACCCACACCCGGCACCACGGCGGCGAGCGCCGCCACGCCACCCCACAGTGTGGGGTTGGGAACACCAAAAATCGCCAAACCGATACCAGCCAACAAGCCCTGGACCAACGAGACCAAAAGAAAACCTCGCACCACCGCCAAAATCGTTAGCTGGATCCGTTTAAGAATCCGCTCATCATGAACATCCCCGAGCGGACTAAGGGTGACTAACTTATTAACAATCTTTGGCCCATCCTTAAGCAGGAAGTAAAGCGACAGGAACCAGAGCAAGGTCTTAAAACCAATCGCCAGAGTGCCCGAGAAAAGTGGTCCAAGATTGTCGAAGAACCAACCCAATGATTGATCCAAGATTCCCGCCAAATCCAGATCAAAGGTTGGCCAAAAGCGACGGATCGGATTCTCGATCGCGCTGGCCAAAGACTCTAGCGTCGGTGGATTAGCCGCATCATCACTAATGATGGTTAGTTGACCATAAAGATTTTGCGCCTCCAAAAACACTCGACTACTAATCACCGAAGCCAGCGTGCCCACCACGACGATTACGCCGACGATGACGATCAACGCGGCCAAACGAGGGCCAACGCGCAAGCGACGGATCAACCGCTCGTGAATCGGGTGCAATAAAACCGCCGCCACTGCCGCTAAAGACAAAACCATCAAAAATGGTTGAAAAACGAAAAACGACAGCACCGTTACCACCGCAAACATCCCGATAAAGAAGTAGAACGGCAAACGTGAAGCTACGCCAGTCATCACTAAACTACTTAAGCTTGAGCACTTTTAAGACCCGAGCGACAAAGAGCGTAACGACCCGGACCAGAGAAAGACATCGCCAAAGCGATCAAAAGCAGAGTTAAATCAAATTCGTAACCGCCAGAGAAACCGGCCTTGAACTTGAGCGTCACAATCGCCCCGACCATCACGGCCGCCAAAAGGACTCCCGCCACTCGCGTCCAGATGCCAAGTAAAATAGCCCAGCCACCCAAAAATTCGATGGCCGCCACCACATAAGCCAAAAAAGCAGGTAGGCCAATGCTACCAAAAAACCCAACCGTCCCAGTTAGATTAGAAACTTTTTGCCAGCCATGAACAATAAAAACCAAACCCAACGCAACGCGGACTAGCAACAAACCAAGATCGGGATTTTGATACCACTTCATGATTTAAAAATTATTCAATAATACTGCCCCAGTATAACCCTAATAACGCCGGCTGTCATAGGCCCAATGCAGGAGCGCTTGTCGCTGGACGGGACGGCATGACACATCTTTAGCTCGACAATTTTTAGTAATCTGCGCCAAGTGGCGACGGATCGCCTTCCAACGCTTGATCTGCCGCGCATCCTCCTCCGGCAGTCGACGTCCTTGCCAGTAACGACAGTACCACTGAAACCAACCACGCGGATCATCTGGATAAATCCAACCCTTAGCGCGCCAGACCGCAAGCGGCTGGCTAGCCTGAACACCGAAGTAGTTAAGCTTAGGATCAGAGCGCTCGGGGGAAAGCTTGGCCCCCCGATACCAGCTGGCCGGAAATTCGTCCCGACAATCCGTCAGATATTTGCCGCCAAAGACGCCCAGCTCAAGCATCTCGGCTGGCGACAGGTCGGGCTTAAAATCGGGAGCAAAATCGCGCCCAGCGGGCGCGACGAGCTTATACCGATATCCCTTTTGCATCTTGTCATTAACGACCACCTCTTTCATGGAACTTAGTGATGATGCTCCGCTTCGGCCGCGTCGGCCTCGGCCTTGGTAGCGTGGATGGTGCCAGCTGGATGATTGGCTGGCGAATAAATCGTATAGAGCTTGAGCGTCTCGCTACCCGTATTAATCAAGTTATGTTCTGCTCCGGCCGGAACAATTAAAGCCATCCCGTCACTTAAGAGATATTCCTGACCGTCCACCAACGCCTTACCCTCGCCCGCATCAACGCGAAAAAATTGATCAACATTATGATGAACTTCCTGGCCGATCTCTTCACCGGGCTTAAGCGACATCAGCACCAACTGACAATGCTCGCCAGTAAAAATAACTTTGCGAAAATTCTCATTCGCCTTGGTCTCGTTCTCGATATTGCCGTGATAAACCATGGGGAGTTAATTAGAACTAATAATCGGCGGCTTAGGCACAATCGCCATCGCCAGCAAATAACCCACTATCCCTGGCACAATGCCCGTAAAGAAGGTGAGCAAAAGATAAGTTAAGCGGACCAAGGTGGGATCGATCTCAAAATACTCGCCCACCCCACCTAGCACGCCGGCAATCGTCTTATTAATATTGCTCCGATATAATCTTTTCATAATGGCAGTATAACATAAAAAGCGGCGCAAAGCGGTCAGCTTTGCGCCGGTGCCCTGAGCCACAAACTCAGGCGGAGACTTACTCCAAATGATACTACGAAACCGGCTTTTCCGCCCGCTCGGCCCGCCGCCTATCGGCTGCCTCCCTAGCTTTGGCCCCCGCCGCCAAGCCACCCTTGCGGGCCGCGTCACGGCAAGTTTCCGAAGTCCAAAGATGAGCCTTGCCCTGAGCATGAGCGGCTTTACCACCCAGAGAGGCGATCTCTCGCTGTCGCTCGGGATCCATCGTCGCAAACCCCTTGAGCTGTTTCGGCCGCGACTCCTCTTCCATCAGAACACCTCCTTCTTTAAATGGCCAAAGAGTTGTTGGAAAAATAAGTCCGCTCACGTGTATGTTAACTAAGGAGAGCAACTAAGTCAAAACTCACCTCCAACTAATAAGCAAATCGTTCGAAGTGGATCGCTCGTTGGGGCACGCCAGCAGCAATAAATTGAGGGATCAAAGACGCCATCATCGGCGTGGGGCCGCAGAGATAAATTTCGCGCTGGCGCCAGTCGGGCACTCGCGCATCCAAAACCCCACTCGTAAGCCGATCAGGACCAACAAAATAATGGCGGGTTAGGGGAAAAGATTCGAGCTCCGAACGCAAGACCAAGTCTTCCTCCGATCGGGCGGCGTAGCAAAGCACCACATCGCGACGTGGCGCGAGCGATTCGGCCAGGGCCCGGATCGGCGTGATGCCGATCCCGCCGGCGATCAAGAGAAAGCGATCGCCGGCGGCGGCCGCTTCGGTAAAGCGGCCGAGCGGGCCATCAATCATCACTCTGGTACCCACCCGCAACGACCCCAAATCACCCGTAAAATCCCCCAATGACTTAACAGTAAAACGAATCGTCTCACCGCCCGGCGCGGTCGAAAAAGAAAACGGATGGCTGTGCCACATCCCCCGTTGCAAAAAATAAACATTCGCAAATTGCCCCGCTTGATACTTAAACGAATCAACGTTGCGTCCACCGATGATAATTGACCAAACATTGGCCGACTCAGCCCGCACCGAAATTACTCGCCACTGATGACGATAAGCCAACCACAATGGCCAAAGCGCACGATGGGCCAAATAAACACCAAAGACAAAAAAGTTCAGCCCGAGCCAATAGATCAGAGCGCCACCACGCGCCACGTCACCAGAATTAATCTGATGGCCAAACGCTAAACCAATCCCCACATAAATAAGTAAATGGATACCGTACCACGTCTCATACTTAAGCCGACGACGAATTGGCGGCAGGGTTGCCAAAACAACTATCGTCATAATAACGAACCCAAAAAGAGCGGCGTCAACATCCGCCCACTTGGTCACAAAAGCCATCAACTGCTCACCGACTGCCGCCCAACTGCCACCGTAGCCGCGAGCTAAGAGTAAGGGGTGCGCAATCAGAACAGGAATGATCGAATAACCGATCCAGCGATGCGGCCGCAAGAGACGGTCGTGACCAAAAGCCCGCTCAATGGCGTGAATGCGGCCAATCAACAGCAGCTGGATCAAAATCAAAAACTCCGCCAAAAGTCCGGCCAGCCTCCCCAGAGCAATCAAGAGATCGTCACCGCCACCGAGCGCCAATCCACCAGAGCCCAGCCACCACACCGCCACCAGAACCACAAAGTTAATCCCGCCCAGAAAATACCAAACCGATCGAGGCCAAGCTCTCATAAAATTATTGTGCTAGTGGGCCAAGTTCGTAACGAGCGAGCGTCCGATCAGTTCCCCGATGAGCCGAAACTGACTCGAACATGTTAGTCGCCTCGCGACCGCAAGCCTTGAGAATAACCTTGCCGGCGGGGTGCTTGGGCACATACTCGGTGATGTCGTAAACCACGTTATTAATAATCGTCCAACATGAGTCAGAATTAGGATGGAGCGCGACCTCACTTGGGGTGTAAGTAGAGACTACCGGCTCAGGTGGCGTCACCACTACTGGTTCTGGTTGCGGCACGGGAGTAATGGGAGCCGGAACGGTAACGGGAGCCGGAGCTGGCTTAGTCACTGGAACAATCGGTTCAACTAGCTTCGCTGAGACCGGCGGATTAACCGTGGTCGTAGAAACCAACGTACTAGTTGCGGTAACAGAAACCACACTTTCCTGATTCTGATAGAGAGACAAAACGCCCCAACCCACCAGCGCCAGGCACAAGATAACTAAAGCAGGAATGAACGACTTCATGATGCCTTGAGTATAGCACTTTTTTCTGATAGCTTTTAGAAGTACGCATTGCCGGTTCGTCTAATGGTAGGACACACGCCTCTGGAGCGTGGTATTGGGGTTCGAGTCCCTGACCGGCAACAGTCATGTGATAGACCGAGACACATTAAAAACATGGATTACTCTCTTAGAAAAGCAACAAAGCAAGATGTTCCTCAAATAGTTGAATTGAGCGGTCTTCTTGCTGACCACCACCATGTTCTAGATTCATATTGGAAGGCAGGATCAGAGACAAAAAGTACATTTGGCGAATCCTTAAAAGGTGAGTTAGAGAAGACTGACGCTATGTGGCTCGTTGCGGAGGTAAATCAAAAAATTGTGGGCTATTTTTCTGCTGAAATAAGTCCCACAAAACCCGTTACTTCTGTTCCGGAAATAGGTCGCATATCAAACGGTTTCCTCCTTGAAGAATTTCGTGGCAAAGGAATTGCCAAAAAAGCCGTTGAGCAATTTCTTGCCTGGTTTAAACAACGAGGCATAAAAGTTGCTGAACTTACCGTGGATTCCCGTAACATTGAAGGTGTACGGGCTTGGGAAGGAATGGGGTTTAAGGAGTACATGAAAAGAATGAAAATGTATATTTAGGGACAGACCGAGAGGGGTCAGACTGACTAAGAAATGTCTACTAAAATACCCTTACAAGGTCTCACCCTACGAGGTTCTAGGCCGAAACGGTCAGCAATTTAGAAAAGTATCGAAGGACCTCTAGAGGGTCCGGATACTGGAACAAAAAGTCACCGTTAACGAGGTGGCTTTTTGTTTTTGCGTTGGGTGTAAAATAAGTATGATCATCAACATCTATGGAAGCATTATCGCCATTATGTTCAGTAATAAGTGATATTCCAGGAACACTCATTTCCGGGGTGTGGTTTTGGATTGCATACGGTTTCTCTTATTATTGGTATTTCATTATTCCAGCAATTGTTATCTGGGTAGCAGTTGAAATATTTACGAGGCATTCACGCTCCTTTAACTCTGACAATGGTTTTACTCCGATGTTCAATAGTTTTGTTGGGGGAGGTGTCTTTTGTATTCTTTCTGCATTTCTTCACTTCATCTTAGACTTATTTGCTGGCAAGGGCATTGAATGTGTCCTGTTGTTGATCAACTCTTTGTATCTGATTCCGTTTATTGCTACAGGAATACTTTTGAACGCAATTGGTTTTTGGCATTATTGGAGAGTGCCAATTTTGAATATAAAAATTGACCTCTTTGGGAGAGGTCTGGGGTAGTTACGCCTTCAGCATTGTTTGTTCGTACACCCTTTTATTCAATTCGAGTTTATTGTTGATCAGTTATAGCTTGCTCGTGAATGATTGCATCAAATCTCTCTTCTCCAACATCGACCCTTCGCTTAGTAAATACTTTGCATAATTTCTAATATCGGCATCCTTCGCGTGATAGGTTTCTTTCGCTTTGCCCATAATTTATAAATCTCCACGTTCAATTAAATTAAAAAAATAAAAGCGCACCGTCTGCGGTGCGCTTTAGTTGGTTAATTATACTGACTCCTGTCCACCAAACTCAGCGGGTCTTTGCCAATTCGGCCCACTGCTCCAATTCGGCCAGCCGACTCTCGTGGATGACCAACACCTCGTGGGTGCGAGCTGCCACCTCCTTGATCGGCTCGATCTCAATGGGGCAGAAAGCCGAATCGTGAATCGCAATGAAGCGGAATCCGAGCTTCTGCGAAAGGCCCCAGACCGGGCAGTAATCCCAGGGAGTCTGATTGACGGGATCGAGAACTACTCCGCCAACTTCGCCTTTCCAAAGTCGAGCCAAGCTGACGCCGATACTGCCGCCGCCGACTTCCACGTTCTTGAACAAGCCAAGAGGTGGCTTTCCGACCATAGCGCGGACTAATGTGCCGCAACGGTCGGGTGGATCCCGGAGAAGCAGGTATTGCTCCGAGAGTGGCAAGGCTGGATTGATCACCAAGTCCTCGGCCTCATCGAAACCAAAGAGGCGGTGGACCGTATCGGCGCATGGGCGATAGTAATAGATCTCGCCGGTCATCACGTCGCCCACGAAGGCGGCGATGATTTCTCCATTCACGACCAATGACAGCATACTGCCGATGCCATGGGACTGCCTTCTCATGAAAGCCTTGGTGCCGTCGAGCGGATCCACGGTAAAGTAGGCGTCCAGTCCAGGCACAGTGCACGGAAGGGAAAGATGGTCCTCCTCAGCCACGATGCCGAAGCCCGGGAAGCACTCCTTGATCAACTTTACGTAGATCGCTTGCGCCGCCCGATCAGCCGAGGTCAGAAAGTCGGGTTTGCCGCCCTTGTCCTCTTTGCGTGTGGCCTCAAAAATGAGGCGTTCCTTGAGAATGGCCCGGATTGCCCGGCGCACCATTTCCTTGCAGGTTAGCCCAACCACATGCGGGTTGAGACCTCCCGGCAACTGCTCACACTCGTCTGCCATCAGTATTCCTCCAAAAAGAGTCTTTGTTTCCAATGTTCACCACGGAACAGAATACAACCTATAAGATAACCCGTCAACAGACTCCCCTTCGGGTCGTAATAAATATCCATGTTGGTCTTTTTGCCAACAAAAAACAGGCGTCATCGGTTTACCCGACAACGCCTGCATCTGACATACCACATGCGGCTAGGCCGTCTGCAACGCCCGCTTTTGAAGATGGGGGCGGACAAACAACAAGAACAGCATGGGTGCGTCAATTGCCGCGAACACCATGGGCGGAGCGGCATCCGCAAAGACCAAGCGGGGAATGGCCATGACCGAGAGTATATTGGAAGCATTGAACGCGATCCAAGCTTTTCGATCTTCGTTGGCCGGGTTCTCCCAAGCCGAGACGTAAGTGGGCCAAGCCGCAATCGCCAGAGCCACCAGGCTCAGGGCGATCCCGATATTAGACTCTCCAAAATAAAGCCAGAGAGTAATCGCGATCAGGGACAGAGTGATGCACACCTTGTCTCGCTTGTTCCAACCGGGCTCGCCATACTTGAGCGACAAGAAGAAGACTGTGGTCGCGCCGAGAGTGGCCGCGATAATCAATCCGCTTATCGTGGACTTGGCCAGCATGCCGACAAGAATGATGATATCCCCTAGGGCCCACACCAGCCATGTGGCCTTCCTCGGGCTTGCCTGTCTCCGCACGATCGCCTTGATGTAAGGGAAAAAAGCGTAGATGAGGACGAGACCCGACATAATTGAAAGAACGACTTTCGTAGTCACGAGTATTCTCCTTTCAGAATTTCCTCGGTTCTGGTCTGACCCTAGGCAAGAGCCCCAGATCAGTCGAGAGAGACGCAAATTTGGGATCTCGTGCCCAAGCCCTTTCCACTTGCTTCAAGAACCATCTTTTGAATAACGGTACCGAAGCGTGGAGCCAAATGCAGTTGATCGGGTAGACCAAAGGCACCCACTCTCCATTCCAGCGCATAATCACGACAACGAGCGCCAGAACGTATGCCGCTGACCACAGCCACCAAGGCAGTGGTCGCTCTACTACCAGACCTCGCCAGAGGCCACGCCAGGTCGGCACAAAGCCGATGATGATTGCCGCCTGGACAATCAAGTTGGCCGAAGCTGCCGAGCGAAAGACCGCCCAGCTAACTGCGGCCAAAATGCCCAAACCGAGCGCTGTAAGGTCAGCTCGATCGACTCCCTTAAACCTGCCCCTCACTGCCACCACTACGAAGGTGGCGATACAGAAAATGGAGTTTGCGAGAGCGATCACCGCCATCCATACATCGCCCGAGGCAACTGTGTACGACGAAGTACCCAGAACAACGATTGCCGCCCAGACTGACCAGGTCGCCACATTGGGATTTGTCCGTCCAGCGAACATTCCCCAGTTGTAGACGACATAGGCGATCATGAGAACCAACCCAGAGGCTATTGCCAGCCATTGGCTAATTTCCACTGTCCACCATCCTTTCAAAGAACGCGTATTTCAGCCATTTTCAACAGAAACGATTGCTAGTTGATCAGTTTTGTATTATGGCGATAATTGATGTGTTAGTCAATAACAGAAATTGGCGCTCTAAAATATAAAAGAAGTTGTGATAGACCTGATCCTCTAGAATCATGATCCGCTTGGCGTGTTCTCGTCTTAGCTTTACATTCAAATAGCGAGACATAAAAAAGGAGGGCCGGTGTACGGTCCTCCTTATGTGCACAAAGAACTATTCAAAACTGAACCACTTAGCGAAGCCTTATTGACCAGACCTCGCCAGATTGGATATAGATCACCTTGTCTCCCCAGTTGGAGAGCAACATGTCGGTCCCGATCTGTTTGTCCTCTGCCCGGTTCAATTGACCGCTTGAAGGAACAAAGATATCGAGCTCGCCATCCTTGATGATCATGGCACAGACACCCCTCGGGAGAATGGCCAAGTTGAGTTCCGGACCATCCGTGTCGCCAACCCAGACTTTGTGCGACTTGTAATCGCGATCGAAGGTGATCTCTACTTTGTGGTAGGCACCTTTCTTGTCTAGGCCGATAAGCGAAACGAAACGATTGCCAGACTTCGCTGTCACCACTTGCATGCCGTCGAGTTCGCGGATTCGCACTTGATCAACCGCAGATTCACCGAACGGAACAATAACATACTTGGCTCCCATTGCATCCATGACGCCCAAACCCTGGAACCATTTGGTCGAGTTGACCATTGCGCCCCAAGTTTGACCGACCGAAGCGACTGCTTTGCCGAAGAGACTCAGCTTAACTTCAGTCAGACCATTGTCGGTCACGACGAAGAGTCTGTTCTCATACCCAAGCAGGTGGTCCCCGTTAAGTTTGAGAGAAAGCTTCTCAGCTTTCAAGCTCCCGTCATGAACATAGTCAAAACCGACTTCCCGGTTTTTGCCCATCTGGGCAATGAGCCAACCACCTTGAGTTTTTACCACCTCACAGCCACGAGACTCTACTTCTCCGATTTGCCGCTTGGTACCAAGGTCGATCAGCTTGCCCGATGCAAGCAGGGCCACTCCACAGTAGAATGTCCTCACTGCCGGATCACTCAATCCGAGGAGTTTTTCGAACACAAGCGAACCACTCCTTCCTGTTGTAACCACTCGCATGACGCGAGCAGCTTGAGGAGCAACCACTCCAGTATCGAAAGGTGAAGGTGGACTTGTCCTCTCACCCTTCTGGAAAGTGGCTTCGTACCACCAGAGCAAGCGAGCTGGGATTTTTGAGAAATCCCGAACTGCTCGATTCAGCCTGACTCCCTTGCTGAACACCGAGGCGTTGGCCTTCATCCTACCTTCGAGATCTGACCGTTCGAAACCGTCGAGGGTTCCTTTGAACGGATGGATTCCTGTGAAGATCTGAAAGGTCACAATACCCCAAGCAAACCAGTCGGTATTCTCGCCGAAGGTTTTCGAGTGCCAATCCCGGATCGACGGCATGATGACCGTCGCCGGCCATCGGCCAATCGCCCAGGAATCGACATCGATCACGCACGGCTCCGGATCAGAACCGGAGAACAACGTGAACCAATTCAACTCGTTGGCATCGACCAGAACCGCCTTGTGCTGGTGAGCGAAAGAGAATACCTGCCGCATCCGATCAACCAAAGTTGACGCATGTGGGTTGGCAAACCCTTCGCGCTGCCAGAATTCGTTGGTGAACACCTTCGCGAGAGGGTGCCCGTCAACGAAAGGCAGATAGTGGCCGACAGGCTCTCCACTCGGGTTGGTTACCAGCCCGAGTGGAGAGCTGATGTAAGGATGTTTGATCCCGGCAAGTAGCCGGATTTTGTCCGGCATGCCTCGACGTCTTGCTTCCTCCGGCTTGTGGTAAAGCTTGACCACCAAGTCGGAGATTCTGTAGATAGTCCCTTCTCCTCCAGAAGCAACATAGTTGCTATCGCGAAGAATTACAGGACCCTTACCCTCAAGTACCACTTGGATGTTGACCAAGAGGTCCTCCTTCCTCGGTCGCCGGTTGGACCCTGACCACGGC